>DBQV01000018.1:3886-5261 GCA_002305755.1 Christensenella sp. UBA1385 | reverse complement strand
TTTTATTCTTGATTCTTGTTAACACCAAATTCCAAGTTGTTAGCGTTCTGTCAGGGATACTCACGAAATGGTATTCCGTTATATTTTCTTAGCAAACCAAAGGGCAGCCCAAAATGGATGCTCCCAAAATGCTCTATTCGGATCGAAAAAATCGACGTAATGCTGTAAAAGTATATGCGGCGGAATGCTCTGCGATGGAGAGAGCTGACAGAAAAGGATGGCATCAGCGCCTAGTGTATATATTCCCTCTGAAACGCCGCGTACAGCGCGTTGTGCGCGCGGCGGCGGAAGCGCAGGTGGGCGGGGTTGTCGCGGGTGAGGAAGGTACGGTTGGTGAGGATGACCGCGAAAAAGCCGGTGGTGGGGTCGACCGCCACGGAGGTGCCGGTGAAGCCGGTGTGGCCGAAGGAGACGTCCGGGAGGAGGTCGCCCAGGTAGCAGCCGTCCGAGCCGCCCAGGTGGAAGCCCAGGCCCCTGTGCTGGTCCTGCCCCGGGGTATAGTTGCGCAGCGCCTTTTGGAAGACGGCGGGGGAGACAAGGCCCCTTCCGCCCGCGGCCAGCATGGAGGCGTATTTTGCCATGTCCCCTGCCGTGGAAAAGATGCCGGCGTTGGCGGAGACGCCGCCCAGGAACAGCGCGTTTTCATCGTTGACAAGGCCCATGACGGGATCGCCGGTCACGGGATCCAGCGAGGTGGAGGCGATGTTGCCGCCCCTTGGGTTATAGCCCGTGGCGTTCATGCCCAGCGGCGCGAGCACCCTTTCCCGCACCAGCTCACCCAGCGGGCGGCCGAAGACCTTTTCCAGGATGCGGCCCAGCACGATGAAGCCCAGGCAGCTGTAGCGCACCACGCCGCGCTCGCCGGCCGGGGGAAGGCGGAGGATCAGTTCGGCCGCTTCTTCGGGCAGCCTGCCCTGCTCGCTCAGCAGTACGTGGGGCAGCAGACCGGAGGTATGGGTCAGCAGATCCCGTACCGTGATGTCCGCCTGCTCCTCCGGGGCGTCCAGAAACCTGCCCACCGTGTCAAACAGCGTGAGCCGCCCTTCGTCAAGTGCCATCAGGCTGAGCATGGTGGGGCCTATGATCTTGGTGACCGAGGCCATGTCAAAGCGCGTGTCGGCATCGGCAGCGGGGCCGCCCTCGTAGAGCGTGCCCACCGTGGCACCGGCCAGTATCTCGTCTCCCCGGCCCACGCAGGCTGAAGCCGCGGAATAGGTTTTGCCGTCCAGGCCGTCCTTGAGCAGCCGCTCAAGCAGCGCTTCAATGCCGTTCATGACTTGTCTCTCCCCGATCTTTCCGATTTTGCCTGATTATATCTGTTGCCGCAGGGCTGCGCAAGCGGAGCGGAAGACAGGCTGGAGGCGAGGCTTTTTGC
>DBQV01000018.1:1704-3872 GCA_002305755.1 Christensenella sp. UBA1385 | reverse complement strand
AAAAAGTTCGCTCCGGCGGACAAAATACTCGTCCGTGCGACGAAAAGAAGTAGGAGGTATTCCGTGAAGAAAAAGCTCTCCCTGCTCCTGGTTCTCATCATGATGATGGGTCTGATCCCCTTTGGCGCGATGGCAGAAGATCCCATTACCATCACCCTCTTCTACTCCGACAACGCGACCCTGCCCTTCAAACAGGACTGGCCGGCCATCGTTGAACTGGAAAAGCGGTTCAACTGCAAGCTGGCCTTTGAACCCATCCCTTCGGCAGACTATGCCACGAAGGTGGCCAACGTGCTGAACACGGGCGAAAACGCGCCCGACGTGATGCTGTACCTGTCCACCGGCGGCAGCTATGCCTCCTACGCGCTGGCCGGCACGATGGTGCCCGTGTCCGATTATTTCGATCTGATGCCCAACTTCATGGAGCGCATCAAGGAGATGGGCCTTGAAGAAGAGCTGAAGACCCGCTACCTGGGCGACGGCAAGCTGTACTATATGCCCGGCCTGAAGGACAAGCCCTTCTATGACTGCGGCCTGGTCCTGCGCGAAGACTTCATGCAGAAAAAGGGCTTTGAGACCCCCAAGACCTACGAGGATCTGTATCAGATCCTGAAGGCCTACAAGGAAGAGAACCCGGACAGCCAGCCGCTGACCAGCGTGGTCGGCCTGCGCGTGATCGAGCGCATGATGATGCCCGCCTGGGGCATCTCTCTGGGCAAGAACTCCTCCACCGGCACCGGCGTCCTCTCCTGGGACTATGACAAGAACGAGTACTTCGCCGGCGCGATCTCCCAGAACTATAAGGATTACATCACCTACATGCGCAAGCTGCGCGCCGAGGGCCTGCTGGACATCGAGCTGGAGCAGGACGACGCCTCCACCGCCAAGAAACTGGCCACCGGCCAGGCCTGCGCCGTGTTCGGCTGGTACGATCAGATGGGCGGCTGGGAAGCTGCCAGCAACATCGATGGCATCAAGTTCAAGCTCTATCCCCCGCAGGAAGGCAGCCGCGGCGCTTATACCCGCGAGCGCAGCCAGACCGAGGGCGGCGTGATCTTCCCCATCCAGCTGCTCAAGAAGGACAACTTCAAAGAGATCATCAAGAAGGTTGATGAAGTGTTCTACAGCAAGGAAGCGGCCAAGATCTGGTGCCTGGGCGTTGAAGGCGACAGCTACACCATGGTGGACGGCAAGGTGGTCTACAACGACACCATCCTGAACGCGCCCGAGGGCATCTACAAGTACATGCAGAACGCCTACGGCACGGGCTGCGGCGGCCTGCAGCTGGTATGGTACATCGAGCAGGAATTCACCAAGTACGGCGAGGACTATGCCGAGGTGAACCGCCAGGTGATGGAGATGAACGCCATCCCCTACGTGGTGCCCGTGCCCACCTTCGAGGACGAAGTGGCTGAAGAGCTGGCCGGCCTGCGCACCACCCTGCTGGATGCCTTTGTGGTATGGAATGAGGAATTCATCTCCGGCACCAAGGACATCGAGAAAGATTGGGACGCCTTTGTGAAGGACATGACCGACAAGGGCATCCAGAAGTACGTGGATACCTACAACGAGTACAAGTACTGATTGCCAGGCGGCATTGCCGCGCGCGGAGAGGGGCTTCGGCCCTTCTCCGCGGGTTTTCACCGAACTGGGCAACGGCCGCCCCGGGCTCATCCTGGGCGGCCCTTTTGAAAGGAACGCGATATGCAACAGAGCACAGCCGATCGATCGGGGAGGACGGCCCGCCGGGGCGACTTTGCCTCTGCCGTGCGCAGGAATCTTATCAATAACTGGCAGCTGTACGTGATGCTGCTGCCGCTGGCCTATTTCCTGCTGTTCAAGTATGTGCCGATGTTTGGCAACATACTGGCCTTCAGAAGGTTCAAGCCGCAGACTGGGCCCTACGGCGTCTCCTGGGCGAAACCGTGGAACAGGTATTTCCAGCAGTTCATGGGGCAGCCGGAGTTTTGGAAGGTATTCAGCAACACGCTGCAGCTGGCGGTGCTGAACCTGGTGATCAACTTCCCTGTGCCGATCATCTTCGCGATACTGCTCAATGAGCTGCGCAGCCTGCGCTTCAAAAAGCTGGTGCAGACCGTCAGCTACATGCCCAGGTTCATCTCCACCATCGTGGTGGTCTCCATCCTCAAGGAGCTGCTGTCGCCCAA
>DBQV01000018.1:0-1654 GCA_002305755.1 Christensenella sp. UBA1385 | reverse complement strand
TGGTCCGCCATCATCTACCTGGCGGCCATCACAGGCGTGCCGGGCGATCTGTATGAGGCGGCGCGCATCGACGGCGCCACGCGCTTCCAGCTGATGAAATACGTGACCATCCCCAGCATACTGCCCACCATCATCGTGATGTTCATCATGAGGATCGGCCATCTGCTTTCGCTGGGCTTTGAAAAGGTGCTGCTGATGCAGACCGCGTCCAACATGGTGGTGTCCGATATCATCGATACCTATGTGTACCGCATGGGCATCGAGGCGCTGACGCCTCAGTACAGCTACGCCACGGCCATCGGCCTGTTCGGCGGCGTGATCGGCCTGATTCTGGTGGCCGGTTCCAACTATGCCTGCCGCAAGCTGACCGGCGAGAGTATCTATTAAGGAGGCAGCCATGCGCAAGAAGAGCACCCACATCAAGGACAGGAGCCTGGCGCTGGACATTGTGATCTGGCTGGTGATGGGCATCGTGCTGGTCAGCTGCGTGTTCCCCTTCCTGTACATCATCGCCATGAGCTTCTCATCGGCCAAGGCCATCCTCAACAGCGAGGTCACGATCTTCCCCGTGGGCTTCCAGCTGGATGCCTATAAGCAGATTTTCCGCTATCCCAACTTTTTCAGGGCCTATAAGAACACGCTGATCTACGCGAGCGGAGGCACCCTGATCTCTCTGGTGGTGATGGTGATTTTCGCCTACCCGCTGAGCAAGCCAAAGCTGAAGGGGCAGAAGCTGGTGATGCGGCTGGTGATCTTTTCCATGTTCTTTGGCGGCGGCCTGATCCCCAACTATCTGCTGATGTCCAACCTGAAGCTGACGGGCACGGTCTGGGCCATGCTGCTGCCCTTTGCCATCAATCAGTTCAATCTGATCATCCTCATCAATTTCATCAAGACCATCCCGGAGGAGCTGGAGGAAGCCGCCCGCATCGACGGCCTGAGCTACTTCGGCATCCTGTTCAAGATCATCCTGCCGCTGCTGACGGCGGCGCTGGCCACCGTCGGACTGTATACCGCCGTGTTCTTCTGGAACGACTGGTTCTACTCGCTGATCTACCTCAAGAGCGAGCAGTACCCTGTGATGCTGCTGCTGCGCAACATCGTCAACGGCACGCAGATGGTGGGCGGCGAGGCCAGTGGCGTGGGCGAGAACATGACCGTGGCCATCGCGGTGAAATCGGCCGTCATCATCACCTCCACGCTGCCGATCATCATCCTCTACCCCTTCCTGCAAAAGTATTTTGTCAAGGGCATGCTGGTTGGCGCGGTGAAGGGTTAAGGCTAAGAAGACTGAAAACCGCTGCGGAGGGTGGGATGATCCGCTTTCCGAGGCTGAAGGAAAGGTACTCTCAGACAGGCCGGGCGGCTGCTTATGATGTGGGCGGCCGCCCTTTCTTTGGCTATGCGGCATCCTGCTCAGCGCGCCTTCCCTGCGCATGGTGCCCCACATGGCAACACGCTCGCTGCTGCGGGGGACGATGGCGGTGATTACATAGTGCTGTTCATAGCTCATGTTCCATTTTTCGCCGGAAAAGTCGGCTCAGATGCGCAGATCGGGCATCAGGCGGTTCAGCATTTCCTTGCCGATCAGCGAGGCATCAGCCCGCAACGGGATGGTGAAGCGGCGCTCGGCGGATCGTCCGTCAATCTGGCC
>DBQV01000066.1 GCA_002305755.1 Christensenella sp. UBA1385 | reverse complement strand
ACCTTGTCCTCGATGGAGGGGCAGTAGCGCGCGCCGGTGCCCTTGATGGCTCCTGAGAACATGGGGGAGCGGTGGATATTCTGGCGGATGATCTCGTGCGTGCGCTCATTGGTATAGGTGAGGTAGCACACGGCCTTGTTTTCGGGCGCGCGGTCGGTCAGAAAGGAGAAGGGCACCACCGGGCTGTCGCCCTGCTGCACTTCCATTTTGGAAAAGTCGATGCTGCGCGCGTCCACGCGCGCGGGGGTGCCGGTCTTGAAGCGGCGCAGAGAAAAGCCCAGATCGCGCAGGCTCTGCGACAGGCTGCCCGCCGGCTGCAGGCCCTGGGGGCCGGATTCGCGGCTCACTTCGCCGATGATGACGCGGCTTTTGAGGTACACGCCCGCCGCCACCACCACACAGCGCGCGGCGATGATATCGCCCGTGGTGGTTCTGACGCCGCTGACGCGGCCGCCCTCGGTGAGGACCTCGGCTGCCTCGCCCTGGCGCACGCTGAGGCGCTCCTGTGAGAAGACGGCCCGCATCATGCGGCGGTGGTAGGCGAACTTATCTTCCTGCGCGCGCAGGCTGTGCACGGCGGGGCCCTTGGCGGTGTTCAGCATACGCCCCTGCAGCAGGCAGTCGTCCGCCGCCAGGCCCATCTCGCCGCCCAGCGCGTCCACCTCGCGCACCAGCTGGCCCTTGCCCGTGCCGCCGATGGAGGGGTTGCAGGGCATGAGGGCGATGGCGTCGATGCTGAGAGTGAGCAGCAGCGTTTCGCAGCCCAGGCGCGCCGCGGCCAGCGCGGCCTCGCAGCCCGCGTGCCCCGCGCCGATGACGACGATGCGATCGGATGATTCCATGCTTTCTTCCTTTGTCCGCGGCTTTTCGCCTGCGGAAACCAAATTATAAGGCAGGCCGCCGGACGGCGCAACAAAAAAGAAGCCGCCGCGCGGGCCGCTTCTTTTATGGGCAAGAAATCAATATTTGCGCTTGCGGGCTGCTTCCATCTTTTTCTTGCGCTTGACGCTGGGCTTTTCATAATGCTCGCGCTTGCGCACCTCGGCCAGGACACCCGAGCGGGCGCATTGGCGCTTGAAGCGCTTCAGAGCGCTTTCCAGCGTTTCGTTTTCCTTTACGCGAATTTCAGACACTTGTTTCCCCCCCTTCGCACATCTCGCCTTGGCGTTCGCCGCTTGCACGGCGGATGGCGACCGTAAAAGAATTATAGCGCAGGGCGTCCGCATCCGTCAACTGCTTTTTGGCCTGCACTGCCCACGCGCCCGCTGCGCGCGATTGACTTTCCGCAGCCGCTCGTTTAAAATACGAAAGTATCAGGCTGAAGAAAAAGCGGATACATGGTTCAGGGGCAGCGAGAGGAGTATTTGTCATGCAGTGCGATCTGGTGATCATCGGGGCCGGGCCGGCCGGCATTTTTACCGCGCTTCAACTGATCAGGCGGGGCAGCCGGCGGCATATCATCATGGTGGAGAAGGGCGCGGCCATCGAAAAGCGCCACTGCCCCAAGGATAAGACCGGCCGCTGCGTCAACTGCAAGCCCTCCTGCCATATCACCACCGGCTTTTCGGGCGCGGGCGCCTTTTCGGACGGCAAGCTCTCCCTCTCCTATGAGGTGGGGGGACAGCTGCCGGAGCTGCTGGGCGAGAATTACGCCCAGCGGATGATCGACTTTACCGATAAGATCTACCTCGAATTCGGCGCGGACGAGCACATCGAGGGCATCTCGGCGGGGGAAGAGATCAAGCAGATCCGCACCCGCGCCATCCGCGCGGGGCTCAAGCTGGTTGACTGCCCCATCCGCCACATGGGCACGGAAAAGGCGCAGGAGATCTACGGCGCCATCCAGAAGTATCTTATCGACCACGGGGTCGAGATTCTCTTTGGCTATAACTGCACCAACCTGATCCTTGAAAACGGCGCCTGCCTTGGCGTGCACGCCGAGCCCGCGCGCGGCGGCGAGAGCGTCGAGATCCTGGCGGGTTCCACCGTGGTGGCCACCGGCCGGCGCGGAGCGGACTGGCTTGAAAAGCTCTGCGAGGAGCACGGCATCGCCCATCAGCCCGGCACCGTTGATATCGGCGTGCGGGTGGAGGTGCGCAACGAGGTGATGGAAGAGGTCAACCGCGCGCTGTACGAAAGCAAGCTGGTGGGCTATCCCCAGCCCTTCCGCGACAAGGTGCGCACCTTCTGCCAGAACCCGGGCGGCTTTGTCAGCCAGGAAAATTATGACAACGACCTGGCCGTGGTCAACGGCCACAGCTATAAGGAAAGAAAGAGCGACAACACCAATTTGTCCATCCTCTGCTCACACAATTTCAGCTATCCCTTCAACCAGCCCATCGCCTACGCGCAGAAGGTGGGCGAGCTGACCAATATGCTGGCCAACGGGCAGATCCTGGTGCAGCGCTTCGGCGATATCCTTGACGGCAAGCGCACCTGGGAGAAGGAGCTGATGCACTCCAACGTGCGGCCCACCCTGCCCGACGCCGTGGCGGGCGACATCACCGCCGCCATGCCCTACCGCGCCATGACCAACATCCTCAACTTCATCAAGGCCATGGACCAGGTGGTGCCCGGCTTTGCCGCGCATGAGACGCTGCTGTATTCGCCGGAGCTGAAATTCTACTCCAACCGCATCAAGATGGACGCGCAGCTCAACACCAGCATTGCCAATTTCTACGCCCTGGGCGATTCCAGCGGCTGGACGCGGGGGCTGATGATGGCCTCCATGATGGGGGTGGTGATGGGCAACAAGCTGGCGGAGGAAGAGGGGCTGAAGCCCTAAAGACGCGGAGTTTTTGACATAGGGTCGGACACTTTTATATTGAAGAGAGCTTTGGACGCTGAGGCAGAAAAAATCTGTACGAGGTTTGTGCCGTGCCCCGAAGCGGCTTGCGTTTAGTGGTTTATCGATCCATGAATCGGCCGGAGATGACCGATCCATGGATTTTTTCTTGCAAAAATATTTCCAAAATATTACAATGAAACGGAAAGCTGTTCAAGGAGTTTGTGATGAAGCGCGGTATTTTGTTGTTATTGATTCTGAGCCTCTGCCTGCCGCCGATGGCGGCGGAGCCTGTTTTGGCGGAGGAGGAGGCCGTGACGGTGACCTCGGACGCGAGGGGGCTGAAAAGCGGCGACCGGGGCGAGGATGTGAAGCAGCTGCAGGAGCGTCTGCGCGCCCTGAAGTATCTGGACAGCAAGGCCACCGGCAACTACCTCGCCCAGACCGAGCGGGCTGTAAAGGCCGTTCAGAAGGCCTACGGGCTTGAAGAGACGGGCGAGGCGGACCTTGACCTGCTGGAGCTGATCTACAGCGATGATTTCCGCCGCCCGCTGAAAAAGGACGATAAGGGCGCGGATGTCAGCGCGGTGCAGGAGAGGCTGCAGTTTTTCGGCTTCTACGCGGGCAAGGTTTCCGGCACCTTTGGCGAGGCCACCGCCAAGGCGGTGCGCGATTTCCAGGCCCTCAACGGCCTGGAGGAGACGGGGCTAGCGGACATCCCCACGCAGAACAGACTGTTCAGCGATGAGGCGGTGCTGCCCACGCCCGACCCGGCCGCCACCCCGGCCCCTACCCCCGCGCCGACCACCCCGCCCGATACGACCTTCCCCGGCAAGCTGAGCTACGGCAGCAAGAAAAAGGAAGTGACCACCCTGCAGGAGCAGCTGGCCTACCTTGGCTACTTTGACCGCAAGCCGACCGGCGGCTACTATAAGCAGACGCAGGCGGCCGTGAAGGCCTTCCAGAAGCAGAACGGCCTTGCGGACAGCGGCACGGTGGACGAAACCACCTGGAACGCCCTGTTCGCCACGGACGCCGTGCTGCCGCAGCATACGCCCCGCCCTACGCCCGAGCCTACGCCCGTGCCC
>DBQV01000025.1:136743-139884 GCA_002305755.1 Christensenella sp. UBA1385 | reverse complement strand
ATCGCCCTGCCGGTCGACCCGGTGCTTTACCCCATGCACTACAACTACTTTTCGGAGGGCAGTCTCCATTACGATTGGTACACGGTGGCGCACGCGCTGCCCATCTACATATCCACGGGGCTGGGCATCGCGCTCAACGGGGCGTGCGTCGCCTGGCTGTCGCTGGCGGCGGCGGTGTGGATGCCGGACAAGCTGCTGGCGCTGATGGCGCCCGCGCTGCTGATCAACGCCAGCTCGGGCGGCTCGTTCTTCAGGATATTCGGCCTGAACGTCCCCTCTATCAGCGACCTGTACAACGACGGGCTGACGGCGGAGGTGCTGTGGCAGGCGCTGGCCGCCCTGGCGGGGATGATGGCCCTGAGCGCCGCCGCCTATCGCCTGGGGATCGAAAGGAGGATGCGCCATGGATAGGATGTCAAAGAGGGCGAACCGGATGATGGCCCTGCTGCGCGGGCAGATGGGCGCCTGGCTGCGCACGCCGCGCACCACGGTGCTGATCGTGCTGCTGCTGATCTATTCATCCGGCATTGCCGCAGACTACGGAGAATTCTTTGCCTCGCAGGTGGACCGGGTGTATTTCGGGGAAACGGTCTTCTTTTACCTGAGCCGCGGCTTTACCACCTCGCTGACCATGATGAGCGCGGTGGTCATGATGCTGCTGTCTGAGGTGCCGCGGCGAACGGCGCTGCAGAACCATCTGCTGATCCGATCCTCCCGCGTGCGCTGGCTGTGGAGCCTGATCTTCTTTTGCGCGCTGGCGCTGGCGCTGATGCTCCTGCTGCTGCTGGCCGTGTATATGGCCTTTACCCTGCCCCATCTGTCGCCGGGCACGGGCTGGAGCGACGTGGAGCGCTTCGCCCGGACGAACGACCCCTACCTGGTCCGCCTGATCCCCGAGGTGGTGACCGACAGCGGGCTCAGCCCGCTGAGCGCCTCGCTGCTGGCCTTTGGCGTGATGTTTCTCTACTATATGATGTACCTGATGCTGATCCTGCTGTGCTCGCTGCTGGGGGCGCCGAATTTGGGGCTGATGATCTACCTGAGCCTGTTTTTCCTGCACGTGACGGTGATGTGGGAAAGCGTGCCTGGGTTGTACCTGCCGGTGAGCACCTCAAACATCATGATCATCATGAACAGCGTCAGGCGCGAGCGCGCGCTGGCCGCGGTATGGCGCGCGCTGGCGGGGATGGGCGGCGTGGTGGCGCTGCTGATTGGCGCGATGTTCCCCATTGTCAGGAGAACGGAACTCAGATTTAACGGAAGGAACTGAGCAATGATCGAAGTGAAGAAGGTATCCAAAACCTACGGCGCCAACCCGGCGCTCAAAGAGGTGGACTGCAGCTTCCTCCCCGGCAGGGTGTACGGCCTGGTCGGCCCCAATGGCTGCGGCAAGACCACGCTGATGCGGTGCATCTGCGGCTTTACCCAGCCCGACAGCGGCTATGTGACGGTGAACGGCTGCCTGATCGGCGGCAGGAGCGCGCTGCGCCGCCTGCGGCGCCAAAAGGCGCGGGCCGTCTATGACCGGACGGCGGATTTTTCCCCCGCGACGGGCGTCATCATCGAGGAGCCGGGCTTTCTTGACCATCTCAGCGGCATGAACAACCTGAAGCTGCTGATGGCGGTGAGCGGCAGGCGCGAGGAGGAGCGGGCGGCCCGGGCGATGCGCGCCGTGGGCCTTGACCCGGACGAAAAAAAGCCCGTGGGCAAATACAGCCTGGGTATGCGCCAGCGCCTTGGCTTTGCGCAGGCGGTGATGGAGAGCCCGGATGTGCTGCTGCTGGATGAGCCCTTCAACGCGATGGACACGCACTCCATGGAGGAGGTGCACGGCCTTATCGCGCAGCTGCGCGATGAGGGCAAGACCATCCTGATCGCCAGCCACAGCGCCGAGGATATCCGCCGCGCCTGCGACACCGTGCTGCACATGGAGGGCGGCGTGATCGTGAGGAGGACGGAGGCCTGACACGGCCCTTTACCACAGCCCCAATTGTAACAAAACGCCGCCCGCGTTTGCGCCCCTCCGCGGCAGGTGGTATACTTGATACAAATTATCATCAACGGAAGGAAACAGGGGGAGCATGCTGATCTACTACTGCGGCAAGTGCCAGCGGCAGAACGTGAACAATGTCTGCGAGAGCTGCGGCAGAAGCCTGCCGGGCACGGCCGCGCGCTACATCTGGTCGGACTACCGGCCCGCCCTGGGCGACGCGGTGAAGCTGGGCCAGGTGTTCCGCCTGCCGCTGATCGCCCTGGCGGTGCTGATCCTGGTGATGCTGGCGCTGGAATACGTCATCACGGGCGCCCGCGCGCTGATCTTCCTGACGGATTCGGGCATACTGCCGCAGATGGTGCAGCTGTATTTCGCCGCGGTGGGCGTGGCGCTGCTGGTGCTGGCCGCGCAGGGCCATGAAAATGTGCAGTATGTGATGGACCCCAAGGGCGTGCTCAAGCGCACCTGGATACGCCCCGGCCGCCTGCGCTGCCTGGCCAGGGGTCTCAGGTATGATCCCCGGGCCATCCAGCAGAACGCGGACGGCCAGCCCTTCTACATGGCCCACGAGGAATACCTGGTCTGGCAGGATGCCAGGCGCTATGCCCTGCGCCCCCGCGCCGGGCGAATCAAGCTGTACCGCCCCTACGGTTTTGTGTTCATGACGCTCAACCTGCCCCGCGAGGATTATGACTACGCGGCGCGCATGGTGGCGGGCAAGATCAAGCCGAAAAAATAAACCGCGTCTCCCGGCCGGGCGGCCGATACCGCCCGGCCTTGCCGTATCACAGGCTTTGAGCGGCGCCGACGCACAGGAGGAAGGACATGATGACCCCCAATCAGGCAAGGCGGCTGATCGCCCTGGCGGCGCTGCTGGCGCTGCTGGCCCTGCCGGCCCTTGCGGAGGAGACGGCGGCCGCGGACGGGCCGCTGCTCTACTGCCTGCCCTCTCATAGCAGCATCTCGCAGGATCTGTTTGAGGATTTCGCCATCGATTTTGCCCTGAAAAAGACGGGCAGCCTGCGCATATCCCTGTTCCGCGGCAAGCCCGAGGGCAAGGCGCTGGCGGTGTGGACGCTGAACCGCGAGGGCGAAAAGCCCACCAGCTTTGGCTGGGACGGGCGGGTGAAGAACCGCCTGGTCGAGCC
>DBQV01000025.1:370-136651 GCA_002305755.1 Christensenella sp. UBA1385 | reverse complement strand
GGCGAGCTTTACCACGAGGCCGTCTATGACAGGCCCGGCGGCAGGAAGATCGGCCATGTGCACGGGCAGACCGCCGGCGTGATCGTGCTGGCGCCGGAGGAGGACGGCTACGTCAAAGTGGGGGCCTACGCCAGCGAGGACGGCAGCTACATCACGGGCTACATCCCCGCCGAGCGCCTCAAAATGCAGGTGCCCAACCCCCAGTACGGCATCCTGATCGACAAGAACACCCAGCAGATGCTGGTCTATCAGGCGGATGAGACCGCCCCGGGCGGCGCGAGGCTGATAGGCCGCCTCAGCGTCAGCACCGGGCTGATGGCGCGCAACAAGCTCTTCCGCGAGACGCGCGCCGGCGCCTTCTTCACCCAGAAGCACGTGCCGGGCTTTTCCAGCGAGGGCTACCGCTACGACTATGCCATCCGCATCGACGGCGGCAACCTGATCCACGAGATGGGCTGCAAGAAATCAGGCGGCGTGCGCGATTACAGCGGCCAGCTGCCCGATCTGGGCTCCAAGGCCTCCCACGGCTGCGTGCGCGTGCAGGCGGCCGAGAGCGCCGAGGGCCTGAACGCCCTCTGGCTGTGGCAGAACCTGCCCCGCGGCACCAAGGTGCTGGTGCTGGACGACCCGCAGGCGCGGCGCGACCGCCTGGCCGAGCTGGGCCACAGGGACCCGGACATCGCCCTGGCCCGGCCCGATCTGCCCGCGCTGCTCTCGCTGAGCGCGGAGGCCCCCGCGGCGATCGCCCCGGCCGCCGCCGAGACGGCGCAGGCCGCCGAAGAAGCGGCCGCCCTGCCCGAGCCGGCCCCGGAGCCGCTGCCCGAGCCGGAGCAGGCGCCCGAGGGGCAGACCCGCTTTGTGATGACCTTTTCGGGCGACAGCGTGCTGGGCAGCGAGGAAAAAAGCCGCAAAAAGCCTGAATCCTTCTACGGCTACATCGAGCGGGAGGGCTATGCCTGGCCCTTTTCCGGCGTGCAGGAGATCCTCGCCGCGGACGACCTGAGCGTGATCAACCTGGAGGGCGTGCTCAAGGACGATACCCGCGGCAAGCAGGAGAAGCGCCTGCACTGGTTCCGCGGGCCGGTGGAGTTTGCCGCCATACTGCCCGCGGGCAGCATCGAGCTGGCGGGCCTGGCCAACAACCACGCCAAGGACTACGGCCGCGCGGGCTACGACAGCACCAAGAAGGCCCTGGAGGGCGTGGGCGTGCCCTATTTCGGCTACGGCGATATCTACATCCACGAGCATCAGGGCCTTAAGATCGGCTTCGGCGGCATCCGCGAGACCATCTGGCGGCAAAAGCCGGAGCTGCCCTCGCAGGAGATCTCCGCCCTCAGGGCCGCCGGCTGCGATTACATCGTCTACACCATCCACGGCGGCAAGGAGTATGACCGCCACCGCAACGCCCTGCAGGAAAAGATGGCCCGCGCCATCATCGACGCCGGGGCCGACCTGATCATCGGCATGCATCCCCACGTGGTGCAGGGCATCGAGCAGTACAAGCAGGGCCTCATCGTCTACAGCCTGGGCAATTTCAGCTTCGGCGGCAACCTGGAGCTGACGGAATTTGACGGCCTGATGGCCCAGGTGATACTCGACTTTGAGGGCAAAACCCTCCGCAGCACCACCCTGCGCCTCATCCCCGTGCTCACCACGGGCATCAAGCCCGCCAACGACTTCCGCCCCATCCCCGCCCAGGGCGAGGACAAGGCCCGCATCCTCGGCCTCATCCAGGATGACAGCGGCGAGCTGAAGATCGAAGAAGTGATGCGCTTTGACAGGTGAACGGGCGGAGGACGAAGGAGATACGGACGGGAACGGGGATTTTTCGGAACTTTCTTGAAAGAAAGTTCCGAACCTCAAAGAACTTTAATTGAATACAAAAAGCAAAGCTCCCGCCGGGCAGGCGGGAGCTTTGGGCTGCGGGGTCCTTTCCTTGTTGCCGCTTGATTGTTTCCTGTGACCGGGCCTTTTCGGTCAGCCCGGCCTTTTTTCCATGAAGTCCCTGCGGAGCGCCCACAGGCTGTCGGACAGGTCCACCTTGTAGGGGTGCGGGTTCAGGGGGCGCAGGTGCTCCTCCCAGATGGTCTTCTCCTGCGAGGCGCGGTAGGCGCTCAGGGCGAGCGGGCTCTCCTCGATGGGCTGCTTTTCGCCGTTTACAAACAGTGGGGCCAGCATGGGGCGGGCGGTATACTCCGTGAGGGTCATGCGCTTCCAGGGCTCCTGCGGGTCAAAGATGGTGAGGGGGGCGGAAAAGTCGATGCGCTCCCCATGCGGGGCGATCAGATCGGCCGTGGCCATGCCGTCCCTGTCATAGAGCCGGTACAGGCTGTTCTTGCCCGGCAGCGTCACCTTTTCCAGCGTGTCGCTCAGCTTGATCCTGGGCACGAGGCGGCCGTCCTCCTCCAGCGCGCACAGCTTGTACACGCCGCCCAGCGCGGAGCGCCCCTGTGAGGTGATCAGCCTGGTGCCCACGCCCCACAGGTCGATCTTCGCGCCCTGCAGCTTGAGATCGCGGATCAGGTACTCGTCCAGGTCGTTGCTGGCGCAGATGCGGGCCTTGGGGAAGCCCGCCTCGTCCAGCATCTCGCGCGCCCTGCGGCTCAGGTAGGCCAGGTCGCCCGAATCCATGCGGATGCCCAGCGGCTCATAGCCCTTTTGCCGCTGCTCGCGGAAGACCCGGATCGCGTTGGGCAGGCCGGAGCGCAGGGTGTCGTAGGTATCCACCAGCAGCAGGGTCTTGTCCGGGAAGCAGTCCGCGTAGGCGCGGAAGGCCTCCAGCTCGCTGTCAAAGCTCATCACCCAGCTGTGGGCGTGGGTGCCGCTGACGGGCACGCCGAAGAGCTGGCCCGTGAGCACGTTGCTGGTGGAGCCGCAGCCGCCGATCACCGCCGCCCGCGCGCCCAGCGTGCCCGCGTCCGGCCCCTGGGCGCGGCGCAGGCCGAATTCCATCACCGGGTCGCCCTGCGCGGCGCGCACGATGCGGTTGGCCTTGGTGGCGATCAGGGTCTGGTGGCCTACCAGCGTGAGCAGCGCCGTTTCCACCAGCTGCGCCTGAGAAAGCTCCGCGTCCACCCGCACGATGGGCTCGCCGGGGAAGATGAAATCGCCCTCGCGCACCGCGTCGATGCTGCCTGTGAAGCGGAAATCCCGCAGCGAATCGAGAAAGCCCCGGTCAAACAGCCCGAGACTGCTCAGGTAGGTCAGGTCCTCCTCCTCAAAGCGCAGGCCCGCCACGTAATCCCTCAGTTGGGCCATGCCCGCGGCCACCGCGTAGTTCAGCCCCTCGGCCGGGCGGTAAAACATGTAAAACACCGCGCGCCGCCTGGACAGCCCCTTCCTGTAATAGCCGTACATCATGGTGAGCTGGTACAGGTCCGTCATCATGGTCAGATTCTCGCGCATATTCAGTCCCCCTCCTTCATCCTGTCCGTTTCGCGCAGCCACAGCGCGGCCGAGGCGTCCGACGGCATCAGAAAGCCGCCGCGCGGCGACAGCGAGACGGGCAGTATCTGCGGCCCGTCCGGCATGCAGCTGCGCTTGAACTGCGCGGCGAAGAAGCGCCGCAGCAGCGCGGCCAGCCGGTCGATCAGCTCTCCCCTGCCGTACCTGCCCCCGAAGGCCCCTTCCGCCAGAGCGACCAGCGCGCGGGGCGAGCCCTCGCCCGACAGCAGATGGTGCAGGAAGAAGTCGTTCAGCTCGTAGGGGCCCACGATGTCTTCCGTCCTCTGCGCGATGCTGCCGCCCTCGCCCGGCAGCAGCTCGGGGCTGACGGGGGTGTCGAGGATGGCGCGCAGCGCGGCCGAAAGCGCCGGCCTGCCGTCTTCGTCCGCCATCCCCGACAGGATCAGGCGGATGGCGCTCTTGTACAGCCCGCCGTTCACGCAGTACATGCTCAGGTGGTCGCCGCCGAAGGTGGTGAAGCCCAGGGCCAGCTCGCTCAGGTCGCCCGTGCCCACCATCAGGCCGCCGCAGAGGTTGGCCAGATCCATCAGGATCTGCGTGCGCTCGCGGGCCTGGGCGTTTTCAAAGGCGGTGTCGCGCTGCCCCGCGTGGCCGATCTCCTCAAGGTGCAGCGCCACGCTGCGCGAGATGCTTACGCGCCGCAGCGTGAGGCCGAGGGCCGCGGCCAGGTCGCGCGAATTGGCCTGCGTGCGGCTGCCCGAGCCCGGGCCCGGCAGCGCGTAGGGCAGCACCGCCTCCCCGGGGTCCAGCCCCGCCAATTCGCAGGCGCGGCAGCAGATCAGGAGCGCCATGGCCGAATCCAGCCCGCCGGAGAGGCCCAGCAGCAGCTTATTCGTGCCGATGCGCCTCATGCGCAGGCGCAGCGCCTGCGCGGCAATTTCGACCGCCTCGCGCCGCCACTGGCTGCGCTGCGGCCCCGGCGGCGGGGCGTAGGGCGCGGCGGGCTCCGGCGGCGGCAGCTGCATCGGCCCCTCCCAGGGCCGGGCCTCGCCGCTCAGCGCCTCGCCGAAGGCAAAGGGCGCGGCCTCGGCCAGCAGGCCATCCCGCGCGATCAGCGCCTGCCCGTCAAAGCAGCAGTCGGTGGAGGATTCGTTGGCCCCCGCGCTCAGCATCACGCAGACGCAGCCCCGCGCCGAGGCCCTCAGGGCGGCGATCCGCCGGGCCTGCGCGCCGCCCGCCAGTGCTGGCCGCGCCGCGGGAAAGACGCAGATATCCGCGCCCGCCAGGCAGCAGGCCGCGGCCTCTTCCTCCGCCCTGTCTTCGCCCGAGAAGGACAGGGCCAGGCTTTCGCCGCCCGACAGGCGCAGCAGCCGCCCGTTGAGCACGGGCAGCGCCTCTCCGCCAAAGACCAGGCTGTCCCTCTCCGTCCGCGGGCAGCCGGGCCGGTGCGGCAGAGGCAGGCCGCGCAGCCAGAGGCCCAGAAGCCTCCCGTCCTCCACCGCCAGCATGGCGCTGAAGCGCCCGGCTCCATCCCGCAGCGGCAGGCCGATCAGGCAGCAGAGCCCCCGGCAGCTTTCCGAAAGGCGCAGCGCGGCCCGCTCCGCCTCCTCGTTGAAAAAATCCTGTTCAAACAGGCTGCCGCAGCCGGATGCGCTCAGGCACAGCTCGGGCAGCGCCAGCAGGCGCGCCCCGCGCTCCCTCGCCCGCGCGATCAGGCGGGCAATTTCCCGTTCATTGGCCCTGATATCTCCCGGCGCGCCCGTCGCGGGGGCAGCCGCCATGATGCTCATCATCGGGGACATATCCATCCCTCCCGTCATTACGCACAATATAGCGCAAGCGGCCCGCCCTGACAAGGGAGAGAGGGCAGGGCGCGCTGCGCGGGCCGGGAAAAAAGAATCCCGCCGGGCGCGGGCCGCGCGGCGGGGATCCTTGAGCATAGGGAGCCTTTTTTTTTAAGGGCCGGGCGGGTTTTGCGCCCCTTCTCCTGCCTCAGGGCTTCCAGATCAGCCAGATCAGCAGGTAGCCGCAGGTCACGGCGGCCAGCGTGTAGGGGATGCTCAGGCGCATGAAGGTGCCGGCCTTCACCTGATGCCCCTCCCGGCGCAGGATGCCCAGCGCCGCGATGTTGGCCGAGGCGCCGATGGGCGTCAGGTTGCCGCCCAGCGTGGCGCCCGCCAGCAGGCCGAAATAGAGCAGGTAGCTGCCCTCCATGCCCAGCGAGGCGTTGAGCGCCGTCACCACGGGCAGCATGGTGGCCACATAGGGGATGTTGTCGATGAAGGCCGACAGCAGCACGGAAAACCACACGATCAGCGTGTACATCAGGAAGAGATTGCCGCCGCTGACGGTGAGGAAGAGCTGCGCCACCAGGTCGATCACGCCGGCGCGGCGCACGCCCGCGATCACGCAGAACAGGCTGGCCAGCAGAAGCAGGGTGAACAGATCGATCTCCCTCAGCGAGCTCAGCGCCTGCTTCGTGTCCCGCTTCAGCAGGCAGCGGCCAAGGCCCAGCAGGTAGGTGCCCGCGCAGATGACGCCGTTGATGGGGAAGCCGTCCGGGATGGGCAGCAGGGAGGCCACGACCAGCAGCGCCACGGTGAGCAGCAGCAGCCAGGTGGGAAAATAATCCTTTACTTCTTCCGCCGGGCTGGCGCTGATGGGCTGGCTCTCGCCGCGCAGCATCATGAGCAGCACCAGCGTGGCGGCCAGCACGGCCAGCTGCACGGTGAAGAACAGGCCCACGCGGCCCTCCATGAAGAAAAAGTCAAGGAAGTTCATGCCTGTGTAGCCGCCCAGCAGGATGGAGGTGGTGTCGCCCACCAGCGTGGCCGCTCCCTCCAGGTTGGAGGCGATGGCGATGGCGATGATGCTGGTGACGGGCGAGATGCCGAGCTTTTTGGCGATGCCCAGCGCCACCGGGGCCACCATCAGCACGGTGGCCACATTGTCCACAAAGGCGGAGATCAGCCCGGCGAACACCGACAGGCTGATGATGGCCCACTTCACATCGGGCACCCGCGCGATGATCAGATCGGCCAGGCGCGCCGGCATACGCGACTGGATGAACAGCGAAACGGTGCCCATGGTGCCCGCGATCATCAGGATCACGTTCCAATCCACGGCGGGCAGCAGCTCCGCAAGGGGCAGGATGCCCAGGGCCACGAACAGCGCGGCGGAGCCCAGGGCCACGTAGGCCCGCAGATCGGGCAGGGCCAGAAGGCCGATGTAGGTGGCGACAAAGAGGATGATGGCCAGAGTGGTGGTCGGCATGGCGTACTCCTTGATTTCATTGGCGCGGCGCGCCGGGCGGATTATACCACAGGCGGGCGGTGAACGCATCCCTGCATCATTCACGCTGAGGACACAATGATTTTACATTCGCCTTTCGGCCGTCCTTGCCCTGAGGCAAAGATATGGCTATAATAAACAGCATGAATTCGCGGGCCCGCGGCCCGATACTGTAAGTGAATGGAGATCGATTCGATGAAGAAGACCCTGCTCCTGTTTGTACTGGCGCTATCGCTGCTGCTGAGCGGCTGTTCCCTGGTGGTGAAGGACCCGGAGGTGGATGCCAGGCAGGTGATACTGGAGATCAACGGTCAGCAGGTGGACAAGCAGTCCTTCAACGCCGTCTACAACACGCTGCTCAACCAGGAGCTGCAGCTGCAGCAGATGTACCAGATGTACGGCCTGCAAGCCGCGGCGATCGACTATGACGAGCTGCAGTCCAGCGCCAGGGATCAGGTGGTCCGGCAGGAGCTGATCCGCCAGCAGGCGGCGGCGCTGGGGCTCGATCAGCTGACGGACGAGGACAAGGCCAAGCTGGCCGAGGATACGGACAGCAGCTATCAGGATGTGCTGGATCAGCTGAAGAGCTACTATCTGGCGGACACCGAGCTGGAGGGCGAGGCGCTGGACAAGGAGCTGGCCACCCTGGCCGAGCAGACCGGCAACACCAGGGAGAGCATCGAGGCCTCGCTGAGCGAGCAGATGGTCGAGGACAAGCTGCGCGCCGACACCGTGAAGGATGTCGCCGTGAGCGAGGATGAGACCAGGGCCGCTTATGACGGCAAGGTGGAGGCCGACAGGACCTCCTATGAGGAGAACCCCGATAGCTACGGCACGGACGTCAACGGCGGCAAATCGCCCTACTACGCGCCCGAGGGCTACCGCTATGTCAAGCAGGTGCTGATCAAATTCACCACGGAGGACCAGACGGAGATCGACCGCATCCAGGGCGAGAAGACCACCGCCGACACCGAGCTTGAGACCGCAAAGGACGCCGTAAGCGCCAATGACAGCGCGCTGGCGGCCGAGGGCCTGGGCGAGGATGAGAAGAAGGCGCTGGAGGATAAGGCCCCCGAGCTGGCCGCGGCCGTGACCGCCGCCCAGGAAAAGGCCGACAAGCTGGCGCAGGAGCTGCTGGCCGCCCGCAACAAGGGCTATGAGAACATACTGCCCAAGGCCCAGGAGGTGTACAACCGCGCCTCCGCCGGGGAGGATTTTGACGCCCTGGTCGCCGAGTTCAACGAGGACGAGGGGATGCCCAGCCAGGGCTACGCCATCCGCGAGGGCTTTGCCAGCTTTGACGAGGCCTTTGTGAAGCCCGCCATGGCCCTGGCCGCCCCGGGCGACGTGGCCGAGCCCTCCCAGGGCATCTACGGCTACTACATCGTGCAGTACGCCGCCGACATCACCCCCGGCCCCGTGAACTATGACAGCGTGAAGCAGGCCGTGCACGACGAGCTGCTGGAAAGCAAGCAGACCGAGGCCTGGGAAGCCGCCATCACAGGCTGGACCGAAAAGGCCGACATCAAGGAATACCTCGACAGGCTGAGCAACTGATCCTCAGCCCCGGCCCGCCGACATCCCCTTCCGCGCCAAACGGGAGGGGATTTTTTCTGCTCGCCGGTCCGACGGATTTAGCAATTTCAACCCGACAGATTTTCGGTTTTCAACCTGAAAGATTTTCGGTTTTCAACCCTACGGATTTATGGGATGCTTGTCCGATCAGCACAAAACTCAGCCGCAGGATATCCTTTCGCAAATGATCTTTTGCCTCAAAAGGATTCCGGCGGCCTGTTATTGCCTGGCGGTGAGCTTCTCATGCCCCCTCAGGGTTTCAGCGCCGTGACGGGAAGCACATAGACGCCGTCCGGCCTTTGATAGGCCGCGCTGCTCAGACCGCAGACGACGCACAGGAGGGAGGGAAGCTTTGCGTTTTTTTCCGCCGCGATCGCGTCTTTCAGCGCCAGCAGGCTTTCCGCAGCAGCGTCGATCTGATTCGCGCCCAGCTTGATCTCAAAGGCGCACCAGCGCCCGTCTTCCAGGGCGATGATGGCGTCCGCTTCACGGCCGGCGTAGTCCTGATAGTGGTAGAGGGAAGCGCCGAAGGATTCCGCGTAGATGCGCAGGTCCCTTTCCACCATGGCCTCAAAGAGAAAGCCCAGCGTTTTCAGATCGCCGATCAGCTGCTCGGGCGAGGCCCTCAGCAGCGCGCAGGCGAGCGAAGGGTCGGCAAAGTGGCGTTTCTCGGCCTGCTTGACGCGGACAGAGGAACGGATGGACGAGGAAAAGGGCGGCTGGTTATCCGTCAGGTACAGCCGCGCGAAGATGTCCAGGTAGACGGCCACCGTCTCGCCGTCCAAATCCTCATCATCGATGGCCTTGATATCGTTTTTCAGCTTTCGGTTGGTGGCGGTGGTGCTTTCGTTGCGGGCCAGCGAGCGAAGAAGAAGCAGCATCTTGCCCGTATCCCGCCTGACGCCGTCCATACGGTAAACATCGTCTTCGATGACGGCCCTCAGGTATTGCTCTGCCATCAGCCTCCCTTCGGAAGCGGACAGGCCGATGGCAGCCGGCCAGCCGCCGCGCACAATGAGCCCGTCAGGCGGTCGAGAGCCACCTCGCCCGTCATCAGAGCCGGCAGCTCCTGATGCCGGCACAGGGCCTCCAGGGACACCTCGCCCGAGGAATCGCCCGATTCCCACAGCGACATGGGGCGCATTCGCAGCCGGGCAATGCGGCCCGCGCCGCTGTGCAGCACGCCCTTATGGTTGGGCGTGGCCGAGCCCGTGAGGATGAACTGACCCTTTCCGGAGGATTGGTCTACCCTGTGACGCACGGCGTCCCACAGCGGGGGAACCTCCTGCCATTCGTCGATCAGACGCGGCTGTTCGCCGCTCAACACCAGATCGGGCGAGAGAAGGGCCAGATTCTTGTTTTGAAAATTGCCCGCCGGGTCGCCAAGAAAGATGCTGCTTTTGCTGTGGTGGGAGGAGGCCCAGGTCTTGCCGCACCATTTAGGGCCTTCGATGCTGACGGCTCCGAAGACAGACAGGTATCGGTCGATCTGGGCGTCAATGATCCTTGGGCGGTAGTCCTGCTGTTTCATCGCCTTCACCTCGCGTCCAGTATACCGCGACCCGACAGATTTGGCAATTTCAACCCGACAGATTTGCAGTTTTCAACCCGACATATTTTCGATTTTCAACCCTACGGATTTTCAACTTTCGACCCGACGGATTTATACTGAACTCAAACCTTAGCGCTTTGATCGGCCCGTTCTTTTCCGCTATTGCGCTGTCCCGTTCAGTCGGCGCAGCGCCGCTGCGCCTCCTTCGCCCGGCCTTGCAAAAGCGGAAAAACCTTCGTCTGCCTGTGCGCCAAGGTTTTTATTCAGTATGAGCCTTCAATCAGCAGGATTCGCGCTGCAAGGCCCTTTACAAAAGGGCGGAAGGGAGGTATGATACGATATAAGAGAACAATTGTTCCCTTTTATGAAAGGAGAACAGGGCATGGACCTGATGGAGAAGCTGAGCATCCTGGCGGACGGTGCCAAGTATGACGCGGCCTGCACCTCATCCGGGGCGGACAGGCCGGGCTTCGCGCTGCCGATGGGCTGCTGCCACTCCTTTTCGGCGGACGGGCGCTGCATCAGCCTGCTCAAGGTGCTGCTGAGCAACGAATGCGTGTTTGACTGCAAGTACTGCGTGAATCGCTCCAGCCTTGAAAAGCCGCGGGCCGCCTTCACGCCTGAGGAGCTGGCGGGGCTGACCATGGGCTTTTACAGGCGCAACTACATCGAGGGCCTGTTTCTTTCAAGCGGCGTGGTCAAGAGCCCGGACCATACCATGGAGCTGATGATCGGCGCGCTGCGCCTGCTGCGGCAGGGGCACGGCTTCCGGGGCTACATCCACGCCAAGGCCATCCCCGGCGCCTCGCCGCAGCTGGTGCGCGAGCTGGGCCTGCTGGCCGACCGGCTGAGCGTGAACATCGAGCTGCCCAGCGAGGAGAGCCTGAGGCGGCTGTGCCCCAACAAGCGAAGGGAGGCCATCCTGCTGCCGATGGGGCAGATCGCGCGCGAGCGGGAGGAGGAAAGCCTTGCCCTTTGCCGCCCGGGGGAGGCCGGGCGCTTTGCCCCGGCGGGCCAATCCACGCAGCTGATCATCGGCGCGAGCCCGGAGAGCGATTACCAGATCATCCGCCTGAGCGCGGCCATGTACCGGAAGTACGGCCTGAAAAGGGTGTTTTACTCCGCCTATATCCCGGCGGTGGCGGACAGCCTGCTGCCCTCGCTTGATACCAAGCCGCCGCTTTTGCGCGAGCATCGCCTGTATCAGGCGGATTTTCTGATGCGCCAGTACGGCTTTGAGGCGGAGGAGATCCTGAGCCCCGCTCTGCCCAGCCTGAACCCCTATCTGGACCCCAAGAGCAACTGGGCGGTGAACCACATGGAGCGCTTCCCCGTGGATGTCAACCGCGCCCCGCAGGACCTGCTGCTGCGCGTGCCGGGCATCGGCCCGCTGGGGGCGCGCAGGATCGTGGCCGCCAGGCGGCAGGGAAAGGTCGACCTGGAGCAGCTGCGGCGCATGGGCATCGTGCTGCGGCGGGCGCGGCATTTCATCACCGCCGCGGGCTACCGCCCCCCGCTGCTGCAAAGCAGGGAGAGCACCGTGCGCGCGCTGATGGACCCCGCGGTGGACCGCTTCGGGGTGGAGCAGCTGTCCATGTTCCATGATCTGGGGCTGCTGCCGGGCGGGGGAGACGTGCGCAGCCTCACGGAGGCGGTGGAGGAATCGGTCAAGTGCCTGGCGGCGGCGATGTAGGCGGCGGGGCGCAGGCCGTCTGTTACCGCTACGACGGCAGCTTTGAGGGCTTTCTGTGCTGTGTGTACGACAGCGTGTACCGGCGGGAAACGCCGCTTTGCATCACGGCGGAAAGCGACGTGCCCGCCCTGCTGGGCGCGGAGCGCTGCGTGGGCACGGACGGGGAGCGGGCCGCGCGCGTGCGCGATTCCATCGCGCGCAGGATCTCGCCCCGGGCGCTGGAGCTGTGCCGGAACGTGTTCTGCAGCTGCCTTTCGCAAAAGGAGCTGCACCTGCTGCGCTTTCTGCTGAGGGGCTATCGGGAGGGCGGCGGCATCTGTCAAAAAAACGGGGACGAGCTCGTCTCGCGGCTGCTGTCCGCCGAGAGGCACCTGCTGGGCGAGGCGCATCTGCTGAAGGGCTTTACCCGCTTTGCGCGGGCGGAGGGCCTGCTGGTGGCCTTTATCACGCCGAAGAACTATGTGCTGCCCTGCATCGCGGAGCATTTCTGCCTGCGCCTTGCGCAGGAGCGCTTCGCCATCGTCGACAGGACCCACGGCGCGGCGCTGCTTCATGAGGAGGGAAGGGCCCGGGTGCTGCGGGTGGAGAGCCTGCGCGCACCCGAGCTGAGCGCCGAGGAGGCGGGCTGGCAGGCGCTGTGGAAGCGCTTTTACGATACCGTGGCCATCGAGGGCCGAGAGAACCCGCGCTGCCGCATGAGCCACATGCCCAGGAGATACTGGGAAAATATGCCGGAAATGGCTGACCTTTTATAGCCTTTGGCCGGGGCGCGCTTTGCGGCGGGGAGCGCGGCCCGGTTTTTTTGTTTCCCCCGCTTTGCGGCGTTTGGTATAATCAGAAGGAAGACCGGCCGCGGCGCCGGCGCTTTGAAAGGAGACCCTATGATGAGAAGGATCTACGCGTGGCTGGCGGCCGCGTTGATGCTGGCGGCACCCGCCCCTGCGCTGGGGGAAGGGCAGGCGGCCGGGCTGCTGCTCAGCAGGGAGGATGCGCCCGTGCAGGCGCTGCGCGCAAGCCCCTCCGATGGGGCGGAAAGCCTGGGGCTGTATTTCAACGGCGTGACCGCGCAGGCGGAGGGCGAGGCCGAGGGAGGCTGGCAGCCCGTACGGATCGGCAGCCTGAAGGGCTGGCTGAAAGAAAGCGACCTTTCCCCGCTGCCGCAGGAGGGCCTGGGGCAGGAAGAGCTGCCGGTGGTGGAGGTGGCCTATCAGGATGGGCCCGCCCTTACGCTGCGCGCGGCGCAGAGCTATAAAAGCGAGAAACTGAAGGGCTATGCCAACGGCACGCAGATGCGGCTGCTGGGCTTTACCGAAGATTTTGTACACGTGATCGCGCCGGATGGGCGCGTGGGCTTCATGATGGCCTGGGGCGTCACGCCCCAGCCAACGGCGGAGGCCCTGCTGCCCGCCCAGGCGGCGGAAGGGGAGGCCGCGGCGCAGTCCGCCCTGCAGCCGGGCGCGGCGGGCGCGCAGACGCAGGAGCCCGTCCCGCCCGAGGGCGCGCAGGCCATCCGGGTGAACAACCCGGGCGGCGAGGGCGCGAATCTGCGCAGGAAGGCCTCCACGGGTTCGGAGTCCTACGGCCTCTATCCCAACGGCAGCCGGGTCTACCTGCTGCGCTGGGGCGAGTGGTGGTGCAAGGTGTGGGCGGACGGCCGCACCGGCTATATGATGACCAAGATGCTCACGGTGCAGCAGCAGAAGGACGCGCCGCAGCAGACGGAAGCGCCCGTGGACACCGAGGGGCTGGACGCGCTGGACGACTTTGACTTTGTGCACTGGGCGGACGGCCCCGTGCGTGGAACGCCTGAAGGGGATTGAGGAGCGATATGGCCAATCTGTCGGATTACGCAAAGCGCGTCGGGGCGCTGCGCTTTGAACGGGAGCCCCTGAACGAGGTGGATGTCGCCTGCTTTTCGCAGCTGACCTACCTGCCCTACGGCATTGCCTTTGAACAGGCGCAGAGCCTCAGCATGGCGGAGGCGGCCGCTCTGATGGAGCATGTGGAGGCCGAGCATGTCTACAACGTGTTTTTCAAAAAGCGGCTGGAACTGATGCGCGCCATGTCCTCTTCGCCGCGCTACGCCGATATCCGGCTCAGCGGCTATGTGAAGGAGACGGACCCGGAAAGCGAAAAGCAGTTCTGCGCGCTGACGCTCACGCTGCCGGACGGAACGCGGGTGATCGGCTACGAGGGTACGGACAGCACGCTGGTGGGCTGGAAGGAGGATTTCAACATGTCCTTCGAAAGCCCCGTGCCCGCGCAGAAGGATGCCAGGGCCTATCTGGAGCGCATGGCGGAGGGCGGCCAGGCCCCGCTGATCGTGACCGGGCACTCCAAGGGCGGCAACCTGGCCGTCTGGGCCTCGGCCTTCGCGCGGCGGGAGGTGCAGGAGAGGATCCTGGGCGTGTACAGCTTCGACGGGCCGGGCCTGATGGACAGGGACGTGGAATCGGCGGGCTACGCCGCCGTGACCGGGCGCATCCTTGCCTATCTACCGCAGGGCTCGCTGGTGGGCATGCTGATGCGGCGGCATGAGCCGGGCATCGTGGTGAAAAGCGAGGGCTTCAGCGTGCTGCAGCACGATCTGTTTACCTGGGTGGTGGAGGATGACGCGCCTGCCTTTGTGCGTCTGCCGCAGCTGAGCCGCATGGCGGTGCTGCGCGACGAAGTGCTGGACGAGTGGCTGGGGGGCCTCAGCCTTCAGCAGCGCGAGGTGTTCTGCGACGCGATTTACAGCGTGCTGAGCGCCGACGAGAGCCGTGAGAAGGTGAGCGACCTGGTGAAGCCCGCGCCCGGGCCCGCCCTGCGCTCCATGCGCGCGATGATGGACATGGACCCGGAAACGCGCAGGATGATCCGCCGCGCGGTGAGCGACCTGTTTTCCGGCGGCATGGAATCCATGCTCGGCGCTGCGCGCGGGGCCGTGCTGGAAGCCCTGCCCGCCGCCCGCGCCATGCTGGAGGCCCTGCCGGCGGGCAAGGGCCGCGAGGCCGCCGGGCAGGAGGGGGAGGGAGAGGGCTGACCCTCGCCGCTTCTTGCGCATCCGGGCGGCCGTATGCGCAGAATCGGAGGGCTTCTCTGGGTCGATCACAGATTGTTTTATCTTGACCGCTGACTGCCGCGCCGGCTTTGACAAGAGAAATAAATGACAGGCCGTGGGAATTGGGGTATCATAGGGCCGAGATCAGAAAGGGAGGGAGATTTACCATGAAAAGACTGATGTCTCTGCTGCTGACGGCAGCGATGCTGCTGGGTCTTTGGGCCGTTTCCGGCGCGGAGGAGGCCGCCTTCACGGCGGAGGATATCCTGATCGAGGCCGATGGGCACACGATCCCCGCCACGCTGACGCTGCCCGCGCTGAAGGAGGGGGAGCGCGCGCCCGTGGTGCGCCCTGCGTAGCGGGCCAGCAGCTCGGCGTTGGCCGTGGCGCTTTCAAGCACCTTGCCCGCCGCTTCGCCCGTCAGCTCCGCTGCCGAGGCGAAACCGTACACCCCGTCCTTATACACGCGCGCGCCGATACCGCCCACGCTGGTGCGCTGGTTGGTGGTCAGGCTGCCCGAGATCAGGGCGAGCCTGCGGGTCAGGTTGCGCTGCGCGCGCAGCTCCGTGCTGGCGCCGGGCGCAAAGCCGCCCTTGTATTGGCTGACAATATCTTCAAGCAATGATGATCCCTCCTTGCAGAAACTGAGTTCAGTGCTGCAGAAGGAGGGGGAGGGGTCAAACGAAAGAAGAAGGAATCGCTATGTGCGCAGATCCGCCACGCTGCCGCGCACAACGAGGCTGACATCCAGCACTATGCGCTCAGAGGGACGGGAAGAATCCGCCATATGGTTCAGCAGGGTATCGACTGTGTAGCGTGCCTTCTGGCGGATATCTTGCCGAATCGTCGTGAGCGGAGGGGTGGTGAAGCCAGCGATGGGCAGGTCGTCAAAGCCAATCAGGGAACAATCCTGAGGTACGTGCAGACCCTGACTCCTCATGCGCAGGGAAAACTCAATGGCCTTCAGATCAGAGGTGATGAACAGGGCTGTAGGCTGCCTGCCGTCAGCATAGGCGTCAGGCGGGGGCAGACTCTCAAGGTCTGCATCGAAAACGCTCTCTTCACTCAGCGGGCAGCCCGCCTCCTTAAGCACGGATGAAAATCCGAGAAAACGCTGCCTGTCTACGCCGTTGTCGCTCAGCGAGGTCCCGCAGAAGCCGACCAGGCGATGTCCCATGCCGATCAGGTAGCGGGCGGCCAATTGCCCGCCCTTAAAATCATCTATGCCGATGTTGGTCACCTGGCGCAGCGTGCTGTAAGAATCGTTGAACACCAGTGGTATCTTGTTTTCCTCGCGGATCTGCTCGATTTCATTATCAAACATGCCGAAAAAAATGGCCCCCTGCGCGTTCCAGGTGCGAAGTCTGCGCGTCACATCTCTGTAATCGAGCACCGTATAAACCATGGTGCTGTACCCTGCCTCCTGCAAAAACTGGGACATGTAGCCGACGATGGCGCCGTTATAGGGGTCCATCAGGCGATTGCCCTTGCCGCGGATAATCAATACAACGATGCCGGACGATTTGGAAGACAGGCTGCGCGCTGACAGGTTGGGCACATAGCCGTATCGACTGATGATACTCTGGATCTTTTCAATATTTTCCCGGGATACTTTTTTATACTGCCCATTGACCACTCTGGACACAGTCATGACGCTTACCCCTGCTTCCCGGGCGATGTCTTTCTGGGTAATCATCTCAGCCTCCTCGTCGATTGTCTGAGTCTTGTGTTAACGATAACCATTTTAACACAAGAATGTCCGAATACACAATAAAAATAAGCATATTTCAAAAAACCTATCAAAAACACATTGACAATATGGTATTTATGTGATATTTTTTGAATATGTTAACGATAACATTTAGTGGAGGCGATCGGATGTCCAACAGCCTGTCGGATCGATCCCCGGGGCAAAGGTCGCGAAGTGTTTGGCACAGCATTTCAAAAAACGCCGGGCTGTATCTGTTGCTGGCACCCGCCCTTGTGCTGCTGTTGTTGTTTGCCTACAAGCCGATGTACGGCGTCATCATCGCTTTTAAAAACTACCGCAATTCTCTAGGGATTCTGGGCAGCCCCTGGATGGATCCGTGGTATGCCAATTTTACTAAGTTTTTTAATTCATTTCAGTTTGAAAACACGGTGCGCAACACGCTGCGCCTTAGCTTGTATAGCCTGCTGGCAGGCTTTCCACTGCCCATCTTGCTGGCGCTGGCCGTTAACCAGATGCGTGCGCAGCGCTTCAAACGATTGTTTCAGACCGTAACTTATCTGCCGCATTTTATCTCCACTGTGGTCATGGTGGGGCTGATCATGATTTTTCTCTCCCCCGGCTCGGGACTGATCGGGCAGGCTTACCGGCTGTTTGGAGCGGAAGCACCCAATCTGATGGGCAACGCCTCGGCCTTTTCGCATATCTATGTGTGGACGGATATCTGGCAGCACGCAGGCTGGGACAGCATCATCTATCTGGCTGCCCTGTCTTCCATTGATCCCACGTTGTATGAAGCCGCCACCGTAGACGGGGCCAGCCGCCTGCAGCGCATCCGGCACATTGATCTTCCTCTTTTGCTGCCGACAGCCGCCATCCTGCTGGTACTGCGAGCGGGCAACATCATGAATGTAGGCTTTGAAAAGGTCTACCTGATGCAGAACAACCTCAACGCCTCCACCAGCGAGATTATCTCCACCTACACCTATAAAATTGGCATTATCAGCGCCCAGTACAACTATTCCACCGCCATCAACCTGTTCAACACCTCGATCAACCTGGCACTGCTTCTGCTTGTCAATTTAATGACCCGGCGAATTAATGATTCCGGATTGTTCTGATAAGGAGGGAAAGCGATGACTATTTGGGGAAAACTCCAGACACGCATCCGCAGCAGGGGTTCTGACCGGCTGTTTGATACGGTGAACTATCTGTTTGCCGCTCTGCTGCTCGTAATAATACTTTACCCTTTATATTTTATTATCATTTCCTCTTTCAGCGATCCTTCTGCGGTCAGCACCGGCAAGGTCTGGCTGCGGCCGGTCGGCTTCACCATGGAAGGTTATCAGGCGTTGCTGGAGCATGAAAAGCTCTGGATCGGCTACCGCAATACCCTGATCTACACTATGCTTGGGACGGCCTTTGGCCTGCTTGTCAACGTTGCCGCTGCGTACGCCCTCTCCCGAAAGGATCTGGTGCTGCGCGGCCCCCTTATGGTGCTGTTTGTTATCCCCATGTTTTTTTCGGGCGGACTTATCCCCATCTTTATGACGGTGAAGCAGTTTGGGCTGTACAACAACTTCTGGGTGATGATCGTTCCCTTCGCTGTCTCCAGCTATAACGTCATTGTGGCTCGTACTTTTTTTGAAAGCAACATCCCTCCTGATCTGTGGGATGCGGCTCAGATCGACGGCTGCGGCAATCTGCGCTTTTTTTTCACCATTGTGCTGCCGCTTTCCAAGGCAATCCTTTCGGTGCTGGCACTTTGGATTGCCGTCGGACACTGGAACTCCTATTTCAATGCCCTGATCTATCTGCGTGATGATCAACTGATGCCCTTGCAGATCATCCTGCGCAACATTTTGGTAACCAACCAGATGCAGTCCGCCATGGGAACGGGCGAGCATGTGCAGATCGCCCTGCGCAAGGCAGCGCTGATCCGTTACAGCTCCATCATCGTTTCCACCTTGCCCATCATGTGCTTTTATCCCTTTGTGCAAAAGTATTTCAACCAGGGCGTGATGATCGGCGCCGTAAAGGGATGAGATCGGGAACACGCGCGGCCGGGCCGCGCAAGTAATATTACAGAAGGAGTGGTTCATATCATGAAAAAACTGAAGTATCTGGTAAGCTTTCTTCTGCTGGCAGCGATGCTGGCCCCCTCAGCAGAGGCGCTGTGCGAAGCGCCGCTGACACAGGAGCCCGTTGAGTTTACAGTGCTCACCATGCGCTGGGGCGACATGGGCGACAGCTTCAAACAAAACCAGTGGCTGATCGATCTGGAGGCGCGCACCAATGTGAAGATCAACTGGCAAGTCGTCTCCAGCACCGACTGGGAGGAGCAGAAGAACATTCTGCTGGCCGGCGGCGAGTTGCCTGACATCGTATTCGGCAGCGGTACCTTCAACGATACCGACATCATGAACAACCTTGAATACTTTTTGCCGCTGGAAGACCTGATCGCGGAAAACATGCCCAACTATCAGGCCGCCATGGCCAGCTACGAGGCCTTTAAAACACTGACCACCTATCCCGACGGGCACATCTATACGCTGGCCAAGAACCTTCCCGCGCGGCCCATTACCTGCAATCAGCCAATTATCAACAAGCAGTGGCTGGATAACCTTGGTCTGGCCGTGCCCACCACGCTGGATGAGCTGACCCAGGTGCTGACCGCCTTCAAGGAGCAGGACGCCAACGGAAACGGCGACCCGAACGACGAGTTCCCCATCAGCTTTGACAAGGATTATCATGCCGACTTTCTCAACCCCTTCCAGATCTCCGATTACAAGGGCAATGGCATCACCAGCATTGACGGCCAGTTTGTTTACTATCCCATGACTGAAAACTACAAGGCCGGCATCAAATGGCTGCACGAGCTGTACGCGGCAGGCATCATTGACCCCGAATCCTTCACGCAGGATGAGCAAATGCGTCGCGGCAAGATGCAAAACAACGACGTGCCGCTGGTTGGCATGTACTACTCCTGGAGCCACGACGCTGAATTTGGCAAGTGGAGCAGCCAGTATATTGCCATCGCCCCCATCGCCGGGCCGGACGGCAAGGCTTATGCCTATGGCGACCACAACGGCGTGAACAGCATCCAGAGGAACGAAGTGGCCATCACCACGGCGTGCAAGGATCCGGCTCTGGCCCTGCGCTGGGTGGATGAGTTCTATAACAGCGAGGCGAGCATCCAGAATTTCTGGGGCGCCATAGGCACCGTAATCACCAAAAATGCCGATGGCACCTACGCGCTGAACAACCCACCGGAGGGCACCAGTGCTGACGCCTGGTACTGGGATCAGAGCCTGCGCGATTTCGGCCCCAAATATGTGGAGCCGGGCTTCAGCGACAAGCTGATCCTGAACCCGGAATCCGGCGACGGCCTGAAGTTGGTGACTTCCAAGCTGGGCGAGGACTTTGTTATCGACCCCTTCCCGGATGTGATCCATACAGAGGAAGAAACCATTGAGATCGCCTCCCTCTACCGTGATATCAACGACTACGCCCGCCAGATGCGCGCCAAGTGGATCACCTCCGGCGGCATCGACGAGGAGTGGGACGCCTACATTGACCAGATGAAGCGCATGGGCAGCGACAGATACCTTGAAATTAAGCTGACAGCGCTTGAAAGAATGAAGTAATACGCTTACTATCGGAAATACTCGGGCAAGGGCACAAGCCCTTGCCCGCCTTTTACGGAACGGTGACAAACAATGCAGCAAAGGAGCAACAAGCATGCCCGCGAAAAAAATCGGTCTGATCGGTGTCGGCGCCATCGCGCGCTGGGCGCACATCCCCGGCATCCTGCGCAGCCCTGATCTGGAGCTCTCGGCGCTTTGCGATACGGACGCAGCGGCCCTCAAGTCAGCCTCTCAGGAATACGGTATCCCCATGGAACGCTGCTACCGCAACAGCGAGGAGCTGATCGCGCTCGCCGGGGTAGACGCTCTGGATATCTGCACCCCTAACGATGTGCATATTCCCATTGCCCTTCAGGCGGCTGGGGCAGGTCTTCCATTCAGCGTTGAAAAGCCTCTGGCCATGAACGTACAGCAGGCCGAGCGGCTGGCAAAGGAGACGCGTGGACGCAGCCTTGCCAACATGGTGTGCTTTTCCTACCGCTTCAAGGCGGCTGCCCGATACGCCAGGGCGCTGGTGCGCAGCGGCGAGTTGGGAGAGCTCTACCATGTGAACCTTCGCTACTTTCAGGCCTGGGGACTGCCGGTGTTTCAGACGCCGCTCTTGTGGCGTTTTATCGGCGAGCGCACGGGGTCCGGCGCGCTGGGAGATCTTGGCAGCCATGGGCTCGATCTTGTGAGCTTTGTGACGGGGCGCGGCTATGAAAAACTGATCGGCCATAACGGCACTTTTGTCCATGAGCGGGTTAAGCTCGACGGCAGCGGTCTCGGCCCAGTGGATGTGGACGACTTTTCCAACGCTTTGGCGTGCATGGAAGGCGGCCTGTCTGCAGTGTTTGAGATCACCCGTTTCGCTTATGGCCGGGGCAACTACCAGCGCATGGAGATCTACGGCAGCAAGGGATCCCTGATCTACGAGTTGGATGCCAGACCGGATCAGGATACCCTCAGCCTGTGCCAGGGGGAGGCCATGCGTCGCGGCAATACCTATGTGGAACTGAGAATACCGGATGAATACCGTGCCGATCAGACGCAGAGTTTTGCCGATATCTTGCTGGGCCGGGGCGATGGGCTTTCCGCTACGGTGGAGGATGGGCTTGTCAACCAGCGCGCTGTGGAGGCGGTGCTGCGATCCGCTGCAAGCGGACAGTGGGAAAAGGTCTGAGGCAGGGAAAAGGAGGGCTCAGTTTGAAACAGCTTCATGTTCTAGTATGGAACGAGTATCTACACGAGGTGCAGTTTGAGGATATTCGAAAGATTTACCCCGAGGGGATACACGGATGCATCGCGAACTTTCTCCGTCAGGCCGGGTTTGAGGCTACAACCGCCACCCTGCGCGAGGCGGAACACGGACTGAGCGAGGAGGCGCTTTCCTCCGCTGATGTGCTGATTTGGTGGGGCCACATGGCTCATGCGGAGGTATCGGATGAGGCGGTGGAGCGGGTGCATCGACACATTACCGAGAGGGGAATGGGGCTGATCGTGCTGCATTCCGGCCATGCCTCCAAAATATTCCGCAGGATCTGCGGCACCGACAGCGGTCTGCTCAAGTGGCGCGAGGACGGGGAAAAGGAGATCCTCTGGGTGGTCAGTCCCGCCCATCCCATAGCCGCGGGGCTGCCGGAGAAAATCATCATTCCCCAGGAGGAAATGTACGGGGAGCACTTCAACATCCCACAGCCCGATGAGCAGGTGCTCATCAGCTGGTTTGAGGGCGGCGAAGTGTTCCGCAGTGGATGCTGTTTTTACCGGGGTAAGGGGCGAATCTTCTACCTCCGGCCCGGGCACGAGGCCTTCCCTGTGTATCACATGCCCCTGATCCAGCAGCTGATCGTGAACGCTGTACGCTGGGCTGCCCCAGTACCGGGGCCTGCGCCTGTCTATGGCAATACGCCGCCGGTGATTGATTTTGCCCCGGCGCAGGCCTTCGCAAGCATTCAAGGGCTGCACGAGCAGAAGAAATAACCATCAGATGCCAAGTGAGCTGCCGATTGTTCGGCAGCCCACTTGGCATCTGCCTGGGAAACGGCGTCACTTCTCCGCCGTCTGCTTCCTTCTGCTCTCTTCCTTGGCGCGCTGGTCGTGGCGCAGCTCGCGCTTGCGGATGCGCAGGGCTTTGGGGGTCACTTCCAGCAGTTCGTCGTCGTCGATGAACTCCAGGCTCTCTTCCAGCGTCAGGGGCTGCACGCTGACCAGGCGCAGGCTGTCCTCCGCGGCGGAGGAGTTGCGCACGTTGGAAACGTGCTTTTGCTTGCACACGTTCACCACGATGTCGCCTGGGCGGTTGGACTGGCCGCAGACCATGCCGGCGTACACGGGGGTCTGCGCGCCGATGAAGAGGTTGCCCCTGTCCTGCACGTTGTACAGGCCGTACTGGGTGGCCTCGCCCGTCTCAAAGCAGACCAGGCTGCCGGTGTTGCGGTGGGGGATGTCGCCGCGGTAGGGCTCGTAGCCGGAGAAGACCGCGCTCATGATGCCTTCGCCGCGGGTATCGGTCAGAAACTCGCTGCGGTAGCCGAACAGGCCGCGGCTGGGCACGAGGAAGCTGAGACGCACGCGGTCAAGGCCTGCCATGCTCTCCAGCGTGCCGCGGCGGCGGCCGATCTTTTCGATCACCGCGCCCGCGTAGGCCTGGGGCACGTCGCACAGCAGGCGCTCGATGGGCTCCAGCTTCTGGCCGTTTTCGTAGTGGAACAGCACCTCGGGGCGCGATACCTGAAATTCGTAGCCCTGGCGGCGCATGGTCTCGATCAGGATGGACAGGTGCAGCTCGCCGCGGCCGCACACTTCAAACACATCGGGCGTGTCGCCGTCGGTCACCCGCAGGCTCACATCCGTTTCCAGCTCGCGGTACAGGCGCGCGCGCAGGTGACGGCTGGTCACATAGGTGCCGTCGCGCCCGGCGAAGGGGCTGTCGTTCACCGAAAAGCTCATCTTCACCGTCGGCTCGCCGATGGCCACAAAGGGCAGGGGCTCCGCCGCGCCCGCCAGGCATACGGTGTCGCCGATGGACAGGTCCGGCAGGCCGCTGAGGGCCATGATGTCACCCATGGAGACGGATTCGGCCGGCGTGCGCGTGAGGCCCGTGTAGGTGCTCAGCTCGGTCACGCGGAAGGGGGCGCTGACCTCCTCGCTGCGGTAGTTGCAGCGCACGGCCGTCATGCCCGTGGTGAAGGTGCCGCGCTGGATGCGGCCCACGCCAATGCGGCCCACGTATTCATTGTAGTCGATGGTGGAGATCAGCATCTGCGCCGGGCCGTCCGGGTCGCCCTCGGGCGCGGGGATGTACCTGACGATCGCGTCAAACAGGGGCTTGAGGTCGGTGCCGGGCCTTTCCATATCCAGCGTGGCGGTGCCCTTGCGCGCGCTCACGTAAAGGATGGGTCTGTCCAGCGTGTCCGCGTCGGCATCCAGGTCGATCAGCAGGTCCAGCAGCTCGCCCACCACTTCCTCGCAGCGGGCGTCGGGCCTGTCCACCTTGTTGATCACCATCAGCACGGGCAGCTTCAGGTCGAGGGCCTTTTTCAGCACGAAGCGGGTCTGCGGCATGGGGCCTTCAAAGCTGTCCACCAGCAGCAGCACGCCGTCCACCATCTTGAGCACGCGCTCCACCTCGCCGGAAAAATCGGCGTGGCCGGGGGTATCGACGATGTTGATCTTAAGGTCGCCGTAATGTACGGCGGTGTTCTTGGCCAGGATCGTGATGCCGCGCTCGCGCTCCAGGTCGTTGGAATCCATCACGCGCTCCTGCACCTGCTGGTTCTGGCGGAACACGCCGCCCTGCCTGAGCATCTGGTCCACCAGGGTGGTCTTGCCGTGGTCCACGTGGGCGATGATGGCGATGTTGCGGATATCGGTACGAATCAAAATGAAAGATCTCCTTTATATTCTGTGGGCGGTCAGCGTTTGGCGCAGGCGGAAAAAGCCGCCCAGTCGGGCGGCTGGCTGCGCAGTTTCGCGCCCAGCAGCAACAGAAGATCGGATCGCGTCAAAACAGTGTTTCCTTTAAGCCTTCGGCGCTTTGAAGCGCCGCAGGCATTATAGGCTCGGCACGGGCGTATGTCAATATTGGGAGACGGAATGGACAAATAAAAAGAGAACTTTTGGGGCCCGGCCTTTCTCTTGCGCAATCCCATTTTGCGCTCTACAATAAAAAGACAGCAATAAGGAGGATGATTTATGATCGCGCTTGGCAATGACCATACCGCGCTGCAGATGAAGCGCTGGGTGATAGAGGTGCTGGATGAGCTGGGGCTGGCCTATGAGGATTTCGGGACGAACAGCGGGGAGAGCTGCGACTACCCCGTGCCCGCGCGCCTGGCGGCCGAGGCCGTGGCGGAGGGGCGATGCGAGCTGGGCATCCTCATCTGCGGCACGGGCGTCGGCATCGGCCTGGCCGCCAACAAGGTGAAGGGCATCCGCTGCGCCATGGTGTCGGAGCCTTACAGCGCCATGATGGCCCGGCGGCACAACGACGCCAACATGATCTCCATCGGCGCGCGTGTGATCGGCGAGGAAACGGCCAAGATGATCGTGCGCGCCTTTCTGACCGAGGGATTTGAAGGCGGCCGCCACCAGCGGCGCGTGGATCAGATCACGCAGATCGAGAAGGACAATCTGCTTTGACGCCGCGGCCCGGCCGCGGAGAAGGGATGTAATATGAGCAACTGCGATGGAAAGTGCAGCGGCTGCGCGCAGGCCGGCTGCGGCGACCGGAAGGCCCCGCCGGATTTCAGCGCGCCGCAGAACGCCAAATCCGCTGTGAAGCATGTGATCGGCGTCATTTCCGGCAAGGGAGGCGTGGGAAAATCGCTGGTCACCTGCCTGCTGGCCGCCGCCATGCAGCGCCGCGGGCACCGGAGCGCGATTCTGGACGCCGATATCACCGGCCCCTCCATCCCCCACGGCTTCGGGGTGACGGACAAGGCCATGGGCAACAACGAAGAGATGCTGCCGCAGGTTTCCGCGGGCGGCACCAAGATCATGTCGGTCAACCTGCTGCTGGATAAGGAGACCGACCCCGTGATCTGGCGCGGCCCGGTGGTGGCCGGCATGGTGAAGAGCTTCTGGACGGACGTGGTCTGGGGCGAGGTGGATTTCATGTTTGTGGACATGCCCCCGGGCACCGGCGACGTGCCGCTGACCGTGTTCCAGAGCCTGCCGCTGGACGGCGTGATCATCGTGGCCTCGCCGCAGGAGATGGTGGGCATGATCGTGGAGAAGGCCGTGAACATGGCCGATATGATGAACATCCCCGTGCTGGCGCTGGTGGAGAACATGAGTTACTTCATCTGCCCGGACTGCGGCGGAAGGCACGAGCTCTTCGGCAGGAGCCGCGCGCAGGAGCTGGCCGGCCGCCACAGCATCCCCGCCGTCTGCCGCCTGCCGCTGGACCCGGCCATCGCCACCCTGATGGACGAGGGCCGCGTGGAGGAGGCCGGCATGGAGGGCCTGATCGGCGCGGTGGGCGTGCTGGAGGCGCTGGACAAGTAGTACCAATTCAAATCGTTAACGCATCGTCGTGTCGGGCCTTTTGTCTTAGAAGCGGCGTCGCGAACGCTCGCCGTAGCGCCGCTACGCCTTCGCACCCGCTCCTTGCTCTAAGCCAAAATTCCTCTGCGCTTTGGATGCATTAACGTTTTTTGTTGGTACGATACAGCCCTTCCCGACCCGCTCTGCTTCGCTCGGCCCGGGCGGGACGAGGAGAGATCCGCGCAGGACCCGGAAGAAAATCAATCTGAAACGGCGCCTTTCGGCGCCGTTTATCCATTCATAAAAGCTCTTATTGCTTCAGCATATCCTTTGCCAGCAGCGCGCCGCCGATCAGGCCGCTGTCGGGCCAGAGGGCGGGGGGCACGATGAAGGCGTCCATCTCCTCGGGGGTGGGGCTGGCCAGGTAGCCGCCCAGCAGCTGGTTGGCCTTTTCGCGCACCATGGGGTAAAGCGAGGCATGGCTCATCACGCCCCCGCCCAGCACGATGCGCTCGGGCGAAACGGTCATCATGGCGGTGATGCACAGCTGGGCCAGGTAGTAGGCCTCCAGCTCCCAGGCGAAGTGGCCCTCCGGCAGCTCCTGCGCCGGCACGCCCCAGCGGGCCTGCATGGAGGGGCCTGCCGCCAGGCCTTCGGCGCAGTTCTCATGGTAGGGACAGACGCCGCGGGTGAGCGGGTCCTCCGGGTGGCGGGAGATGGGCGTGTGGCCCCATTCGGGGTGGATCAGCCCGTGCACCAGGCGGCCGCCCGAGAGCACGCCGCCGCCGATGCCCGTGCCGACGGTGAAATAGACGCAGTTTTCAAGGCCGCGGACCGCGCCCATGCGGGCCTCGGCCAGCGCCGCGCCGTTCACATCGGTGTCGATGGCGCAGGGCACGCCCAGCGCCTCCCTGAGGCGGCTGTAAAGCGGGAAGCCCCGCCAGGCCAGCTTGGGCGTGTTGATGATGCTGCCAAAGCCGGGCGAGCCGGGCCGCAGATCCACCGGGCCGAAGGTGGCGATGCCCAGGGCGTCGATGCCCAGGGGCCTGAAAAAATCAAGTATATCCGCCAGGGTCTCCTCGGGCATGCGGGTGGGGCAGCTCTCCCGCTTGAGGATACGGCAGTCCTCATCCGCAAGGCCCATCACCATCTTGGTGCCCCCGGCTTCCAATGTACCCAGCAGCATCAGAACAGATCCGTTTCTAATATGTCGTTTTGGTCTTTCAGCATGGACTGGAAGCGGCGGCGGAAGGCCTCGGCCTCGCTCTTGAGCTTGTCGATCTCGGCGCGCACCTGCTCCTTCTGGCTCTCCAGATCCTCAAGCTCGGGGTCGGGCACCTGGTCCTCGGCTTCCCTGATGATGTCCTCGGCGCGCTTTTTGGCCTCGGCCAGCACCTCGTCGCAGGCGCGCTGCGTCTTCTCCAGCAGCTGCTGCGCGGCCGTCAGATCGGCGGGCAGCCTGTCCTCCTCCGGCTCCGCCTTTTCAAGCGGCAGGGGGGCCAGCGAGGAAAGCGGGGCCTGCGGCGCGATGGGCAGCGGGGCGAAGGAGGAAGAGCCCGCTTCCGCGCTCTTCTGCTTCAGCTGTTCGCGCAGCGTCTGGATGGTGCCCTGCATTTCCACCATTTCGTCGCAGATCTCATCCAGAAACTCATCGACCTCCACCGGGTCGTACCCGCGCACCTTGGTTTTGAATTCTTTTTCTTCGATCATTGTCACTGTGATGGCCATGCGGGTTCTCCTCTCGATCGTCTTTGCTTGTTGAAGGGGGGCTTACTGCGCGTAGCGCGCCGCCTCCTGCTGACTGTCATAGGGGTCGGCGCGGCCGGCTTCCTGCCCGGCGGCGTCCTGCCGCCACGCGCCCTGGCGCCAGGACTGATCGTAGCCCTGCTCATAGCCCTGGGCGGCCGTCTGGGGCCTGGGCTCCGCGGCGCTCGCGGAGAAGCTCATCTGCGGCGCGGCGCCATAGCCGCCCTGAGATGAGAACTCACCCGCGCGGGGCGCGGCCGCCTCGGCGGCGGGCGCGTAGGCGGCCTGCGGCACGGCGGGCCGGCCGGCGTTGGCGTTTGAGGTGGTGGGGTCGGTGTAGACGGTCATGCCCGAGGGGGCCATGATGTAAAAGCCGATCTTGGACGAGAGCCTCGTCATGGTGCCGCCCAGCGCGTAGCACGCGCCGGTCAGCATGTCCACATAACGGCGGATCTCGGCCTTGTCAAAGAGCTGGTCCATCACGATCAGCGTGCACTGGCCGCGCCGCAGGCAGCTCATGGCCTGGCGGCAGCTGTTGAGGTTGAACACATTGATCACGTAGGCATCCACCTGCTGCGGGGCGGCGGCCTGCTGCCTGTCCGCGCCGGGGAACTGCACCAGGTTCTCCGCCTGGGGCTGGGCCCACGCGGCCTCCGGCTCCTCGCGGTGACGGCTGCCCCGGCGGTTGCGCACCTGCCCGAAGGGGTCGATCTGGGTCTGGAAGCCGCTTGACTGCTGGGGCCGGGGAGCGGCGCTCTGGGGCGCTCTCTGCTGCGTGCCCTGCGGGGCGCTCTGCTGCCAGGCGGCCTGCTGCGGCATCTGCCAGGACGCCTGCTGCGCCTGAGCCGGCTGCTGCCAGGGGGCCTGGGCGGCCTGCTGGGGCGGCATCTGATAATAGCCCTGCTGCGGCACGCTCTGCTGGGCCGCTTGCGGGGCGCTCTGCTGCACGGGCTGCTGATAATAGCCCTGCTCGGGGGCCTGGTACATGCCTTCGGCCCCATAGGGCGCGGCGGGCTGCTGATAGGGGGCCTGATAGCCCGGGGCGTAACCCCGGCCAGACTGCTGAGGCTCATCCGGCTCCTGCCGCCGCTCGCTCTGGCCGTGCAGGAAGGCGTTGCCCTTCCCGATAACGAAGGCCGATTTTACCTGATCGAGCATCGAGCGAAAATCCATGAAAGTCCTCCTCAAATCTGCCCTTGCGCAAGCCGGAGGCATCGCACAATTTCATACAGTACATTATAAGGGGATAAGGGCGTGATTGCAAGTTAAGGATTCACCGCGCGGCCGGGCGGCGTGCAGGAGAGCGCCATTTCCGATCGATCGGTCGGACAGGGACGCCCTCAAAGGCGGCCCGGCCGGGCATTTACTGCCCCTGCTGCTGCTGTTCGCGCCTGGCCTGCTCCTGCGGGTTCAGCTGCACGCTCATGCCCTCGGTGAGGTGGCCGGGGTTGAGCGGGGTCACATAGGTCTGCGTGGCGTCCTGCGAGACGATGTTCACCGGCACGATGAACTTGCCCTCCTTGAACTGCACCACCACGCCCAGGATGCCGTCCTTGGAGACGATGGCCGAGGTGGGCACCGCGTAGGTGACGATGGAGGTGGAAAGCTGCACATGGCAGCTGCGGATGTTGAGCACGGGCTCCACGGAGGACGTCACCCTGAGCCGCACCAGCAGGTCGCCGCCCGAGCGGGTGACGCCCGTCACCTCGCCCGGCACGACGGTGTTGTCGAAGCTCTCGATCATGATCTGGTACACGTCGCCGATGGCGGGGTTCCAGCGCTGGTCGTCCGCCAGCATCAGCACCGACCACTCGTAGGGGCGCACCAGGCGGTAGATGTCGGTCAGGTCCCGCCCGCGCTGGAAGGTGTCGGGCACGGCCCCGTTGTACATGCTGCGCACCTGCGCGGGGCTGTAGCTTTCGGCGGTGCTCAGGTTCAGCGCGTCCTCAAAGCCGTCGGTGTAGAAGCTGATGATGCCGCTGTCGCCCGCGGTGTACTGCTTGGTCCAGGTGTCGATGCGCTGCATCTGGTTGCGCTCGTTGTCGTACAGGCGGGTCAGCTTTGTGTCGTCCGGGTATTTCTGGCGCAGATAGTCATAGCGGGCCGTCACGGCCTCGCTCAGCAGCGTCTCCTGGCTGAGCAGGCTGCCCTGGAAGCCCTGCACCAGCGAGCGGGTCTCCACCGCGCGGCTGAAGATGGTGTTTTCCAGCAGCTGCAGCCGGGTGTCCGGCGTATCCGACTGATTGCGCAGGAGGTTGAGATAATCCTTGATCTGCTTGCGGTAGGCGCTCAGCTGGGTGAACTCGCGGCTGGAGAAGCCCGTGGCGTAGACGGTGCACACCGGGTCGCCCCGGCTGACGGAGGCGTTCTCCTGCGCGATGTAGACGATGTCGGATACGCCTTCCTGGGTATAGACCACCTCATCGCGCACGATGACGGCGCTGCCGGAGTAGGTGCTGCCCTGTTCCTTCACCGTCACGATGGCGGTGCGGGCCTCCTCGTTGTTGACCAGCTGGGTGATGCCCATCACGCCGAGGATGGTCACCAGGATGCCGAGGCCTATATAGAGGTAGATCATGATGCTGCGCTGGCGCGGCGGGGCCTGGTAGGGCACGCGGTCGGGCACGGCCTGGCCCGGGGACGGCTGGCCGCCCGCCGGGGGCGGGGGCGGCTGCGCGCCGGGCGTCAGCGGATAGGGCGGGAACTGGTCAAAGGGGCTCTGCTGCGCCGGCGGCGTCAGGATGGGGCCCTCGAAGGCCGGGGGCATGTTCTGCGGGGGCTGGCGGTTCTGCTGCGCGCCCATGGGGCGGGCAGGGGTAAAATAGCCGTCACCCTGCGCCTGCTGCGCGCCCTGAGGGGGCGGCGCGGGCGGGCGATAGCCCGGCTCCCGCTGAAAATAATCCTGCTGTCCCCAGCCGTTTTCCGGCCCGGGCGTGCCCTGCTGCATGAAACCTCCCGCGCGCGGCTTTGCCGCGCTGCCATGATGTGAGAATAAGAATACAGCCTGCGGGCAGAATTGTAAAGAAATCGTAACACTCTCGCGCCTTTTTTCGCCCCCGCCGCCGCGCGGAGAGGGGGAAGCCGACGCCCTTTCCGGGGCCGGCGCAAGGCCCCGCAAAGGGCTGTTTTCTTGACAAAGACAGGGGGGGTCAGTATGATGGGCATTGAGAAACGGAGGCTTGTGAGAGATGCCTGAAAAGCTGACCATGGACAAACTGAGCGCCCTGTGCAAGGTGCGCGGCTATATTTTCCCCGGGTCCGAGATCTACGGCGGGCTGGCCAACACCTGGGACTACGGTCCTCTGGGCGTGGAGTTCAAGAACAACATCAAAAAAGCCTGGTGGAAGAAGTTTGTGCAGGAGAGCCGCACCAACGTGGGGCTGGACTCTTCCATCCTGATGAACCGTCAGGTCTGGGTGGCCTCCGGCCATGTGGGCAACTTCAACGACCCGCTGATGGACTGCCGCGCCTGCAAGGCGCGCTTCCGCGCCGACCAGCTGATCGAGGATTACGCTGCCAGGAAGGGCGAGGCCCTGCGCGCCGACGGCTGGAGCAACGAGGAGCTGGAGAGCTACATCGAGCGCGAGGGCGTGCCCTGCCCCGTGTGCGGCAAGCATGATTTCACCGGCATCCGCAAGTTCAACATGATGTTCAGGACCCATCAGGGCGTGACGGACGACAGCGCGGCCGAGATCTACCTGCGCCCCGAGACCGCGCAGGGCATCTTTGTCAACTTCAAAAACATCGTGCGCTCCACCCGGCGCAAGCTGCCCATGGGCGTGTGCCAGGTGGGCAAGAGCTTCCGCAACGAGATCACGCCCGGCAACTTCATCTTCCGCACCCGCGAGTTTGAGCAGATGGAGATGGAGTTTTTCTGCCGCCCCGGGGAGGACCTGGAATGGTTCTCCTATTGGCGCGGCTTCTGCCGCGACTGGCTGCTGAGCCTGGGCATCAGGGAAGAGAATCTGCGCCTGCGCGACCATAAGCCCGAAGAGCTGAGCCACTATTCCAAGGCGACGACGGACTTTGAGTTCCTCTTCCCCTTCGGCTGGGGCGAGCTTTGGGGCATCGCCGACAGAACGGATTTTGACCTGAAGGCCCACGAGGCCACCAGCGGAGAGAGCATGGAGTACATCGACCCCATCACCAACGAGCGCTTCGTGCCCTATGTGGTGGAGCCTTCGGTGGGCGTGGAGCGCGCCGCGCTTGCCTTCCTGTGCAACGCCTATGAGGAGCAGGAGCTGGAAAACGACAGCCGCGTGGTGCTGCACCTGCACCCGGCGCTGGCGCCCTACAAGGCCGCCGTGCTGCCGCTGCAGAAGAACAAGCTGGGCGAAAAGGCCCAGAGCGTGTACGAGGAGCTCAGCCGTTTCTTCATGGTGGATTACGATGAGACCGGCTCCATCGGCAAGCGTTACCGCAGGCAGGATGAGATCGGCACGCCGCTGTGCATCACGGTGGACTTTGAAACCGAGGAAACGGGGAGCGTCACCGTGCGCGACCGCGACAGTATGCAGCAGGAGCGCGTACAGATCGGCGCGCTCAGGGACTACATTGAGGACAAGCTTCGGTTTTGACCGCGCCTTGGCGCCTTGAAGGGAGCGGAAGATATGACGATGGATCCATACAGCCAGGGTGGGCAGCCCCGCCGCAGGCGCTCTGAGCGCCACGGCAGCGCGGCGCCCGGCCAGGCGGCGCCGATGCAGCCCGCCTATCATCGGGATGAGGAAGCCCCGCTGCCCCTGGGCAGCGAGACGCAGAGCCCTGCCCCGCGGCCCCTGCCGCCCCGCCCGCAGGGCCCCGTCAGCTATGACTATGACCGTCCGGCCGCGCCCGCCGATCCCCGGCGGGATGAGGGCTACGACGACTACGACAGCTACGGCGAGGATGAGGAGTATGCCCCGCGCCTGTGGCCCAGGCTGCTGGCGCTGGCGCTGGGCCTGATCCTGGTGCTGGCCGTCGGGCTCTATTTTCTGGTGCCCGCGGATGCGACGGGCGTGCTGGGCAGCGTGCGCGGCGGGCTGGACAGCGCCGTGGGCGGCGTGAAGCGCCTGATGGGCATGGCGGAGGAAAAGAAGCCCTCTCTCATCAAGTTTGAGACCCCGGACAGCGTGGGCCAGACCGGCGTGCGCACCGTGTTCACCTTTACCGCCGACATGCCCGTGGACAGCGTGCGCATGGTGGATGAGGTGGGCAGCGAGGTGATCGGCCAGATATCGAAGATCGATCCCGAGGGCACGGTGTGGACGCTGAGCGTGGTGTTTGACCAGCCGGTGAGCGGCGTGTACCGCGGCGACGTGATGCTGGACGGCACCTGGTACCAGGGGGACAAGACCATCGCCTTCACGGCGGCGGCCCCCACCGCCACGCCCGAGCCGACGGCCGAACCCACCGCGGAGCCGACGGCCGAGCCCACGGCTGAACCGACGACCGAGCCCGCCGCGGAGCCCGCGGGCACGGACGAAGCCGCGGCGCCTGCCCAGACGCAGTCGGCGGAGACGGGCGCCGAGGCGGCCCCCTTTGTGGTGCTCAGGCCGCAGACAGCCGCCCCCGTCGCCGGCGAGGAGACCGCCGGCGCGGATCAGAGCGAGTGGGACGACACCGCCGCGGCGGAGGACGCCGCGCTGACCGCCGATGCCTCGGATACCGCGGACACCACCGGGTCGGCCGATGCCGTGGATACCGCGGGTACCGCCGAATCGGCCGATGCCGTGAGCGCGGCGGACACGGGCGATCCGGCGGAGGCCCTCGATCCGACGGAAACTTCCGACACGGCTGCCGCGGATGCGGCCGCAGACGCGGGGCAGAGCCTCAGCGACTGGGACCAGTTCACCGCCGCCGAAAGCACGGCTTCCGACAGCCAGAGCGAGTGGGACGAGCCCACCGATGGCGCGCAGACCGCGGACGCGGCGCAGATGGAACAGACGGCTGATGCCGGCGCGGCTGTGGCGATGCTGGCCATGGAGCCCGATGAATCCGCCCTGCCCGAGAACCTCAAGATAAAAGAGGAAATCTATCAGAAGGGCAAGAAGGTGAAGGAGCTGACGCGCGCCGAGTCGATCGCCATGCCCGGCCCGGGCGAGTACGCCAGCTATGAGGGCGGCGTGTTCACCTTCCGCTCGGACGCCTTCCGCGGCAACGCGGCCTTCGGCACGGCGGATATGCCCCTGGAGCAGATGTCCATCCTGTGGAAGGCCCCCCTGGGCAGCCTGCGCACGGGGGACGGCACGCTGTGGGGCCTGGGCTGGACCAGCCAGCCGGCCATCGTGAAGTGGTCGGTGGAGGTGCGGCAGATGATGAACATCGTAGAGGGCAAGAAGGATGTCAAGGCCCTCAAGGAGGTCATCGTCGGCGCGCAGGACGGCAAGATCTACTTCTTCGATCTCAACGACGGCGTGGCCACGCGCGCCCCGATCGATATCGGCTTCCCGCTGAAGGGCTCGGTGGCCGTGGATACGCAGGGCCGCCCGCTGCTGGCGGTCGGTCAGGGCGTGTCCAAGATGCCCAGCAAGACCGGGGCCATCGGCCTTCACCTGTACGAGCTGATCGGCCAGAAGCAGGCCATGTTCCTCAACGGCCGCAAGAGCAACACGCAGACCCAGTATTCCACCAACGGCGCCTTTGACGGCACCCCCCTGTTTGACCGCAGCACCGACAGCATGGTGGTGGCGGGCGAAAACGGCCTGCTGTACACCGTGGCGCTGAACACGGCCTTTGACTACACCGAGAACTTCAGCCTGAAGCTGAACCCCGAGATCACCTACCAGAAGAGCAAGACGGCCAAGCAGGCCGATATGTCCGTCGCGGCAGAGGCCAGCGTGGCCATGTACGGCAAGTACGCCTATACGGCGGACAGGCAGGGCATCATCCGCGCGGTGGATACCGACAGCATGACCACGCAGTGGGCCTTCGACGCGGGCGACAACACCGACGCCACCCCGGCGCTGGGCTTTGACGAGGACGGCAGCCTGGGCCTGTACACCGGCACCACGGTGTTCAGCCGCACCAAGAAGGCGGGCGTCGCCACGCTGCGCAGGCTGGACGCCATGAGCGGCAGGGAGATCTGGAAGGTGGAGGTGCCCGCCAAGTACAGCGACGATGAGCGCGCCGGCCTGAAGGCCAGCCCGGTCGTGGGCGAAAAGAGCCTCTCCGACCTGGTCTTCTTCACCGTCAACCGCACGGACAACGGCGCCGCCGCCACGGTCTACGCCCTCAATAAGCGGACGGGCGAAGAGGCGTGGAGCTTCCAGCTGAACACGAATACGGTTTCTTCCCCGGTGGCGGTCTATACCTCCGAGGGCAAGGGCTACCTGATCCAGGCCGACGAGAATGGCCTGCTGTACCTGCTGAACGCCCTGACGGGCGAGCAGATCTACACGCTGGATCTGGGTTCCCCCATAGACGGATCGCCCGCCGTGTACAACGATGTGCTGGTGATCGGCAGCAAGGGCAAGGACAACAGCTTCCTCTACGGCATCCGCCTGGAGTAGCGGCGGCCTGACCCCCACAGACACCAACCGCCGGGCAGCGCCCCTCAGTGACGCGCCCGGCGGTTTTTTTGCCTTTCCGCAGCCGCGGCGGACAATTCACAAAGGCCGTGATTTATGGTATGTTGATAGCAAGCAAATCAAGCGGGTTTCATGATGGAGGCAAATATGAACAAACGGTATATCGTGGCGCTGGATCAGGGGACGACCTCGTCGCGCGCGGTGGTGTTTACGCCGGAGGGCAGCATCGTATCCAGCGCGGCGCTGGAGTTCAAGCAGCACTATCCGCAGCCCGGCTGGGTGGAGCACGACCCGGACGATATCCTCTCCACGCAGGTGGAGTCGCTGCGCGCGGCGGTGCGCAGGGCGGGCATCTCGCCCTCTGAGATCGCGGCCGTCGGCATCACCAACCAGCGCGAGACCACGATCCTCTGGGAGAAGGACGGCGGCCGCCCCGTGCACCGCGCCATCGTGTGGCAGTGCCGCCGCACGGCGGACTATGTGGACCGCCTGAAGGCCGCGGGCCATACCGATGCCATCCGCGCGAAGACGGGCCTGGTGCCGGACGCCTATTTTTCGGGCACCAAGCTGCAGTGGCTGCTGGATAAGCTGGACCTGCGGGAGCGCGCCCGGCGGGGCGAGCTGTGTTTCGGCACGGTGGACAGCTTCCTCGCCTGGCACCTGGTCAAGGGGCACCCGCACGTGACGGACGCCACCAACGCCGGGCGCACCATGCTGTTCAACCTGTCCACCCAGCAGTGGGATGAGGAGCTGCTGCGCATGATGGACATCCCGCGCGAGGTGCTGCCCACCGTGGTGGACACGGCGCGCATCATCGGCATGCTGGATGAGGACGTGCTGGGCGCGCCCATCCCGGTGGCTTCGCTGGTGGGCGATCAGCACGCGGCGCTGTTCGGCCAGGCCTGCATTCAGACCGGCATGACCAAAAACACCTACGGCACGGGCTGCTTCATGCTGATGAACATCGGCAGCGAGTTCAGGCTGTCGGAGGCCGGGCTGCTCACCACCATGGCCTGGCGGCTGGACGGAAAGCCCACCTACGCCTTTGAGGGCAGCGTGTTCATGGGCGGCGCCACCATCCAGTGGCTGCGCGACGAGATGAAGCTGATCGCCACGGCGGCCGACAGTGAGCCGATGGCCCGCTCGGTGCCCACCTCGGGCGACTGCTACCTGGTGCCCGCCTTCACGGGCCTGGGCGCGCCTTACTGGGATATGTACGCCAGGGGCACGCTGGTGGGCATGACGCGCGGCACGGGCGCGGCGCACATCGTGCGCGCGGCGCTGGAATCCATCGCCTACCAGTCGGCCGACCTGCTGGAGGCCATGGGGCGCGATGCCGGCTGCAGGCCCCCGGCCCTGCGCGTGGACGGCGGGGCCAGCGCCAACGGCTTCCTGATGCAGTTCCAGGCCGACATCATGGACCTGCCCATCAACCGCCCCGCGGTGCTGGAGACCACGGCGCTGGGCGCGGCGCTGCTGGCGGGCCTGGCCGCGGGCGTGTACCCGGATGTGGAATCCACCGCGCGCGGCTGGCATGTGGACAGTGTGTTCGAGCCGCAGATGGCGCCGCAGGACAGGGAGAAGGCTGTGGCCGGATGGCGGCGGGCGGTCAGGGCGGCGCTCTGCTGGGCCGGAGAAAAGTGATCCTCTCCCCTGTCCGGCTGCCCGGGCGCGCCCGGCCGCGCGGTTGTCGCCCCGGGCGCGGCGTGATATAATCTATCCCTGCTTTGTGCGGAAAGGGGTTCCATGTATTTAGCGGACGGTTGGCAGGATTTTGAGGTGCTGGACACGGGCGAGGGCTGCAAGCTGGAGCGCTGGGGCGACGTGATCCTGGCGCGGCCCGATCCGCAGGTGATCTGGCCCAGGGGCGATGAGGCGCTGTGGCGGAGGGCGGACGCCGCCTACGTCCGCAGCCGCGAGGGCGGCGGGCGGTGGGAGATGAAGCGCGCGCTGCCCGAGCGCTGGGAGATCGGCTACAAGGGCCTGCGCTTCTACGTGCGGCCCACGGGCTTCAAGCACACGGGCCTCTTCCCCGAGCAGGCGGCCAACTGGGACTGGATGCGGGGGCGGCTTGCCGGCAGGCAGCAGCCCCGGGTGCTCAACCTGTTCGCCTACACGGGCGGGGCCACGCTGGCCTGCGTGCAGGCCGGCGCGCACGTGACGCACGTGGACGCGGCCAAGGGCATGACGCTGTGGGCCAGGGAGAACCGCGAGCTTTCGGGCCTGCGGGAGGACGGCTGCCGCTTCATCGTGGAGGACGCCATGGCCTTCCTGCGGCGCGAGATCAGGCGGGGCAATCGGTACGACGGCATCCTGATGGACCCGCCCAGCTACGGCCGCGGCCCCTCGGGCGAGGTGTGGAAGCTGGAGGACGAGCTGTACACGCTGGCGGATACCGCGGCGCAGCTGCTGAGCGACCGCGCAGCCTTTTTCCTGATCAACAGCTACACCACGGGCTTCCAGCCCACGGTGATCCGCAACATCATGGACAGGACGGTCTCCTCCCGCCATGGCGGCCGGGCGGAGGCTGAGGAGCTGGTTTTGCCCGTCACCACGGGCGGGCTGCTGCCCTGCGGCTGCTCCGGCCGGTGGACACTGTGAGAGGATGGCTTTAGGCATGGACACACCGCGCATCTTGTATGAGGACAACCACCTGATCGTGGCGCTCAAACAGCCCAACCTGCTGGTGCAGGGCGACGCCACCGGCGATCAGGACATGCTGGGCCTGCTCAAGGCCTACATCAAGGAGAAATATCAGAAGCCGGGCGAGGTCTACCTGGGCCTGGTGCACAGGATGGACAGGCCCGTGGGCGGCCTTTTGTGCTTCGCCAGGACCAGCAAGGCCGCCGCCCGCCTCAGCGCCCAGATCACGGAGGGCACGCTCAGGCGCGAGTATGTGGCCGTGGTGGAGGGCCGGGCCAGGGACGCGGACACGCTGCGCGACTGGCTGGTGAAGGACGAAAAGACCAACATGGTGCGCGTGGTGCCCGGCTATCTGCGCCAGGGCAAGCAGGCCGTGCTCAGCTACCGCTGCGCCGGGCTGAAGGAGGATCGGAGCCTCGTGGCCATCCGGCTGGAGACCGGGCGCGCCCACCAGATCCGCGTGCAGATGGCCGGCGCCGGCCTGCCCCTCTGGGGAGACAACCGCTACGGCCGCGGCACGCGGGGCCAGCAGATCGCGCTGTGGGGCATGCGGCTCTCGCTGCTGCACCCCATCACGGGCAAGCAGATGGTGTTTGTGGCGCCGCCGCCGGATTCGGGCGTCTGGGGCGCGTGGAGGAAGGAGCTGGAGGGGCTTGCCGCCATCTGGCCCCAGATCGTGACGTTTGGATAAGATGAACAGCGCTTTTTCCTTTGAGGTGATCAAAACCTGCGCGCGCACCGGTGCCCGCGCGGGTGTTTTGCATACGCCGCACGGCGACATCCCCACGCCCATCTACATGCCCGTGGGCACGCAGGCCGTGGTCAAGGCCATGACCTCGGAGGAGATGAAGGGGCTGGAGGCGATGATCATCCTCTCCAACACCTATCACCTGCACCTGCGCCCCGGCGAGGCCATCGTGGAAAAGGCGGGCGGCCTGCACCGCTTCATGGACTGGGACAGGCCCATCCTGACCGATTCGGGCGGCTACCAGGTGTTTTCGCTGGAGGGCCTGCGCAAGATCAGGGAGGAGGGCGTCTATTTCCGCAGCCATCTGGACGGGCGGGCGCTGTTCATGGGCCCGGAGGAATCCATGAAGATCCAGCAGGCGCTGGGCAGCGACATCGCCATGGCCTTTGACGTGTGCTCGCCCTATCCCTGTGACTATGAGACGGCGAAGGCCAACATGGAGCGCACCCACCGCTGGGCCGAGCGCTGCAAGAAGGCGCACACCAGGCCCGATCAGGCGCTGTTCGGCATCGTGCAGGGCGCCTTTGAAAAAGACCTGCGCATCGAGAGCGTAAAGGCGCTGAAGGAGATGGATTTTGTCGGCTACGGCATCGGCGGGCTCTCCGTGGGCGAGCCCAAGGAGCTGATGTACGGGATGCTGGACGCCATGCAGCCCTATTATGATGAGCATAAGCCCCGCTACCTGATGGGCGTGGGCACGCCGGACTGCCTGATCGAGGGCGTGGCGCGCGGCATCGACATGTTCGACTGCGTGCTGGCCACCCGCATCGCCAGGAACGGCACCCTCTTGACCCGAAAGGGCCGCATGGTGATCAAGAACAAGCAGTATGAGGAGGATTTCACGCCCGTGGACCCTGACTGCGACTGCTACGCCTGCACGCACCACACGCGCGCCTACCTGCGCCATCTGTTCAAGGCGGGGGAGATCACGGGCCCGCGCCTGGCCAGCATCCACAACCTGCGCTACCTGATCCGCCTGATGCAGGAAGTGAGGCAGGCCATCCTTGAAGACCGGCTGCCCGAATACCGGGAAGCCTTTTACCGCGATTTTGACATGACAAGGGCCTTTAACAGGGGGGACGCCTGATGAACCAAGCGCATATCAGCCTGCAGAACCTGTGCTACGCCTACGAGGAGGGCGCGCCGCTGGCGGTGGACAGCGTCAGCCTTGACATCCGCAGGGGCGAGTTCGTGGCGCTGCTGGGGCACAACGGCTCGGGCAAGTCCACCATCGCCAAGCTGCTCAACGGCCTGTACACGCCCACTTCGGGCAAGGTGCTGGTCAGCGGCATGGACACCGCGGACGATCGGAACACCTGGGAGATCCGCAAGCGCTGCGGCATGGTGTTTCAGAACCCGGACAACCAGATCGTGGCGACCGTGGTGCGCGAGGACGTGGCCTTCGGCCTTGAAAACCTCGGCGTGCCCTCCGAGAGGATGCCCAGGCTGATCGACGACGCGCTGCGGGCCGTCAACATGCTGGAGTTTGCCGACCGCGCGCCCCACCTGCTCAGCGGCGGGCAGAAGCAGCGCATCGCCATCGCGGGCATCCTGGCCATGCAGCCGGAGGCCATCGTGCTGGACGAGGCCACCGCCATGCTGGACCCTTCGGGCCGGCAGGAGGTGCTGGAGACGGCGCTGCGGCTCAACCGTGAGCGGGGCGTGACCGTGGTGTGGATCACCCACTTCATGGAGGAGGCGGCCCGCGCCTCGCGCGTGGCCGTGATGTACAAGGGCAGCCTGGTGATGGACGGCAGCCCGCGCGAGATTTTTTCGCAGGTGGAGAAGATCCGCCGCTTCCGGCTGGACGTGCCGCCGATGACGCGGCTCTCGGCCATGCTGAGGGAGCGGGGCGTCGGCCTGCGGGCTGATATCCTGACCGCGGAGGAAATGCTGGAGGAGGTGCGCGCCCTTGCCCATAAAGCTTGACAGCCTGAGCCATACCTATCAGGAGGGCAGCCCCTTCCAGGCCACCGCGCTGCACGATGTGGACCTCACCATCGAGGATCACGACCTGCTGGCCCTGATCGGCCACACGGGCAGCGGCAAATCCACGCTGGCGCAGCATCTCAACGGCCTGCTCAAGCCCACGTCCGGGCGCGTGCTGCTGGACGGGCAGGATATCAACGACAAATCCACCGACAGGCGCGCGCTGCGCTTTGCCGTGGGGCTGGTGTTCCAGTACCCGGAGCATCAGCTGTTTGAAGAGACGGTCAGAAAGGACATCGGCTTCGGCCCGCGCAACATGGGCCTTGAGGAAGGGGAGATCGACGCCCGCGTGCGCGAGGCGATGGACAAGACCGGCCTCCCCTATGACGAGATCGCGGAGAAATCGCCCTTTGAGCTCTCCGGCGGGCAGATGCGCCGGGTGGCCCTGGCGGGCGTGCTGGCCATGCGGCCGCGCATCCTGGTGCTGGACGAGCCCACCGCGGGGCTGGACCCGCGGGCGAGGGACTTTCTGCTGGAGGATATCCGCCGCCTGCACAAGGGGGGCACCAGCGTGGTGATGATCTCGCACAGCATGGACGACGTGGCGAGCCTCGCCACCCGCGTGGCGGTGCTGGAAAAGGGTCGGCTGGTGATGCAGGGCAGCCCCGGGGAGATCTTTTCGCGGGTGGAGGAGCTGGGCCGGATGGGCCTGGATGTGCCGCAGGCCAGCAAGCTGCGCCACCTTCTGTTTGACGCGGGCATCGAACTGCCCGAGTGCTACAGGCTGGAGGAGCTGGCGGACAGCCTGGCCGACTATCTGAAGGGGGGCGCCGAGCATGCTGGGTGACATCACGCTGGGCCAGTATTATCCCGTGCAGAGCCCCGTGCACAGGATGGACCCGCGGGTCAAGATCCTGCTGACGGTGGCCTTCATCGTGTGCGTCTTTCTGGTGGGTTCGCCGCTGGGCTACGTCCCGGTGGCGCTCTATGTGGCGCTGTGCAGCCGCGCGGCCGGCCTGCCGCTCAAAATGATGCTTCGCTCCCTGCGGCCGCTGCGCATCCTGCTGATCTTCACCTTCGTGCTCAACCTGTTCTTCGGCGCCGGCAGCACGGAGATCTTCCGCCTGGGCTTTGTGCGCGTGACGCAGGAGGGGCTGTACAACGCCATCCATTTCTCGCTGCGCCTGATCTTTCTGGTGATGGGCAGCAGCATCATGACGCTGACCACCCCGCCCGTCACGCTGACGGACGGGCTGGAGAGCCTCGTTTCGCCGCTGAAGGCGATCAGATTCCCCGCGCACGAGATGGCCATGATGATGACCATCGCGCTGCGCTTCATCCCCACCCTGGCCGAGGAGGCCGACAAGATCATGAAGGCGCAGAGCGCCAGGGGGGCCGATTTCACCTCCGGCACGCTCAGGCAGCGCGCCAAGGCGCTGATCCCGCTGCTGGTGCCGCTGTTCGTCAGCGCCTTCCGGCGCGCGGGCGATCTGGCCATGGCCATGGAGAGCCGCTGCTACCGCGGCGGCGAGGGCCGCACCAAGCTGCATGTGCTCAGAGCCGGGCGGCGCGATCTGATCGCCGCGCTGTCGATGGCGGGGCTGTTTGCCGTGGTGCTGCTGATGGCGCGCTATGTCTGAGCGGCTGCTCATCACCGTCGAGTATGACGGAGGGGCCTACTGCGGCTGGCAGCGCCAGCTGAACGGCCCCAGCGTGCAGCAGAAGATCGAGGAGGCGCTGTTCAGGGTGACGGGCGAGCGCGTTGCCGTTACCGGCGCCAGCCGCACGGATGCGGGCGTGCATGCGAGAGGGCAGCGCGCCCATTTTGATCTGGCGGCGCCCATACCGCCCGAAAAGCTGCCCTTCGCGCTCAATACGGCCCTGCCGCGCGATATCCGCGTGACGGCGGGGCGCGCCGTGCCGCAGGGCTTTCACGCCCGCTTTGACGCGCGGGGCAAGGCCTATTCGTACCTGATCTTCAACAGGCGGCACGCCAGCGCGCTGCTGCGCGGCTGCAGCTGCCACGTGCCGGCCCCGCTGGACGAGGCTGCCATGGGGCGGGCCTGCTCGCGCCTGCTGGGCAGCCACGATTTCGCGGCCTTTCAGGCGGCGGGCGGCACGGCCAAAACCACCCTGCGCCGCATCGATCGGGCGGAGGTGAGCAGGCAGGGCGAGGAGATACGCCTTTTTATCTACGGCACAGCCTTCCTGTACAACATGGTGCGCATCATCGCGGGCACGCTGATCTACGTGGGGCAGGGCAGGCTGGATGAGGATGTGTTCGCGCGGGCCGTCGAGACGGGAGACCGGCTGTGCCTGGGGCCCACGGCCCCGCCGCAGGGGCTGTGCCTGGAGCGTGTGGACTACGAGGGCGGGCTGTGAGCGCAGGGCGGACGGAGACGGATGGTATCAGGGAGACCGGGCGGCCCGAGGGCGGCCGGGCGGCGGTGCGGCTGTCCGTGCGCGCGCTGGTCGCCTTTTCCGTTTTTCCGCCGGACATCGTGCCTTTTTCGCCGAACCTGATGGAGGAGGGGCGCGTCGCCCACCTTCGGCGGCAGCAAAAGAGCGGCGCGGGCAGCGAGCTGCCCCTGCGCTACCGGGGCAGGCGGCGCGGCTATGACGTGGAGGTCAGCGGCCGCATGGACCTGTTTGACGGCCAGGCGCGGCCGCCCCTGATCGAGGAGATCAAGCTGTCGGGGGCGGAGGCGCCCGCGGAGCCCAGGATGGAGCACCTGTATCAGGCGCTGTGCTACGGCTATATGCTCTGCCTGCGCGATGGGCTGGACAGCGTGGCCGTGCGCGTCAGCTACGCGGACCTGAAGGGCGAGCTCACCGCGCAGTTTGAACAGGTGTACGGGCGCGCGGCGCTGGAAGAGCTGTTTTTCGGGCTGCTGGACAAGTTCCTTGCCTGGCACGCGCGCCTTGAGCGCCACCGCGCGCGGCGCGACGCGAGCATCGCGGCGCTGCCCTTTCCCTACCCCGCCTACCGCGCGGGCCAGCGGGAAATGGCGGCGCAGGTGTATACCGCCATCCTGCGCAAAAGGCGGCTCTACGCCGTGATGCCCACCGGCACGGGCAAGAGCGCCGCCGTGCTCTATCCGGCGCTCAAGGCCCTGGGCCTTGGGCATACCGGGCAGGTCTGGTGCCTGACCGCGCGCACCACGGGCCGCCGCGCCATGGAGCAGGAGTTCGGGCGCATGCGCGCACAGGGGCTGAAGCTGAAATCGCTCACGCTGAACGCGCGGGAAAAGATCTGCCCCATGGAGGAGACGCGCTGCGACCCGGAGGTCTGCCCCCGCGCCCGCGGTCACTTCACAAGGCAGGAGCAGGGCCTGCTCGCCGCCATGCGCAGGCCCTGCTGGGATACGGAGACGGTGACCTGCCTGGCGGACAGGTTTTCGCTCTGCCCCTTTGAGTTCAGCCTGAAGCTCTCGGAGATGGCGGACGCCGTGATCTGCGACTATAACTATGCCTTCGACCCGCGGGTGCGCGTCAAGCGCATCTTTGAAAACCCGGGCTGCCTGACCATTTTGGCCGACGAGGCGCACAACCTGCCCGACCGCCTGCGCGATACGCTCTCCGGCGGGCTGTCGGGCGCGGCGCTGGCGCTTTTCCGCCGGGAGACGGGCAGGCGCTTTGGCAGGAAGCATCCCGTTTATCAGAAGGCGACCGGCCTGCTGGAGGCGCTGCGTAAGCTGGAGGCGGAGGAACCCGCCCTGTCCGGGCTCTACATGGCGGCGGACAGCTTGCTGGAGGCCCTGCGGCTCTACCCCGAGGCGGCGGGGGACGGGCAGCTGTCCCGCGAGCTGCTGGGCCTTTTTGACGCGCTTTCCCGCGCGCTGGCGGAGCCGCAGCAGTACAGGCTGCTTGTGCAAAAGGAGGGAAGGGAGCAGGCGGCGCGGCTGCTCTGCCTTGATTTTACGCCGCACCTGAAAAAAGCCACGGAGAAGCTCTGCGGCTTTGTCTGCTATTCGGCCACCCTCTCGCCGCTTTCGGCGCACAGGCAGCTGCTGGGCGGCGGGGAGGAGGACGCCTGCTTTGAGCTGCCCTCGCCCTTCCCGCCGGAGCATCTGCTGTGCCTGCAGGTGCCGCTCAACACCCGCTATCAGAGCCGCGGGCAGACCGCGCCGCTGGTGGCCGCCGCCGCGCGGGCCATGTTTGAGGGAAAGCCCGGCAAGTACGCGGTGTTCTTCCCCTCCTACGCCTATATGGACCGCGTGGCGCAGGAGCTTGCGGATCTTCCCCTGATGCGGCAGGAGACGGGCATGGACGAGGCCGCGCGGCAGGCCTTCCTTGCCGCCTTTACCGAGGATGACAGGCCCCTGCTGGCCCTTTGCGTGCTGGGCGGCATTTTTGCTGAGGGCATCGACCTGCCCGGCAAGGCCCTGATCGGCGTGTGCGTGGTGGGCGTAGGCCTGCCGCAGCTGGGCCCCGAGCGCGAGGCCATCCGCGAGCGCATGGAGGCGGCGGGCCTTTGCGGCTTTGACATCGCCTACCGCTACCCCGGCATGCACAAGGTGCTGCAGGCGGCCGGGCGGCTCATCCGCTCGGAGAGCGACCGGGGCGTGCTGCTGCTGTGCGACGATCGCTACGGCCAGAGCGCTTACCGGCGCCTGCTGCCGCCGCACTGGCGGCCCCGCCGCGTCCCGGCGGACCGGCTGGAGCCCCTGATCCGGGCCTTTTGGGAGGAAACGACCTGATCCTTCCTTTTTTTGAGCGTTTTGCAGACAGATTTTGTCCGGCTATGCTATAATGCCCGTAATGAGAGCATGGGGGGTGGATCGATGCCGGAGCTGCCTCAGCACCGTCTGGGCGATATAGAGCGCAAGGTCCTGACGCTTTACAGCCTGAAGCGGCTGGGCGGCTGCGGCAACCTGCAGCTGATCGCCTTCATGACGGAGTGCGACATCATGAACTACTTTGACCTGCAGACCGCGCTGTTCGACCTGCGGGACGCCGGGCAGGCCGCCCGCACGCCGCAGGCGGCGGATGATCTGTATGAGATCACCCCCGCGGGGGAGGAGACGCTGAGGCTCTTTGCCTCCCGCGCGCCGGCCAGCCTGATGGAGGCCGTGGACGCGCAGGCCCCCCTGTACAGGGAGCGCTTCCTGCGGCAGAGGGAGCGCTCGGCCCGCATCGCGCACGAAGAGGGCAAGGAGTACCACCTCCTGCTGCAGATCAACGAGCAGCGCATGCCCCTGATCGGCATCGACCTCAGCCTGCCCACGGCGGAGCTGGCCGCGCGCCTGCGCGACCGCTGGGAGGGCGAGGCCCAGGCCATCTATGATTTCATCATCGCGCGCCTCTCCGGGGAGGGCGAGGCATGAGCTGCTTTGTGATCCTGGCGGCGGGCGGCAGCGGCAGCCGCATGGGCGGAGCCGTGGTGAAGACCCTGCTGCCCCTGGCGGGGCGGCCCGTGCTCTGCCGCAGCGCGGCGGCCTTCCTCGGCTTGTGCGACGGGCTGATCGTCGCCGCCCGAAAAGAGGATATCCCCGCCTTCGGCAGCGCCCTCAGGCAGGAGGGCATCCCCGTCTACGCCTTCGCGGAGGCGGGAAGCGACCGCAGCGGCAGCGTGGAAAACGCGCTGCGCCTTTTGCCGGAGGATTGCGACACCGTGCTGGTGCACGACGGGGCGAGGCCGCTGGTCAGCCCCGCGCTGATCGCTCGGGTGAAGGAGAGCGCGCTCAGGTACGGCACGGGCGTGCCCGCGCTGCCGCTCACCGATACCGTCAAGCGCGTGGACGGGCAGGGCCGCGCGGTGGAAACGCCGGACCGGGCCTCCCTGCGCGCCGTGCAGACGCCGCAGGGCTTCCGGCGGGAGCTGCTGGTCAGGGCCTATGCCCGGCGCCGGGGCGGGGCCACGGACGACGCCTCGCTGGTGGAGGCGCTGGGCCTGCCCGTGCATCTGGTGGAGGGCGAGATCGGCAACATCAAGATCACCCTGCCGGGCGATCTGGAAAGGGCGGAGGCAATGCTGCTGCCAAAGGCGTACCCGCGCGTGGGCACGGGCTATGACGTGCACTGGCTGGAGGAGGGCCGGCGGCTGATCCTCTGCGGGGTGGAGATCCCTTACGAAAGAGGGCTGCTGGGGCACAGCGACGCGGACGTCGCCTGCCACGCGCTGACGGACGCGCTGCTGGGGGCCTGCGCGATGGGCGACATCGGCTCGCACTTCCCCGACAGCGATGAGCGCTACCTGGGGGCGGACTCCGTCGGGCTGCTGCGCGAGGCCGTGCGCCGCATGGCGCGCCACGGCTTTGAGCCGCTCAGCTGCGACCTTACCATCGTGGCGCAGCGCCCGAAGCTCGCGCCCTATATCCCGCTGATGCGCGAGCGGCTGGCCGGGGCGCTGGGCCTTGAGATGGACTGCGTGTCGGTGAAGGCCACCACCACCGAGGGCCTCGGCTTTGAGGGCCGGGGAGAGGGCATTTCCGCGCAGGCGGTCGCTTCCGTGATCAAAAAGGGATAAGGCCCGTGCGTGCGGGCGGCTGAAACACAGTATTTGGGTAAATTCAAATAGAAAAAGATTGGATTGAAGGGGGAATTGGGATGCTGCTCAACGATAAAATATGGCTCGGCACCAGCGCGGAGGGCGCGGTGTGCATGCTGCCCAGGATGGCTAACCGCCATGGCATGATCTCGGGGGCGACCGGCACGGGCAAGACCGTGACGCTGCAGGTATTGGCGGAGGGCTTTTCCCAGCTGGGCGTGCCCGTGTTCATGGCCGACGTGAAGGGCGATCTGGCGGGCCTGGCCAAGAGCGGCGAGCGCACGGAGCGAATCAGCCAGCGGCTTGAAAAGGTGGGCCTCACGTCCTACACCAACCGCGCCTGCCCCGTGACCTTCTGGGATGTTTTCGGCAAGACCGGCCACCCCGTGCGCGCCACGGTATCCGAGATGGGGCCGCTGCTGCTGGCCCGCATGCTGCAGATCAACGAGACCCAGGCGGGCGTGCTGCACCTGGTGTTCCGCATCGCGGATGACGAGGGCTTCCTTCTGATCGACCTCAAAGACCTGCGGGCCATGCTGGCCTACGTGGGCGACCGCGCGCAGGATTATACGCTGCGCTACGGCAATATTTCCAAGACCACCATCGGGGCGATCCAGCGCGCCATCGCGGTGCTGGAGGACCAGGGCGGCAACGATTTCTTCGGCGAGCCCGCCCTCAACATCGCCGATTGGTTCGTGCGCGACGGCGAGGGCAACGGCATGGTGAACATCCTGTCGGCCGACAAGCTCTTCCTGCGCCCCGCGCTCTACTCCGCCTTCATGCTGTGGATGCTGGGCGAGCTGTACGAGCTGCTGCCCGAGCGCGGCGATGAGGAGCTGCCGCAGATGGTCTTCTTCTTTGATGAGGCGCACCTGCTGTTTGAGGATTGCCCCAGGGAGCTGCTGGATAAGATCCAGCTGACCATCCGCCTGATCCGCTCCAAGGGCGTGGGCGTGTTCTTCATCACGCAGAACCCCACGGACGTGCCCAGCAATGTGCTCAGCCAGCTTTCGGCCCGCGTGCAGCACGCGCTGCGCGCCTTCACCCCCGCCGAGCAGAAGGTGATCTCCGCCGTGGCGCAGACCTTCCGGGTGAACCCCGCCTTCGATACGCAGGAGGCCATCACCCAGCTGAAGACCGGCGAGGCGCTGCTCAGCTTCCTGCAGGAGGACGGCAGCCCCTCCGTTGTCCAGCGCGCGGTGATCCTGCCGCCGCAGTCCTTCATCGGGGCCATCAGCGACACCCTGCGGGCGGAGCTGATCGAATCAAGCGATCTGAAGGGCAAGTACGAGGATACCTTCGACCGCGAGAGCGCCTACGAGTTGCTGTCCGGCCGTTTCGCCGCCGCGGGCGTGCAGCAGACCAACGTGCTGCAGCAGATCCCGCAGCAGCAGGCGCAGGCTGAGGCTGCGCAGCCGGCCGTCGCGCCCATGACCTTCAAGGTGTACGACCCGGCCACCGGCAACTATGTGGAGCGCGAGGTGCAGCAGCCCTTCTACCAGCCCGCGCCCGTCAGCCAGACCGTCTATGCCCCGCAGCCGCAGGCGCCCGCGCAGGCCGCCCCGCAGCAGCCCGCGGCGCAGCCGGCCTATCAGGAGATGCCGCCGGTGCTGGTCTACAACCCCAAGACCGGCCAGTACGAGCCGCAGACCCAGGAGGCGCGCCGCCAGAGCGCCGCGCAGCGGGCCGAGGCCAAGCGTCAGCCCAGCACCGTGGAGCGCATGCTGCAGAGCTTCACCCGCTCTACCGCCTCGGGCGCGGGCTACACCGTCGGCCGCTCCATCACGCGCAACATCCTGGGCGTGTTTGGCATCAAGTAAAGCAATTGGCCCTCTCCCTGCGGGAGAGGGCCTTTCTGACTGACAGCAGCAAGATAAGGAGGAGCTCATGAAAAAGAGGATCGGCATACTGACCGCGGGCGGGGACTGCCCGGGCCTCAACGCCGCCATCCGCGGCGTGGTCAGGGCCAGCTACCACATGTTTGACGCGGAGATCATCGGCATCCGGGACGGCTACCGCGGACTCATCGAGGGTGATTTCTCCCGCATGGAGGAGAGCCAGTTTTCCAATATTCTCACGCGCGGAGGCACCATCCTGGGCACCAGCCGCACGCCCTTCAGCCAGATGCGCGGCCCCAACAGCCAGGGCTTTGACAAGATCGACGAGATGAAGCGCAACTACCGCGCGATGAAGCTCGACTGCCTGGTCACCCTCGGCGGCAACGGCACGCACAAGACGGCCTCCCTGCTCAGCGAGGAGGGGCTCAACGTGATCGGCCTGCCCAAGACCATCGACAACGACATCGCGGGCACGGACTACACCTTCGGCTTTCACACGGCGGTGGAGATCGCCACCGATGTGATCGACCGCATCCACACCACGGCGGCCAGCCACGGCCGCGTGATGGTGGTGGAGCTGATGGGCAACAAGTCCGGCTGGCTCACGCTCTACGCGGGCGTGGCCGGCGGCGCGGACGTGATACTGCTGCCCGAGTTCCCCTACGATATCCATAAGGTGGCCGAGGTGGTCAACGAGCGCGTGATGCAGAAGAAGTTCTTCACCATCATCGCGGTGGCCGAGGGCGCGATGGACAAGGAGGAGAGCGAGATGGGCCGGAAAAAGCGCGAGGCCGCCCGCACGGAAAGCCCCTACAACAGCATCTCGCACCGCATCGCCGCGCAGCTGGAGGAGATCTGCGGCGTGGAGGCCCGCTCCGTGGTGCCCGGCCACATCCAGCGCGGCGGCACGCCCTGCGCCTACGACCGCGTGCTCTCCACCGAGTTCGGCACCCACGCGGCGCGCATGATCCTGGAGGATCACTACGGCGTCACCATGGCCGTCAAGGGGCGCAGCATCATCGCCAACCCGCTCAAAGACGTGGCGGGCGTCGCCAAGCCCGTGCTGTGGGACGGCCCCCTGGCCACCTCCGCGAGGGATATCAACATCTCCTTCGGCGTTTGATGCCGATTTTTCCAAGCCATCGCCGTCTTTAACGTCTCTTTCATCCCGACCTTGACTCGCTCAGTCGGCGCTGTGCCGCTGTACCTCCTTCGCTCGACTTGACAAAAGCGAAAAGTCCTTCGTCTATCTGTGCGCTAATATTTTCGTTCAATATTATCGACCAGAGCGGTGTTTACTTTTTCGCAAATAGCGGATAAAATGTAAACACAAGGAGGTGCGCCCGATGGTTGGCAGGAACATCAGATATTACAGGCAGATGAAGGGCATGACGCAGAGCGCGCTTGCGCAGTCGGTGGGTATTGGAAAGATGGCCATATCCAACTATGAGGCCGGAAAGCGCGTGCCCGACTATGAAACTTCCCGACAAATGGCATCTGCTTTAGGGGTCTCGCTTAGCATGCTGCTGGCTCCCGGCTATGACGAGCTGGCGATTGTGCATGGCGCGTTCCGAAAGCAGTCAGCGCTGACCAAAGGGCAGCAGGAATTCATTCTCGGCCAGACCGACCGTTATCTGGAACGATTGTATGAGGTAGTGGGGGTGATCGGGGAGGCGGCTCTTCCTGCGGCTCCTGTGCTACATCCGCTGCCTGCAGACGATCTGGAAGCGGCAGGACAAAAGCTCAGACAGATACTGGGGTTATCGGCCGGCGGCCCGGTGGGAAACATAACTGACATACTTGAAAATAAAGGCTTTATCGTCTGTCCGATCTCATTTTCTGGGCGAGGTTTTTCGGGCAACAGCGGTACCGTCTGCGGGAGGCCCTATATTGCGATCAATACGCAGATGCCTGCCGAGCGCCAGCGTTTCACGCTGATCCACGAGCTGGCGCATCTGGCCTTTGCTTTTGAGGAAAACCAGAATGATGAACGCATGGTCGACGGTATCGCGGGTGCTTTCCTGCTGCCAAGGGCAGATGCCCTACGAGAGCTTGGCCCGAAGCGCAACAATATCCGCAACGATCTGAGCCGCGTTCAGAAGGAATATGGCATATCAATGGCGGCCGTGGTGATGCGGGCACTGCAGATCGGCATTATCAGCAAAGGCGTTTTCGAAGCTACCATGAAATGGATGTCCGCTCTGGGCATCCGCACCAATGAGCCTTCCGCCTGCGCATCGGAGAGCAGCCATCTGCTCGAGCAACTGACCTCTCGCGCGGTGGCGGAAGAGGAGATCGGCATCTCTAAGGCGGCTGAGCTACTGGAAATGCCCCTGTCCGATGTTCGCAGGCTCTGCTTCGGAGGTGCCTGAGCTTGTTTATCAGCAGCGATACGAACATCTGGATCGACTTTCTGGAGATCGGGCACCCTGAACACCCTTTTTTATTGAAGTATGAGTATTACCTGAGCACGGCGGCCTACGACGACGAGTTAATCCGACCCGAGGGGCTTCGGGAGATGTTGTCCAGGTGTGGCTTGCGGCTGACTGGCATTAGTGAGGCCGAGTTTGAACTGGCGGCGCTATACCGGGAAAAATATGGAAGAATCTCTCTGTACGATGCGATTGCTTTGGCTATTGCCAAGACCCGTGCCTGGATATTGCTGACGGGGGATAAGCCGCTTAGAATCGCTGCGGAGCGTGAGCGAGTAGACTGTCACGGCGTGATCTGGATTTATGACGAGCTCCGCCGACAGAACAAAATCAGTGCGTCAGCTTTCAGTGAAGCAATACGGGCGCTGAAGATGGCGGTCGAAGAAGGCAAGTGTCGGCTGCCGCTCCATGAACTGGATCGCCGTCTGAGCGGCTGCGGAACATCGGGGGCCGAGCAATGATACTCTGCCTCTTTGGCTGTGTGTCTCCAAGTCCGCTTTTTCTGTCATCCTCCCGGAAGTGATGGCCGGAGCGGCCCGGCATGCATTTTGCGCGCGGGCGAGCCGCCTGACTGAATACCGGCGAACAGCAAAAGAACATATCCTTCATGCGCCGGTGCGCCGCGCCTTGTCTTGACTTGAATGTTTATGCACTCTATAATGAACGCATCGCAGGAGTTCCTGCAAAGCGGGCACAGCCCATCATACCAGGCCCGCCGAGGAAACCCTGAAGGGACGCCTACATAAAAAGGAGGAGAATGACCCTATGAAGAAACTGACGGGACTGATTCTGTGCATCGCCATGCTGCTGTCGCTCGCGATCCCGATGCTGGGCTCTGCTGAAACGCCCGAATTCCGCATCGGCATCGTGACCGGCTCCGTTTCCCAGTCCGAGGACGACCGCCGCGGCGCGGAGGCCTTCCAGAAGATGTACGGCGAGGACATGGTCAAGCTGGCCATCTATCCCGACAACTTTACCGAGGAGCAGGAGACCACCATCCAGACCATCGTCAACATGGCCGATGATCCGCTGATGAAGGCCATCATTGTCAACCAGGCCATCCCCGGCACCGCCGAGGCCTTCCGCCGCGTGAAGGAAATGCGCCCGGACATCCTGTGCCTGGCCGGTGAGTCCCATGAAGACCTGCCCGTGATCAGCGCGGCTGCCGACCTGGTCGCCAACAACGACTTCGTGGCCCGCGGCTACCTGATCATCAAGACCGCGCACGATCTGGGCGTGAAGACCTTCGTGCACATCTCCTTCCCCCGCCACATGGGCTATGAGACCATGAGCCGCCGCGTGGCCATCATGAAGGCCGCCTGCGAGGAGTTCGGCATGGAGTTCGTGCTTGAGACCGCGCCTGATCCGACCACCGACGTCGGCGTGCCCGGCGCCCAGGCCTACGTGCTGGAGAAGGCCCCCGAATGGATCGAAAAGTACGGCAAGGATTCCGCCTTCTTCTGCACCAACGACGCGCACACCGAGCCCCTGCTCAAGCAGCTGCTGGCCTACGGCGGCTACTTCATCGAGGCTGACCTGCCCTCGCCCCTCATGGGCTATCCGGGCGCTCTGGGCATCGACCTGACCAGCGCCGAGGGCGACTTTGAGAAGATCCTGGCCGCCGTGGAAGCCGCGGTCGTCGAAAAGGGCGGCGCGGGCCGCTTCGGCACCTGGGCCTACTCCTACGGCTACACCGTGTCCGCCGGCCTTGCCCAGCACGCCATGAACGTGATCAAGGGCGAGAGCGAGCTGACCGACATCGACGCGCTGGCCGCCGCCTATCAGGTCTTCTCCCCCAAGGCTGCGTGGAACGGCTCCAACTACACCGACGCCACCACGGGCGTGAAGAGCGAGAACACGTTCCTGGTCTATCAGGATACCTACATCATGGGCAACCCCGGCCACTTCGTCGGCGCTACCGAGGTTGAGATCCCCGAGAAATACTTCACGCTTAAATAAGCAGAATATCAGATCCGACGGCGACAACAGGGAGCTTGCCTCCCTGTTGTCTGCCTGTCTTTCGTCCTTTTGGGGCCGCGCGGCGGCCATCAACATGTGAGAGAAGTGCTGCAATGAGTAATCGTGTTCCACTGCTGCAAATGAAGAGCATCAGCAAGGATTTCTTCGGCAACCAGGTGCTGAGCGACATCAGCCTGACCCTGGACGCGGGAGAGGTGCTCGGCCTGGTCGGCGAGAACGGCGCGGGCAAGAGCACGCTGATGAAGATACTGTTCGGGATGGACGTCATTGCCCAGACGGGCGGCTACGGCGGGGATATCCTGATCGGCGGGGAGAAGGTGGTTTTCGACAGCCCCTTTGCCGCGCTGGAAGCCGGCATCGGCATGGTGCACCAGGAGTTTTCGCTGATCCCCGGCTTTACGGCTGCCGAGAACATACTGCTCAACCGTGAGCCCACCAACAGGCAGAGCGTGCTGTCGCAGGTGTTTTCCGACAGGCTGAGCACGCTGGATAGAAAGAAGATGGACGAAACGGCCGCCCGCGCCATCGAGATGGTGGGCGTGGATATCTCGGGCAGCATGCTCAGCAGCGACATGCCCATCGGCATCAAGCAGTTCACCGAGATCGCCAGAGAGCTGTCCAAGGAACAGCTGAAGCTGCTGATACTCGACGAACCCACCGCCGTGCTGACCGAGCAGGAGGCCGAGACGCTGCTCTCTTCCGTGCGCAATATGGCCGCCAGAGGCATCGCCGTCATCTTCATCACCCACCGCCTGCAGGAGATACTCGATATCTGTGACAAGGTGGTGGTCATGCGCGACGGGCACGTGGTCAAGGAGGTCGCTGCGGGCGAGGCCACCATCCCGGACCTTGCCCGCTGGATGGTGGGGCGCACCGTGGAGAGCGTGCAGCATCAGGACCGCGCGACAGCAGGCAGCGCCCGCACCGTGATGAGCATCCGCAACCTCTGGGTGGATATGCCGGGCGAGGTCGTGCGCAACGTCAGCCTGGATGTCAGGGAGGGAGAGATCCTCGGCATCGGCGGCCTGGCGGGCCAGGGCAAGCTGGGCATCCCCAACGGCATCATGGGCCTCTACCCCGCGGGCGGCCAGGTGAACTTCGACGGCAGGGACATACCGCTCAACGAGCCGCGAAAGTGCCTGGACGCGCAGCTGGCCTTCGTGTCGGAGGACAGGCGCGGCGTGGGTCTCCTGCTGGATGAGTCGCTGGAGTGGAACATCGCCTTCCCCGCCATGCAGATCCACGACAAGTTTCTGAAGCCTCTGCTGGGCGGCCTCATCAAGTGGCGCGATGACAGGGCCATCAAGGAGGTCACGCTCAAGTACATCGACCAGCTGCAGATCAAGTGCACGGGCCCGCGGCAGAAGGCCCGGGAGCTGTCGGGCGGCAACCAGCAGAAGGTATGCCTCAGCAAGGCCTTCGCGCTGGAGCCCAAGTTCCTCTTCGTGTCGGAGCCTACGCGCGGCATCGACATCGGCGCCAAGGCGCTGGTGCTGGACGCGCTCAAGAAGTTCAACCGCGAGAGCGGCGTCACCGTGGTGATGATCTCCTCCGAGCTGGAGGAGCTGCGCCAGACCTGCGACCGCATCGCCATCATTTCGGGCGGCAAGGTCGCCGGCATACTGCCCGCCGCCGCGTCTTCGGAAGAATTCGGCCTGCTGATGGTCGAACAGGTGAGGTGAGAGCATGAGCCAGACAGAAAAAACATTGAAGCCGGTCTCGGGCTTTTCCGCCTTTGTGCAGAATTTCGGGCTGCCCCGTCTCATCATCGCGGGCTTCCTGCTGCTGCTGTTTATCGCGGCGCCCTTCGTGGGGTCCAACTTCTTCACCCAGCTGACCAACACCATCAACCGCTTCAGCTGGAACGCCATTCTGGTGCTCTCCATGGTGCCCATGGTGCACTCGGGCTGCGGGCTCAATTTCGGCCTGCCGCTGGGCATCGTGTCCGGCCTGCTGGGGGCCACCATCTCGATGGAGCTGGGCTTCACAGGCGGCCTGAGCTTTTTGATGGCCATCCTGATCGCCACGCCCTTCGCCCTGATCTTCGGCTACGGCTACGGCCACCTGCTCAACAGGATCAAGGGCGGCGAGATGATGATCGCCACCTACGTGGGCTTTTCCGCCGTCTCCTTCATGTGCATCGCCTGGCTGCTGCTGCCCTACCGCAGCCCCAACATGGTCTGGGGGCTTTCGGGCAAGGGCCTGCGCACCACCATCACGGTGGAGGGCTACTACGACAAGATACTGGCCAATTTCCTCAAGATCGAGATCGGCAGCTTCAGCATCCCTGTGGGCACGCTGCTGTTCTTTGCCCTGCTGGCCTTCCTGATGTGGGCCTTCCTGCACACCAAGGCGGGCACGGCCATGACGGCCGTGGGCTCCAACCCCACCTTTGCCCGCGCCTCCGGCATCAATGTGGATAAGGTGCGCCTGCAGTCGGTGATCATGTCCACCTGGCTGGGCGCGGTAGGCATCCTGGTGTACCAGCAGGGCTTCGGCTTCATCCAGCTGTACATGGCGCCCTTCTACATGGCGCTGCCCGCCATCTCGGCCATCCTGATCGGCGGCGCGAGCGTCAACAAGGCGTCCATCACCAACGTGATCATCGGCACCTTCCTGTTCCAGGGCATCGTCACCATGACGCCCACGGTGATGAACAATATCATCCGGATGGACATGAGCGAGGTCATCCGCGTGATCGTTTCCCAGGGGATGATCCTGTACGCGCTGACCAGAAAACAGGGGGGAAGCAAATGAAGAAACAATCTCAGGCATCCGGCGCCGGGGCTGTGGCCCGTTTTCTGCGCCAGAACTCCGTACCGCTGATGTTCATCATCATCTGCGCGGTGCTCATCCCCATCTCGGGCTTTTCGGCGGGCTACCTGATCAATGAGATCGTCACCCGCATGGGGCGCAACATCTTCCTGATCCTCAGCCTGCTCATCCCCATCACGGCGGGCATGGGCCTCAACTTTGGCATGACGCTGGGCGCGATGGCGGGCGAGATCGCCCTGATCCTCGTCTCCGACTGGCAGATCTGGGGCATCCCGGGCATCGTGCTGGCCATGATCGTCTCCATCCCCATCAGCGTGGGCCTGGGTCTGCTGTGCGGCAAGATACTCAACATGGCCAAGGGCCGCGAGATGGTCACCAGCTACATCACCAGCTTTTTCATCGGCGGCGTGTACATGCTGGTGGTGCTCTACATGATGGGGCCCATCATCCCCATCGCGCACAGCAGCATCAAACTGCCCCGCGGCTACGGCATCCGCAATACCGTCAGCCTGCTTTCCATGCGCCAGAGCCTGGACAACCTGCTGGCCATCCGCGTGCTGGGCGTCAAGATCCCCACGCTCACCTTCCTCATCATCGGCCTGATGTGCCTGGGCATCGTCTGGTTCGGCAAGACCAAGCTGGGGCAGGACATGCGCGCCGTCGGACAGGATATTCAGGTGGCGCGCGATGCGGGCATCGACGTGGAGCGCACCAGGCTGATCTCCATCATCATCTCCACCGTGCTGGCTGGCTTTGGCATGATCATCTACCTGCAAAACATGGGCAACCTCTCCACCTACAGCAGCCACACGCAGATCGGCATGTTCTGCATCGCTGCCCTGCTGGTGGGCGGCGCCTCGGTGGAGAAGGCCTCCATCGGCAATGTGTTCCTGGGCGTCATACTCTTCCACCTGATGTTCATCGTGGCGCCGCAGGCCGGGGCCAAGATCACGGGCGACAGCATGATCGGCGAGTATTTCCGCGTATTTGCCTCCTACGGGGTCATCACCATCGCGCTCATCATGTATGAGACCAGAAAGCGAAAGGCCAAGCTGATGGCAGGCAGACAGCTTCAGCTGGCGCAGAGTGAGGATGTCAAATGAACAGGAAAAAGCGTGCTTTGCTGTACCGGCTGGGGGCCGTGGCGCTGCTGATCGTCATCAGCGCGGCCATGCTGTGGGTGGGACGCGGCCACACCGTCTACTTTGACAACAAGACCCTCGAATACGAGGGCCAGAGCTACCCCTCCTTCTACCGCATGACGGTGAAGGACGGCGATGCCACCGTGGCCAAGCTCGCCAAGCGTGAGCGCGGCATGGCCGACTGGATGGGGCAGCACTTTGAGATGCAGGTGGAGGTGCTCACCGAGAAGGGCGCCGAGCCCGTGGTCTACCCCATCAAGCTGGAGCTGCCCTACGGCATGGACGGCATCGTGGTCAACCTGCCCGGCATGGTGGCCGGCCTGCCTCAGCAGGCCTGGGTGAGCGAGTTCATCCCCAGCGAGCCACAGGGCGCTCAGGAGGAAGAGCTGCCCCCCACCGAGGAGGACCTGGTGCCGACGGATATCTGATCGACTCAGGCTGGCCGATATGATCGCGGCAAGGATAGAAACATGCTGGCCGGTCCGCTGAATGCGGGCCGGCTTTTTCACGCTCCGCAGCCTCTGGCGTCTTTCTTGCTCCGCCTTTCATATCAGCCCGTCCTCATCGGATCGATGTCTTTTTCGGTTGACATTCCGCCGCATCCGCCGATATAATGAGATATCAGAATCGAGCCCTGCGGGGCGGATGCTTCGCACAATATATCGAAGGAGGAACTCTTATGAAGAAACTCTTTGCCCTCTTGCTGACGCTTGCGCTGCTGCTTGGCGCGGTCGGCGCTTTGGCGGAGACCACCATCACCGTCTGGTGCTGGGACCCCACCTTCAACATCTACGCGATGAACGAAGCCGCGAAGGTGTATAAGGAGATCAACCCCGACGTCACCATCAAGGTCGAGGAAGTGCTGTCCGCCGACTGCGAGACCAGACAGACCGCGGCGCTGAGCTCCGGCCAGACCGACAGCCTGCCCGACATCGTGCTGATGCAGGACAACTCCGGCCGCCGCTTCCTGGATACCTATCCCGGGGCTTATTTCCCGATGGACGGCCTGGTAGACTATGACAACTTCGCCTCCTACAAGATCGACAAGTTCACCAGCGACGGCAAGCGCTATGCCGTGCCCTTTGACAACGGCGTGGCCGCCACCTTCGTGCGCACCGACTATCTGGAGCAGGCCGGCTTCACCCTGGCGGACCTGACCGACATCACCTGGGATCGCTTCATCGAGATCGGCCTCAAGGTGAAGGAGGCCACGGGCCAGTTCATGCTGGTCACCCAGGCGGGCTACGCGGATTTCGTCTCCATGATGACCCAGTCCGCAGACTTCTGGTTCTTTGACGAAGAAGGCAAGCCCAACATCAACAACAACCCCGCCGTCAAGGCGATGGTGGAGACCATCGTCAAGCTGCACAACAGCGGGATCGTGAAGGAAGCGGTCGACTGGACGGAGTACATCGCCTCCTTCAACAACGGCACCGCAGGCAGCACCATCCAGGGCTGCTGGATCATCGGCTCCATCGTGCTGGCTGAGGATCAGGCCGGCAAGTGGGGCGTTACCAACATCCCGAGGCTCGACATCGAGGGCGGCGTCAACTACTCCAGCCAGGGCGGTTCCTCCTGGGTCGTGCCCGCCTCCAGCAAGAACAAAGAGATCGCCGTGGACTTCCTTTCCAAGACCTTCGGCGCCAGCGTCGATTTCTACCAGACCATCCTGCAGTCCTCCGGCGCTATCGCCACCTATCTGCCCGCGGCGGGCGGCCCGGCCTACGCAGAGCCCCATCCCTTCTTCGGCGGCCAGAAGGTGTTTGAAGATCTGATGAGCTACTCGGATAAGGTGCCGCTGGTCAAGTACGGCGTGTACAACTACGAAGCGCGCGACGAGATCGTCAACGCCATCGAGGCCGTATTCAACGGCGCGACGGTGGAGGCGGCCCTGAACGACGCGCAGTCCGCCATTGAGTTCATCATGGAGTGATCGTGTGCCCCTGGCCCTGCGGCGCATTGCCGCAGGGCCCTTCCCATGCTGCAAGAAGGAGTGAAGCCTGTGACGACGCACGCGGCGCGAAAACCGGCGGGTCTGGAGCGCAAAACCGCCCGAAAGGGCTGGCTGTTCATCATGCCGGCCGTGATCCTGATCGTGATGATGTCCTTTTATCCGATGGTGGAGGCCTTCCTGCTGTCCCTCCAGACAGGTACGGGCAACAACCTCACCTACAAGGGCTTTGCCAACTATGAGCGGCTGCCCAAGGATAACACCTACGCGGCGGCGCTGGGCAACACCTTTTTCTATCTGATCGTGCAGGTGCCCATCATGCTGCTGGCGGCCCTCGTGCTGGCCGCCATGCTCAACGACAGGCGGCTGATGTTCCGCGGCTTTTACCGCACCATGATCTTTCTGCCCGTGGCCACCAGCCTGGTCAGCTGCTCCATGATCTTTCTGCAGCTGTTTACCAGCAACGGGCTGATCAACAGCCTGCTGCTCAACTGGGGCTGGATCACGGAACCCATCCCCTTTCTGACCAATGCCGTCTATGCGCGCATCGTGATCGTGGTCACCATGCTGTGGCGGTGGACGGGCTACAACATGGTGTTTTATCTGGCAGGGCTTCAGAATATCGACAGCCAGGTGTATGAGGCGGCGCGGATCGACGGCGCCTCGGCGGCGCAGCAGTTCAGAAAGATCACCGTGCCGCTGCTGCGGCCCATCATCCTGTTTACCACGGTGCTCTCCACCAACGGTACGCTGCAGCTGTTTGACGAGGTGCGGATCATGACCGAGGGCGGGCCCGGCACGGGCACGGCCACGCTGTCTTTCTACATCTACCGCATCACCTTTGAGCGCGTGCCGCGCTTTGGCTACGCGGCGGCCATGAGCTTTACCATCTTCGTGATGGTGGCGGTGCTGGCCTTTATTCAGATGAAGGTGGGGGAAAGCAAGCAATGAAAAAGAAACGCCGTCTTGTCATCCGTCCGCTGCGGATCCTGAAGCACCTGATCCTGATCCTGGTGAGCTTTGTCTCCGCCTTTCCTTTTTACTGGATGGTGAGCGCGGCCACCAACAACACGGCCGACATCATCCTGGGCCACATCGCGCCGGGCAACTATCTGCTGCAGAACTGGCGCACGCTGACCGAGTCCGGCCGCATCGGCCCCGCCTTTTACAACTCGGTGCGCAACGCGGTGCTGCTGACGATCAGCTCGCTGTTCATCAGCTCGATGGCGGGCTATGGCTTTGTCATCTTCCGCGACAAGTGGAAGAACCGCGTGATGGGCATCCTGATGCTCTCCATGATGATCCCGCCCGCGGCCACGCTGATCCCGCTGTTCCGCATGTTCTCGCAGATGGGGCTGATGAACACGGTGCTGGGCTTCATGCTGCCCAGCGTAGCCACGGTGTTTCTGATCTTCATGTTCCGCCAGGCGGCGCAGACCTTCCCGCAGGAGATCGTGCAGGCCGCGCGCATCGACGGGCTGGGTGAGTTCCGCATCTTCCTCAAGATGTTCATCCCGGTGATGCGGCCCACCTACGCGGCGGCCGCCATCGTCACCTTCATGAACGCGTGGAACAGCTACCTGTGGCCGCTGGTCATCCTGCAGAGCCCGGAGCAGCTCACCCTGCCCATCTACGCGGGCAGCTTCCGCGGCGGCTATGTGCTGGACTACGGGGCCATCATGCTGGTGGTCACCATCTCCACCATCCCCATGCTGATCATCTTCTTCACCCTGCAAAAGAGCTTTGTGCAGGGCATCCTGGGCTCGGTGAAGTAATCGGGACACCGCCCGGGATGTACGATAGGGGCCGCGCCCGCTTTGGGCGCGGCCCTCTATTCCGTCAAAGAACCAAGTTCTTTGACGGGGAAGGAGACGGGCCATCCGCCTTTTCGCTTCGCTCTCCGGGCGGCGAATGGCAAGGAAACCCTTGCTGCGCAAAGCCTTCCGCCCCACCGCGCATGTCGCTGGGGCGGACCAAAATCAGAGGGCTTCACCCTCCGATACCTCCCTGAACATGCTTTCTTGCCAGTCTGAAGGACCGCGCCAGCCTTGGCGAGGCGCTCTGCGTTCTCCGGCAAGCATGCAAGCATCCGTATGAGCCCACAGAAGAGAATGCAAGAGATGCGTCTCATAGATAAGAGAAACACGCAGGAATTGCGTCTAATCGAGAATGAAAAAACGAATAAAATGCGTAATATCGAGATAATAGATACGCAAAAATTGCGCACAATACTTGCGTATTTTTGGCCCTTGTGATAAAGTGTTGCCGGGTGATGAAGATGACGCTCAGAGAATTGAGAAAGCAACACAATCTCACGCAGGCCGAATGCGCCGCGTATTTGGGCATTCCGCTGCGCACTTACCAGAATTACGAGATTGATGAAAAAAAACGAGCCACGATCAAGTATGACTACATGCTGCAAAAGCTGCAGCAGTTCGGCCAGGTGGACGAGGAGCACGGCGTATTGAGCCTACAAAAGATCACAGAGGTGTGCGGCGAGGTTCTTTCGGCCTATGATGTGGCCTATTGCTACCTTTTTGGCTCCTATGCCAAGGGGAAGGCAAGCGCATTAAGCGATGTAGACCTATTGATCTCCACTTCTGTCTCGGGTATGCGCTTTTATGACATGGTAGAGGCGCTCAGAGAAGGGCTGAAGAAAAAAGTTGACCTGCTGAAGTTGGAGCAGTTGCAAGGCAACGTGGAGCTGGTCAATGAAATACTGAAAGACGGCATCAAGGTTTATGGATAATCAGAAAGCAGACGAGTACTACATCAGAAGAATGGTGACGGATTTGAAATTCATCCTCGACCATACTGCGGAGCTTTCGCAGGCCGAGCTTGAGGCAAATGAGGTTTTGACTGATTCCGTGCTGTTCCGGCTCATCCAGGTTTCGGAGAATGCGGATAAGCTATCTTCCAGTTTCAGGGATCAGCGTGCGGGCATTCCCTGGCGCGCCATCAAGGGGCTGCGAAACAGGATTGTCCATGAGTATGGCAAGGTAGACCTCTCCGTCGTGCACGATGCCGTACAGAAGGATATTCCGGAGCTGCTTCGCGCTCTTCCGCCTGAGCCGCCTCGATAGAAGCAGGCTGAACCGCGCAGACAGGCGCTGCTTCCGCCACGTCAAGGGCCCCCGGGAATTTCCCGGAGGCCCGCCTGGCTGATATCGTCGATCAGGCTTATTTGATCCTGCTCTTGTCCAGCCCGTCAAGATACTCTTCCAGCGCGGGGATGACCTGGGCGATGGCGCCGGGCTCGAAGGGGCTTCTGAGGCCGCTTTCGGGCACGAGCTTTTTGAAGGGCAGCAGGCCGGACTGGCGGCAGAGCTTGAGGTAGCTTTGCCAGGCGGTCCCGTGGTCCTTCATGTTCCAGACCAGGTACTGCAGCGCGCAGACCTGGCTGAGGGTGTAATCCAGGTAGTAGAAGGGGTAGAGGTAGACGTGCAGCTGCTTCTGCCAGCGGCCGCCCTTTTCCAGGAACTCGAACCCGTCATAATCCAGATGGGGCAGGTACTTCTTTTCGATGGCGCGGTACTGGGCTCTGCGCTCCGCCGGGCTGGCGTCCGGGTGCTCGTAGACCCACTCCTGCAGCTCGTCGATCGAGGCGCCGTAGGGGAGGAACTTGAGGGCGTCCACCACGTGAGCGTAGTAATACTTCTCGGTGTCCTCCTTAAAGAAGCGCTCCATCCAGGGATGGGTGAAAAACTCCATGCTCATGGAGTGGATCTCGGCCACCTCGCTGGTGTTGTCCGAAAGGGCCTCCAGCTCCACATCCCGCTGCAGCCAGCCCTGGAAGGCGTGGCCCGCCTCGTGGGTGAGCACGTCCACATCGCCGGAGGTGCCGTTGAAGTTGGAGAAGATGAAGGGCACCTTGTAATCGGGCAGGAAGGTCATGTAGCCGCCGTTGGCCTTGCCGGGCTTGGTGCTAAGGTCCATCAGCTCCTGCTCGGTCATCATCCTGAAGAACTCGTCCGTTTCGGGCGAGAGCTCACGGTACATCGCCTTGGCCTGGTCCACCATGTAGGCTTCCCCGCCCTTGGGGGTGGGGTTGCCCGAGAGGAACATCAGCGAGTAGTCGTAGAACTTCATATCGTCGATGCCGATGCGCTGCGCCTGCTGGCGATAGAGCTTCTGCGTGAGCGGCACCACACTGTCGACGATCTGCCGGCGGTAGTTTTTCGCGTCCTCCTGGTCCCAGTCCGTGCGGCCCATGCGCGCGTAGGCCACGGGGATGAAGTTCTTGTAGCCCAGCTTCAGGCCGATGCGGTGGCGCACCCTGACCAGCTTGTCATACAGCTCGTCCAGCTCCTGCTGGTGGCCGGCGATCCAGCCCCAGGCGGCGGCGCTCGCCGCGCGGCGCACGCCGCGGTCAGTGGATTCCGCGTAGGGCACGAGGCCGGAGAGGTTCAGCTTCTTTCCGTCAAAGTCGATCTCGGCGGAGGCCATCAGCCGCTGATAGTCGCTGGACAGCTTGTTTTCTTCCACCAGGTCTTCCACGATCTCGGGCTTGAAGCACTTTCTCTGCACCTCGGCCTTTTCCAGCAGATGCTCGCCGTATCTGGCGGCGATGTCCTTGCGGAAGGGGCTTTCCAGCATCGCGTCGGCCATGCCGGTGGTGATCTCCTCAAAGCGGGGCAGCTCCTCGTCAAACAGGGTGTTCTCGGCGTCGTAGAATTCGTCCCTGGTGTTGATGGTGTGGCGCACATAGGCCAGCGTGTGCTGGGTGGACAGCGTGCGCATCAGCCCGTCCAGCCGCTTCATGGCGCTGAACAGCTCCTCCGCGCTGGCCGCGCCCCGCATTTTGGCAAGATAAGCCTTGCCCTCCTCAAAGACTGCCGCGAAATCCGGGCGTTTGTACTCCATCTGGCTGAATTTGATCATGTCTTGCTCCTTTTTCGCCCGTTTTCGCAGGCGTTATTTCATATTATCAATAATCAGTATACCCGTCTGCCGCGCGCTTAGGTGATCGGCCGGGCCAGCACGGCGCGCACCGCCTCCTGATCCAGCTGCGGGAAGGGGATCAGGGGCTGCGGCTCATCGTGCGGCGCGAGGTTCAGCTCGCACCACACCACGCCGATCCAGCGGCCCTTCTTGTAGCCGATCTCGGGGAAGACCGCCACGCGGCGGAAGCCCAGCCGGTCGTGCAGGCGCAGGCTGGTTTCGTTGCTGGCGGTGATGGCCCCGTACACGTTGCGCACGTTCTGCATCCGCAGCAGGGGAAACAGCTTGTCGTACAGGCGCTTTGCAAGGCCCCGTCCGCGCGCCTCGCGGTCAAGGTAGACCGTCAGCTCCGCGCTCCACTGATAGGCCGCGCGCTCGCGCACGCGGTGGGCGCAGGCATAGCCCAGAACCTTTCCCTCCGATTCGTAGACCAGATAGGGGAACTCCAGCAGCGTATCCGTGATCCTCTTTTCAAAGGCCGCGTGATCGGGCATGCTCAGCTCAAAGGTGATGTCGGTGTCGATGTACTGCCCGTAGATGGCGCGCAGGGCCTCCGTGTCGGCGGGGCCTGCGATCCTGATGATATCCTTCAATTCAGCTTCTTCCTCCTCTTGAAGATGCGATGCTCTCGCCCGCCAGCATGCCGCTGGCCCAGGCGAACATCAGGTTGTGGCCGCCGCAGTCGCCGTCCACGTTCAGCAGCTCGCCCGTCAGGTACAGGCCGGGCACCGCGCGGCTCTCCATGGTGTCGGGATCCACGCCGTCCGTATCGATGCCGCCCGCGGCCACCTGCGCGTGGTCCCAGCCCCGCAGGCCCGTCACCCGCAGGGGGAAGGCGCAGAGCATCCCGGCCAGCGCGGGGCCTGACAGCCCCTGCAGCCTTTCGCGCAGCAGGCGCGGCAGCGCGCCGATGAGGGCGTGCTCGCGCCCCAGGAGCCGCTCACGGCTTCTCAGCCAGCGGAGGACCTCCTCCCGCCTTGCGCCGGCGGGCCGCGGCCCCGTGTGCAGCATCCTGCGCGGGGCCAGACCCAGCAGCGGGGAAAAATCAAGGTACAGCGTGGGCCTGTCGCCCGCGTCCAGCAGCCTGCCCGCCTCGCGGCTCAGCTGCATCACGCAGACGCCGCTCACCCCGTCCTCTGCGAAGAGCACCTCCCCCTCGGCGCCGTCCGCCGGCAGGCCCTGCCCGTCGCACAGCGTGCAGACAGCGGGCAGGCGCAGGCCTTTCAGGCCGCGCACGTCGCTTTTCTCGGTCACAAGCGCGGTCAGGGATGGGCGAGGGGGCACCAGAGCGTGGCCCAGGGCGATCAGCGCGGGATAGAGGCTGTCGGAACCGGAGAGCTTGGGCTGGGCCGGGCCGCCCGCGGCGGCGATCACGCGCCGGGCCTCAAACAGCCCGCCCTCCCGCGAGCGCACGCAGAATCCGTCTCCCCCGGGGATGATCTCCGCGGCCTGCGTGCCCGTCAGCACGGTGACCTTCGGGTTCCCCTCCAGCGGCAGCCGCAGCGCCTCCAGCACCGAAGCGGCCTGCAGTGTGGCGGGGTAGACAAGCCCGTCCTCCTCCACCGTATTCAGCCCGAGGCCGTGGAAAAAATCCAGTATTTTCCGCTGCGGGCAGCGCTCGAGCGCGCGCAGCGCGAAGGCCGCCTGCCCGCAGTAGCGGGGCTCGCCCGCGTTCATCAAGTTGCAGCGGCCGTTGCCCGTGGCCAGTATCTTTTTGCCCACGCGGTCCCTGCTTTCGAGGATCGTCACCCGCAGGCCGCGCCGGGCCGCAACGCAGGCGGCGGCGAGGCCTGAGGCCCCGCCGCCGATGATCAGGCAATCCGCCCGGGATGATGGGTCACTTCTTGATGACTGCCTTGTCATAGGCCTCCTGGATGGCTTGCTGGTGGTCAGGATCCGGCGCGTTGGGGTTGTTGTGCGTGGTGGAGCCCACAAAATGCACGCAGAACTGGCCGTTGAAATCGTTGTTGGCGATGGTATCGCCCGCCGGGTAGTTGTGAGGCACGCCGTACACCGAGGCGGCGTAGGTGTGGCCGTTCACGGTGACCCAGAAGGGCTTGCGCTGCCACAGATCCTTGTCCGCGATGGCCTGGGCCGAGCTCACGCCGTAGATGCGGCACATCACCACGGTGTCGGAGGCCGTCAGGGGCTCCACGTCCGCGTGGGAGCCGCCCGCCCAGCGCTTGGCGCGGAAGCTGAGGCCGGTCTTCACATCGGTCAGCACCGCGGTCATCCCGCGCTGCCAGACGGTGTTGACCACCGTCCACTGCTCCTTTTCGACGGGGTAGAGGCTGGCCTCCACCGTGCCGCCGGGGTTGTTGGTGCCGGGGGGCACCGTGCCGTAGAGCTTGTGCTGCGTCAGGGGGCCGGCCACGCCGTCCACCGTCAGGCCGGAGATGGCCTGATAGGCCTTCACCGCGGAGATGGTGGCCGTGGTGTATACGCCCGTGATCTCGGAGGCGGCCAGGAAGCCCAGCCTGGACAGCTCGGTCTGCAGACGGGTCACGTCCGCGCCCGTTTCGCCGCGGCGCAGCGTACGGTAGGTGGCCTCCTGCGGCAGGGTGGAGCTGCCGGTGCCTTCCAGCGCGGCGGCCTCGGTCTTGGTGAGCACCCGCAGGTAATCGGCCACGATCCAGCCCGTGGCGCCGGAGGCGGTGCCTTCGCGCCAGGAGAGACCCTCGGCCGTGGCCGTCTTGCCCGTGAGCTTGACCACGGTGCCGGCCTTCTCCAGCCTGGTGTAGGATCCCGCCGCCTTGCTGGCGGCCTTCCTGATCAGCACCCTGTCGATGGTGGTCACGGCCGTCGTGGACAGGTCCGCCGGGTCGACCGGCGTGCTGGGGGTGGAGGCAGTGGTCACCTTGGCGTAGATGGCCAGGATGTAGGCGCTGCGCCCGGAGTAGTTGATGTGATACCACTGGCGGCCGCCGCCGGTGACCAGGCCGTAGTAGGGGAAGGTCACGCCCGAGGAAGGCAGCTGCGTGTAGGTGGTGGCAGTCAGGCTGGGCGCGCTGCGCACGTTCAGATTGCCGATGGTGGTCTGGATATAGCCGGTGGAGCCGGAGGGGGGCGTCGTGGTGCCGCCGCCCGAGGAGGTGACGAACTCATAGCAGTCGCTTCTCACATAGCCCCAGGTGCCTGTGGTGGGGTGCTGGGCGTTGACCCACTGATAGCCGCCGTAGCTGGTCGGCGACCCCTTGTAGGCGAGCACCAGACCGCGCGCCATCTGCATCAGGCTGGTGCCGCCCGGGGTCTTGCGCAGGTTGACGCCGCCCTTGATCAGGCGGATGCTGCCCGAGGTGCTCACGACCGGGGCCTCGGTCACGACCGGGGTGGTAACGGGCGCGGGCGTGGGGCCGGTCACAGGCTTGCCCGCGGCGTCGGTATAGGTGTAGCAGTCGCCGCGCACATAGCCGCGGATGCCGTTATACAGCACATAGACCCACTGGTAGCCCGCGCGGGTGGTGGGCGCGCCGTAGAAGGGAAGGATGGTGCCCTTGGGCACCTGGGTCAGGCTCTCCCCGCCGGGGGTGCGGCGCAGGTTGACGTTGGCTTTGGTCAGCTTCACATAGCCGGTCTGCGTCTCGGTGCCGGCGCTCTCGCCTGCGGCCAGTATCTTGATACTGGAGGCCTTGATGTAGCCCACATAGCCGCTGACGCTCACCTTGTACCAGCCGTTCACCGTGTCGGCGGGCGTCTCCAGCACGGACAGCTGCGTGCCCTTGAGCAGGCCCACCAGGTGCGCGCCGTCCGGCGTCTGCGACAGCCATTCGGTGGTCACGTTGACCACGGCGGTCGTGCCGGCGGTGGGGACGCTGCCTTCGCTGACCGGCGCCGAGGTGCCCGACAGATAGGATTTCTCCTCCGCCTCCGTCATCATGCGCACCACGTCGGCGCGCACATAGCCGGTGTATTCGCGGGTGGGGAAGGTGGGGGTGCTCTTGGCCTTCACCTGATACCAGGTTTCGCCGCCGCTTGCGACCTCCTGCAGCTTCTCCAGCGGCCAGTTCACGGGCAGCCTGTCGATGTAATCCGTGGTGCCGGGCTTGGGGCGGAGCATCACGTTGTTCATCGTGGTGTACATGTACTTGGCCGAAACCCCTGACGCTTCGCTGCTGAGCGCGGGCGAGAGAAGCGCCACTGCCAGCAGCAGACAAAGCAGCCTGACGGACCGGTTTTTCCTGTTGTATGTGTGGTTCATGGAGCACCTCTACCCTTCGCTGCGCGAAAACCGCAGAATATTCCACAAGCAGTATATTACAGATTCATTACATGGTCAACAAATAATGTTCATCATTCGAGAAAAATATCATCAATTTACAAATTGTCGGCAGCCGGAGCGCGCGGGCCGCGCCGGCCGGGGCGGCATGGTGGCGGCGGAGACCGTTTTTGACATGATGGGGCGCCTGTGATAAGATGCTTCAAAAGAATAACAGGGGGAGACAGACCTTGCGTACAATTGCGAAACGGTTGATCCTGCCGCTGATCCTGATACTGAGCCTGAGCTTTGCGCTGGCCCCCGTCCCGAGGGGCCGGGCGGAGCATGTGCATGCCTGGAGCGCGTGGGTCGCCGATCCTTCCGCGCCCGCGGGCTGCACCTCGGGCGGGCGCGAGATGCGCACCTGCGGCGCCGAGGGCTGCCCCGCGCCCACGGAGTTCCGCCCCACCGCCGCGCTGGGCCATGATTGGGGCGATTGGCAGGTGGCGCAGGCGGCGGGCTGCGTGCGCGAGGGGCTGAATCGCCGCAGCTGCAGGCGCTGCGGCGCTCAGGAAAGCATGAAGACGCCTAGCCTTGGCGGACACAGTTTCGGCGAGTGGACAAGCTCCGCTGCCGCTTCCTGCCTGACGGGAGGCACGAACCGGCGCACCTGCTCCGTGTGCTTTGAGAGCGAGTACCAGAGCACCCCGGCCCTGGGCCACGACTGGGAGCACAGGGTCACAGCCGCCGGCTGCAGCAGCGTGGGGGTGGAGGAGGATGTCTGCAAGCGCTGCGGCCAGAGAAAAAATACCGTCGTCACCGCGGCGCTGGGGCATGACTGGGGCACCTTTACCCAGACCCTGGCCCCCGCCTGTACGGCCGCCGGCAGCGAGCAGGCGCTCTGCACCCGCTGCGGCCTCAAGTGGACCCGCGCCGTGCCCGCCCTGGGGCACAGCTTCGGCCCTTATTCCCAGAAGACGGCGGCTGGCTGCACCACGCCGGGGCTGGAGGCCCGCGCCTGCACCCGCTGCGGCATCGAGCAGCTGCGCGCGCTGGCGGCTCTCGGGCACAGCTGGGGGACGGCGGTGATCGGCCCCGCGCCCACCTGTCAGGCGACCGGCCTTTCGGTAAGCGTCTGCGCCCGCTGCGGCGAGAGCCTGAGCACCGTGCTGCCAAAGACGGATCACGTCTACGGCGCCTGGTCGGTGGCGGTGGCGCCCACCTGCACCCAGCGGGGCACGGAGCTGCGCGCCTGTACCCTGTGCGGCCGCCAGGAGACCCGGCGGCTGAAGGCGCTCGGGCATCAATCCGACGAAGTGTGGGTCACGGTGCGGGAGCCGAGCCTGAGCCGGATGGGCCTGCAGGCCACCGGCTGCCTGCGCTGCGGCGAGCAGGCCAGGACGCGCACCTTCGCCCCGCGCGGCTATCGCTACGAGGTGCCCGCTCAGGCCTACGGCCCGCTGGCCGGCCAGCTGGACAGCGCCCTGGCGGGGAGCGGCGAGCGGCTCATCCCCGTAGACCTGAGCGCGCCGTCCCGCCGGAGCGTGCCGCTGGTCACCGAGGACGGCTACCTGATCGGCACCGCCCTCATCGAGGGCGATCAGGGGATGCTGACCGTGAGCCTTGAGAAGGCGAGCGAGCCCACGCTGATGCGCTATAAGCGGCTGCGCGTCTACGCAAGCCCCGAGGAGGCCGCCTTCGCGGCGGGCGGCGAGGGCAGCCTGCCCTTTGGCGAGCCCTTCCGCGTGGCGGGCGACAAGGCGCTGGTCAGCATCGGCTTCCTGGCCAACTACTATCAGGGCAACGAAAACAAACCCTTCCATCCGGATCTGATGATGCCGGATGGCTCGGGCAGCTACGGAGAGCTGGCGCAGCGCATGGCGGACGAAATCGCGCGGCTCTGGGCGGCGCGGTAGAACGTGCTGTACCTGAGCACCAGGGGCCAGAGCCCCGCCGTTTCGGCAGCCCGGGCGCTGCTGGCGGGCGCCGCGCCGGACGGGGGCCTCTATCTGCCCGAACGCTACCCCGATCTCAGCGATCTGGCGGATGGCGAATGCGAAGGCGAGGATTACGCCGCGCTGGCCGCGCGCGTGTTCCGGGCGCTGCTGCCCGGCCTGGATGACCGGGGGCTGGAGGAAGCGGCCTGCGCGGCCTACGGCCCCGCTTTTGACCTGCCCGGGATCGCCCCCCTGGTGCCCGTGGGGGACAGCTTTGTGCTGGAGCTCAGCCACGGCCCTACGGCGGCCTTCAAGGATCTGGCCCTGCAGGCCCTGCCCCGCCTGATGGCGCTGGCGAGGGAGAAGACGGATCAAGGGGAAGGATACCTTGTGCTTACCGCCACCAGCGGCGACACCGGCTCCGCCGCCATGCGCGGCTTTCTGGACCTGCCGGGCTTTCGCGTGCTGGTGTTCTACCCCGAGAGGGGCGTCAGCGCGGTTCAGCTGGCGCAGATGACCCGCATGCCCGGGGATAACGTGCGGGCGGTGGGCATCAGGGGCAACTTTGACGAGGCTCAGTCCGGCGTGAAGCGCGCTTTTTTGGAGCTGGGGGCGGCCCTGCCCTCCGGCGTAAGGCTGTCGAGCGCCAATTCCATCAACATAGGAAGGCTTGTGCCGCAGATCGTGTACTACATCGCGGCCATCCGCCGGCTGCGGAAGATCGGCGCGCTGAAGGCGGGGCAGCGGGCGCATTTCGCCGTGCCCAGCGGCAACTTTGGCGACATCTTTGCCGGGTGGATGGCGGGGCGGATGGGCCTGCCCGTGGGCATGCTGGTCTGCGCCTCCAACGCCAACAGCGTGCTGAGGGATTTTCTGGAGACCGGCGTGTACGACAGGCGGCGGGCGCTGAAAAAGACGCTGTCCCCCTCCATGGACATCCTGGTGTCAAGCAATCTGGAGCGGCTGCTGTACGAAGCCTCCGGGCGGGACGGGGCGCGTGTGGCGGCGTGGATGCGCGGGCTGTCGGAGGAAGGCCGCTACCGCGTGGACGGCGGCACGCTGGCCGCTGTCCGGGCGCAGTTTTCGGGCTTTTCGTCCGACGACGGGCAGGCGCTCGCGGCGATGGGTCAGGTGTGGCGGCGCTGCGGTTACCTGATGGATCCGCACACCGCTGCGGCCTGGCTGGGGCAGCAGGCGCTGCAGGGGGAGGAAGGCCCCCGTGTGGTCCTCTCCACCGCCTCGCCCTTCAAGTTTTCCTATGCCGCGCTGCGCGCGCTGGGGCACAGCCCGCTGCGGGATGATCTCAGCCTGCCCGCGCGGCTGGCACAGGTCGCCGGGCTGTCGCTGCCCCCGGGCCTTCGCGGGCTGGAAGACAGGCCCGTCCTGCACGGCGAAGTGATCGACAGCGGGGATATCGTGCGCCGCGTGCGGCAGGAGGCGGAAACATGGAGAGGGTAAGGCTGCGCGTTCCGGCGACCAGCGCCAACCTGGGCCCCGGCTTTGACTGCCTGGGCTTGGCGTTGTCGCTCTGCGCGCACTTTGATTTTGAGGAAACGGAGGGCGGGCTTGAGATCACGGGCTGCCCGCCGGAGCTGGCGAATGAGAACAATCTGGTCTGGCGCGCCTATCTGCACGCGCTGCGGGCGGCCGGGAGGGAGCCCAAAGGCCTCCGCCTGCATATTGATTCGGACATCCCCCTGTCGCGCGGACTCGGCAGCAGCGCGGCCTGCGCAGTAGGGGGCATCCTTGGGGCGGACCGGCTGCATGATCTGCAGCTCGCGTGGCAGGATATTCTGGATCTCGCCGCGCAGATGGAGGGGCACCCCGACAACGTGGCGCCCGCCCTGTACGGGGGGATGCGCGTCTCCGTGATGGAGCAGGGCCGCGTGCTCACGCTTCCCTGCACAGTCCATCCCTCGCTGCGCTACCTCGCGCTCGTGCCGGATTTTGAGCTGCGCACCGGTGTGGCCCGCGCCGCGCTGCCTGCTTGCGTGCCGATGGAGGACGCCGTGTTCAACCTCTCCCGGGCCGCCTTCCTGCTGCGGGCGCTGGAGGACGGCGACATTCCCCTGATCCGCGCCGCCATGCAGGACAGGCTGCATCAGGATGCGCGTTTCGCCCTGATCCCCGGCTCCGGGGAGCTGAAACAGGAGGCGGAGGGATTGGGCGCGGCCTGCTGCCTGTCCGGCGCGGGGCCAAGCCTGCTCTGCCTGTATTTGGATCGGGGCTTTCCCAGTCAGATGAATAAGGCCCTCCGAAAGGCTCGCTCCCGCTTTTGCGCGATCCCGCTTCAGCTTTGCCGGGAGGGGGCGTCCATCATCGCCCCGGGCTGAACGGCGCCTGCCGAGGGTATGTTGCCTGATCGGCGCAAACGCTCCGAAGAGAGGAAGAACAACATGCGGAAGATCATCACCAACCTGTGGTTCGACACGCAGGCGGAGGAGGCGGCCAGGTTCTATACCTCGCTGCTTGAGGATTCCGCCATCACCGGTATGACACGCTACGACGCGGCGGGCGCGGCTGTCTCGGGCCGGAGCGAGGGCAGCGTGCAGACGGTGGCCTTTACCCTGATGGGGCAGGAATACATCGCCATCAACGGCGGCCCCGTGTTTCAGTTCACGCCCGCCGTCTCGCTGATGGTGGGCTGCGACACGCAGGAGGAGATCGACCGCCTGTGGGAGGCCTTCTGCCGCGAAGGGCAGGAGAGCCAGTGCGGCTGGCTGACCGACAAATTCGGCCTTTCCTGGCAGATCGTGCCGGCCCGTCTGGAGGAATGGATGAGGGACGCGAGCCCGGAGCAGCTCCTGCGCATGAATACCGCCATGTTCGGCATGAAAAAACTGGTGATCGGGGAGCTCCTTGCGGCGCTCAGGGGAGAATAGAAAGAGAAAGGCCCGGTCAAGGCGTCTGCCTTGCCGGGCCTGCTGTTACGCCAGCCCCTCCACCAGCACCGCCCTTGCGGGCGCGCCCTCCGTGCCGGCCAGCCTGAGCGGCAGGGCGATGAGGGTATATTCGCCCGGTTCTGCATCCGCAAGGCGCAGACCTTCCAAGATCAGGATGCCCCTGTCCAGCAGGGCGTGGTGGCTCTTGTGGCCGGGCTGGTCGCGCTCGATGCCCAGCGCGTCGATGCCCACGCCGCTCACGCCCTTTTGGGCAAGGTAGAGCGCGGCGCTTTCCCTGACATAGACAAACTTTTCGCCGCCGGCCCTTTCGTCGAAGGAGTTGGCGGTTTTCAGCAGCACAAAGTCATCCTTTTGGATGTCGAGGGGGGCGAGGTCGTCCGCCGTGATGCCGTCGCGCACGCCGGTCAGGTCAAACACCCTGGCCTTGGCGATCAGCCTGTCAAGCGGCAGATAGTCTTCCGCCGTCGCGCCGCCCTCCCGCATGTGCAGGGGGGCGTCCAGGTGGGTGCCCGTGTGCAGGTTGATGGTGAACAGGGATTCGTTCACGCTGTCCTGCGGCAGGCGGGCGGCCCAGCTATGCACAGGGGCTTTCTCCGGCCTGTTTTTGTAGGTGGGCATGCGGGGCTCGATCCGCATGGAAATATCAATGATGCGCATGATGTTCTCCCTTTCTCATATCAATTCAACTTGTTGACGCATCGCCCGGATGGCCATTTTGGTCCGGTGCTGTGTCGCTGAAAGCCTGGCACAGCGCTGCTGCGCTTTCGCTCCTTTTTTCAAACCAGAAGTCCTCGCCGCTTTGGATGCATGAACAATTCTATATGTTCTTGTCCGAGAACACAAAATGATAGGAGGATTCGAGCCTTTGAAACAGCGCGGCGTCATCCATCTCCCGCTGCGAAGGCGCGACAGGCCGCGCTGCCTGATGCGTGCCGCAATACCGGCAGGGACTGCCGTCATTTGGGAGATCCGCTCCGCAGTTAGGGCATTTCATCGATGAATCTCCTTTTGCCGCTGAAAATCACGATATCAGCGCAGGCGGGCACAGAAGACTCTTTCCGGGCGTTCGTCTCCCGCTTCTTTGCCGTTCAGGCGCTATCAGGAGCGGAGCCTGCCGCCCGCATCCGCAAAGCTTCTACGAGTTGCCGTCGCAGGGCAATTCGATATCCCACCACCTGCGGCCGTCCAGAGCGATCATTCGGTCGGCCGCCTCGGGCCCGCGGGAGCCCGCGGCGTAGTTGGGGAAGGCGCCGCGGTCGGCCGGGCAGTGGGTCTCGATGCCCTCGATAAAGCGCCAGGAGTATTCCAGCTCGTCCCAGCGGGTGAACAGCGAGGAGTTGGCGCGGTAGGCTTCCAGCAGCAGCTGCTCGTAGGCCTCGGGCACATTGCCCGCAAAGCGGCTGTGCTGGGCGTAGTTGAGCGCCACCCGCTCCATATTGAAATCCGTGCCCGGGCGCTTTAAGTTGATGCGGAAATACATGCCCTCCGCGGGCTGCACCTCGATCACCAGCAGGTTGGCGGGCTGGGATTCAAACTCCTTATAGAAGTTGACGCCCGGCAGGCGCTTGAACTCGATCACGATCTGGGTGCGCGCCCTGTCCAGCCGTTTGCCCGCGCGGATGTAGATGGGCACGCCGCCCCAGCGGAAGTTGTCGATCTGCGCGCGCAGCGCCACATAGGTGGGCGTTTTGGAAGCCTCGTCCACCCCTTCCTCCTCGCGGTAGCCGGGCACCGGCGCGCCGTCCTTTTGGCCGGGGCCGTACTGCCCCAGCACGATGCCGCCGCAGGAGGGCGCGTCCTCAAAGCGGCGCAGCGAGCGCAGGGCCTTCACCTTTTCGTCGCGCACGGATTCGGGCATCAGGTCGACCGGCGGCTCCATGGTGATCAGGGCCAGCATCTGCATGAGGTGGTTTTGCAGCATGTCCTTGAGGATGCCCGCCTGCTCGTAGTAGCCGCCGCGGCCCTCCACTCCCAGGGTTTCAAAGGAGGTGATCTGGATATTGTCGATGTAGTGATGGTTCCACAGCGGCTCAAACAGCGAGTTGGCAAAGCGGATGGCCAGGATGTTGCGGATCATCTCCTTGCCCAGATAGTGGTCGATGCGGTACACCTGCTTTTCATTCAGCGCCTGCGAGATGGTCCGGTTGAGGGCTCTTGCGGTCTCAAGGTCCGAGCCGAAGGGCTTTTCGATCATGACCCGGTGGCTGGGGTTGCGCTTTTCCACCAACCCTTTGTCATGCAGGTTCTGCACGATGGGGGCGAAGTGCTCGGGCGCGACCGCGAGAAAGAACAGGCGCACGGCAGCGCCATGCAGGCCCTGCTCCTCATGCGTGAGAAAGCTGTGCAGGCCCCGGTAGCTCTCCGGCTGGCTGATGAACTCCATGCGGTGGTAGCGCAGCAGCTTCAGGAAGCCGCTCAGCTTCTCATCATCCACCTCGGTGCGCGAATAGCGGCGCACGGCCGCCTGCGCGTCGGCGCGGCAGCTTTCGTTATCCAGATCGCGGCGGCCCACCAGCAGGATGCGGGTCTCCTCGGGCAGCCGGCCTTCAGCTACCAGATGATAGAGGGCGGGCAGCAGCTTCCTGTGGGCCAGGTCGCCCGTCGCCCCGAAAATGGTAAGGATCAGAGGCTCCCTGCGGCCATCCTGCGTTTGTTCAGACAATTCGGCATCCTTTCAGGCGCTCCCGCGCCGGGCAATGTACGTTTCATAGAATATACCACGGCAGCGGCCTTTTCGCACACCTTTTCGCCAGTGGCCTCGTGCCGCCTGTTCTATTTTGGCTTTTTAAGATATAATGGCGGAAACCTGCCGGAAAGAGGAAACGGAAAGGAAGATTTTCATGAAGATCAAGCCCATGCGCGCGGCCGCGGCTCTGATCGCGGCGGGCCTGCTGATGGTTTGCCGCCCGTCTTTGGCCTCGCAGGACAGCCTGACCCTCTCCTTCATCGGGGATGTGAGCATCGGCGACGCCTACCGCTACCGGGAGGCGGCGAGCGGCTTTCACGAAACGGTGCGGCAAAAGGGGATCGACTGGCCCTTTTCCACCGTGGCGGAGACGCTGCGGGCGGACGACCTGACGCTGGCCAATCTGGAGGGGACCATCACCCCCAGAAAAAGGCATCGGGATGTTCGGATGCCGCTGTACATCCATCCCGATCACACGCAAATACTGCTTTCCGGCGGGGTGGACGCCGTGAACACGGCCAACAACCACGCGCTGGATTTTTACGAAGAGGGGTATCGGGATACCCTCGGTGCGCTGGATGAGGCCGGCATCGTTCATTTCGGCAGCATCGGCCGGGGCATCGACAGGCAGGCCGTCGTCAGCGTAAAGGGCGTCAAAATCGGCCTGATCGGCCTGAGCTACCCGCAGGAGAGCGACCTGAAAAGGCTGGAGGAAAAGACCCGCGCCCTGCGCGGGGAGGGCTGCAGCCTGATCGTGCTCAGCCTGCACTGGGGCAGGGAGACCCACATGCAGCCCGACGCGGCGCAGTATCGCTTTGCCGCCGGGGCGCTGGCGCTGGACGTGGATGTGATCTGGGGGCATCATCCCCATGTCGTCCAGCCTGTGGCGCTCTATCAGGGCAAGCCCGTGCTGTTCAGCACCGGCAACTTCATCTTCGGCACCATGAAGCGGGTGGATCCTTCCACCGGCATCTTTCAGCTGGTCTATGATCTGGAGGAAGACGGGCCGAAGCTTTCCGCCCTGCGGGTGATGCCCTGCCTGACGGGGGAGAAGGGCGATTGGCGGCCCGTCCCGCTTGAGGAGGAGGCTGCGCGGCGCGAGGTGTTTGCCAAGCTGCAGCTGCGCCGGCCCGAGATGGGCTTTGAGCCTCTGGCGGGGAGCTTTCTTGAAGGGGGCGAAGTGCGCTTTGACTGAATCCTGACCGCTTTGCAAGGCATGGGATGGGTAAGGCGCGGCTTATTTTCTTGCGCCGCGGCGGAGCGCTTTGTATAATGCAATTATCCCCGGATCGGGGCAGGAGGGGCCATGGAAGGCAAGGCAAGAGGGATCCAGAGGAACCCAATTTTCTATACGCTGACGCATCTCAGGGGCAACCAGAGGGCCTTGCTGTGGACGGAGCCCCTGTTCGGCATCCCCAACAATCTGTTTGTCCCGCTGGCCTCGGTGTACATGGCCGCGCTGGGCATGAGCCCCTTCCTGATCGGGCTGGTGACCACGCTGTCGCTGATCTCGCAGACCTGCGCCGCCGCCATCGCCGGCGTGGTGACCGACAGGCTGGGCCGCAGGCGCGCCACGGTATTTTTTGACTTTTTTGCCTGGATACTGCCCAGCGTGCTCTGGGCTACGGCCTCGGGGCCGCTCAGCTTTCTTCTGGCCGCCTTCTTCAACGGCTGCTGGCGCGTGACGGAGACCAGCTGGGGCCTGCTGCTGACGGAGGATTATCCGCCCGAGGGCATCATCCACCTGTACGCCATCACCAACATCGCGGGGCTGGTGGCGGGCTTCGTGTCGCCGCTTGCCTATGTGCTGGTGCAGAAGCTCACGCTGGTGACCGCCATGCGCTGGATGTACGCGGGGATGGCCGTCTCCATGGTGGTCAAGAACGTGCTGATCTACCGCTTTTCAAACGAGACCAGTATCGGCCTGCGCCGCATGCAGGAAAACAGGGGCGTCTCCATGCTTTCAAAGCTGCTGCAGAGCCGCTCGGTGCTGAAGGATATGTTCCGCCTGCCGCACGTGATGCTGACGATGGGCCTGGTGGCCTGCTTCATGGTGATCAAATCGGTCAACGACAGCTTCCTGCCCCTGCTGCTCACCGAAAAGCTGGGCGTCAGGGAGGAGAACCTCTCCCTGCTGAGCATGGCGCGCACGCTGCTGATGCTGTTGTTTTACTTCGTGCTGGTGCCGCGGCTGGACGTGCGGCGCTTCCTGCGGCCCATGGCGGCGGCGGCGCTGCTGCTGGCCGCGGCCGACCTGAGCTTCATGGCGCTGGGGCGCCCGGTGATCGGGGTGATACTGATCAACGTGATGCTGGAGGCGGCGGCGCTGTCGGTGATCACGCCCCTGATCTCCAGCCTGCGCATGCAGGCGATGGAAAAGGAGCAGCGGGCGCGCATGTTCGCCTTTACCACCATGCTGGCCATGCTGATCACCGCCCCTTTCGGCGCGGTGAACGGCTGGCTGTCCCAGATCGACCGCATGCTGCCCATGGCGGTCAACGTGGCGGTCTGTCTGCTGATGATCGCGCTCAGCCTGCGCCTGCACCGGCAGCTGCAGGGAAGGGACATCCTCTGATGACGGACTGGCTGATCGAAAAAATCTCGAAAACCGGCGCGGAGGGCGGGGGGCGCATGCGCCTGGGCGCCGGGGCCGGCGCGGTGAGCATCCTGTGCAACCTCTTTCTGGTGGGCATCAAGCTGCTGGCCTCCTTCCTGTCGGGCTCCATCGCCGTCATGGCCGACGCCGTGAACAACCTGAGCGACGCCGCCTCGGGCATCGTCAGCCTGGTGGGCTTCAGGCTGGCGGGCAAGCCCGCCGACCGGGAGCATCCCTTCGGCCACGCCCGATACGAGTATCTGGCGGGCCTCAGCGTGGCGGTGCTCATCATGGTGATCGGCGTGGAGCTGTTCAAATCCAGCCTGCAGAAGATATCAAGCCCGGAGGACACCGTGTTCAGCCCGCTGAGCGCGGGCATACTGGCGCTGTCGGTGCTGGTGAAGCTGTGGCTGGCTTCCTTTTATAAAAAGGTGGGCCGCATGATCGATTCCGGTGCGCTGATGGCCTCCGCCGCGGACAGCCGCAACGACGTGATCACCACCTCGGCCGTGCTGGTCTCGCTGATCGTCACAAGGCTCACCGGCTGGCGGCTGGACGGATGGATGGGCCTTGGCGTGGCGGCCTTCATCCTGTGGTCGGGCTGGGGGCTGATCCGCGACACGGTGGACCCGCTGCTGGGCGCGGCGCCGGACGCCGGGATGGTGGAGGATATCCGCTCCACCATCCTCTCCTTCCCCGGCGTGCTGGGCACGCACGACCTGATGGTGCACGATTACGGCCCCGCCCGCCGCTTCGCCAGCGTGCACGTGGAGGTGGCCGCGGAGGAGGATGTGACGGTCAGCCACGAGATGGTGGATGAGATCGAGCGTTACTTTGAGGAAAAGCGTGGGCTCTCTCTGGTGGTGCATATGGACCCGATCGTTACCCGCGACCCGCAGGTGCAGGATATGCGCAGCTGGCTCTCGCAGGCCGTGCAGAGCATCCACCCGGAGCTGACGGTGCACGATCTGCGCCTGGTCCGCGGCGCGCACCATCACAAGGTCATTTTCGACTGCGTGCGCCCGCCGGACCTGCCCCTGAGCGACGCGGAGCTGAAGGCCAGGCTGACCGAGCTGGTCAAGCGGCATTACCCGGACTGCGACTGCGTGATCACGGTGGACGAGAGCTTCGCGCCGGTGATGAAATAGCATAGATCCTTGAGGGAGCGCGTCGGGCGCTCTTTTTTGAGGGAGGATCAGAAGGGGTATACTTCTGTGAACGATTCTGACAAGGGAGGGCCCCATGAAGCTGATCTCATGGAATGTCAACGGTTTCCGCGCGGTGCTGCAAAAAGGATTTGAAGAGTATTTCCGGCAGGCGGACGCCGATTTTTTCTGTCTGCAGGAGACCAAGATGCAGGAGGGGCAGGCGGATTTCGGCGCGGAAGGCTACCTGGCCTACTATCACAGCGCGCAGAAAAAGGGCTACGCCGGCACGGCGGTGTTCACCAGGCACAGGCCGCTGGACGTGTTTCACGGCATGAACGGCAGCCACACCGATGAGGGCCGGGTGCTGACGCTGGAATACCCCGGCTTCTATCTGGTGAACTGCTATGTGCCCAACGCCCAGCCGGAGCTGAAGCGGCTGGATTACCGCATGCAGTTTGAGGACGATCTGCGCGCCTACCTGACAGAGCTGGACGCGAAAAAACCGGTGATCTACTGCGGCGATCTGAACGTGGCGCATGAGGAGATCGACCTCAAAAACCCCAAGCCCAACATCGGCCAGCCGGGCTTCAGCTATGAGGAGCGCGGCAAGATGACCGAGCTGCTGGGAAGCGGCTTCAGCGACACCTTCCGCACGCTCTACCCGGACAGGACGGGGGCCTACAGCTGGTGGAGCTACCGCAGCAACGCCCGCGCCAACAACACGGGGTGGCGCATCGATTATTTTGTGGTGTCCTCCCGCCTGATGGACAGGGTGAAGGAGGCCTTCATCGAAAGCGCCGTGATGGGCAGCGATCACTGCCCGGTAGGACTTGACATCGACCTTGAAGCGTAAAGGAGAAAATTCATGATGCAGTATAAGCGCGTGGGCGCGAGCGGGCTCAGGCTGCCCCTCGTCTCGCTGGGCTTCTGGCACAATTTCGGCGACAGCGCCCGTTTTTCGGATATCCGGGACATGGTGCTGGGGGCCTTCGACCTGGGCATCACCCACTTTGACCTGGCCAATGTCTACGGCCCGCCCGCGGGCAGCGCGGAAACCAACTTCGGCCGCGTGCTGCGGGAGGATCTGCATGCGTGGCGCGACCACATGGTCATCTCCACCAAGGCGGGCCACCAGATGTTCCCCGGCCCCTACGGCGAGTGGGGCAGCCGCAAGCACCTGCTGGCAAGCCTGGATCAGAGCCTGAAGCGGCTGGGCGTTGACTACGTGGACATCTTCTATTCCCACCGGCCCGACCCGGAAACGCCGCTGGAGGAGACCATGGGCGCGCTGGCGCAGGCCGTGAAGAGCGGCAAGGCGCTCTACGCCGGCATCTCCAAGTACAGCCCGGAGGATACGAAGAAAGCGGCCGGCATCCTGCGCGGGATGGGCGTGCCGCTCTTGATCCACCAGATGCGCTACAACATGTTCGACCGCGGGCCCGAGCAGGGGCTCTATGACGCGCTGCGCGAGGAAGGCGTCGGCGCGATCCCCTTTTCCCCTCTGGCGCAGGGCCTGCTGACCGACCGGTACCTGAGCGGCATCCCGGCCGATTCCCGCGCCGCCGGGGCCAGCGTGTTCCTGACGCGGGACAGCATCACCGAGGATGTGCTCCGGCGTGTGCGCGGGCTGAACGAGCTGGCGGCCGACAGGGGCCAAACGCTGGCCCAGATGGCGCTGGCCTGGCTGCACCGCAGCCCCGTGACGGCCTCCGTCATCGTGGGGGCCAGCCGGCTCAGCCAGATCAGGGACGCGGCGGGCGCGCAGGAGAACCTGAGTTTCACGGAGGATGAGCTGCGGCGCATCGACGAGCTGACGGCGCAGTAATACAGACGGCAATGAATCCGGGGGCGGCAGAAAAAGCTCTGCCGCCCCCGGGCGCTTTGGCGGTCAACTATGAATCAACTAAGAAAATGGGATTGTACAAAGAATGCTCGAAGGATGTTCGCGCTGCAATCAACTATGGAGCAACAAGCGTTATGCCCAATAAGGCAGGTATTTTCGGTTCTTATCCGAAGTGGATTCTTCGGAAATTTTGATCAATCCTGCTTTGCAGGTGTCAGACAGGAGCCTTGACACCATGGATTTGTTGTTCTGCGCAATGTTGAATCTTTCTCTCAAAGAGGCGTTGGTCATTGGCTCGCGGTTTACGCGCTTGAGGCAGGCGTGGAGATAGCAGGCGCGCTGACGATCCTCTTTGCTCATTTGGGCGTAGGATTGATGGGCGTAGAGGATGACCTTTGTATGGTTATCATATATCTCTATTTCAGGGGCGGGCAGCTGATAAAACTCGGTTTGCGCAACGACCTTGTCGTAGCCGCTGCCGCGTTCCTCGCAAACGCCGATGCGCCGCATGAAGGAAGCCAGCTTTTCATTGCGTGAAATGGGCGGATGATCTACAAAGCGCTCCTTATCGATCAGAGGAATGCCGGGATTGGTGATCTCCATACGGTCGTTGAAAATTTCGATCATGGGGCTTGTCCCCTGTGCGAAAAAGTTTTGATGGATAAGGGCGTTGGCGACCAGCTCGCGGACAGCCAGTTCGGGGTACATGGGAACCACTTTCCTGAGCGCTCTTCCCATAACTTCGTTCACAGGGAGAAGCCCGTTGATATAGCCAATCAGCCCTTCAAAACCGGCGGCGTAGCCTTTTGCGCCGACTTGTTCCCTGCTGGCGGCATCCATGCGGCTATTGCCATTGTATCGGATGACTCGGATGGCTTTGCGTTCGAGTGCGGGAAAATCGGAAAGACGCTTGGCAAACAGGATCGCTCCAAGATTTAAAATATGATATGAACCGGATTCGTTTCGGGCGAGCATACGATCTTCGATCAGCGAATCGATGAGCTGTTGCTTACCGCTTGGCATTTCCAGGGAAAGCATATCAAAATATGCCGAATAATCCAGCAGCCTGAGAGCCAGGTCGGCCGAAACGTTTTCCAGAGCGATCAAAGTTTCAAAGGGTTTGCGGGACAGGATCGCCCACAGCTCACGCTCGGTATCAGGAAAGTCTTTCAGCTTCTTCTTGTGGGAATCGATACGGATATAGTCTATCCCTTTGAATTTCACAGGAGTAGAATAGGCTGCTGTGATCTCAAGAAGCACCAGCGGCTTTGAGTTGACCACTGCCTTATGAAAATAAAACTGAACCTGGGGTTCCAACTGCGTGGCGATCCATAATCCCAAATCCTGAGCACCCTGCTTTGCCCTGTGCGGATCAAAATCAGTACCGACAAGCTCGTGGGCTGGATCGCTGATTCCCCATATCAGAAAGGCGTGGGGCTGGCCAAACAGCGCGGCCGTATTTGAAAGCGCACTGACATATTCCCCTATATCCTGAGGATTACTCCAATTCGTTTTGAATTCGATCCACGGTAGTTCAACGTCATGCCTGCGCGCTTCTGTGATGATGGAAGCGGCAGACTGAGAATCAAACGGCATGATAACATTCCTCCCCTGATCCGGGAGAAAGTAAACAGTCAACAAAGAAATCGGCCTGGATCAATTGAAAAATCTTGATTTTCCGATTGAGAGTAAGAAAATGCACCTGAAACGGGAAACATCCAGTCAACTAAACGCCGCCCTCCTGACCGGAAGGCGGCGCTTTGCTTTAAAAGCTGAATCAGTTGTATCTGGGCACCAGGCCCTGCGCGCTCCAGGGCAGCCAGGCCACCGCGCCGTGCAGCATGTTGAACACCACATAGTAGCGCGGGTGCTTGCGCCAGCCGCCGAGGGTGGAGTAGCTGGTGGAGTTGATCTCCGTGTCCGGCAGCGCCTGCTGCAGGGCGGCCACCAGATTCGGATCTACCGGGTCGCTGCTGCTGCGGTTGTTGGCGTTGTACACCCACAGCCTCTCCAGCCTTTTAAGGCCGTACAGAGGCGTGAAATCCTGCGTCTGGTTGAAGGCGATGTTGAGGTCGATCAGCCTGTCGAGCCCGGAGAGGGGGGAGTAGTCGGTGATATAGTTGTTGAACAGCTCCACATATTCCAGGTCCTTCAGCTCGCTCAGGGGGCTGATGTCGGTGATGAAGTTGTTGGCCAGTATGATCACCCGCAGCTGCTTCAGATCCTTCATGAAGCTGATGTCGTCGATGGCGTTGTGGCCCAGGTCCAGCGCCATGAGGTTTTTGCAGTACTTCAGCTGGCGGAAATCCTCGCTTTTGTGAAGGGCGGAGCGGTTGTTGTGGTTGATGGCGTAGGCTGTGGCGTCCGTGCGCACATAGTGGTCCTCCGTCAGACGGATGGTCCAGCCGAACTCGATGCCGGGGAAGCGCTCGGCCAGCGCGTCGATCTCTTCCGCCTTCAGGCGGCTCTCGTACATATCCACCCGCCTGAGCGCCGGATGCTCCGAGAGCCAACGCATAAAGCCTTCCACATCCCTGACCCGGCTGTCCTTCAGATCGACGTAGCTCTGCGTTTCGGTCAGAGCGGGGAGGGTCTGCGTGTCCAGCGCCTCGGCCAGCACGGGTCCGGGCAGCAGCAGGGCAGACAGCAATATAAGAGAAATCAGTTTTTTCAGCAAATCTTTCATCTCCTGGATGATGTCATGGACATCTGAGTGCGGCTCTTGCCCGAAAGCAAAAAACCGGGCGCATTATAACACGATTGCCCTAATTTTGCAACAAATGTGTAATATATGAAATATATCCGTAAAACAAAACGTCCGGAACGCATTGAAAACACCGGGAAAAGCGCTCCGCAGGCAGGAGAAGACCCGGGCCGTGAAGAATATAGAAGCAGATACATACGAACACGGAGGAAACTTGCATGGAATTCACGCAGGCTGTGATGGCTGTCTGCTCGCTGGGCATGGTCGCGGGCGGGCTGATGTACATGAGGTGCGCGCAGGCGGAGGGGGAGAGGCGCCGGCTGCTGGCTCTCAAGGGCGGCACCACCCTGGCGGCGGCCCTGCCCGCGCTGTACGCGGCCTTAAGCGGGCTGCCCGCCGCCGGATGGATCCTGGCAGGCATACTGCTGTGCGCGCTGGCCGACGTGGTGCTGGAGCTGCGCTTCAAGGCCGGCATGGCGGCCTTCGCGCTGGGGCATCTGTGCTACATCGCGGGTTTTTCCGCCCGCGGGGGGATCGGCCCGGTCAATCTGATCTGCTGGGTGCTGGGCCTGTGCTGGCTCATCTACTACGTGAACCGTGTCGCAAGGGAGAGCGGAGAGACGCGCCTGCCCTTCCTGGGTTACGGCGCCGTCATTTCGGCCATGCTGGCATCCGCTCTCAGCGCCGGGCCGCTCACGCTGGCCGGCGCCCTGCTTTTCGTGGTTTCGGACAGCCTGCTGCTGTACGGCCTCATGAAGAACCGCTCCCAAAGCATGGGCGTGGCCATCATGGTGACCTACTGGGGCGCGCAGTATCTGATCGGGATGTCCTCGCTGCTGCAGGCGCTGTGAAGCGGCTGACCGGCGGAGCAACGGCTTCAAACCGCTCCTGTTTGGTGCCTCCGACGGGCTTGGCCCAGCCGGGCAGGTTCGTGGTACAATAGCGGGGCAGCCAATGCAATTCAGCAGCGAAGCAAAGCGGAGGGACCGGATGCAGGTATCGATCATCATGGGTGTGTACAACTGTGCCGAGACACTGAATGCGGCCATTGAGTCCGTGCTGGCGCAGTCTTTGGATTCCTGGGAGCTGATCCTCTGTGATGACGGATCCACGGACGGCAGCTCCCGGATCGCGCAGGAGTATCAGAAGGCGAATCCGGACAGGGTGCGCCTGATCGGCAACGAAAAGAACATGGGCCTGAATCATACGCTGAACCGCTGCCTGGAGCTGGCCACGGGCAAGTACATCGCACGGCAGGACGGGGACGATGTCTCGCTGCCCGACAGGTTGGAAAAAGAAATAGCCTTTTTGGAGGCCAACCCTGAAATCAGTTTTGTGAGCACGCCCATGATCATGTTTGACGAACGGGGCGATTGGGGACAGAGCCGGTGTGTGGCGCGCCCCGGCCCGCACGAGCTCATCAGCGGCACGCCTTTTGTGCATGCGGCGGCTGTGATCCGGGCGGACGCGCTGCGCGCCGTGGGCGGATACACCGTGGGCGACCGATACCTGCGCGTGGAGGATCAGCACCTGTGGTACAAGCTGTACAGCGCAGGCTATGCAGGGGCTAATCTGAGCGAGCCCCTGTACAGGGCACGCGACGATGAAAAGGCCTACAGGCGCAGGAAGCTGCGATACCGAGTCAACGAAAGCTATATCAAGCTGCTGATCTTCAGGCGGTTCAGGCTGCCGGTGAAGGATCTTGTTTACGTAGCCCGGCCCATCGTGCTCGGGCTGCTGCCTGCACCGCTGTACAAATTTCTGAGAAAGCGCCGCGTTGGAAAAGCGTGAGGAAGAACAGTGTGAACGAGAGAGACATCGCGGGGGCCGTGGCGCTCAGCGTCATCATACCGGCCTACAACATCGAAAAATACCTGCCCACAACGCTGGAATCCCTGGCCAAGCAGGGTGTAGGTGGCCTGGAAGTGATCGTGGTGGATGACGGCTCCACCGACAAGACGGCCGACACAGCACGCAGGGCCGCTCGGATCTGGGGGACGGACCGCCTGAAGCTCTTCGTCCAGCGCAACGGAGGCGTGAGCGCTGCCCGCAATGAGGGCCTGCGGCAGGCGAGCGGCCGCTACGTGCTGTTTCTGGATGGGGATGACCTGTTGAGCGAAGGCAGCCTGGCGGCCATCGCTGAGACCGTGGCCTCGGGCTGCGATATCTGTTACTGGCCTTTCGACCTGATCAGCGAGGCGGGGGAGACCCTGCGCCCCTACCGCGAGCGCGAGCAGGGCTTTATGGAAGGGAGTGGGCCCGAACTCCTGCGCAAGGTACTGGTGGACAAGAGCATCAGGATGTGGACCGGCTGCGTGGCTTACCGGAGGGATTTTCTTCTTGCAACAGGCCTTCTCTACACCCCCGGCTGCGTGGCGGGCGAGGATTTTGAGTTTATTGTCAAGGCTCTCTCTCTGGCGGGCTCTATCCGCTTTGCCCGCGGAGCCAGAGCCTTCTATCTGCAGCGGGCCAACTCGGCCATCAATTCCTACAACATCCGCAAATTTGACGCCGTTGCCGCGCTGGAGCGACTGGCGGCCTTTCTGGAAGGGCAGGGCTTTTCGGAGCTGAAGGAGCATATATTGGGCTACGAACGGCCCGATTATTATATAGGAACGTATAATTATAATGTGCGGATGCTGGTCGCCGGCCGCGGTCTGCGTCCCTCGGCGGCTGTGGAGCGCGTGGCGGAGGATCTGAAAAAGAGCTATCCGAATCTGGAGCGCTCTCCCGCGATCGGGGGGTACAGACTTCTGCGGGGCAGGCGTGCCATCGTCAAATCGATGCTGTTCGGCCTGTCGCCCGTGCTGTACTATCACCTTTCCGTGCTGCCGGAGAGAAGCGGCCTGAAAAAGCCCGTCGGTGTATAGATGGAGCGTGAACCTTGAAAGAGATCAAATACATCGCGTTTTATGATACGGCGGACAATGTGGCGGAGGACCGCCGCCCTTCTCTGGCCGCCAAGTCCAAGGTGGATTTTATCAGTAAGGCGCTGGTCCGCCTTGGCTTCAGCGTGCGGATCATCTCTCCGCTGCGCACCAAGAGCCGCGGGCGCTTCGCCGGCAAGGACGCGCAAATCGCTCCCGGCATCCGTCTTAGGCTGTTTTCCACGTTGCCCTGGGGGAACGTCGCCCAAAAGGCGCTGAGCGTTCTTTGGGGGGAGGCTGTCTTCTTTCTTTACCTGCTGCGGCATGTGCGGCGCGGGGATACGGTGATCATGTACCATGAGACCGCTTATTTTCAGTGGGTCAGGCGGCTGCTGTGCCTGAAGGGCGCCCGGCTGATCCTGGAGGTGGAGGAGATCTTTGATGACGTTTCACCCCTTCCGCCCCGCCGGAGAAAGGCGGAGCAGCGCCTGCTGAGGGCGGCGGACAGGTACATTTTTTCTACAGAATTTCTGAACCAAAGGGTCAATACGCAGGGCAAGCCTTATGCTGTGCTGTACGGTACGTATGAGTCCGAGCCCAGACGGGAAGCGGGTTTCGGGGATGCGCTGATCCATGTGCTCTATGCCGGCATTCTGGAGCCGCGCAAGGGCGTGATCGCGGCGATCCGCGCGGCAAGGTTCTTGCCGGTCGGCTATCATCTGCACGTGCTGGGCTTCGGCACGGAGGAGGACAGGCAGCGGGTGCTTGATGAGATCGCCGAGGTCACTTCGCGCGGCGGGGCGCGCGTGACCTATGATGGCTATCTGAGCGCTGAGGAGTTTACGCGGTTTGCCCAAAGCTGTCATATCGGCCTGTGCACGCAGGATTCCACTGCTTCCTTTTCAAACACCTCCTTCCCTTCCAAACTGCTGGTCTATCTGTCAAACGGCCTGCGGGTAGTGAGCGTCAGGATCCCTACCATCGAGGAATCGCCCCTGGCGGGCATCCTGTACTTCTATGAGCGGCAGACACCCGAGGAACTGGCTGCCGTGATCCGCAGCATCGACATGAGCGCGCCCTATGACTGCCGCAAGTTGCTGGACGAGCTCAAGCAGGGCTTTGAGCGGGATCTTGCGGCCCTCATCGGCTGAGCTTGGCGGGCCCGGTCTTGAAAAGGGGCGGGAGCTTTGTTATAATAAAGCGAAACAAATATGTTTCGAGAGGAACACTAATAGGAGGGACATCCATGAAGAAACTTCTGGCCCTGGTCATGGTGCTGGCGCTGGCGCTGCCTTTTGGCGCTCTGGCGGCTGATACCTATGAGATCGCTCTGGTGACCGACGTCGGCAACATCGACGACAAATCCTTCAACCAGGCTTCCTGGGAAGGCGTGGTGGCCTTTGGCGAAGCTAACAATGTTACCCATGCCTACTATCGCCCGTCCGAGGATTCCACGGACGCGCGCGTGGAGAGCATGAAGGCCGCCATCGCCAAGGGCGCCAAGGTGGTCGTGCTGCCCGGCTATCTGTTTGCGGATGCCGTCGCTGCCGTGCAGAATGAATATCCCGAGGTCAGCTTCATCGTGCTGGATACCGCTCCTGCCGGCGAGGCCGCCAAGAACACCTACTCCGTGCTCTATCATGAGGAGCAGGCGGGCTATCTGGCCGGCTACGCCATCGTGAAGGACGGCTACACCAAGCTGGGCTTCCTGGGCGGCATGGCCGTGCCCGCTGTGGTGCGCTTCGGCTACGGCTTCGTGCAGGGCGTTGAGGCCGCTGCCAAGGAGCTGGGTGTCGAACCCGAGATCAAGTACTGGTACGCCGATACCTTCAGCCCCAACGACGATATCAAGACCAAGATGAACGCCTGGTACACCGAGGGCACCGAGGTGGTCTTCGCCTGCGGCGGCGGCATCTACCTGTCCGCGCTGGCCGCGGCCGAAGAATCCGGCCATGGCAAGCTGATCGGCGTCGATAAGGATCAGGCCTTTGAGAGCGAGCTGATCGTCACCAGCGCCATGAAGAACCTGACCGGCTCCGTGGTGCAGGCCCTGACCCGCATCTATGAGAACGGCGGCAAGCTGCCCGAGGATATGCAGGGCGTCGTGGCTAACCTGGGCGCGGCCGATGACGGCGTGGGCCTGCCCACCGCCGAGGGAAGCTGGCGCTTCGCCAAGTACACCCTGGATGAGTACAACGCGCTGTACGCTCAGCTGAAGGACGGCTCCGTGGTCGTCTCCGCTGATACTGACAACCAGCCCGCCGTTGAGATCACCAAGGTCGATTATCAGAACTAAGACAAAAGGGAAGCGCGGCTTTGCCGCGCTTCCCTTTCATATCTGACGGGGCGAAGACCCCGGACGCACCGCCTGCCCTTCGGGGCGGGCGTTGTCCGATAAAATACCGACGCCTGTCCAGGGAGGAAGCATGAGCGAGTACATCATTGAAATGCTGAACATCACCAAGTCGTTCCCCGGCATCAAGGCGAACGACGACATCACCCTGCGCCTCAGGAAGGGCGAGATCCACGCCCTGCTGGGGGAAAACGGGGCGGGCAAGTCCACGCTGATGAGCGTGCTGTTCGGCCTGTACCAGCCGGATTCGGGCACCATCCTCAAGGACGGAGCGCCGGTGAAGATCAGCAGCCCCAATGACGCCAACGCGCTGCACATCGGCATGGTGCATCAGCACTTTAAGCTGGTGGAGGTGTTCACCGTGCTGGACAACATCATCCTCGGCGCGGAGAAGACGCGCTGGGGCGTGCTCAGGAAGGACGAGGCCCGCAGGCGCGTGGTGGAGCTCAGCGAGCGCTACGGCCTGAAGGTGGACCCGGACGCGAGGATCGAGGACATCTCCGTGGGCATGCAGCAGCGCGTTGAGATACTCAAGATGCTTTACCGGGACAATGAGATCCTGATCTTTGACGAGCCGACCGCCGTGCTCACCCCGCAGGAGATCGACGAGCTGATGGAGGTGATGCGCGGCTTTGCCAGAGAGGGCAAGAGCATCCTGTTCATCACCCACAAGCTGGCCGAGATCATGAAGGTGGCCGACCGCTGCACCGTGCTGCGCAAGGGCCGCCTGATCGGCACGGTGGACATCGCGGATACCAGCCGCGAGAAGCTCTCCCGCATGATGGTGGGCCGCGACATCAGCTTCAACGTCGAGAAGAAGGAGTCGGCCCCCGGCGAAAAGGTGCTTGAGGTGGAGGGGCTCACCGTGCCCAGCCGCCTGCATAAGAAAAACGCCGTGAAGAACGTCAGCTTCACCGTGCGCCGCGGCGAGATCGTCTGCCTGGCGGGCATCGAGGGCAACGGGCAGACCGAGTTTGTGCAGGCTCTCACCGGCCTTGAAAAAGCCGGCAGCGGCAGCATCCGCCTCAAGGGACGGGAGATGACGGACATGCCCATCCGCGAGAGGAGCCGCCTGGGGATGAGCCATATCCCGGAGGACAGGCACAAGTTCGGCCTGGTGCTCGATTTTACGCTGGAAGAGAACCTGGTGCTGCAGCGCTACTGGGAAGAGCAGTTCCAGCACTGCGGCCACATCCTCAGGCGGCCCGTGCGCGAGTATGCCCAGAGGCTCATTGAGCAGTATGACGTGCGTTCCGGCCAGGGCGCGCAGACCATCGTGCGCAGCATGTCCGGCGGCAACCAGCAGAAGGCCATCATCGCCCGCGAGATGGACAAGGAGGCCGACCTGCTGGTGGCCGTCCAGCCCACGCGCGGTCTGGACGTGGGGGCCATCGAATATATCCACCGCCAGATCGTCGCCCAGCGCGACGCGGGCAAGGCCGTGCTGCTGGTCTCGCTGGAGCTGGACGAGGTGATGGATGTATCCGACCGGATCCTGGTGATGTACGAGGGCGAGATCGTAGGCGAGTTTGACCCCAGAAAGGTCAGCGTGCAGGAGCTGGGGCTCTATATGGCGGGCGCCAAGCGCGATGACAAGAAGGAGGCCGTGTGACCATGAAGAAAAGAGCGACCATGCCCAAGGGGGCGCTGAACCTGACGGCCTCCCTGGTCTCCATCCTGGCGGGCCTGCTGGTGGGCTTCATCCTGCTGATGATCTTCAACTTTGACAAGGCCCTTTACGGCTTCGGCAACATCGTGCTGACCGGCCTGCGCACGCCCGACCGCGTGGCCAAGGTGCTGTACACCGCCGCGCCCCTGCTGATGACGGGGCTTTCGGTGGGCTTTGCGTTCAAGACCGGCCTGTTCAACATCGGCGCCAGCGGGCAGTACACCGTGGGCGCGGTGCTGGCGCTGGTGGGGGCCATCCTCTGGCAGCTGCCCTGGTATGCCTGCATCCTGCTTGGCATGATCGGCGGGGCGGTCTGGGGGGCCATCCCGGGGATCTGCAAGGCGCTGTTCAACGTGAACGAGGTCATCACCTCCATCATGTTCAACTGGATCGGCCTGTTCAGCGCCAACCTGTTCCTGTACAACAGCCCGCGGATGCTGGCCAACGCCTGGGGCGCCATCAACAAGGACAGGACGGCCGCCCTTGACAAGGCCAACCCCTCTGCCATCCTGCCCAAGCTGGGCATGGACAAGGCCATGGGGTCCAATTACATGAATATCTCCATCTTCATCGCCATCATCGCGGCCTTTGTGATGTGGTACGTGCTGCAGAAGACCACCTTCGGCTACGAGCTGAAGGCCTGCGGCTACAACCGCAACGCCAGCCGCTACGCGGGCATCAACGACAAGCGCAACATCGTGCTGTCGATGGTGATCGCGGGCGCGCTGTCCGGCCTGGGCGGGGCGCTGTACTACCTGTCCGGCACCGGCCAGTTCACCATGGGCAAGCAGCTTCTGTCCATGGGCTTCAACGGCATCCCCATCGCGCTGCTGGCAGCCTCGCACCCGCTGGGCACCATCCTGAGCGCCCTGTTCATCGGCTACATCCAGGTGGGCGGAGAGGCGCTGCAGCCCGAGTTTGCCAAGGAGATCATCGACATCATCATCGCGGCCATCATCTATCTGAGCGCCTTCTCGCTTTTGATGCGCGAGCTGATCCTGCGCGGCCGCAGCCGCCGCCGTCAGGCGGAGGAGGAAAAGAGCCGGCAGGCGGCCGATACTGTGGAGGAATGAGATGAACATATTAGCCGATATCCTGAGCGCCACCCTGCTGTTTGCCGTGCCCCTGCTGCTGGTCGCCCTGGGCGGCATGTTTTCCGAGCGCAGCGGCATCATCAACATCGCGCTGGAGGGCATCATGGTGATCGGCGCGCTGATCAGCACGCTGCTGCTGCGCGCCTTTGACCTGTCGGGCTTCGGGCCCGCGAATCCGCAGCTGGCGGTGCTGATCGCCGTGCTGGCGGCGGGGCTCTCCGGCATGCTCTACTCGCTGCTGCTGGCCTTCGCCTCCATCAACCTGAAGGCGGACCAGACCATCGGCGGCACCGCCCTCAACATGCTGGCCCCCGCCTTCGCGGTGGTGCTCACCTGGGCCATCCAGGGCCAGGGCAACACCACCATCCTGATCCCCGGCTGGGTGCGCATCACGGCGGAAAACGCGGGGCTTGCCGGGGCCGAAGGCTTTTTTGCCCGGCTGGTTTTCAAATCGCTTTATCTCACCACGCCCATCGCGCTGGTGCTGATGGCGGTATCCTCTTTTATCATGTATAAGACGCGCCTTGGCCTGCGCCTGCGCAGCTGCGGCGAGCACCCGCAGGCGGCGGACAGCGTGGGCATCAACGTGTACCGCATGCGCTATATCGGCGTGCTGATCTCCGGCTTCCTCGGCGGCGTGGGCGGGCTGGCCTTCACGCTGGCGGCGGGCAGCGGCTTCCAGTCGCAGGTGGCGGGCTATGGCTTCCTCGCGCTGGCGGTGATGATCTTCGGCAACTGGAAGCCCCTCAACATCTTCGGGGCGGCCCTGTTCTTCGCCTTTTTCAAGATCATCGGCAGCTACTCGGGCTCCATCCCCTTCCTGCCCGATTTCAAGGAGATACGCTCCAGCGAGTACATCTACCTGATGCTGCCCTACATCGTGACCATGATCGTGCTGATCCTCACCAGCAAGAAGAGCCGGGCGCCCAAGGCCGAGGGCATCCCCTACGACAAGGGAGCGCGCTGACACGTGGATGAAATCCTGAGCGGCGTTTTGAATTTCTTTTCACAGGCCACGGCGGATGCCGCGCTGCGCATCCTGGGCGCCGTGGTCATGGTGTCGGTGGGCCTGTTCGTCATCAAACAGGTGATGCGCCTGTTTGACAGGTACACCCAAAATAAAAAGCTCGACCAGAGCATCATGAGCTTCCTGTCGAGCCTGTTGCGGATCACCCTGCGCGTGGTGCTGTTCATCATGGCGGCCACCTACCTGGGCGTGCCCAACACCAGCTTCATCGCCATCCTCTCCTCCGCCGGCCTGGCCGTGGGCCTGGCCCTGCAGGGCAGCCTGGGCAACTTCGCGGGCGGGCTGATGCTGCTCACCTTCCATCCCTTCCGCGTGGGCGACTATATCCAGGCGGGCGATGTGGCGGGCACGGTGCACAGCATCACCATCCTCTATACCCAGCTGCATACCTTTGACAACAAGCTGGTCATCGTGCCCAACAGCACGCTGTCGGGCGGCGTGGTGACCAACTTTTCCGCCATCGCCACCAGAAGGGTGGATATCAGCTTCTCTGTGGACGGGGGCAGCGACATCGACCTGGTGAAGCGGCTGATGGTCTCCGCCGCGGCCCAGCACCCGCTGGTGCTGAAGGAGCCCGCACCCGAGGCCCGCATGGGCGGCATGAACAAGGGCCTGATGGATTTCACGCTGCGCTGCTGGGTGAAGAACGGCGATTTCTGGGCCGTGACCTACGATCTGAACGAGCGCCTGAAAAAGGATTTTGACCGGCAGGGTATCTCGCTGCCGCCCCCGCCCGCTCAGGTGCGCGTGGTGGAGGAGAAACAGCCATGAGCGGGTCTGTCTGCCCCTGGGCGCTGCGCACGCCGCTGGAAAGGCGCTATCACGATGAGCAGTGGGGCCGCCCGCTGCACGACGACGCGGCCCTGTTTGAGCTGCTGGTGCTGGAGTTCATGCAGGCAGGGCTCAGCTGGAGCACGGTGCTGCAAAAACGGGAGCACATGCGCGCCGCTTTCGACGGCTTTGACCCTGAGGCCATCGCGCTGTATGACGGGGACAGGCTGGACGCGCTGCTGAGCGACCCCGGCCTCATCCGCAACCGGCTCAAGATGAAGGCGCTGGTGCAGAACGCGCGCGCCTTCATCCGCGTGCAGCTGGATTTCGGCAGCTTCGACGCCTATTTCTGGGGCTTTCTGGAAAACGGCCCCATCGACGGCAAAAGGGAGCGCGCGGAAGACGTGCCCGCCAGAACGCCGCTGTCGGAGGCCATCGCCCGCGACCTGAGAAAGCGCGGCTTCAGCTTCATGGGGCCGACCGTGGTCTACGCCTTCATGCAGGCGGCCGGGCTGGTGAACGACCACCTGACGAGCTGCCCGGCCTACCTTGAGATCTCAAGCGCCGGATGAAGCGATGGAAGGGCCTGAAACACAAGTCCCAACTCTTGCATAAGGTGAATAAAAGCTGCTCACATTCGCCGTGTTTCATGGCAGGATGTGAGCAGTTTTCGTTTATCTTATAAATTTTAAAAGCAAAATACCTTCTGCTGCCTGCCCTTTTTGATATGGATGCGAGATTGTTTTGCTTGCGTTTTGACTGAAGGCGGACTATAATACCCGCGTTGAGCGTTTTCCGGGAAAAAACCGCATATTCGAAAAGAGGAGGGACTGTCATGTCCAAGTATTTTGGTACGGACGGATTCCGCGGCGAGGCCAGCGTGGACCTCACCGTGGAGCATGCCATGAAGATCGGCCTGTTTCTGGGCCACTACTACGGAAGCGACAAAAAAGCGAAAGTTGTGATCGGCAAGGATACGCGCCTGTCCAGCTACATGCTGGAGGACGCGCTGTCCGCCGGGCTGACCGCCGCCGGGGCGGACGCCTATCTGCTGCACGTGACCACCACGCCCAGCGTGAGCTATGTGGTGCGCACGGAGGGCTTTGACTGCGGCATCATGATCTCCGCCTCCCATAACCCCTACTATGACAACGGCATCAAACTGCTGAACGGCCGGGGCGAAAAGATGGAGGATGAGGTGACCGAGGCCTGCGAGCGCTATCTGGACGGCGAGGCGGAGCCCATCGCCTACGCCACGCGCGACCATATCGGAAAGACGGTGGACTATTTTGCCGGGCGCAACCGCTACATCGGCTACCTGATCTCCCTGGCGCGCAACTCCTACAAGGGCATCCGCGTGGGGCTGGACTGCGCCAACGGCAGCGCCTGGATGATCGCCAAATCGGTCTTCGACGCGCTGGGGGCCACCACCTTCGCCATCAACTGCAGCCCGGACGGCACCAACATCAACCGGGACGCCGGCTCCACCCACATCGAGCAGCTGCAAAAACACGTGCTCGACAACAGGCTGGACATCGGTTTTGCCTTTGACGGCGACGCGGACAGGTGCCTGGCGGTGGATGAGAAGGGCGAGGTGGTCAACGGCGACCAGATCATCTATATTTACGGCCGCCACATGAAGGAGCGCGGCAACCTGCCCGACAACACGGTGGTCACCACCGTCATGTCCAACTATGGGCTCTATCAGGCGCTGGATGAGATCGGCATCGGCTACAAGAAGACGGACGTGGGCGACCGCTTCGTCTCGGAGTGCATGCGCGAGCATCACCATCTGCTGGGCGGCGAGCAGTCCGGCCATATCATCTTCGGCAAGTACGCCACCACGGGCGACGGCGTGCTGACCGCCATCAAGGTGATGCAGGCGATGATCGATAAGGATATGCCCCTGTCCAAGCTGGCCGAGCCCTGCCCCATGTACCCGCAGGTGCTCAAAAACGTGCATGTGGACGATAAGGACGGCACCATCGCCGATCCGGCGGTGCAGGCCTCGGTGAAGGCGGCGGAGCAGAGCCTTGCGGGCGCAGGGCGCGTGCTGCTGCGCAAATCCGGCACCGAGCCGGTGCTGCGCGTGATGGCCGAGGCCAAAGAGAAGGAAGCCTGCGAAAAGGCGGTGGAGATGATGATCGACGCCATCCGCCAAAGCGGCCACCTGTGTTAAGGAGGACGGGGCGATGATCGAGATCCGCGAACTGTTTGATCTGGATAAGACGCTGGCGCGCGAGCTGTTTGAAGGCAGGACCTACCCCTGGGAGGTGCTGGACGGCATCAGCGACTATATCCGAAGGATCGGCCCCACGCTTGACCCCAAACTCTTTGAGCGGCGGGGCGAGGAGATCTGGGTGGCGCGGGACGCGAAAGTAGCGCCCAGCGCGTTTCTGGCCGGGCCCCTCATCATCGACAGCGGGGCCGAGGTGCGCCACTGCGCTTTCATCCGCGGCAGCGCCATCGTGGGCAAGGGCGCCGTGGTGGGCAACTCCACGGAGCTTAAAAACGCTGTGCTCTTTGACGGTGTGCAGGTGCCGCACTACAATTACGTGGGCGACAGCGTGCTGGGCTATAAGGCGCATCTGGGCGCAGGAGCGCTGACCTCCAACGTGAAGGGCGACAAGAGCCTTGTGGTCGTGAAGGCGGGGGGCGAGAGCTTCCCCACGGGCCGCAAAAAGGTGGGCGCGATGGTGGGGGACTATGCCGAGGTAGGCTGCCACAGCGTGCTCAACCCCGGCTCCGTGCTGGGCCGCCATGCCCGCATCTACCCCCTGTGCAGCGTGCGCGGCTTCGTGCCGGAAAATCACCTGCTCAAGGGTGACGGCAGCTGCGCGGCGCAGATCGAAAAATGAGCCATCAGGCATGAAAAACGAGCCGCGGCCAGTGCCGCGGCTCGTTTTGTATCGGACGGCGCCGTTTATTCGGCCTTTTCGTAGTAGAGCATCGCCATCTCGGTATTCAGGCAGATGCCGTTTTCCGTCAGGCTGAGGGAGAGGGCCTCATCCCCCTCCTTGATCAGCTGCCCGTCCTTGAGCACCAGCTGGTCAGAGGCTTCGCCCACGGTCATCATGCCGCCTTCGATTTTGACCTCATTAAGGCCAAAGTCTCCCAGCAGAAAGTCAAGCCCAAGGCTCTCGATCAGCTCCGCCTTAAAGCCTGTTACCTCGCCCTCTTCTTCAGGTATCCCCAGCGCGTAGAGCCGGTAGACGCCGTCAAACTCCTCAAGCGTCCCGGCTTCTTTCAGCGCGGGCAGCACCAAGGCTTCGGGGGCGGTGGCGGAGAGCTTCAGCTGCTCGCCGCTGGGCAGCGCGCCCACAAATTCTTCCGTGCCTTCAAGAGGGGTTAAGGTGATGCTTTCTTCCTCCACGGTCATCAGCAGCGAGCCATCCTTCTCTTCCCAGGTGCCGCGGCCATCCTCCTCGCCGTTCTCATAGAAGGTTAAGGTCTTATCCTCATGGAGAACAAGGGACATCTCAAGGCCGATATCCGCGACGCCTATCCAGTTTTCGCCGTCCTCGCTGACCTCGACGACATACAGCGTTCTCGCGCCTTCCGCGTTCTCCTCGGTCAGGGCCGCGCCCGCGCCCATCATCAGGCACAGCGCAAGCAGTGTCGCCAGCAGTTTTTTCATCTGAAACCCATCTCCTTGTCTTTAGTATTATCCAATGTGCTTTCGGGAACAATATCACACATCGGTGGGCCTGTCAAGCAATAATCCGGCGCGCAAGCCAGTTTTTGCCCAATGTTTACAAAACTTGGCCCGCCGGGTGTGGAAAAGCTGTTTTGCTGGTATAATCTTACACGGCAGACGCATCTGCCCCGCTGTCCGCGGCCTTTTGGCGCGCAGGGGCGGCTAATACTTCGGAAGGAACGGTGAATCCCATCTCTGCATTAGAATTCAAGCTGATCGATCTGAGCGACCGCGATTGGATGGAGGAATGTTTCCGCGCCGGGCACAGGGGCTCGCTGGAATACAGCTTTACCAACCTCTTTGTCTGGCGCAAGGTGCTGAACATCAGCGTGGCGCGCTTTGAGGGCTATGCCATCGTGCTGGCCGAGGGCGAGAAGCCCAGCTACGTTTTCCCCATGGGCACGGGCCCGCTGCTGCCCGTGATCGAGGCCATGCAGGCGCACGCCGCCTCGCGCGGGGAGCCCCTGCGCTTCAACACCCTGCTGGAGGAGGACAGGATCCGCCTGGAGGCCCTCTATCCCGGCAAATTCCGCATCGAGGAGATCCGCTGGGCCTTTGACTATGTGTACGAGACCGAGCGGATGATCAGCCTGGGCGGCAAGAAGCTCTCTCAGAAACGCAACAACATCAACAAGTTCAGCAAGGAATACCGGGACTGGGCCTTTGAAGAGATCACCCGCGCCAACATGGACGAGGTACGGGAGATGAGCCGCAAGTGGGCCGCCCTGATGGACAGCGGCGATGAAAAAAGCCTGCACGACGAGCTTTCCGCGCTGGAAGAAACGCTGAACCACTATGAAGAGCTGAAGATGCAGGGCGGGCTCATCCGCGCAAACGGCCGTGTGATCGCCTTTTCCATCGGCGATCCGCTCAATGACGATGTGTACCTGGTGCAGTTTGAAAAGGCCTATCCGGACGTCCCCGGGGCCTATCAGGTCATCAACCAGCAGTTTGCCGAGCACTACGCCTCCCGCTACAAATTTCTCAACCGCGAGGACGATGCGGGCGATGAGGGCCTGCGCCGCGCCAAGCTGAGCTACGATCCCATCTACCTGGTGGCCAAGTACAGCGCCGAGGAGATCGCGCCGTGATCAGGCTGGCGCGCCGGGAGGACCTGCCCGCCGTCAAAGAGCTGTGGATGCAGGCCTTCCACGATGCCAAAGAGGCGACCGACTTTTATTTCGAAAACCGTCTGCCGCAAAAGGAACTGCTGGAGGATCTGCTGCTTGACAGCGAGGGCGGCAGACTGCGCGGTATGCTCAGCCTGCTGCCGATCGACCTTGCGTACGGCGGCAGGGCGGTGCCCGCGCGCTATTACTTCGCCATCGCCACGGACGAAGCCTTCCGCGGCCTGGGCGTCAGCACGGCGCTGATGGAAGAGGCCCACCGCCTCACCCTCAGCCGCGGCGGGCAGGCCGCGCTGCTGGTGCCGGCGAGCGAGTCGCTGTTCCGCTTTTACGGCAAGCGCGGCTTTGACACGCTGTTTGTGTATGAGGAAAGGACGGTTTCCGCCGCCGATATCGCCCCCCGCCCCGCGGATGCGAAGGTGTGGCGGGCGGAGGACGCCGGGGAGCTTTTGCGCCTGCGCGACGCGGCCTTTTCGGAAGGCCGGCTCTTCGCCCGCTGGGATGAGCAGGCGCTGGGCTTCATGATCAAGGCCTCGCGCGCCTGGCAGGCCCCTCTGCTGCGCTTTTCGCTGGACGGGGCCGAAGGCTATGCCTGGTGCGAGCGGGCGGAGGGCGCCGTGCTGGTGAAGGAGCTGGCGCTGAGGGGCCTTGCCCCGGAGCAGGCGCTCTCCATCCTGCACGCGGAGCTGGGGGCGGAGCGCTATGTGCTGCGCCTGCCGGTGGGGGCAAAGAGCCCCGAAGGCGGCCTGCGCCCCTGCGGCATGATCCGCTGGCTGAAAGCCGCCCCGGCGCTTCCGGGCGGCGGAGCCCCCTATCTGGGGCTCGGAAAGGACTGAATGATCAGCGAAAAATCCTGCGGCGCGATCGTGCTGCGCGAGGGAGAAGGCGGCCCCGAGGTGCTGCTGCTGCGCCACAGGGCCGGGCACTGGGATTTTCCCAAGGGCCATGTGGAGGAGGGCGAGAGCGAGGAGCAGACCGCCCTGCGCGAGGTGAAGGAAGAGAGCGGGCTCTCGGTGGCCATTGAGGAGGGCTTCCGCGGCGCGGTGCGCTATTCGCCCTATCCCGGCTGCGAAAAGGAGGTCGTCTTCTTCCTCGCAAGCCCCCTCTCGGGCAGCCTGAGCCTGCAGCAGGAAGAGGTGAGCGAGGGCGGCTGGTTCACGCCCGAGGAAGCCCTGAAAACCATCACCTACGACAGCTCCAGGGGCCTGCTCCTGCAGGCGATGGCATACAGGAACGGCCATTAAATATGAATAAAACCAAAATCGCCGGTAGAGGCGGCGGCATGCACCAGGCATTCAAGGCCATTCCCTGGCAGTGTCTGAAGACGCATTGAACAGTCTGGCGACCGCGGCTGTTCCCCGGGCCGACGCTGAATCGGCCTTTTCTTATGCCTTCTTGTTTTTGTTGCCGAGAGAAGACGAGACCTTCGCCTGCGGAACACGGCGCTTGCGCCCTCATGGAGAGGAGAAGGCATGATCATCAAGCGCTGCTGAAAGCGAAAAAGTCCTTCGTCTGTCTGTGCACCCAGGTCTTCGTTCGGTATGAGTTTTGCGATGTCGGCGCGTTCGTCTGGTCCTCCAGGATCATTGACTGGGAGTTCCCCCGGTTTTTCCGCCGAAACATACCGGAATCGTCCGTGGAAGGCGCAGGTACTGAATAACGGGCTGCCAGACGCCTCAAGGCGGTGAAGGAAGGCCGGCCGTTTCCCTGTGGCCGGCGCGGCCCTTCCCCGTTTGACCCCCTCCCCCTCCTTCTGCTAAACTGAACGCAGCATCAACCCAAGGAGGTACAAGCATTGCTACAGGACATTGTCAGCCAATACAAGGGCGGCTTCGCGCCCGGCGCCAGCACGGAGCTGCGCGCGCAGCGCAACCTGACCCGCAGGCTCGCCCTGGTATCGGGCAGCCTGACCACCAACCAGCGCACCAGCGTGGGCGGCATCGGCGCGCGCGTGTATAAGGACGGGGTGTACGGTTTCGCCTCGGCGGCGGAGCTGACGGGCGAAGCGGCGGGCAAGGTGCTTGAAAGCGCCACGGCCAACGCCGAGCTGCTGGCCCGCCACGCGGGGCGCGGTACGGGCGCGCTGCCCCCTGTCGCGCAGGGCAGCGAGACGCACCTGCCCGAATACCCCGACCTGCCCCAGAAGGTGTATATCGACTACCTGCAGGGGCTGGACGGTTATATCAAGTCGAAGTACCCGGGGCTGGAGAGCCGCACGCTGGTGGCCTACCATGACAGCATGGAAAAGCTGCTGCTTAGCTCGGACGGATTCTTCAGCCACTGCCTGCAGCCGCGCAGCTATGTCTACATTTTTCTCACCGCCAAGGGCAGGGATGGCGCGCCGGTGGAGGTGTTCGAGCCGCTGGGCGGCTTTGGCACCTTTGACAGGCACTTTACCGACCCTGCCGGGCTCTACGCCAAGGTGGACGAGCTGTACGAGCTGGTGATGCACAAGGCCGAGGGCGTGCACCCGGATGCCGGCAGCAAGACCGTGATCCTGGGCGGCGAGCTGGCCGGCATGCTGGCGCACGAGGCCGTTGGCCACACCGTGGAGGCCGACCTGGTGCTGGGCGGCTCCGTGGCCGGGCCGATGTTTGGCAAGCGCGTGGCCAGCGAGCTGGTGACCATGACGGACTTTGCAAGCACCGCCTTTGGCAAGGCCGCGCCCCTGCCCGTCTATGTGGACGACGAGGGCGTGAAGGCCGAGGACGCGCCGCTGATCAGGGACGGCATCCTGGTGGGCTACATGCACAACAGGCAGAGCGCCCAGCACTTCGGCCACAGGCCGCTGGGCAGCGCGAGGGCCTGGCTGTTCAGCGACGAGCCGCTGATCCGCATGCGAAACACCGCCGTGCACCCGGGCAAGGACAGGCTGGAAGACATGATCGCCTCGGTGGACGACGGCTACTACCTGCTGAAGACCGGCAACGGCCAGGCCGACAGCACGGGCGAGTTCATGTTCGGCATCTCGATGGGGTACGAGATCAAGAAGGGCAAAATCGCAAGGCCCATTCTGGATACCACCATCTCGGGCGTGGCCTTTGACATGCTCAGGTCCGTGGACATGGTGTCCGACAGCGTGAACTGGTCGTCCAGCGGCTTCTGCGGCAAGAAGCAGCCCATGCCCGTGGGCCTGGGCGGCCCGGCCCTCAGGTGCCGCGTGACCATAGGAGGCAGATAAATGAACGTGAAGGAAACCGCGCGCTACGCGCTTGAGAAGCTGCGGGCCACCGGCGCCCAGCAATACTGCTGCGAGGCCCGCAGCGCCCGAAAGAGCGAGTTCAACGTGGATGGCGGGCTGTTCAGCCTGCTGCGCACCACCATCGACAACCGGCTGGACCTGACCCTGATCAAGGATCAGCGCCGCGGCAAGGTATTGATCAACGAGTTCACCAGGGAGGGCGTCGATCAGGCGGTGGCGGACTGCCTGGCCTCCGCCGAAAGCGCGGAGAGCGATCCTGCCTGGACGCTGTATGAGGGCGGCCGGAAGAGCTTCACGCTGGGCGCGCCCGAAGGCGATATGGACAAGCTGTTCGAGCGCTCCAGGGAGCTGCTGGAGACCATCAAACGGGATTATCCCAAGGTGATGGTGGAGCAGATGATCGTGGAGCATGACAGCGCGGAATCGCTCTACCTCAGCAGCCTGGGCGCTGAGTACGCGACCCGCGAGGGCCGCTACGCCTACAGCCTGATGTTCTCCGGCCACGAGGGCGAAAAGACCTCCAGCTTCAACGGCTGCGGCGTCAGCGCCGACAGCCTGGACCAGCCCCTGATCGAGCTGGGCGAGGCCCGCCGCCTGCTGGCCGAGGCGGAAAGGCAGATCGACACCGTGCAGACCGACAGCAAGTTCGTGGGCCCGGTGGTGTTCACCCCCGGCTGCGCCGCCAACATGCTCTACGAGCTGCTCTCCAACTATGTGATGGACGGCGTGATACTGGACGGCACCAGCCAGTGGAAGGACAATCTGGGCGACGCGGTGGCCGACCCGCGCCTCACCGTCAGCGCCGCCCCGCTGCACCCCGGCATCGTCTGCGGCGAGCGCTACCAGGCGGATGGCCGCCTGAGTGAAAACTATGACATCATCCGGGACGGCCGGCTGGCATCCTTCATGCTGTCCAGCTTTGTGGCGCGCAAAACGGGCCGAGAGCCCGCCGGAAACGGCAGCATGAACCTCGTGGTGAAGGAGGGCGAGCTTCCCGTCGAAAGCATCATCGCGGGCATCGACAAGGGCCTGCTGGTCAACCGTTTCTCGGGCGGCAGCCCCTCCTCCAACGGTGATTTCTCCGGCGTGGCCAAAAACAGCTTCCTGATCGAGAACGGCAGGATCGGCCCCGCGGTCAGCGAGACCATGATCTCCGGCAACCTGGCCCGCATGTTTGAAAAGCTGCGCGGCCTGTCCCGAGAGCGCGTGGCCGACGGCGAAATGCTGATGCCCTACATCGCGGTGGACGGGATCACGATCTCGGGGAAATAGAAGACCTCTCACGAAACAGGAAAAGGCCGCGGCTCCCGGGCGGGGTCGCGGCCTTTTTCCGTATATCCCTTATCGCGGTCAGGGAAGGCTCAGCTTCTCCTGAGCGCCTGGCGCAGGCGCGGGGCCGTCAGCGCGGCGACCAATATCTTCAGCGCGTCGCCCGGCAGGAAGGGGTAGACGGCCAGCGGCAGGGCCTCGGCGGCCGTGCGGCCGGTGAGCAGCATCAGCCAGAGCGTGCCGGGGATGTAGCAGGCCAGCATGCCGGCGAAAAGCAGCGCGATGCGCCCGGCCAGCGTGTCCGCCCGCTCTCTCAGCGCGACGATCAGGCCTGATGCGAACACATAGCCCAGCAGGTAGCCGCCCGTCGCGCCCAGCAGCGCCGCCGGGCCGCCGCGGAAGCCCGCGAACACGGGCAGCCCCACCGCGCCCATGCCCAGGAACAGCCCCACGCTGATCAGCGCCCAGCGGGGCTCCAGCGTCAGCGCACACAGGTAGACCGCCAGCAGCCCCAGGTTGACGGGCACGGGCACCATGGGGATCTGGATCTGGGAAAAGACGGCCAGCAGCGCCGCAAAGAGCGCGGCCAGCACCATCTGGCGGGTATCGGTCCGGGAAGCAGTGTAGGGCCTGTTTGCGGTGGTCAAGGGAAACGCCTCCTTGCAGCAGTCTGAAACCGATCATATCACCGGGCGCCGTCAGGCGCAAGGTCGCGGCCCGCGCGGCAGCATACCCCGCGTTTCAAAACGCGGCCCGGCGGAAAAAAACGCGCTACGCTTCTGTTTTGTCCCGGGCGGTTGACAGCGCCGCCGCGGCCCCCTATACTCACAGAAAAAGAGAACATGTGTTCTTGTTACGAGGAGGGGTTGACATGCCGGGCAACACACAGGAGACATTATCATGGAGGGCACAGCTGGCGCTGCTGGGCATCAGCCGCCGGCAGGCCGCGCGGGCGCTGCACCTGAGCCTGAGCGCGCTGGACAAGCGTCTGAAGGGCGAGCGTGGCCTCAGCGCGCGGGAGGAGCGGCTGCTGGCCGCCCTTACGGGAAAGGGGCTGAAGGCTTGAGCGCGGAAGAGTATCTGCTCAGGGTCAGGGAATCCGACCGGCGCGTAGGCGAGCTGGTGCGCCTGCAGAGCGCCATGAACGGCATCCCCGCCCCGAACCCTCAGGTGGAGCGCGACCGCCGGCTGCTGGAGGCTGAGATCTCCGCCGCCTATGAGGACAACCGCGTGTCCCGCCGCCGCGCCCAGGGCTTTATCGACCGGCTGCCCGATCGCTGCGAGCGCGAGGCGCTGACGCTGTTTTACCTGCGCCAGATGACCGCCGACGATGCCGCGCACGTGCTGGGGCTGACCCCGCGCCAGTTTTACCGCGTAAAAAAGCGCGCGCTGGCGCATCTGGACGGGCTGTGCCTGTAGGCGGAGGGGTATGACAAGGGCCGCAAGCGCCCGCCCGTGGTCAACAAGAGCTGCTCACATCGCCGCCTTTCGCGGCAGAATGTGAGCAGTTCTTCGTTTTTTCAAGAATATGCGGCCGGAACGGCTTGCGCGGCGGTCCCGTTTCCGGGCCCGTCCCCCGGCGGTCAGGCGAACCTCAGGTCCTCCTCCACAGTGATGTTGGGCGCGATGCCGAACTGTTCCGCCAGCACCCTGGCCACATTCGGGCTGAGGAAGGCGGGCAGGCTGGGGCCCAGATGGATGTTCTTGACCCCAAGGGACAGCAGGGCCAGCAGCACGATGACCGCCTTCTGCTCGTACCAGGCGATGTTGTAGAAGATGGGCAGCTCGTTAACGCTGCCGACGCCGAAGATCTCGGCCAGCTTCAGGGCGATCAGCACCAGCGAGTAGGAATCGTTGCACTGCCCGGCATCCAGCACGCGGGGGATGCCGCCGATGTCGCCCAGGCCCAGCTTGTTGTAGCGGTACTTGGCGCAGCCCGCGGTGAGGATCACGGTATCCTTCGGCAGGGCCTTGGCGAAGGCCGTGTAATAATCGCGGCCCTTCTGGCGGCCGTCGCAGCCGGCCATGACCACGAACTTGCGGATGGCGCCGGATTTCACGGCCTCCACCACCTTGTCGGCCAGGGCGAAGACCTGCTCGTGGGCAAAGCCGCCGACGATGGTGCCCGTCTCGATCCCGGTGGGGGCGGGGCAGGTTTTGGCCAGGGCGATGATCTGGGAAAAATCCTTCCGCTCGCCGATGCCGCCCGGGATATGCCGGCAGCCGGGGTAGCCCGCCATGCCGGTGGTAAACAGGCGCCCCATGTAGCTGGGCCTGGGCGGCACGATGCAGTTGGTGGTCATGAGGATGGGGCCGCCGAAGCTCTCAAACTCCTCCTTCTGCTTCCACCAGGCGTTGCCGTAGTTGCCCGCGAAATGCCTGTATTTTTTGAAGGCGGGGTAGTACTGGGCGGGCAGCATCTCGGAGTGGGTATAGACGTCCACGCCCGTGCCCTCGGTCTGCTCCAGCAGCATCTCCAGGTCGCGCAGGTCGTGGCCGGAGATCAGGATGCCGGGGTTTTTGCGCACGCCGATCTCCACCTCGGTCATCTCGGGGTGGCCGTAGGCGGAGGTGTTGGCCTCGTCCAGCATAGCCATGCCCTTCACGCCGGCGGCGCCGGTATCCAGCACCAGCTGCACCAGATCGCTCACGCTCAGGCTGTCGTCCATGGTTTTGGCCAGCGCCTGCTGGATAAAGGCATCCACCTCGCCGCTGTCTTTAAGCAGCACGTTGGCGTGCTTGGAGTAGGCGGCCAGCCCCTTGAGGCCGTAGACCACCAGCTCGCGCAGGCTGCGCACGTCTTCATCTTTGGTAGAGAGCACGCCGACAGAGGGCTCCTTCGCCTGCCAGTCGGCCAGATCGAGGCTGTCGTAGCGGGCGGCCTCGGAAAGGGCAGCGCCTGCGGGCAGCAGCGGGCGCAGGCTGTTTGTCATGCGGATCACCTCCGCGGTGCGCGCGCGGATGGCCTCCTCGTCAAAATTAGCGTTGGTGATGGTGGTGAACAGGCTGCCGGTCACCAGATGGCTGACCTCGCCGGATACCTCGATTCCGGCCTCGCGCAGGCGGGTGGCCACCTCGCTCAGGCCCTTGACGGCCCAGATCAGAAAATCCTGCGAGCGGGCCACCGGCGCGGACTTGCCGCAGACCCCCACCCTGTCACAGCCCTTGTTCCCCGCCGTCTCCTGGCACTGAAAGCAAAACATGTCGCTCATAACATCCTCCTGCGCGTGATTTCAGCAGGATGATAGGGCAGGGGGAAGAATGAAACTATGACAAATATCAAGTTTTGAAGTCGTTCCCTCATGTCTGCGCCGTCTCAGGAGTGCTTTCAACCGTATTCTCCATTATGCAAATAGCGTTTATTTCCGGATTTTCAAAATCTATCACCTGAACCTCAAGTGATGATGGGAATACTTTAAGTGACAGCCCGTTGCTGCCATACGGGCCAGCACGATCAATAGGCGAATTCATTGAGTCAAGGAGTAAGAGCCCGTAGCGTGCAGCATTCTCAGTTTCCCTCCAAAGCGGTTCAGCATACATGGTCAAAGCGCTTTCGACCAGTGTTAGCGATTTGAGCCCGTGCTTTCTCTGACCTTTTCAGGCATTGTGTAGCCATATAAACAGAGATATCTTTCCAGGATGTTCTCACCGATACGATCCGCAAAAGCTCCCTGATAGATCAACATCAACGGCATCATGAGCAAGGACAGCAAAACGCTGAAACGTTTCATTGAAAACCTCTTTCCGCTTTAACAGAAAAACGCCTTACCGGTCTTCCAGGGTTGCCAATCGCGCTATTTGATCCAGCTCAGCTGCAAGATTTTGTGATGATAGCCCGTCAGAGGTAAAGCGTTTGATCAAGGCGGCAACATTCTGTCCGGTTTCAGTTGCGATAAAGAAGGGGCCGGGGCTTGTAAAGTATAGATCGTCAACGATTGACTGGTATTCCCGCAGTGACAAAGGAGACAGAATGTACGCCCTTTCCCGGATATCATGAAGCATGGATTCGTAGCGGGATAAGGACGCTTGAAGCTCATTTCTTTCATCAACACTTAGCTCCTCATTGGCCAATTCCCGTTTCGTCTTTTCTATCCTTTCGCGGGTTGATCTCAATTCATCTTCTGTGTTTGGATTTTCAATTGCCTGAGCGTCTTTGTACAACATGGCTCTTGAAAAAAGCGGCACGCCATGGCTGGTGAAGCGTCGCTGTACCGTATCTTCCAAGAATTCTATCGCAAGCTTCTCATTGTCAGATCTGGCGTATGCCGCAATGGCTGATAGTGTCGCCGAAATGAGTTTCGGCTGTTCTTTGTGCAGCCTCATTGATATGAGCCGCTGAGGAACATGCTCAGGCCAATTCGATCGTCCTCCTTGAGTAAAATCTATCAGTTGATATTGGGCGTTTGGCGTAGGCTCCGTCTCAAAGATCATGGAGCCCACTCGCTTTGCTTGATTCAGCAAAGCGATGAATTCCTCCGTGTCAAACCGAAGAGGAACCTCGGCAAACTCACTTTGCAGTATATGGTTCTGGATCAGCTCCTGTACAAGCCAGGCCGTATAGGACGAAGCGTTGTAAACGGACTCATCCCAGGTGTTTCGTACTGAAATAAAGCTATCGGACGATGTCTGCGCTCTTTGGCACCACGCCTCCAAAAAATCAAGCAGCTCGGGAAAGCTCTGAGGCACGTCCTTCTCTGTCAACCCTGCGGCTTCCCATCCGACGCGGTCAGTCAGATAGAGGTCGCACCCGATGCCCGTCGGAACAGCAAAGACCTTTCCATCATGTGTTATCTGTGCGAAAATGTTAGGGTGCATTGTGGATAATTCGGATCGAATGACAGATGATTTGGTCAAATCTGTGCAAAATCCTTTCCGCATGATTTGGCGCATGTCGAATTTCCACGTTCCCAACTCAAACACATCGTAAGGAAATGAGTCAGTCACCAACGCGGATATCATTTCGTATGAGTTTCGATAATCATTTTCCGGATCGTTATAAATAACATCGACCCCCGGGTGAGATGCCAGAAATTGTTTAGAAGGATCTCCTGCATAGTACAAGCGCAGCGACTCGGCGTTGGCGCTTAGAAGGAAAAGGGACAGTACCAATACGATAAACCTTTTCATTGAGGGCTCCTTTCTTGTATGTCTCTGCTCAGAGAATCGCTGAATACTCAGGAGGTGAATACATGCTGCATCTTGAGTTTTTGCAGGATACAAGCCCTATACGATCACGGACATCATGTTGAGCTGCGATACACAGATAACATCAAGGGAGAAACGGATAGACTTTAGTAAAATGAATCCGCGGGGAAAATGCCAATGAAGACCCTCTGTATGAATGATACTACCCCAGACGCGCACCGGCGTCAACGCGTGTCGCTGTATTGCGCTGCCTTGGCTGCCGCGCCGCGCATCAGCATCCCTCTGTTGCCCTGCCGGGCCGCAGGGATTACAATATCCGAAAGAGCACCATGAAGGAGGATACCATCATGACCACCGCGGAACTGCTGCCCCTGATCGAAGGCGAGGCGCTGGCGGAAGGATCGGTGCGGGAGATCAGCTGCGGCTATGTCTGCGATCTGCTCAGCTGGGTGATGGCCAGGGGCCAGCCCGGCATGGCCTGGGTGACGGTGCAGCTGCACCTGAACGTGATCGCCGTGGCCTCGCTGCACGAGATGAGCTGCGTGATACTGCCCGAGGGCCTGCGCATGGAGGAGGCCGCGCTGCAAAAGGCGCGGGAGGAGGGCATCACGGTGATCTCAAGCCCGCTGTCCGCCTATGGCATCTGCGCCAAAATGGCGGGGGCAGGCATCCCCGCCTGAACACATGGCGCTGTACTACGATCTGCACATCCACAGCTGCCTGTCGCCCTGCGCGGACGACGACATGACCCCGGCCAACATCTGCGCCATGGCGCGGCTGAAGGGGCTGGGCCTGATCGCCGTTACCGATCACCAGTCCGCGGGCAACCTGCCCGCGGCGGAGCGCTGCGCCCGCCGGGAGGGGCTGATGCTGCTGCCGGGGCTGGAGGTCTGCACCCGCGAGGAGGCGCACCTGCTGGCCTATTTTGAGAGCGTGGACAGCGCCCTTGAGATGGGGGCCTACTGCGCGCGGCACCTGCCGCCGATGAAGAACAGGCCGGAGCTTTTCGGCCGCCAGCTGCTGGTGGACGAGCGGGAGAACCTGCTGGGCGAGGAGCCGGGCATGCTGATCGCGGCGCTGGACGAACCGCTTGGCAAGGTATGCGAACAGATCCGCGCCCTGGGCGGCGTGCCCGTGCCCGCCCATGTCAACCGCGGCTCGAACGGCATGCTGGGCGCGCTGGGCCTGATCCCGCCGGAAGAGGGCTTCCGCACGCTGGAGATCGCGCCCCATCTGCCCCTGCCGATAGATGCCTCGGGCTATCGGCAGCTGCATTCATCGGACGCGCACCGCCTGGGCGACATCGCGGAGGCCGGGCCCGCGCTGCAGGGCATCGATTCCCTGCCCGCGCTGCTTTGCTGGCTGCGGGGCAACTGACTGATATTTGAGAAGGAGAACAGGCTATGAACTACGCTTTTATAGGCCTCGGCAACATGGCGGGGGCCATCCTGCGCGGCGCGCGGCAGAGCGGCCGCTTTGAGGGGGACATCTTCTGGGGCTACGACGCGCTGCCGCAGCAGGCGCTCAGCCTGCAGCAGCAGATCGGGCTCTACCCCGCCGCCACGGCCGCGGAGGCCGTGCGCGCGGCGGAGACGGTGGTGCTGTGCGTGAAGCCGCAGGTGATGGCCTCTGTGCTGGATGAGATCGCGCCGGCGCTTTCCCCTGATAAGACGGTGATCACCATCGCCGCCGGGCTGCCCCTGCGCTTTTATGAGGCGCGTCTGCCCGAGGGCCAGGCCCTTATCCGTGCCATGCCCAGCATCAACGCCCAGGCCCTGGCGGCCTCCAGCGCGCTGTGCGGCAACGCCTTCGCGGATGAGCCGCGCATGAACGCGGCCAAAAAGATACTGGGCGCGGTCGGCGGCGTGCACGAGGTGCCCGAAAGGCTCTTCCCCGCCTTCTCCGCCATCGCAAGCGCCGCGCCCGCCTTCGCCTTCCTGTTTGCGGACGCGCTGGCCCAGGCCGGTGTGCGCGCGGGGCTGACCCGCGCCCTCTCGCAGCAGGTGGCGGCGGAGCTGCTGCTGGGCAGCGGCAAGCTGATGCTGGAATCGGGCGAGCACCCGCGCCAGCTGGTGGATAAGGTGACCAGCCCGGGCGGCACCACCATTGAGGGCGTCATGGCGCTGGATGAAATGGGCTTCGCGGCCGCCGTACACCGGGCGGTGCAGGCCGTGATCGACAGGGACAGGCAGCTGGGCGAGGGCGCCTGATCAGGCGGCGATCGACATCAGAAAGGCGACAGTCATGGATCAGCAGATATTGTTTTACGAAGGCATGGAGGGCTACGCCTCCTTCCGCATCCCCACCGTTCTTTCCCTGCCCGGCGGGCGGGTGATCGCGTTTTGCGAGGGCCGGCGCGACAGCGACGACGACTGCGGCACCATCCGCATCGTGGCGCGCGTGAGCCGCGACGGCGGCGAGAGCTTTGGCCCCCTGCAGGTGGTCTGCAGCCACGGCGAGGACACCGCGAACAACCCCTGCCCGGTCTTCGACCGGCGCAGCGGCCGGCTGCACCTTGTCTACAACACCAACCTGAAAAAGGGCCGCGAGAGCCTGATTTTGAAGGGAGAGGCCCCGCGCACGGTGCACCATGTCTTCAGCGACGATCTGGGGGAGAGCTGGAGCGCCCCGCGCGACATCACCTCGCAGGTAAAGCCCGAAAGCTGGACCTGGTACGCCTGCGGCCCCTGCCACGGCGCGCAGCTGCCCGGCGGCAGGCTGCTGATCCCCTGCAACCACGCCGTGCTGAAGCCGGAAGGCAACGCCTCCGGCCCCTACATCAGCCACGCCATCTACTCGGACGACGGCGGCCAAAGCTGGCAGACGGGCGGCGATGTGGGCGAAAACACCAACGAGTGCAGCCTGGCCCCGCTGGGCGGCGAGCGGGTGTACATCAACATGCGCAGCTACCATGGAAAGGGCTGCCGCGCGGCCGCCTGGTCGGAGGACGGCGGGCAGAGCTGGCAGGGCCTGCGGCTGGAGGAGCGGCTGCCCGACCCCGTCTGCCAGGGCAGCGTGCTGGCCGTGGACAGTGAGCGCCCGGAAGGCCTGCCCATCCTGCTTTTTTCCAACGCGCCCGACCCGAAGGAGCGCGTGCGTCTTACCCTGAGAAAGAGCCGCGATGGCGGCCGGAGCTGGAGCCGCGGCACCCTGATCTGGGATGGCCCCAGCGCCTACAGCGACCTGGCCGCCCTTGAGGATGGCCGTATCGGCTGCCTGTACGAGGGCGGCGGCGAGCACGCCTACGAGGGCATCCGCTGGGCGCGGGTGGAGATGGAAGGGATCGAGTAAGAAACAGAAAAGTGCACAGCCCGGGCCGACCGGCCCGGGCTGTGTACTTGCTTGTTTCAAAAGGTATCACGCCCTATACCCCTCCCTGACATCCACCAGCGAGCGCAGCGGGGCGTCCTCGCGCAGGGCGCTTGTCGTCGCGGTAGAGCTGCAGCCGCTTCATCAGCACCAGCACCCGGTGATATTGCATAGACCCTCCGCTGTTTTTCGTTCTGTCCGCCCGGCGGCGTCTGGCGCGCCCGGCGCTTCCATTGTATAATACCCTTATTCTGAGGCACAACAATCGGATAGGGAGGAAGGGCATGAAAGCTTTATTGATCGGCGGCACGGGCACCATCAGCCTGGCCATCTCAAAGCGCCTGCTGAAGCTCGGATGGGAGCTGAGCATACTCAACCGCGGCAGCGCGGCGGCCCTGCTGCCGGGGGCCGAGGCCATCGTGGCCGATATCAACGATGAGCGGGACGTGGCCCAAAAGCTGGAGGGCCGCTATTTTGACGCGGTGGCCGAGTTTATCGCCTTCACGCCGGAGCAGATCGAGCGGGATGTCCGCCTGTTCAAAGGCAAATGCGGGCAGTACATCTTCATCAGCAGCGCCTCGGCCTACCAAAAACCGCCCGTCGCCCCCTATATCACGGAATCCACCCCGCTGCATAACCCCTACTGGCAGTATTCGCGCAACAAGGCGCTGTGCGAGGACGTCCTCCTGCGCGCCTGGCGCGAGGAGGGCTTCCCCGTCACTATCGTGCGGCCCAGCCATACCTTTTCGGAAAGGAGCCTGCCGCTGGGCATCCACGGCAGGAACGGCGCCTGGGGCGTGATCTCGAGGATACTGGCCGAAAAGCCCGTGCTGATGCCCGGCGACGGCACCAGCCTGTGGACGGTGACCTGGGCGGAAGACTTCGCCCCGGGCTTCATCGGCCTGATGGGCAACCCGCACGCGCTGGGCCAGGCGGTGCACATCACCTCGGATGAGGCGCTCACCTGGAACCAGATCCACAAAACCGCCTGCGATATTCTGGGCAAGCCCTTCCTGCCCTGCTACGTGCCTTCGACCATGCTGGCCAAGGTAGCGGGCGCGGACTGGGAGGGCGCGCTGCTGGGAGATAAGGCCAACTGCGCGCTGTTTGACACGAGCAAGCTGAAGGGGCTGGTGCCGGGCTTTACCTGCCCCACGCGCTTTGATCAGGCGGCCCGGATATCGCTTGAGTATATCCTGAGCCACCCGGAGCTGCAAAAGCCCGACCCGGCCTTCGACGCCTTTTCGGATGAGGCCGCGCGGGTGATGCAAAAGGCCCAGGAGGCCCTGACCGGGATGAGCCTGTAAGCGAGACCGCCCTTTGCTCGGACGACCGCCCCGCCCGCCTGCGACAGTCAGGAAGGGCGGGGGATTTTTTGTGCTTGACCTTTCCCCGGGGGGCCGGATTATGCTGAGGGCAGGAGGTGAGGATGATGCGGATCAAAGAGGTGATGGCGCGCACCGGCCTTGGCCGCAAGGCGCTGGAATACTATCAGGAAAAGGGGCTGGTCAGCCCTGATACGCTGGAAAACGGCTACCGCGATTACAATGAGGACGAGGTGGAACGCCTCTGCCAGGCGGCGCTGCTGCGCGCGCTGGACGTGCCGCTCAGCTCCGTGACGGCCCTGCTCTGCGGGCGGGAAAGCCCCGCCGGGCTGCTTCGGGCAAGGGAAATGAGGCGGGAAAGACAGGCAAGGCAGGATGCCCTGCTGCGCGAGTGGGCGCGGGACGGGCTCAGCCAGTCGCTTCAAGAAAGGGCCGAGGCCCTCTCGCGGGAGGAAACGCTGGCCGAGCGCTTTGCGCGCCTGCTGCCCGGTCACTTTGGCCGGATGCTGCTCTCGGGCTTTGCCCCCTATTTGCAGGAGGCTGCGCAAACGCCGGAGCAGGAGGCCGCCTTCCGTGAGGCCGCGGCCTTTCTGGACGGCCTGCCGCCCTTGCGCCTTTCGTCGGAGCTGGCCCGCGCCGTGGAGGAGGCGGCGGAGACCGTCACCCCCGCCATGATGGCCGAGGTGCAGGCCGAAAAGGAAAGGGCCGTCGGCGACGCCGCGGCCTGGCTTGAGGAAAACCGGGAGGCCGTCAGGCGCTATCTGTCCATGAAGCAGAGCGCCGACTACCGGGCCCTGCCCGTGGTGCGGGCCGGGGAGACGCTGAAAGCCTATCTGACGGAGACGGGCTTTTACGCGCGCTTCATCCCCCTGATGCGCCGCCTGAGCCCGGGCTACGATGCCTATTGCCGGAATCTGCAGCGGGCGGACGAGGCCTTCAGAGAAAATATCGAAACATAAAGGCCCGAAACGCGATGAAGTGAAAAGCAGGCGGCCCGCTCAAGGCGCCTGCTTTTTGACATCTGTCTGCGATCATTCCCTCGTCCCCGCTTTTCCGACCGCCGACAGCAGCCGGAGGCCCAGCGCGCTCAGCGCGGCGAGGGCGGCGGCCATCACGGCGTAGAGCAGCAGGTGGGGGGTGTTGACCCACCTGTCCAGCGCGAATTCCAGCCCCACCAGCAGCGCGGCGGCAAGGGGAAGGCAAAGCGCGGGTGCGATCCACAGGCCCCTGTGAAGGCGCAGCCGGGCGGCGCGGCGGCACCAGGCAGCCAGCAGCGTCCCCGCCCCCAGCAGGCAAAAGAGCTGGTGCACGCGCACGAAGCCCCAGCGGAGGGTTTCGGCGCGCAGGCTTTCGCAGAGGATCTGCCAGAGCAGGAACAGATACAGCGCCCTCTGCCAGCGCTCGCCCGCGGGGCGGGCCCTGCGCGCCGCGTCCGCCAGCAGCAGCAGGGCGATCAGGGCCTCCAGCATGAAGACGGCCGCATACCACTCGTCCCACTCGTTCTTCACGGCGAAGGGAAAGCGCTGAAAAAAGGGCTCGTATACCTCCGCGCCCTGGCCGAAGGTGACGAAGTATTCGGAAAGCCGCTCCAGCAGCAGGGTGAGCAGCGCGCCCAGGCTGAGCGGATCGAGCAGCGCGTGCCGGCACAGCCCAAACAGGCGCTCCGCCGCAAAGGCGCCGATCAGCAGCGCTGCCGTCACCCCCACGAAGGAGAGGCCGGCGGGCGAAAAATCAAGGAAGGCTGCCGGGCCCCGCTGCGCCAGCAGATACTGCGCGCGCACCAGCACCACAAAGGCCCGCCCCAGCAGCGGCGCGAGCGGCAGCATGATGATCAGGCTGGCCAGCACCGCGCGCGTTGGCGCGCCGGACCGGCGGGCCCTCTGAACATAGAGGCCCGCGCCCATCAAAATGGCCGCGATCAGCCCCGCAGCATGGGCCGCCTCGCTGCCCATCTACTTGCCCTGCCCTACGCCACTGGCGGTGACAAAGTAAATGATGTCGCTGATGGGGCGGATGTTGGCGATGTCGTGGTTGTTGATGTAGCGCCCGCCGAACATCAGCATGGTGGAATAGCCGCCGTCGAGGTTGTAGGCGTTCTCCACGCCCTGCTCGTATACCAGACGGCTGAACTCATCCAGCGTCAGGCCGGTATTGCGGCCGCGCGGGCCCGCGCAGGCCACGGCCACATATTCCAGGCTGCCGCGCTTCACCTGCGCCAGCGCCATGCGCTGGCGGGGCTTGAAGGCCGCGTTGTCGTTGTCGTCGAAAACCTGCACCCGCTCGCCGTCGATCACCAGCGAGGGGCCGAAGTTGAAAGAGTGCATCACACGGAGGTCTCCAAGGCCCGCGATATCCTGCGCCGTGGCCAGGGGGATCTGGTAAAAATCGCCCTTATCGTCGATCAGCAGCACGTCCCGCCTGCCGCCGGGCAGGTCCCGGTACTTCACTCCGTTGCGGATGAGGTAGCCGTCGGGGATATAGCTGTAATAATCGCCGTTGATGGCCAGCACGGCGTTCATGCGCACGGCCAGCGTGAGGCCCTTGATGGTGCGCTCGCTGTCAAAGCCGCGGGCCGAGGCGGTGCGCAGCTGATCCGGCCCGGCCAGGCTCACGCGCGCCACCCAGTAGTCCGTCTCGTGCACGCGTCCCTGCGTGATGGACACGGAGATGGTGTCATCCTTGTAGCTCAGCCCGTCCGCCCCGTAGCCCTCGGGCAGGGGAGCCGGGCCGGGCAGCTCCGCCGCGGCGGGCAGGGCCGGCAGCAGGGCCAGCAGCAGGGTGGTCAACAGGGCGGAAAACACCCTCGCCGGATACGCTTTTCTCATTCGTTTCCTCCGCGCTCAATCGATGTGTTCATTATAGTGTGCCCCCGTGCGCTCGTCAATTATTGGCTTTGCGGCAGAGCAATTTCGGTTTGACAGGGGCCGCGGGGCACCCTACAATGAATATACACCTGCGCGAAAGAAGGAGGTGCTCCGTGAAAAGAATACTCTGCCTGCTTTGTCTCATCTGCCTGCTGCCTTCAGCCGGCCTGGCCGGGGAGGAGCGCGTCGCCGCCTTCGGGCGCAGCTTCCCCAAAAACGCCCGAGTGGCGGACCTGAGCGGCGTCACGGCGATCGATTTGGGCGAGCTGATCGCTCTGCTGGACCAGCTGCCCGAGGCCGAGGAGGCACTGCTGTACGACGCGGCCGTTACCGCCGAGCAGGCGGACGAGCTGCGCGCGCGCTACCCCGATATCTTCTTCGGGCTCACCTTCCGCCTGCAGGACCATGTGGTGCGCACCGACCAGACCGCCTTTTCCACCCTGCACAACAACCGCGACCCGCGCCACACCTCGCAGGAGCTGGCCTTCCTTCGCCACTGCGTGCGCCTGCAGGCGCTGGACCTGGGGCACAACGCCGTGAGCGACATCGGCTTCATCGGCGGGCTGACGGAGCTGCGGGTGCTGATCATCGCGCTTAACGAGATCACCGACATCAGCCCGCTTGAAAACCTCAAAAAGCTGGAGTACCTGGAGATGTTCCGCAACAAGGTGAAGGACATCGGCCCGCTTTCCGCCCTCACGGCGCTGCGCGACCTCAACATGGGCTACAACTATGTGAGCGACTACTCCCCGCTCTACGGCCTCGGCGGCCTGGAGCGCCTGTGGCTCTATCAGAGCAACGGCTACAAGGCCGGCCCCATGAGCAAGGACATGCTGCGCCAGATCAGGGCCGCGCTGCCGGGCTGCCTGGTGGACGGCGTCTCAGCCGGCACGGGCGGGGCCTGGCGGGAGCATCCGCGCTACGACGTGATCTTCGACATATTCAAGACCTCCGTTTACAAGCCCTTTGACTGAGGGGAAAAAGCATGAAAGCCGTAAAGACCAACGCCATGCGCCTGCTGGACACGCTGAAGTTGCCCTATGAGGTAAGCGCCTACCCCTCGGACGGCACGGCCGTGGACGCGCAGCGGGTGGCGCAGCTGCTGGGGGAAGAGCCGAGCCGCGTGTTCAAGACGCTGGTGCTGCTGGGCAGCGACAAGAAGCACTACGTCTGCCTGCTGCCCGCCGCCGCCGAGCTGGACCTGAAGGCCGCCGCGGCCCATTTCGGCGTCAAGAGCCTCAGCATGGAGCACGTGGCCGATCTGAAGGCTGTCACGGGCTATGTGCGCGGCGGCTGCTCGCCCCTGGGCATGAAAAAGAGCTTTGCCACCGCCATCGACCAGAGCGCGCGCGGCCTGTCCTACCTCTATGTCTCCGCCGGGCAGATCGGCCTGCAGCTGAAGCTGAGCCCCGAGGCGCTCGTCAGGGCGCAGCCGATGGATTTCGCCCCGCTGGCGCGCGGATAGACCTTCACGGATCATGAAAGGAGCGCATCCATGCCCGGGCTGATCATCTGCCTGATCTGCGGTCTTGCCGGCATTGTGCTGGGCGGGCTCATTTCGATTGGGGGAAAGCTTTCCCTGATCCATGCCCATCACCGCCGGCACCTCAGCGAGGAGGATGTGCCTGCCTTTGCGCGCGGCTTTGGCGCGGGCCTGATGCTGATCGGGGCCGGTGTCTGCCTGGCGGGGCTGGTCAGTTTTTGGGGCAGACCGGGCGCGGGCTGGGCGCTGTTTGTACTGTGCTTTGCCGCCGGGCTGGCGCTGATCCTCCGCACGCAGAGAAAGTACGCCAGGCGCTGAAAGCGCCGGCAGCCCCTCTGTGTGCGCGGGTTTGCGGGAATGTGCGCCCTTTGAAGCTGCGGGTTTGCAGGAAATGATGGATTTTTAAGGCGCGGGTTTTGTGGTTTTGGCCTTTCATTTGTATGCGGGTTTGTGGTAAATTACAGAAAACGAATGCGCGGATTTGAGGGCAGGCATGTTTAGAAGGAAAATTTACCGTAGCTTACAGGACTGGAAGAACGAATCAAAGGGAAAAACAGCGCTGCTGATCGAGGGCGCGCGAAGGATCGGAAAGTCCACGGTGGCGGAGGAGTTCGCGAAAAGGGAATACAAAAGCTACATCCTGATCGATTTTGCCTTCGCGTCCAGGGCCGTTCAGGATCTGTTTCTTGATCTGAGCGATCTCGGCTATTTTTTCATGCAGCTGCAACTGGCCTACGGCGTGCAGCTGCATGAAAGGGATTCCCTGATCATTTTTGATGAGGTTCAATTTAATCCGAGAGCGAGGCAAGCCGTCAAGAGGCTGGTGGCCGATGGAAGGTATGATTATCTGGAAACGGGCTCTCTCATCTCCATCCATAAAAATGTAAAGGATATCCTCATCCCCAGCGAAGAGAGAAAGCTGCAGATGCACCCCATGGATTTTGAAGAATTCCTGTGGGCGCTTGGGGACGAAGCCACCGTGCCGCTGCTGGGACAGTTTCTTGAATCAAAAAAGCCGCTCGGGCAGGAGCTGAACAGGAAGCTTCTGCGCAGTTTCCGCCTGTACATGCTGCTGGGCGGTATGCCCCAGGCTATCGCGGAGTACCTTGAATCCAACAATCTGGAAAGGGTAGACCGGGTCAAAAGGGACATCATCAGCCTCTATGAGGAGGATTTTTATAAGATAGACATCAAGGGCAGGATCTCCGCCCTGTTTGACGCCATCCCCAACGAGCTGAACAAGCACAGCAAAAGCTATCAAATCTCCAGCGTACTGCCGGACAAGAGAAAGGCCGACCTTTCCGAGGAGCTGGCGGAGCTCATCGCTTCCAAGACCGTGCTTCCCTCCTACAATCTCAGCGACCCCAACGTCGGCCTGTCCGCATCCTGGAGGTCGGACAATTTCAGGCTATACTGCGCGGATACGGGCCTTCTGATTTCCCTGATGTTCAAGGATAAAGGCTTTACCGAAAACATCATCTATCAGAGGCTGCTGACCGACCATCTGCCCGCCAACCTCGGCGTAGTATACGAGAACGTGCTTGCCCAGATGCTGGTGGTAAAAGGATATAAGCTGTACTATCATACCTATTATGATGCGGAGCGGAAGCGAAACTTTGAGATCGACTTCATTATCGCAAAAGGCACAAAGATCATCCCCATCGAGGTGAAATCGTCCAACTACAGGACGCATACCTCTCTTGACCGCTTTTGCGAAAAATACAGCGGCCGCGTCGCGCAGAAGATCGTGATCCACACCAAGGATCTCGGCTTCTTTGACGGAACGCTGTATCTGCCGATCTATCTTTCGATTCTGCTCTGACGCTGGTGGAGGGCCATGCATGATCTACTTTCAAAACGATCAGTTGCTCATCCGCAATATGCGGCCGGAGGACGCACAGGTCTTCACGGATGAGGAAAACGCGCAGGGCTGGCACCAGACCACCGAAAAATACCTCTTGCGGCTGCGCGATCAAGAGGAGGGACGGGCCGTCTCGCTGGTGGCGGAGTGGCGCGGGCAGCCGGCGGGCTATATCAACGTCTACCTCGCGCCGCGGCACGGGCCCTTTGCCGGGCAGGGCATCCCCGAGATCGTGGATTTCGGCGTGCTTCAAAAGTTTCAGCGCCGGGGCATCGGCGAGCGCCTGATGGAAACGGCGGAGCATGTGGCCGCGCGCTGCGCGGACAGGGTGTGCCTGGGGGTCGGGCTGCACAGCGGCTACGGCAGCGCGCAGCGGATGTATGTGAAGCGGGGCTACGTGCCCGACGGCAGCGGCCTGTGGTACCGGGACAGGCCCTGCCCACAGGGAGCGCCCTGCCGCAACGACGACGACCTGGTGCTCTACCTCAGCAAAAGCCTGAAGCCGATGAGGGAGAAAGCATGAACAGCCTGAAGCTGGACGCCGCGGTGCTGGATAGCCCGGATGTACGCCTGCTGACTGCGTTCTATCAAAAGCTGCTCGGCTGGCAAGTTGATTTTATCGATGAAAAGACCTGCGCCCGCCTTTCACCGCCGGAGGGCGGCACCCGCATCCTGATTCAGCTGAACGCTCTGTATCAAAGGCCTGTCTGGCCGGAGCGGGAGGGGCTTCAGCAGCAGCAGGCCCACCTTGATATTGAAGTGAAAACACAGGAGGAGATGCAGGCCGCCGTACGCCATGCGCTCAGCCTGGGCGCCGCGATGCCGGAAACGCAGTTCGGCCGCGACGAAAAAAACGGGACAGACAGCTGGGTCACGCTGATCGATCCCGTGGGGCATCCTTTTTGTTTTGTGATCTGGTGATATATCCTGAGCGCGAAGCGCTCTTTTTGTTTGCCGCCTTCAGCCCTCCCGCGCGGGGGCGGGCTGTTTGTCCGCGTCCGGCCCCACCTTCGGGATGCCGTCAATACGGGTGAAAAAAACGGCGCAGGTGACGACGGCGGCGATGGCATCGCTGACGGGCTCGGAGATAAAGACCGCAAACACCTTGTCCGAAAAAAACTGCGGCAGGATCAGGATCAGCGGGATCAGCAGCACCAGCTTGCGCAGGGCGGCCATCATCAGGCTCAGCCTGGCCTGCCCCAGCCGGATGGCCGCCAGCGGCGCTCCGCCGGCGCCGATCAGCATGGCGAAGGCCGTGATCAGCATCAGGATGGGCACGAAGAGCCCAAGGCCCGTCAGCGCCGCAGCCCCCGCGCCGGGGATGTGGCCGATGCAGATCCTGTCTACAATGTTATACAAAAAGGTTGATCAGCTGCGCCACCACGGCGGGGATGGCCAGGCGGGCCAGCAGCCTGCCCATGCTTTCCGTGCCCATCATCTCGGTCTGATTCGGTTTTGCCTGATCTGTTTTCATCGATCCGTCCTTTCCGCTCGCGCAGCGGCAAGCATGAAACAGAAAAACCGCCCGCGGCGGCATTTTCTGACGCTTGACCGGCAGCCCGGTGAGGGACTGCCGGCTCTGATCCCAATGAGTATCGTTCCTGCATCCAAAGCGGAGAGCGGTCCGGGCGCGGAGCAGGGGGCGGCCTGAAGGCGCGGCGGCGCGGGAACGATTGAGTGAGCGTGAACACGGGCCTTGACGCCCGCAGGGAAGGGGCGCCGTCAGGGACGCCGAGCGCTCCCCCGACAGTATACGTCCAAGAGGGCCGCGCTTGCCAGCCCCCGCATAAAACGGATTGGATGACAGCCCGGCAGGTTCATGCTAAACTTTGAAAACAGGCGCCTGCGCCGCATCTCCCCCGGGGCGGAGCGACGCCTCTGTCCGCATCGGCGGCCCCGCCGCGGGCAGACACGAAATCAGCTCAGGAAAGGAGCGACCAGACATGACGGAAGAAGAACGCATCTTCAGCGGCAGGCTGTTTTCATCGGAGGAACCTGAACTGATAGAGAAGAAGCTGAAGGCGCACAGGCTGAGCCAGCAGTTCAGCAGCCTGTTTGAGGAGGACGCGGAGGCCCGCCGGAGCATCCTCAAGGAGCTGCTCGCCGAGGTGGGCGAGGGCACCTTCATGCTTGGCCCCATCCGCTTTCATTACGGCAGCCACACCAGCATCGGCAGCCACTGCTTTATGAATTTTAACTTTACCGTGCAGGACAACGCCAGGGTGACCATCGGCGATCACTGCAACTTCGGCCCGAACGTGACCATCGTCACGCCGCTGCACCCCATGCTGGCGCAGGAGCGCCGCGGCATTCGGTGCGGCGACGGCGTCACGCGCTTTCTCTGCTACGCAAAGCCTGTGATCATCGGCCATGACTGCTGGCTTGGCGCGGGCGTCATCGTTTGCCCCGGCGTGCATATCGGCGATAACTGCGTCATAGGCGCGGGCAGCGTGGTCACCAGGGATATACCGGACAATTCTTTCGCGGCCGGCGTGCCCGCCCGGGTCATCCGCGCGATCACGCCCGAAGACAGCATCCTCAGCCGGTTCAGCGAGCTGCGGTAGCCTTTCCCTCCACTGTCTGCCGAACCCCTCTTTGATCCATTCAAAAAGGAACCGCGGCTAAACCCCGGGTTCCTTTTTTCTATCATCGGCTGGCCGTCAGAACACGGTGCTGAGGAACTTTCTAAGCCCGGCCTCGCCCGCTTCGTCCTGCTTGAACACGCCGGTGTTGTGCAGCAGCGCGCAGCAGACCTTGGCCACCTCCTCGCGGATATACTCGGCGATGTCCACGCCCTGCCTGTTTTCGGGCAGCCGGGCGCAGATCTCCTTCACCCAGAGGCGGTGAGGGCTGTCGGGCGGCAGGGGGGCCCGGCCGGAGAGGAAATCCTCCACCTGGGCCAGCTCCTTTTTAAGGCGGCCCGGCAGGATAAACAGGCCCATGGCCTCGATGAGGCCGATGTTTTCTTTTTTGATGTGGTGGTACTCCGCGTGCGGGTGGAACACGCCCAGGGGATGCTCCGGCGTGGTGATGTTGTTGCGCAGCAGCAGGTAGGCGGTGTAGCCCGAGGCCGTCCTGCGCACCACGGGGGTGACGGCGTTGTGGGGGGCGTTGCCGCTGCGGGCGAATATGCCCAGGCTCTCATCGCTGTATCCGCGCCACGCGTTCAGCACCCTTTCCATGCCCTCGGCCAGGGTCTGCCGGCTTTCGCTCTGCAGCTTCAGGCAGGTCATGGGCCATTTGAGCGCGCAGGCGGACAGGCCCGGGATGCCCGTCTCAAAGCCGAAGCGCGTCTCCGACCGCTCCATGGGAAACTCGTACCGCCCGCCCTGGAAGTGGTCATGCGTCAGGATGGAGCCGCCCACGATGGGCAGGTCGGCGTTGGAGCCGATGAAATAGTGGGGGAACAGATCCACAAAATCGAGCATGCGCTCAAAGCTGTCCCGGTTCATCTGCATGGGCACGTGCTCGCGGTTGAACACGATGCAGTGCTCCTCGTAGTACAGATAGGGCGAATACTGCAGGTACCAGGGCTGGCCCGACAGCGTGATGGGGATGATGCGGTGGTTATGCCGCGCGGGGAAGCCGGGCCGCCCGGCGTAACCAGGGTTCTCCCGGCACAGCGCGCAGCGGGGATAGCCCACCGCGGGGCGCAGGCGCGCCTGGGCGATGTCCCGCGGGTCCTTCTCCGGCTTGGACAGGTTGATGGTGATCTCCAGCCCTCCGGCCTCCGTCTGCGCGCAGTAGCGCACGTTCTCTTCGATCCGGCGGGTCCTGATATAGTCGTTGGCGCGGCACAGCGCGTAGAACCAGTCCGTGGCCGCCATGCTGCCCTTTTCCCGCATCAGGCGGTAAAACTCATCCCGCACGGCCTGCGGCCCCGGCGTCACCAGCCCAAACAGGCGGGAGCTGAAGCGGTCCCGCGCCTCGGGGCTGTCCTCACACAGGCCCTTTTCCACCGCGCAGTCCACCAGACTGTCCGCCAGGTCAAGGATCGGCTCCAGGCTGGCCGCCTGCTGCGGCTCCTCCATCTGCAAAAGATCCAGCAGGCGGTTGATAGAGTAATCCACGTCCTCCTGCTCGATCAGGCCCGACTGCACCGCCGCCTGGCAAAACAGCGTCACCACCTGAGCGTCCGTCCATTCCCCACGCTGCGACATCCCGCCACCTCCGTGATCTATATGAGCTGCGGTCATTATAGCAGATAAGAGGGGAAGGGGTAAACCTACAGGATCCTGAAAAGAGGCCGAAAAAAAGCCGTTCCGCTCCCCTCCTCCGGGTGTGAGCGAAAAACGGCTGATGTGAGCGGCTCTTATTGGCTGTATGCCGGCGCGCGACCTTTTCCGCAGCCCTGATGGCTGCCGGGAAAGCTCACTTTCCGTACAGCTCCACATCCTCCTCGCCCTCCAGCTGCTGCCAGGTGAGCAGCACGGGGTTATAGGTCTTGACAGCGGCGTCGCCTGGGCTTTGGTATTCGCCGGTCTGGGCGCTGAAGCGCAGCTCGCAGTAGCGGATGCCCAGCTGCGCGTCAAAACCGCGCGTCAGAGGCTGCACTTCGCCGGAGGCCTCCCCCTCGCAGCGCGCCATCACACGCCAGACGGGAAGGGCCAGCAGGGAGGCCTTGGCCTGGGCATCGCCGTCCTTGGGGCTGACATAGTTTTCGTAGTACAGCTCATACCCCAGCTCGATGCTGTCCACACCGCTGAGGAGGCCGTCATCCAGCATGGCGCGCAGCTGCGCCAGCACGCGTTCCACGTCGGCCAGGGGGACGTCCTCCGCCTTGAGCGAGCTTTGGCGCAGCAGGGTGCCGTCTATGCTGAACTGCTCGCTGCCCGATATGCTGGCGCTGACGGAAGAGTTCAGGCCAAAGTGGGGCCCGGCGAAATGATAATCGTCCGGGAAGAGCTGCGCGCCGCCGAAGGTCTGCGCGCCGGTGAGCAGGTAATAGTGGTGCCCGGCATCGGATGCGGCCTCATCGGGCTGATCGCCGTTCAGGGGGCGGCTCAGGCCGGTCTCCGGGTCCTGCCGCAGCAGGAGCAGCCCGCCCTCCGAAAGGCCCGCGGCCCGCACCGCGCCCTCCAGCAGATCGGCCGCCTGCCGCTCGCTCATCGTACCGCCCCCGTCCGCCTGCCCGTCGGGGGAGACGATGACGGCAAAGCTTTGATGCTGCACGCTGGCGTAAACGTGCGCGTCTTCGCTGCCCGCTGCTTTGCCGGCGAATTCACGCAGGGCCGCGTCATCGGGAATGATCCAGCCGAGCCGCGGCACGGCCAGCGCCTCGCCCTCGGGCAGTATGACGGGCGCGTCCACGGGATCGGCCCCGCTTCTGGAGGCGGCGTTGTAAGTGAAGCGCGCGGGGGCCAGCGCGCGAAGCTGGCCAAGGGTGAGGTACTTGGGCCCCGACGGCTCCTGCGCCGGGATGCTCTCCTGTGCGGGCTGCGGGCGGGCCGTCGGCTGCGCCTGCGCGGCGGGCTGATCGGTGGGCAGGGGAGTGGGCTCCGGCGTGGGGGAGGGGGTGGGCGTGGGCGCGGCGGTGATCACGGCGAAGGGGGTGGTGAACCCGGCCCGCCCGTCATCCGGCGAAAGAGACTCGGAGATGGGCATCGTCACCGCTGCCCGCTGCGGGGCGGCGGCCAGGTTTTCGGGGCGCAGGCGGTGGACGCCCAGGAAGAAGAGCCCGGCCACCAGCGCGGCCCCGGCCAGGGCAAAGCCCGCGCTGCGCAGCGGGGCAGGGCGCTGGGCGGCGCGACGCCTGCCCATGCCCTCGCGCAGGCGCAGCCAGCCTTCCCGTTTGCCGGAGCGCAGGCCCTCGGTCAGCGGGGCGTGCAGCTGCCAGAGCAGCTCCTCGCACTCGGCCATGAAGGCCGTATCCATACGGGCGGGGCCCTTGCTTTCTTCTTCTTTCAGGGCGCGCAAAAGACGGGCCTTCAGCTCATCCGGCGTGATGCTTCCGTCCCTCAGCGCGCGCTTGAGCCTGTCAAGCGCCAGACGGTTTCTGGCTTCCTGCGCGTTCATCTGCGGCCCCCTTCCCTCTTATATAGTGCGTGAAAGTCAAAATAGTTGCGCTCCCGGCCTTCACTTTTTATAAATCTCCCTGGCCTTCTGCCGGATGCGGAAGACCGCGCTCTTGACGGCGGAGAGGCTCAGCCTGTTTTCCTCCGCCACCTGCTGCATGCTCTTGTCCTCCACAAAGTAGCGCTGCGCCACCTCGCGCTCGCCCGGCGACAGGCGGCCGAGCACCTCCTCGGCCCGCTGCCTGTCCGCCTCCGCGTCCATCCAGGCGTCCAGCGCGCTCTCGCTGTCGGCCATCGGCAGGGCGGCCGCCCCGTCCAGCGACCAGGCGGAAAATTTCCTCCGGCTGCGCTCGCGCCGCAGCGCGTCCCGCATGCGGTTCCGGCAGGTGAGCACCAGCCAGCCGGAGGGGTTGGGATGGCTCTGCAGCTTTCGCCAGTTCTGATCCGCGGCCAGAAAGGCCTCCTGGATGGCGTCCGCCACCAGGTCGGCACAGGCGCTGTCATAGTCCGCCATGCGGTAGCACATCTTTTCGAGCAGGTCAAAATTGGCGGCGTAAAGCCCGCCGATAAATTCCTCCCGCTCTCTTTGCAGCTCCATGTCCGCCCTTCCTCTTTTCAGCCTGAAGCCCATTATATCAAAGGCACGCCCAAAAGGGAAAAGCAAAAGCCCCGACCGCAGCGCGCCACGCAAAAATCGGGAGGGCCGAAGCCCTCCCGAACGCGCCGTGGATGATCCGAACTATCCGAGTATCTCCCGCACCTTTCCCGCCAGCGCCTCGGCAAAGCGGGCGTGGCTGGGCTCGTCAAAGTGCATGAAGTCGCCCTCGGCCGGGGTGACGAAGGGGTTGCAGTCGAAGAAGTCCAGGCCCTGCCCGGCGGCCATCTGCTCAAAGAGGGCGGGCAGGCGCCTTGATTTTTCCACGCAGCCCTCGCCCATGCCGCCGGCGTGGACGCTCGCGTCCAGCCGCCCGTCGATCACGACGGGGGCCACGATGAGGATGCGGGGATCGGCGCGCCACACGTCCAGCCCGCGCGCCTTGTTGACCAGGCGCAGCAGCCCGTCCCTGATGTTGACGGGGGTGGCGGCGAAGCGCTGCTTGCAGTCGTTGGTGCCCAGCATGACGATCAAGAGGTCCAGCGGCGCGTGGCTCCGCAGCACGGGCGTGAGAACGGCAAGGCCGCTCAGGCCCTCGTTCAGCGGGTCTTCAAAGCAGGTGGTTCGCCCGCTGAGGCCCTCCTCGATCACCAGATACCCGCTGCCCAGCAGACCCGCCATGCGCATGGTCCAGCGGGTGTCGTCGTCAAAGCGTCCGCCCTCGGGGCCCCGGTAGCCCCAGGTATTGGAATCGCCGAAGCAAAGCACATGCCTTCTGTCCATGGTTTTTCCTCAGTGAACGAGCGCGGCAGCGCCCAGGATGCCGGCGTCGTTCTGGAAGCTGGCGCTCACAAACTGCGTGAAGGGGCAGTAGATGCGGAAGGCGCTGGTCTTCTGCGCCGCCTCGCGGATGGAATCCACCACGATGGGGCCGGCGTTGGAGAGGCCGCCGCCAAAGGCGATCACATCGGGCATGAACACCATCATCAGTGAGCTCAGGCCGATCACCACCTCGTCCAGATAGCGCTGCCACAGCTCCTGCAGCTCGCCCGCCTTGACGCGGTCCATGATCTCCTTCACCTCAAGCCCGCCGGACATGATCTGCAGCGCGCGGGCGGCGGCATACTGCTCCCAGCAGCCCTGCTGGCCGCAGCCGCAGGCAGTGCCGCCCGCGTGGGTGATCAGGTGGCCGATCTCACCGTGCAGGCCGCCATGGCCGCGCACAGGGCGGCCGCCGAGGATGAGCCCGCCGCCGATGCCGGTGCCGAGCGTGAGCAGGATGCCCGTTTCCACGCCCTTGAGCGCGCCGTGCTGGTGCTCCGCCAGCAAGGCGCAGACGGCGTCGTTTTCTACGGCGATCTTCTCCCCGAAACGCTCCTCCAGCAGCCTTGAGATGGGCTCCTTCATCCAGCCCATCTGGTTGGCGGTGATGTTGCCCTCGGTGTCCAGCGTGCCGGCGCAGGAGAGGCCGATGGGCGCGCCGGGGTACTGCGCGCGCGCCTTCTGCGCCAGGCGGGCCAGCGTCTCCACCATCTGACGGATGTCATGGGGCGTTTTCTCCTGGTCGCGGTAGAGGATCTGCCCCCCCTCGCCGACCACGCCCAGCTTGATGGAGGTGCCGCCCACGTCGATACCGATCACATGCATGTTTTCTCTCTCCTTATCAGGGTCTGCCCGCGGGACGGATCTTGACGATGATCTTTTCCACCTGCTCGGGGCTGCCGGTCATGCACTTGACCTTGTGGCCCTCGTAGGGGAAGAGCACCAGCGCGTCGCCCGCCCTCAGGCTGAACTCGCAGCGCGGCCTGCCCTTCAAAAAGAGGTAGTCCTTCTCCTCGTCCTTTTCCACCAGCTCCAGCGAGCTCTCCTCCGCGCAGAGGATGCGCTCGGTGCCCGACAGCCCCAGGTGGATGTCGATGTAGCGCCTGTGGGATTCAAACAGAAGCTCCTCCTCGGGCGCGGTGGTGAGGGACTGCCGGTTCAGGTAGATCTCGTTGCCCCTGATCTCGGCGCGGCCGGCCGCCAGCCCGTCGGTATCCAGCGCCAGCACGTAACGGATGGCCTCGTCCAGGTTCTTGTCCAGGCCCAGGTAGCGGTTCAGGAACTCTTTTCTGCAGAAGATCATGGTATGCTCCTATTCTTGCGGCCTTGCGCCGCTTTATTGCCGTTTGCTCAGGATCTCGTCCAGCATGGCGTCCGCCATCATCAGCATACGGGGCAGGTGGAAGGGGCCCTTGAAGGTGCTGCCCTTGCAGGGCGGCTGGGTGGGCAGGCCGTCGCGGCGCAGATAGCCGTACCACTCGCCAAAATCCGGGTCAGAGAAGTGGGCCTTGCAGTAGTCCACCGTCTTGTTCAGCCAGTCGAGGAAGACCTGCTTGCCCGTATCGCGCCAGGCCATCAGGGCGGCGATCACGATCTCGTTGTGGGGCCACCACAGCTTCATGTCGTGCTCATAGGCTTCCGGGGGCCTGCCCAGGCAGTCCACAAAGTAAAGCAGGCCGCCGTATTCCTTATCCCAGCCGGCGTTGATGGCATCCAGGAACAGGCTCTCGGCCTCCTCGTGCAGGTCGCCGTCATGGAGGCGGTTGGCTTCCTCCATCAAAAACCAGGAGCACTCGATGTCGTGCCCGGGGTTCACCACGCGGCCGGCGGTCACGTCGCCGAAGAACTCGCCGTGCATGCCCACGAACTCCAGCGTGCAGCGCATCTCCTTCTTGCGGTGGTAGGTGAAGATGTCGCTGACGCACTGCTCGGCCCGCTCGTCATAGAGCGCGGTGCGCTCCGGGTCCGCGCGGCGCATCACGTCGGAGAGGTTCAGGTAGATCATGGGGTCGGCCAGCGCGCGGCCGCTGCGGGTCTCCGGGATGGTCTTGGGGCCCATGCCCACCGGGTCCTCCATCAGGCCGCGGTTCAGCTTCCAGATCAGCTCATAGGCCGCGCGGGCACGCTCAAGGTTCTCCCGCCTGCCGCTGAGCATATAGTACTCGGCGTTGGCCATGGCGTAGAAGCCCTCGGAAAAGTTGTAGCGCCGCTGCCGCAGCGGCAGGCCTTCCCTGGTGACGGTGAAGTACATGCGCCCGCCCTTTTCGCGGTCGATGCAGTGCTTTTCCATGAAGTCAAGGCAGCTCTCCGCCGCCGCGCGCCACTCGGGCCTTTCGCCGTACTGGTTGCACAGGTGTGCAAAGGTCCATGCGCAGCGCCCCTGCATCCACACGCTCTTGTCGGTGGAAAAGATCTTGCCTTCCCTGTCCAGGCAGGTGTAAACGCCGCCCCAGGTGGGGTCCATGCCGTGCTCCAGCCAGAAGCCGATGCACCTGTCCAGCTCTTCCCTGATCCATCCCTGCAGTTCCCTGAGTTGTTCCGCCATGATGCCCTCCCGATCAGATTTCTTCAAAATTGCCCTTGAGCGAATATTTGCCGGAGGCAAAGTGGGCCATCATCGCGGCCTCAAACGCCTCCTCATTGCCGGCCTCCAGCGCGCGCACGATGTTTTCGTGCTTGACGATGGTCTCCTCCAGGTGTTTGTATTTTTCCTCGGTCTTGAAGTTGGCGTCCACGTCCCAGATCGCTTCCATCATGCTCATCAGCGTCTGGTTGCCGGTCCTGGAGAAGATGGCCATGTGAAAATCCTTGTCGTCCGCGTGGAAGAACTTGTGCTCCTTCCACTGCACCTTGATGGATTCCAGGATCGCGCGGATGCGGGCGATGTCCTCGGGCCCCAGGCTCTGGAAGGCCTTCCTCATATAGCCCAGCTCCAGGCGCTTGCGGATGTCCAGCATTTCCGAGATGGCGCTGTCCTCCTCCCCGGCGGCGGCGAAAATGACGTTTTGAAAGACAAAGTCCAGGCTGAACTTCATCAGCACCGTGCCCCGCCCCGGCTGGGCGGACACCATGCCCAGCAGCTCCATGGATTTGATGGCCTCGCGCACCACGTTGCGGCTGACCTCCAGCATGTCGGCCAGCGCCTGCTCGGTGGGCAGAAGATCGCCCGGCTGCAGATTGTTCTGAAGGATGTAGGCGCGTATCTGCCTGAACACCCAGGAGTACAGCTTTTCCCCGGTCTTCTTGTTCATGAGGGCCTCCCAGTGATGATAGTCCCATGATACTCATTCAGAGGCCGTGCTGTCAATCCGCCCCGGTGAAATATGTGCTACATTTATAGGGCAAAAACGGCCGGTTTTGCCTTGATGCGCCTGATAATTAGAAAGATTTGGTCAAAAATTTTTATTTTTTATCATCCTACCTGTTGACATTGTAGGATATTAGCCTTAGAATGTTCCCATCAAGGCGTTTCAGGATCGCCCTAAGACTACAAGGAGGATCACATGAAGAAACTCGTATCGCTCATTCTGGCAGCCATCATGCTCCTGTCGGTATCCGGCATCGCGGCGGCGGAAGCCCCGCTGAGCGCGGAGATCACCTGGTGGGCCTTCCCCACCTTCGGCCAAAAGGACGGCGCGCCCGCCGGCACCTATGAGCAGACCCTGGTGGAAAAGTTCCAGCAGAAGTATCCCGGCATCACCGTGAAGCTGGAGACCATCGACTTCCAGTCCGGCCCCGAGAAGCTGACCGCCGCCATCGAGGGCGGCAAGGCGCCCGACGTGCTGTTTGACGCCCCCGGCCGCATCGTGGAATACGGCAAGAACGGCAGGCTGGTCGCGCTGGACGACATGTTCACCGACGAATTCAAGGCCGACGTGGGCAACGAAGCCCTGCTGAACGCCTGCTCCGACGGCACGACCTACTGGATGTACCCCATCAGCTCCTCCCCCTTCTTCATGGCCATCAACAAGGAAGCCTTTGAAAAGGCGGACGCCCTGCAGTATGTCAACCTGGAAGGCGACCGCACCTGGACGACCGAAAACTTCGTCAAGGCGCTGGAAGCGCTGCACGCGGCCGGCCTGCTGGGCGGCTCCGTGTACTGCGGCGGCCAGGGCGGCGACCAGGGCACCCGCGCGCTGGTGAGCAACCTCTACGGCGCGAAGATCGCCAACGAAGAAAAGAACCAGTACACCATCGCCAGCGAGCAGGGCAAGCAGGCCCTCACGCTGATCAAGGAACTGGTGGACAAGGGCCTGCTGGAAGCCGGCACCGACATCGTGGCAGGCGATGAGATCAAGCTGTTCGCACAGGAAGTGCTGACCATGTCCTTCTGCTGGGGCACCAGCGCCGCCAAGAACAACCCCACCTCCTTTACCCAGGTGTTCCTCCCCTTCCCCTCCGATGACGGCGTGCCGGAGCTGGAGTACCTGGTGAACGGCTTCTGCGTGTTCGACAACGGCGACGAAAACCGCGCCAAGGCCGCCAAGCTGTTCATCGACTTCCTGTGCAACAGCGAGGAAGTGGGCAAGGACAACGTGCTGGCCACCGGCGCCTTCCCCGTGCGCCAGAGCTATGGCAACCTCTACGAGGGCAATGCCGACTACGAGCTGCTCGCCGCCTTCACCGCCTACTATGCCCCCTACTACAACACCATGGACGGCTTCGCCAACATGCGCGTTCAGTGGTGGACCATGCTGCAGGCCGTGCTGACCGGCGCCAAGGACGTGGACACCGCCCTGGCCGACTACACCGCAGAATCCAACAAGGTGTTCTGAAACCGATTCAGCTTTTCAGCCTTCTGAAAGGCCGGAGGGGGGAGCTTCTCCCCCCTCCGCTTCTACCGTCAGCATAGTATAAGGAGGGTTTCCGCCTTGAGCACGCTTTCACGAGACGACCGACTATTCGCGCGTTCGCGCGCCCTGCAGCGCCAGCAGACGAAGGTATCCTACCTCTTCCTGCTGCCGGCCCTCCTGTTTTTCTTCGCCTTTGTCATCTTCCCGATGGGCATGGGCATCTACACCAGCTTTTTCAACTACACCATGGGCAGCTTCGATTTCATCGGCTTTGGCAACTACGCGGAGCTGATGCGCGACGCCACCTTCGGCCGCTCGGTGGTGAACACGCTGATCATCGTGGTGGCCTCGGTGCCGCTGGTGGGCGTGTTCTCGCTGTGGGTGGCGACCCTCATCTACAAAATGCCCGTCTTTTCGCGCAGCTTCTACCGCGGGGTGTTCTACCTGCCGGTGGTCATGGGCTCCGTGCCCGTGGTGGTGGTGTGGAAGTGGGTATTCAACAAGTATTACGGCATCCTGAACTGGCTGCTGAAGGGCCTGGGCGTGATCAATACCAGCATCAACTGGCTGGGCGACGCGCGCTACGCCATCTGGTGCGTTCTGGCCATCCTCTTCACCACCTCCATCGGCCAGCCCATCGTGCTGTACGTGGCCTCGCTGGGCAACGTGGATCATTCGCAGATCGAGGCCTCTGAGGTGGACGGAGCCAGCAAGTGGCAGACCTTCCTGCACGTGAAATGGCCCTCGCTGCTGCCCACCACGCTGTATGTGCTGGTGATCACCACCATCAACTCCTTCCAGTGCTTCGCGCTTATCCAGCTGCTCACCCGCGGCGGCCCCAACGGCAGCACCAGCACCGTCATGTACTACCTGTACGACACGGCCTTCAAGCTGTACCGCTACGGCTACGCCAACGCCATGGGCGTGATCCTGGCCATCCTCATCGCGCTGTTCAGCGCGCTGCAGTTCCGCATCATGCGCACCGACGACTGAGAGGAGAGAGCGATATGACAAGCCTTGCCAAGCGGGAGAGCCGCTCTCCCTACGCCGTCATCATGGGCGCGCTGCTGTTTGTGGTGGCCCTCACCTTCATCTTTCCCTTTTACTGGATCATCACCGGCTCCGTGAAGAGCACGGAGGAGCTCAACGCCGTGGTGCCCGTGTGGCTGCCCGCGCAGGTGACGGGCGAGCACTATGAGCGCCTGTTCGTGGAGCCCGCCCTCCGCTGGCTGCTCAACTCCGTGCTGATGTCGGTGCTCTCGATGGCGCTGGTCTGCGCCGTGGCCTCCATGGCGGGCTATGTGCTGGCCAAGAAGCGCTTCCCCGGCCGCACGGCCATCTTTTCCCTGCTGGTGGGGGCCATGGCGCTGCCCAAGCAGGTGATACTGATCCCGCTCGTGCGCATGATGAATACGATGGGGCTGTATGATACACTGTGGTCGGTCATACTGCCCAGCGTGGGCTGGCCCTTCGGCATCTTCCTGATGAAGCAGTTCGCCGAGGGCATCCCCGGCGAGATGATGGAGGCCGCCCGCATCGACGGCGCGGGCGAGGTGCGCACCTTCACCTCCATCGTGATGCCCATGATCAAGCCCGCCTTCGGCGCGCTGGCCATCTTTACCTTCATCAGCGTGTGGAACGACTACACCATGCAGCTGGTCATGCTGGCCTCCAGGGCCAACCTCAGCATCTCGCTGGGTATCGCCACCCTGCAGGCGGAGTACAGCACCAATTACGGCCTGCTGATGGCGGGCGCCACGCTGGGCTCGGTGCCCATCGTGCTGATCTTCATCTTCTTCCAGAACACCTTCACCCAGGGCATCGCGCTGGGTGCGGTCAAGGGATAATACCAAGATAAGGGGGAGTACACGACATGCTCTCAGACAGGGTACAGAAATTTTCAGGCGTTTTTCCGGCCTTTTACGCCTGCTATGACGATCGGGGCGAGGTTTCCGCCGAGCGCACCGGGCAGCTGGCGCGCCACCTGCTCGATCAGGGCGTAAAGGGCCTGTACGTCAACGGTTCCTCGGGCGAGTGCGTCTACCTGAGCGTCGCGGAGCGCAAGCTGATCCTGGAAAGCGTGATGGAGGCCGTGGGCGGCAGGATGGTCATCATCAACCACGTGGCCTGCAACAATACCCGCGATTCCATGGAGCTGGCCCGCCACGCGCAGAGCCTGGGCGTGGACGCCATCGCGGCCATCCCGCCCATCTACTTCCATCTGCCCGAGCACGCCATTGCCCGGTACTGGAACGACATCAGCTCCGCCGCGCCGGAGACTGATTTCATCATCTACAACATCCCCCAGCTGGCGGGCGTCAGCCTGACCATGGGTCTGCTGAACGAGATGCTGAAAAACCCGCGCGTCATCGGCGTGAAGAACTCTTCCATGCCGGTGCAGGACATCCAGATGTTCAAGGACAGGGGCGGGGAGGATTTCATCGTGTTCAACGGCCCCGACGAGCAGCTGGCGGGCGGCCTGATGCTGGGCGCCACCGCCGGCATCGGCGGCACCTACGCCGCCATGCCCCGCCTGTACCTGAAGCTCTATGAGCTGGTGCTGGCCGGCGAGCGGGACAGGGCCGTGCAGCTGCAAAACGACATCTGCCGCATCATCTACGCGCTGTGCGCGGGCCGCGGCAGCATGTACGCGCTCATCAAGGCCCTGCTGGCCCGCAAGGGCGTTCCCTGCGGCGGCGTGCGCGCCCCGCTGGCCCCCCTCGCGCCCGAGGACGAGGTGCAGGTGCTGCGCTGCGGGCAGATGATCGCCGAGGCGGAGGCAAGGCACCTCCGGTAAATCCGTATTAAGAAGAGAGGCCCTCGGCCGCGTGAACCGCGGCCGAGGGCCTTAGATGATTGACAAACCCCTTGGGAGGTGAAGGAGGGCCTCGGCCCTCCTTCCTTAGTCCGCCGCAGCGGTCTCAATTCGCAACGGTCAATCGCTTCACACCGCAAGCGGTGTTTGCGCTTTCCCTTGCTCATTGGGCTGCCGTCTCGCTTGCTCCCGCACAGCGGGCGCTCGCCTCTGCCCATGCGCGGTGGGGCGGCAGGCCTTGCGAAGCAAGGGTTTCCTTGCCCTCCGCCGCCCGGAGAGCGCAGCGAAAAGGCGGAGGGCCGGTTTCCCCTCCGTTGACAAACTGCGTTTGTCAACGGGCTGAGGCCCTCGGCCGCGTGAACCGCGGCCGAGGGCCTCTTTGATGCTGTATTGTTTTACACCTTGAAGCTGACGGAGGTATCGCCCAGCTGGTTCTTGCCGAACTCGTAGTCGTTGCCCGGCAGCACCGCGTTGAGCAGGATGCCCACCAGCGCGGCGACCGCCAGACCGCTCAGGCTGATGGTGACGCCGCCGACCGCGAAGGAGATGGCGCCGGCCGAGGAGAAGCTGATGCCCAGCGCCAGGCTCATGATCAGCGCGGCGATGATCACGTTGCGGCTCTTGGTGAAGTCCACCTGGTTTTCCACCACGTTGCGCACGCCCACCGCGGAGATCATGCCGTAGAGGATCAGGCTGACGCCGCCGATGGTGGCCGTGGGCATCACATGCACCAGCGCGGCGAATTTCGGGCTGAAGGAGAGCAGCACCGCGATGCAGGCGGCCAGCCGCACCACCTTGGGATCATATACCTTGGTCAGCGCCAGCACGCCGGTGTTCTCGCCGTAGGTGGTGTTGGCGGGCGCGCCGAAGAGCGCGGCCATCGAGGTGGCCAGGCCGTCGCCCAGCAGCGAGCGGTGCAGGCCGGGGCTCTGGATGAAGTTCTGCCCCACCGTGGAGGAGATCGCGCAGATGTCGCCGATGTGCTCGATGATGGTGGCCAGCGCGATGGGCATCATGATGATGACGGAGGAGATCAAAAGGCTGCTGTCCGCGCCGCCAAAGAGGGAGAAGGCGGTATCGGTCCAGTGGATGGGCAGGCCCAGCCAGGCCGCCTGATGTACCTCGGTGAAATCGACCTGGCCCGCCAGGGCGGCCACCAGGTAGCTGCCGATGACGCCCAGCAGGATGGGGATGATCTTGATCATGCCCTTGCCCCAGATGTTGGCCGCCACGATGATAAGAACCGCCACGATGGCGATCCACCAGTTGGCCGAGGCGTTGTTGACCGCGCTGGCCGACAGCGTGATGCCGATGCAGATGATGATGGGGCCGGTGACCACCGGCGGGAAGTAGCGCATGACCTTGCCGGGGCCGAAGGCCTTGAACAGCCCGGCCAGCACCACGTAGAGCAGGCCCGCCGCGGCCACGCCGACGCCCGCGTAGGGGATCCAGTTCAGGCTGCCGCCCGCGGCGGCGTTGGCGTTGCCCACCATCGTCTGCACGGCGGCATAGCCGCCCAGGAAGGCGAAGGACGAGCCCAGGAAGGCCGGGATCCTGCCCTTGGTGAGCAGGTGGAACAGAAGCGTTCCCAGCCCCGCGAACAGCAGCGTATCGCTGACGCTCAGGCCCGTCAGCGTCGGCACCAGCACCGTCGCGCCAAACATGGCAAACACATGCTGGAAGCCCAGCAGCAGCATCTTTCCCTTGGTCAGTTCCTTTTGATTCATGTTCCTTCCTCCTCGATTCTGTCGTAAAGCTCCACGCCGTCCCGACCGTCGATCTCGCCCACCAGCACGCGGATGTGCTCCCTGCCGGAAGTCGGCACGTTTTTGCCGACGAAGTCCGCCCGGATCGGCAGCTCGCGGTGGCCGCGGTCCACCAGCACCGCCAGCCGGATCGCCCCCGCGCGCCCCTGCCGCATCACGGCGTCCATCGCCGAGCGCACCGTGCGCCCGGTGTAGATCACATCGTCCACCAGGATCACGATCCTGTCCGTGATATTCACCGGCAGCTGCACATCGCCCACCCTGGGCTGATCCCAGATCCTTGTCAAATCGTCGCGGTACAGGGTGATGTCAAGTGCGCCTACCGGCACGCTGATGCCTTCCACCCGCTCGAGCGCCGCCGCGATGCGCTGCGCCAGCGGCACGCCGCGGCGCCTGATGCCCACCAGCACGGCCCGGTCCATCTCCCCGATCTGCTCGAGCATCTCGTGCGCCATGCGGGTGATCGCCCGCTGCATGGCGTCCGGCTCCATCAGCCTGGCCTTCAGACGTTCCTGCACCATCCCGCCTCCTTTACAAGAAAATGCCTTCCCCCAAGATAGAGGAAGGCACGAACATGCGAAAAATCTGATCCGCCGCTTGCCTTCCCAGCCTCTCTGGACTGTCCTTAAAGGGGTCGCTTGGATTTGACCGCAGGAAGCATACCACGCCGCGGGGGGCTTGGCAAGGGGGAAGGGAAAATTTCCCCAAAACCGATGCTCGGGGGGCGCAGGCGTGGCGCGCGAAGGAAGAAGCGATTGTGCGCGATACGCCATTCTATACTCATTTTTTACAAAAGCCCGCGCAGTAATGTGTTATAATGGCCAAGGAATCGATCGAAGGAGTGTAGGATGCGCTTAGAAGTAAGGGATCTGAGAAAGAGCTTCGGCGATCAGGA
>DBQV01000025.1:0-249 GCA_002305755.1 Christensenella sp. UBA1385 | reverse complement strand
GCCCGGCTGCGCGGGGCGGACAGGCGCTCGGCGGAGCGCTCGGCGGCCGAGTGGGTGGACTACTTCGGGCTTTCGGAGTACGGCAAAAAGAAGCTGGAGACGCTCTCCAAGGGCAATCAGCAGAAGATCCAGATCGCCCAGTGCTTCTTGAACGAGCCGGACATCCTGATCCTGGACGAGCCCTTCAGCGGCCTGGACCCTGTGAACGCGCAGGTATTCAAGGATGCCATCGCGGGCTTTGTGAGGGAG
>DBQV01000070.1:971-20056 GCA_002305755.1 Christensenella sp. UBA1385 | reverse complement strand
TGCACTTGATATTACAAATCGGGTTATTGAAAATGAATGATTTCTATCCTTTCTTTCCTTGACATAGGAAGAAGTAGAGTGTTATAAACATACAGGCAAGTTGTGCCTTGCCTGTATTCTATGTTAATTTGATAAACTAATGCTTATTGCGTTGAGGGTTCTCTCTTGACCTGACATAGTATTGCTATGTCAGTGTTTGTGTTTTTCGAGCTTCGAAAGTCATTGTTTTAAATGAATTGGATAAGAGATTAGTATGAGGCCGAAGACCGAATCGACATGAAAGGCTACAGTGTACAAATCGGTGTCGCTGTGCAGAAGGAAAACCGCATGATCAAAACCATCATTAAAAGCATCAGGGAGTATAAGCGCGCCACGCTGATCACGCCGCTGCTGGTAAGCGTGGAGGCGCTGCTGGAGATCCTGATGCCCACGCTCATGGCCCTCCTGATCGACCGGGGCATCTACGCGCAGGACATGGGCTATGTGCTGCGCATGGGCGCGCTGCTGCTGGCGGTGTCGCTCACCTCGCTGGCGGCGGCCTTCTTCGCCGGGCGCACGGCGGCCACGGCCTCGGCCGGCTTTGCCAGGAACCTGCGGCACGACATGTTCTCCCGCGTGCAGGAGTTCTCCTTTTCCAACATTGACCGCTTCTCCACGGCCAGCATCATCACCCGCCTGACCACGGACGTGAACAACGTGCAGAACGCCTTTCAGATGATGATCCGCATGGCGGTGCGCGCGCCGCTGATGATCATCTTCGCCCTGATCTTCTCCTTCCGCATCAACGCCCGCCTGTCGCTGATCTTTCTGGCGGTCATACCCTTCCTGGCGCTGGGGCTGTATTTTGTCATCAGCCACGTGCACCCCATCTTCATCCGCGTGTTCCAGCGCTACGACCGCCTGAACAACGTGGTGCAGGAGAACCTGCACGGCATCCGCGTGGTGAAGTCCTTCACCCGTGAGGATCACGAGATCGAAAAGTTCGGCGCGATCTCGGGCGACATCTATCACGACTTTGTGCGCGCCGGCAAGCGCCTGGCGCTCAACGCCCCGCTGATGCAGGCCTCCAGCTACCTGAGCATGCTGCTGCTGGTGCTGCTGGGCTCGCAGCAGATCGTGGCGGCCGGCAATGTGTCCGGCATGGGGCTGACCACGGGCGAACTCACCTCGCTGATCAACTACACCATGCAGATCCTGATGAGCCTGATGATGCTCTCGATGATCTTTGTGATGATCGTCATCTCCAGGGCCTCCGCGGAGCGCATCGCGGAGCTGCTGAATGAGGAGAGCGACCTGAAAGACGGCGCGAACCCCGTGTATGAGGTGAAGGACGGCAGCATCCGCTTTGAGCACGTCACCTTTTATTACGACAGAGAGGCCGACCGCCCGGTGCTGGACGACGTGAGCATCGACATCGCTTCCGGCCAGACCGTGGGCGTCCTGGGCGTGACCGGCTCGTCCAAGTCAAGCCTCGTGCAGCTGATCCCCCGCCTGTATGACGTGAGCTCCGGAAGCGTCCTGGTGGGCGGGCTGGATGTGCGCGATTACGACCTGAAGGCGCTCCGGGATCAGGTGGCCATGGTGCTGCAGAAGAACCTCTTGTTCAAGGGCACCATCCGCGACAACCTGCGCTGGGGCAACGAGCAGGCCACTGATGAGGAAATGATCGAAGCCTGCCGGCTGGCGCAGGCGCACGACTTCATCATGGCCTTCCCCGACGGCTATGACACCCTCATCGAACAGGGCGGCGCCAACGTATCGGGCGGCCAGCGCCAGCGCCTGTGCATCGCCCGGGCCCTGCTCAAGCGGCCCAAAATACTGATCCTGGACGATTCCACCAGCGCCGTCGATACCCGCACGGACAAGGCCATCCGCAAGGGCCTGGCCGAGAGCGTTCCCGGCACCACCAAGATCATCATTGCCCAGCGCGTGGCCTCGGTGCAGGAAGCCGACCAGATCCTCCTGATGGAGGAGGGCCGCCTGCTGGCCAGCGGCAGCCACGAAGAGCTGATGGCCGAAAGCCCCATGTACCGCGAGGTATACGATTCCCAGACGCAAGGAGCTGTTTTGCATGGATAAGCAAGCGATGAAGGGCCCGCAAGGGCATGGCGCCCATGGCGCCAACGCGCGGCGCATCGCGCCGGGCACGGTCAGGCGGCTCCTGGCCCAGATGGCCGCCTTCAAGGGCAGGCTGGCCCTGGTGATCCTCAGCCTGATCATCGGCTCGGCCATCAGCGCCTCCACCGCGCTGTTTCTGCGCGTCATCATTGACGACTATGTGCTGAAGGCCGTGGCCGAGGGCAGCGCGCTGGAAAAGGGTTTTTACAGCACCGTCGTGCTGATGGCCTGCGTGTTCCTGACGGGCATCCTGGCCAGCTGGCTCTCCAACCGCCTGATGGTGCGGGTGGAACAGGGCACGCTGCGCAACATGCGTGAACGCCTTTTTGCGCACATGCAGACCCTGCCCATCGCCTACTTCGACACCCACCCCATCGGCGACGTGATGAGCCGCTTCACCAACGATACCGACACGCTCCGGCAGGCCATTTCTCAGAGCATCCCGCAGATGTTCGGCTCGCTGATCGCCACGCTGTCGGCCTTTTTCTCCATGCTCTACCTCAGCGTATGGCTCACCGTTTTTGTGGTGGCCTTCACGGTGGTGCTGTACCTGGTGCTCAAGGTCATCGTCAGCCGCAGCGGCCGCTACTTTTTCAAGCAGCAGGAGGCACTGGGCAGCCTGAACGGCTACATCGAGGAGATGGTGAACGGCCAGAAGGTGATCAAGGTCTTCACCCGTGAGGAGCGCAGCCGCGAGGATTTTGACCGCCTCAACGACGAGCTGTGCGACGCCTCCACCCGGGCCGCCAAGCTGGGCAACGTGACCATGCCCGTGGTGGGCAACTTCGGCTATCTGCTCTACGTGCTGCTGGCGCTGGTCGGCGGCGCGGCGGCCATCGCGGGCCTGCCCAACCTGAGCCTGAGCGGCACATCCGCGCTGACCATCGGCACCATTGTCTCCTTCCTCACGCTGTCGCGCAGCTTCATCAACCCCATCGGCCAGGTCAGTATGCAGTTCAACATGATCAACATGGCCCTGGCGGGCGCTTCGCGCATCTTCGCCATGATGGATGAAGCGCCGGAGGAGGACCATGGCAAGGTCACGCTGGTCAACGCGGTAGAGGAAAACGGCGAGCTGAAGGAATCAGACAGGGTCACGGGCGTCTGGGCCTGGCGGCATCCGCATACGGACGGCAGCGTCACCTATACGCGCCTGGCGGGCGATATCACGCTCAACCAGGTGGACTTTGAGTATGTGAAGGGCAAGCCCGTGCTGCACGACATCACGCTCTACGCGCGCCCCGGCCAGAAGGTGGCCTTCGTGGGTGCCACGGGCGCGGGCAAGACCACCATCACCAACCTGATCAACCGCTTTTACGACATCGCGGACGGCAAGATCCGCTACGACGGCATCAACATCAACAAGATCAGGAAGGCCGACCTGCGCAGGTCGCTCGGCGTGGTGCTTCAGGATGTCAATCTGTTCACCGGCACCGTGATGGACAACATCCGCTACGGCAAGCTGGACGCCACGGACGAGGAATGCATCGAGGCCGCCAGGCTGGCCAACGCCGACGGCTTCATCCGCATGCTGCCCCACGGCTACCAGACGGTGCTGGAGGGCGACGGCAGCGGCCTGTCCCAGGGGCAGCGCCAGCTGATCTCCATCAGCCGCGCCGCGGTGGCCAACCCGCCCGTGATGATCCTGGACGAGGCCACCTCTTCCATCGATACCCACACCGAGGCCCTTGTGCAGGAGGGCATGGACGCCCTGATGAAGGGCCGCACCGTGTTTGTGATCGCCCACCGCCTCTCCACCGTGCGCAACGCCGATGTGATCATGGTGCTGGAAAACGGCCGTATCATCGAGCGCGGCAGCCACGAGCAGCTGCTGGCCGAAAAGGGAAGGTATTATCAGCTGTATACCGGCGTGTTTGAGCTGGAGTAAGCGAAAACAGACAAACGTTTTCCTGTATTGAGCGGCAGTCTGCGCGGGCTGCCGCTTGTGTATGCCCGGAAGAAGTTGGCTAATAAATGCCATGGACATTTCCTTTTTTATCTTATATACTGGCTGTATCATCCATATTCTGGCGGACGAACAAGGAGGAACTGCCGTGAAAAAACTGCTTTGTCTCTTGCTGCTGGCGGGGCTGATGCTGGGCATTCCGCCCGCATCGGCGCAGGAAGCCGCCGCCCCTCAGGAGCTGATCGACCTGGTCCGCGAGTATCTGGACAGCCAGAACCTCATCTATCGCTTTGACGAGAAGTTTACGACCTATGATCTGCAGTACGAGCTGGATTCGCAGCTTTCGCAGGTGGAGGCGGTGATGTGGCTCTACGACGACATGGTGTTCGTGGATGTTTCTTCCCCGATCAAGGTGGCAAAGGAGTACCGGGACGCCACGGGCAAGCTGCTGAACCTGATCAACAAAAGCAGCTACTATGCTTACTTTGTGCTGGATTATGAGGACGGCGAGCTGCTGTGCCGTTCCACCCAGATGATCAACGGTACCCTGCCCGGCCATGGTGAGCTGAACGATCTGCTGAACTGGCCGCTGAGCTTGATGGAAGCGTGGGGCAACGACCTGCTCAAGGTCAGCACGCAGGGCGCCGACCCGCTGGAGGTCTATCAGGCGCATGAGTGAGGAGGGCCTCTCCCCGCGCGATTGACTTGTACCCCGGCCGGTGGTAGATTGTTAAGGTCGGCGCATCGTCGCGCCGGCCTTTGACTTTTGTGGCATTTGTTTTCTTGCTTGTCTGAAGGAGATTGACCTGGATGAAGATCATTATTGTAGGAGACGGCAAGGTCGGGTTCAACCTGGCCGAGAACCTCTCCCGGGAAGATAATGACGTAACCATTATTGATAAAGACCCGGAAGCGCTCAGAAAGGCGGACGAGACCCTTGACGTGATGTGCGTCAGGGGCAACGGCCTCAATACCGGCGTGCTGGCAGACGCCGGCGTGCGGGAGGCCGACGTGGTGATCGCCGCCACCACCAGCGACGAAATGAACATGGTCTGCTGCATGACGGCCAAGAAGCTGGGCGCGCAGCACACCATCGCCCGCATACGCGACCCCGAATACGCCAGCGAGCTGGGCCGCCTGAAGGAGGACCTGGGGTTGGATATGGTGATCAACCCCGAGCAGGCCGTGGCGGGCGAGATCGCGCGGCTGCTTGAGTTTCCCTCCGCCGTCAACATCGAATCCTTCGCCGAGGGGCGGGTGGTGATGATGGAGATGAAGGTGGCGGCCGGAATGCCCATCGTGGGCATGAGCCTGCAGGAAATGACGCGGCGCGCGCCGCTGTCCATCCTGATCGGCGGCGTGGTGCGCGGCGACGAGATCATCATCCCCCGGGGCGACTTTGTCATCTGCGCGGGCGACGTGATCTACGTCGTGGGCCGCCCCTACCGGGTGATCCAGTTTTTCCGCCGCGCGGGCGTGCAGCCGCAGAAGATCAAGAACGTGATGATCATGGGCGGCGGCCGCATCGCCTATTACCTGGCCAGATATCTGGATGAGATGGACGTGGGCGTCAAGATCATCGAGATCGATGAGCAGCGCTGCGTGGAGCTGACCGAGATGCTGCCCGGGGCCCTCATCATCCATGGCGACGCTTCGGATGAGAGCGTGCTGCACTCCGAAAAGCTGGAGAGCATGGGCGCCTTTATCCCCGTAACGGGCCATGACGAGGACAACCTGATCGCCGCGCTGCTGGCCAAGCAGTACGGCGTGGGCAAGGTGATCGCCAAGATCAACCGCATCAACTTCTCAAACGCCATCAGAAACCTGGGCATCGACAACCTGGTCAGCCCCAAGATCACCACGGCCAACTACATCCTGCGCTATGTACGCGGGCTGCAGAACGCGGTGGACAACCCCGTGAAGACGCTCTACCGCATCATGGACGGACGGGCCGAGGCGCTGGAATTTGTGGCGGACGAGCACACGCGCTGCACCGATATCCCGCTCAAAAAGCTGCGCATCAGGCCGGGCGTGCTGGTGGCCGCCATCGTGCGCCGCAACGAGATCATCATCCCCGGCGGCAACGACGTGATCAAGCCGCTTGACAGCGTGATCCTGATCGCCTATGAGACGCGCCTGAACGATCTGAGCGACCTGGCCCTGTCGGAAGAGTAAGCATGAACTACCGGATGATCGCCAAAAGCATAGGCAACCTGCTGATGGTGGAGGCGGCCTGTATGCTGCCTTCCTTCCTGGTTTCCCTGATCTATATGGAGAGCGACCTGCCCGCCTTCGCCTGGTCCATCGCCCTGGCGATGCTTGGCGGCTTCGCCCTGACGTGCCTCAAGGCCCGCACGCCCGATCTCTACGCCCGCGACGGCTATGCCGTAGTGGCGCTGGGCTGGGTGCTGATGTCGGTGATCGGCGCGCTGCCCTTCCTGTTCAGCGGGGCCATCCCGCGCCCGGTGGACGCGGTGTTCGAATCCATCTCCGGCTTCACCACCACCGGGGCCACGATCCTGCGGGATATCGAGCGGCTGCCGCACGGCATCCTGTTCTGGCGCAGCTTTACCCACTGGATGGGCGGCATGGGCGTGCTGGTGATGATGATCGCCATCCTGCCCTCGGTGAAGGCCAACACCATCCATATCCTCAGGGCCGAATCGCCCGGGCCCACGCCCGGTAAGCTGGTGCCCAAGATCAGCCAAACAGCCAAGATACTCTATGCCATTTACATCCTGCTCACATTGGCCGAGACGATCCTGCTGCTGCTGGGCGGCATGCCGCTGTATGACGCGCTGATCCACGCCTTCTCCACCGCGGGCACAGGCGGCTTTTCCAACAGGAACCTCAGCGTGGCGGCCTACGGCAGCGCCTACATCGAGGTGGTGATCACGCTGTTCATGTTCCTGTTCGGCGTCAACTTCACGCTCTACTTCATCGCCTTCAGGCGCGGCGGGCTCAGAAACGCGCTGCGCGACGAGGAGCTGAGATACTACTTCTTCATCGCGCTGGCGGCCACGCTGATGATCGCCGTCGTCAACTACGGACAGGTCTACCGCTCACCGCTGCTGTCGCTGCGGCACGCGGCCTTCCAGGTGAGCTCCGTGATGACGACCACGGGCTTTTCCACGGTGGATTTCAACCTGTGGCCCGTGTTCAGCCGTCTGATCCTGCTGCTGCTCATGTTTATCGGCGCGAGCGCCGGCAGCACGGGCGGCGGCATCAAGGTGGTCCGCTCGATCGTGCTGCTCAAGACCGTGCAGCGTGAGATCACCCGCATCAACCACCCCCGCGCGGTCCGCGCCATCAAGATCAACGGCCATGTGGTGGATGAGGCCGTGGTCTCAGGCGTAATGGCCTTCTTCTTCTTCTACATCCTCATCTTCGTCTCCGCCGTCATGGTGGTGGCGCTGGAGGGGCGGGATCTGATCACCACCGTCACCTCGGTGGTCGCCACCATCAACAATGTGGGCCCCGGCCTGAACGCCGTCGGCCCCATGGGCAACTTCGCCGGCTTTTCCCCGCTGAGCAAGATCGTGCTCTCCCTGTGCATGATCATCGGCCGGCTGGAGGTCTACCCGGTGATGCTGCTGTTCTTCCCGGGGTTCTGGAAAAAGGGGATCTGACGGGGAAGGGCGACCGTCCATCCGCCTTTTCGCTTCGCTCTGCGCGCGGCGGATGGGCCGAAGCCGGGCGCCGCCCCTCGCTCTACCCGATAAAACAATTCTGGGCCGCCATGCTGCCGATCACAGTCGACAACATGGCGGCCCATTCACGAAGCAGGCAATTGTCCCTGCCGCGACGCCAGCGCTGATGCTAATCCTTCTGCGCGTACCATTTGCCCGCGAAATCCGCAAAGGCATTCGCCGCTTTTTGCAGCAGGCGCAGCGTGGCTTCGTTGACCGCGCCGCCTTCAAAGCAGGTGTGCACCTTGGACAGCGCCACCTCCGGCTGCTGCATCGGGATCATCCCCAGGCTGAAGAGCACAGGGCGCAGGGCATGATTGGCCATCATGCCGCCGTAAGTGCCGGGCGATGCGGAGAACACGGCCGCTGGCTTGCCCGCGAGCGGGCTGCCCAGCGGATCGCGGGAGAGGATATCCAGCGCGTTTTTAAGGGCGGGCGCGTAAGAGCGGTTATACTCCGGTGTGAAGAAGATGAAGGCATCGCATGCCCGCGCGCTTTGGCGAAGCTTCTTCCAGCTTTCGGGCGCGCCTTCCCCGTCCAGATCCTGATTGTACAATCCAAGCTCGCCTATCCCCAGCACCTGCGTCTCATGGGCGGCGGGCAGAAGCCCCTTTACCGTCATGGCCACCTTGGCGTTCCACGAGTCCCTGCGCAGGGAGCCGACGATCATGCCGATCTTCATATCCTCATCCCTTTACTTCAGAATAATATCCTGATATTTTTCTTCTTTGAATACCTTGGCAGCGTAGGGGCAGGTAGCGGTCAGCTTGATGCCCTCCCGCCTGGCCTCGTCCACAATGGTATCTACCAGCCGCCTCGCGATGCCCTGTCCGCCATAGGCTTCATCCACCTGCGTGTGGTCGATGATCCACAGACGGGCGGAGGCGCTGAAGGTGCTCTCGCCGATCTCGCGCTCGCCGTCCAGGGCGACCGCGCGATTGTTTTCCTTATCAAATACGACCTTGACCATGTCAACGCTCCTTATCCTTCAGTATCAGGCTTCGGGCTTGAAATCCAGCTCGTCCTTGATGAAGCCGCCGTGCTGCAGCTCGCTGAAGGCCTGGCTGAGTTCCGCCCTGGTGTTCATCACGATGGGACCGGCCCAGGCCACCGGCTCGCCCAGCGCCCTTGACTTCATCACCAGGATCTGAGAGCCGCCCTCAGCGCCCTTCAGCACCAGCCGGTCGCCCTCCGTCAGCTTCACCGCGGTCTTTTCGCGCACGCGCTCGCCCGCCACAACGGCATCGCCCAGCAGCGTAAACACCATCAGCGAATCATCCGGCCGGGTCTCCACGACAAACTCTTTGCCTTCATCCAGATGGACGTCATAGTAGTCGATCTGCACATGGTCGCCCTTGTGGCCCTCATGGCCCTGATAGCTGCCGGCCAGCAGGCGCAGGTAGCCGCCGTCAAAGGGGATGTCCTCGATCTGCGTTTTGCCGATGGCGCGATAGGTGGGCTTGCTCATCTTCTCCTTCGCAGGCAGGTTGAGCCACAGCTGCACGCCCAGCAGGCGTTCCGCGGCGGGCACCTGTTCCTCGTGCAGGATGCCCGAGCCGGCATTCATCCACTGCACCTCGCCGTCGGTGATGGTATCCTCGTTGCCGAGGGTATCCTTATGCTTCATCTTGCCCTTGTACAGGTAGCTGATGGTCTCGATGCCGCGGTGAGGGTGCATCGGGAAACCCGCGGTGTAGTCGGAGGGGTTGGTGCTGTCAAAGGAGTCCAGCATCAGGATGGGGTCAAACTCCTCCACCGTGTCGCGGCCCAGCACGCGCACCAGGCTGACGCCCGCGCCGTCCACAGTCCTGAATCCCTGCACCTTGGTCTTAATCTTTCTGTCCATCTTATTTTCCTCCCATTTTTTTCATTAGTCTCAGCAGTTCAGCCTGTTCCTCCGCCGTCAGCGGGGAAAAGGCTTGTTGGATCATTTCGTTGTTGCGGGGCACTACCTTTGAGATCAGCTTTTCGCCCTCCGGCGTGATATGCAGCAGGCAGACCCGGCGGTCGCCCGGATCGGGCAGGCGCTGCACCAGCCCGCGCTGCTCCAGGTTGCGGATGATGACGGAGATGGTGCCGACGCTCGACAGGATTCGATCCCGCACCACGCCCACCGGCAGATCGCCCTTGCTGTGCAGGACTTCCAGCACAGCGAACTGGCCGAGGGTCAGCCCCTCTTCGCCCGCCAGCCGCGCTGTTTTTCTATCCAGCTCCAGCACATTGCGGTGCATGCCGATCAGCAGCTTCATCACGGTATCGATCACTCTCCCCTCCTCGCCTCAATGATGCAATTAGATAATATCTAATTAGATATATTTTGTCAAGCCCCTGTCCCCTTCTTTCCCGCCCCTTCCCGAAAAAAAGCGGTGACGAGCCGCGCTCGTCACCGCATCGATCATGCCAGGTACTTTCCAAGGCTCTCCGTATCGCTCTGCCCGCCGTTCTCGATCACAGCGGCCCTGGCGCCCGCGCCGGTCGAACGGATGCTGCCGCCCAGGCGCATTTTCTTCACCAGGCCGCCGTTCACATGGTAGGCCGTCACACCCGCGCCGGCGGTCACGATGTCGCCCCGCACGTCCAGCTCCTCGATGCTGCCGCCCGAGAGCACGCTCACGGCGTCCGCCGCAAGCTCCACGATCACGCCCTTGACCAGCGTCTTGCCGGTGCCGCCCCGGGTGACGATCTCCTTGCCGATGGTGATCCTGCCCACAGGCTTTGAGAACTGCATACCCACCGAGCCGTCGCCCCACGTCAGGATGCGCTCAAAATAGCCGTCCTCGATGGTGCCGTCATACTGGTTGAAGCCGCGCGCCCCCAGACCGTAGGTCTCGATGCTTTTTTCGGCGCGGAAGCGCCCCACCGTGCCGAAGTTTACAAAGCCGATGCCGCTGGCCCCGTAGCTGGTGACCTCGCCCTTGACGAGCCAGCTGTCCACGCTTCCCCACACGTCCAGCACCATGTCGTTAGTACCGTAGGTGACCACGCGGCCCTCGGAGATCACCTCGCGCGCATGGGCGCCGTTCACGATGAAGATGCCTCCGGTGATCAGGTTGGGCTGGCCCTGCGGGATCATGCCGTTTGAATACACCTCGCCCGTCGTGAGCTTTTCGACCACCACCCGGCCGCCCTCGTCGCCAAAGCCGGCGACAAACACGCCGCTTCCGATGACGGGCGCCTTCTCGCGCCCCACCGAGATATTTTCCGCGCGCAGGCGGATCAGGCTGTCCTTGTCGGGGCTGAAGTTGTACACCGTCAGCGCGCCCTGATACACGATCACGCCGTACTTCATGGGCCGCTCCGAACAGGCGCGCGCATCCGCCGAAACGATGTCCAGATCGCGCAGATCAGCCGAGAGCTTCTTGTTGGCCCCCCGGGTCAAAAGCTGCACCATGCCGGTCACGGTCAGCCCCTTCAGCCGGATCAGGCCCAGATCCTCCTCCGCGGAGTCAATGTAGACGGCCCTTGAGGCAGGAGAGGTCTGCACAGCCAGGCCCGACACCTCGTTGTCACCGCTGAGGGCGATGCCGCCGCCGTTGATAAAGCTCAGCATCACGCCGTCCCGGCCCGCCGTGAGCCTTTGCCCTTTTCTCAGCCTGATGCCGGCGGGCGCGTTGATGGAATCGATCAGTTCGATCGTTCCATCCTCCGCAAAAAGCGCTTCCTGCAGTTCAGCATAGTTCCTGACTTTCATGATATCCTCTCCTTTCGTTGACCGTCCTGAATATACCCAACCGAGAGCGTTTCAGCGGATCTCGGTGAGCAGAATCTCGCCAAGGCCCAGCCCTCCGGCCAGCCGGAAGGAAAGAGAGGAGATCGCCGTTTTTTCATAGTGCAGGATCAGGGCCTCGCCGGGCAGGCGGTCCCCGGAAAAGCCGTATTCGCCCGCGGGCTCGCCGTTGACCTCAAGGCTCAGGCTGCCCTCGGTGCCGAAGGCGGGATAGATGAGCAAAAGGTCGCTCAGCGCGGGAACGTCGAAGCGCAGCTCGCCGCCGCCCCCTTCGCCGGGCAGAAAGGCATAGGCAGAGGAGCGCAGGCAGAAATCGCCGTCCCGCAGCAGCTCGCCGTCTCCCGAGGACACGGCAAGGGCCGCCCGCAGCGCCGCGTTTTCAAGGCCCAGATCGCTCAGCGGGCGCAGCTGCCTGGTCAGCGTGGGGCCGTTGATGTAGGCCGTGCCGTCCGAGTGGAAGCCCGCGCGGTCCACATTCAGCTGCCGGTTGCCCGAGGGGGCCTGCGGGTACTTGTGGCTGTGGTAGCTGGTGAAAAGCTCCTCCCCCACCGAGAAAAAGCTGTTGTGTCCGGGGCCGGAGACGGGTTCCCCGACGCCGGGCAGAGGGGCCAGAAGGGGGTTATCCGCCTGCTTTATGAAGGGGCCCAGGGGGCTGTCGCTCACGGCGACGCCCACGGAGTAGTTCGGGTCGGCAAAATGATGGGCGCTGTAATACAGATAGTAGCGCCCGCCGTGCTTCACGGCGACCGGTCCTTCGTTCCACACCCACTCTCCCTCATCCAGCTCCCAGGGCTGCTCGGGGCGGGTCAGCTCCGCCGGCTCGCCCTCCAGGCTCAGCAGATCATCGCTCAGGCGCACGCCCCAGACGTGGCTCTCGTGCCGGCCGTTCACCACGTTGTCGGAGCAGTCGCGCACATAGTACAGGTAGGGCACCCCCTCATCCACAAAGAGGCTGGCGTCGATCACCGAATATCCCGGCTCGAACAGCGGCCTGCCCAGCGGATCCTCATAGGGCCCCTGCGGCGCATCGGCAAAGGCGATGCCGATGCGCAGGCCCCGCGTGGCCTTGTCGCGCACGGAAAACAGCATCACATACCGCCCCTGATAGGGGTAGACCTCGGGCGCCCAGTAATCGCCCGCGCCCCACTCCACCCTGCGCAGGGCCTTTTGCTTGTCTCCCCAGCTGCGCAGATCGTCCGACTGCCATACGTTGTAGCCCACGGTGCCGCCGGTGGCGAAGGCCCAGTAGCGCCCCTGAGCGGGCAGTATGTGCGGATCGCCGATATCAAACAGATTGGAAGGGTTTTTGTAAAAGCGATCCGCGATATCGTCCGTCGGCAGCAGCTTCAAAGCGCCGCCCTCCGCGCGGGCGGGCAGGGCGGGCATCAGGCAGAGGCACAGCAGCAGGCAGCACAGCAGCTTCATGGAGCGTTCTCCTTTCTTTTCAGAGGGGCGCCGGGCGCGAGCGAGAGGATCAGGGCGATCGAGAGCAGCAGCGCCAGCGTCCACCACAGCGCGCCAAGAGGCGACTGGATGGGCTGGCCGAACAGAAGCCCTCCGCGCGGCTTCAGCACGGGCATCAGGCCTTTGCCCGCCATGGTGAAGATCATCAGGTTGGACAGCAACAGGTAGGCCATGGAGGCGCGGCCCGCCGCGCGCAGCGGCGCCAGTGGCAGCCGAAGCTCCCCCGCGCCCGCGAGCGGCTTTCTGAGCGGCAGGCGCAGCGCCGCCAGACCTCTTGCCAGCGCCGCCAGCAGCGCGATGGGTAGATGGGGCAGCAGCAGCCAGCCGATATCTGGCGGAAACCGGCGCGGCAGCCCGCCCAGGCTGAGCGCGCGCAGAAGGCCGAGTGCGCTGAGCAGCGCGGCCAGGAGCAGCAGCCGGGCCCCGGCGCGCCCGTCCCCCTCCGCGCGCAGCGAGGCCGCGCCCAGCAAGAAGAAGCCCGCGTACTGCGCGACCGGAAAACAGGCGAAGCCCTCCCCGCCGATCAGCAGCTGCAGGCGCGTATCCCCCACCGCGCCGTAGGGGATAAAGGCAAAAAGCAGGCTCGCCGCCCCGGCCAGGGCCGGAAGCAGCGGCCCCTTCGCCTTCCGCATCGGGGCGTGCAGCAGCAGGGCCAGCAGATAAAAAAGCGCGAAAGCAATGATAAACTCGGACCAGCCGGGGATATCGGAAAGCAGCAGCACCCGCCGCGCCGTGCCGGCCGCCAGGGGCTTGTTCTCCCGCAGCACGCGGAAGCCGATGCCGGACAGCGCGAAGGCCCCGTAGAGGCGCAGCGCGCGCATCAGCATCCGCGGCGCGGCCTTTGAAAAGGGCTTTGAATAGTAGCTGCGCTCGCAGTTGCGCCCAAAGGCATACACAAAGCCGGGGAAGACCAGCAGGTTGGCCGCCTGCACGATGACCTCATTCTGCCAAAAGAGCTGACCGTCCCCGAAAAACTGCAGCACATGGCAGTAGACCATCAGCACGGTGAGCAGCCCCTTGAATATGTCCAGCGCCTCGTCGCGCGATCTTTCTTTGCCCATGTTGTCCTTTCACGCCCGCCTGGATGGCTTAAGGGGCATCTTTATCCTGATAGAATCTGTTTGCGCCTCCAATGCGGGCAAGTTTTTGGTCCCATGCAAGGGGCGAAAGCGCCGGCGCAGCAGCGCTGCGTCAAGCCTTCTCAGGCGCGGCATCCGGGCCGGTCCCGGCTCGGCCGGGCAAAGAGCAGAGCGGAAAAGAGCCTGAGGGCGGCAAGATCCAGGTGAGAAGCGGATTACAGTCTGGCGGCTTCCTCATCCAGAAGAAACTGCTCAATGCCGATGTAGAGGATGCCCCGGTCATCCTTCCACGGTCTGATGTAATCCTTCACCACCACGATCTTGTCGAACGAATCCGGGATCCGTATCAGCGAGGCTATCTCCTGCTGCCGCTTCTCGCTGTCCGCGATGGACAGCGCGGACTGTATGTAACACCGCCGCTCTCCGCGGTTGACAACGAAATCGACCTCCAGCTGCTTGCGTACCTTTTTGCCTTCTTCGGTCTTGAGGTGCTGCTCCACCACGCCGACATCCACGTCGCAGCCCCGCCGCACCAGCTCGCAGTAAAGCACATTCTCCATGATGTGGCTCTCCTCCTGCTGCCGGAAACCCAGCCTGGCGTTTCTGAGCCCCACGTCGGTATAATAGTACTTGAGCGGCGTCTGCATATACTTCTTGCCTTTGACGTCATACCGGTTCGCCTTGGCGATCAGAAAAGCATCCTCAAAGTACCCCAGATATCGGTCTATGGTCGTGGAGTTGATGCGCAGATGCTTCTCGCTGAGAAAAGCGTTTGCCAGCTTCGTGGGATTCGTCAGCGAGCCGATGCCGGACGCCAGAATGTTTAAAAGGTCGCCGAGCACCGCGGCGTCGTTCTGGATAGCGTGGCGCTCGATAACATCCTTCAGGTAGGTCCTTTCAAACAGGTCCCGCAGGTAGCGGCTTTTTTCTTCATGCGTACGCAGCGAGAACACGACGGGCATGCCGCCGTAGGTATAGTATTCCGGCCACGCTCCCCTTTGCTCCCCCTTATAGGCCTCATAAAACTCGGCAAAAGAGAGAGGGCAGACCCGGATCTCGTCCCCACGATCGCGGAACTGCGTCAGCACATCCGTGGAGAGCATTCTTGAATTGCTCCCGGTCACATAGATATCCGCGTTTTTGATCTTCATCAGGCCGAGCAGCACGTCGATGAAGGTCAGCTTCGCGCTCTTATCATCCAGATACGGGTTCTGAATGTCTGTGACGAACTGTATTTCGTCAATCAGTATGTAGTGCCACTTGGATGCGCCCGAGATTTTCGCCCTGAGATAAGCATCCAGCTCGATGGGATTTCTGTATTTCGCATTGGCCAGTTCGTCCAGAGCAAGGCGTATGATCTGCCCTTCTTCCGTCCCCTGCTCCCGCAGATAACGGGTAAAAAGCTCAAACAGAAGGTAGGATTTGCCGCAGCGGCGAATGCCGGTGATAATCTTCACGCGGCCGTTGTGCATTCTGTCGATCAGCTGCGCCAGGTACTGCTTTCTGGAAAACTCGGTCATGCCCGCTCCGCCCCCCTGAAAATGGAAGTATATTTGCGGAATCCGCATTTTTTCTTCGTGTTCATGATAGCAGAAGCGGAGCCGTCACGCAAGCGGAAAAGGGGCTATCCGCAGGGCGGCATCATCCTTTCACGCCCGCCTGGATGGAAATGCCGCTCAGAAAATAGTTCTGCGCGACCAGGTAGAGCAGCAGGGGCGGCAGCATGCTCACCAGCACCGAGGCCAGCAGGTGCGTCCACTGTCCGCCGTACTGCCCGTCCAGCAGGCGCAGTCCGGCGGTCAGGGTCTGCCGGCGCACGTCCGTCATCACGATGGTTGGCCAGAGGAAGTCGTTCCACGAGCCGTTGAAGCTGAACAGCCCCACCACGATCAGCACCGGCTTGACGGAGGGCAGCATCACATGGCGGTACACCTGAAAGCTGCCCGCCCCGTCGATGCAGGCGGCCTCATCCAGCGCCTTGGGGACTCCTCTCAGGAAGTTTCTGAGGAGGAAGATGTTGAACACGCCCGCCAGGCCCGGCCAGATCAGGGCGTTCAGGCTGTTCACCCAGCCCAGGGCCGTGGCGATCTTGAACATGGGCAGCAGGCCCACCACGTTGGGGAACATGCTCAGGTACATCAGCCCCCAGAAGATGGCGTTGCCGCCCGGAAAGTCCAGCCGCTCATAGGCGAAGGCGGAGAGCGACACCACCATCAGGGCCAGCAGCGTGTGCGAGATGGACACGATCAGGCTGTTGAGGATCATGGGCAGCATGTTGGAGACGGTGTTCAGCTTTTCCCCGCCCACTAAAATGTCAAGATAGTTGCTGAACACAAACTCCCGCGGCCACAGGCGCGTCAGATAATCGATCGGCCCTTTGAGCGAGGCAAAGGACTTGTTGAACTCGGCATTGGGCTTAAAGGAGTTGAGAAACACCCAGATCAGCGGTATGACCCAAAACAAAGCCAGCGCAAACAAAAAGAGGAAGGAAAGCCTGCGCCTCAGCCCGCTGATGTGCATACTCTCCTCCTCTCCTCCGCGAAAGCGCGCGGTTCTCCCTCCGGGATCTCTTATCCCTTTACGCCCGCCTGGATGGAAATGCCGCTCAGGAAATAGTTCTGCGCGCCCAGATAAAGCACGAAGGGCGGCACCATGCTCACCAGCACCGAGGCGATCAGGTGGGCCCACTTCTGCTCGTACTGGCCCATCAGCAGCCGCAGTCCGGCGGTCAGCGTCTGCTGGCGCACGTCCGTCAGCACGATGGTGGGCCAGAGAAAGTCGTTCCACGAGCCGTTGAAGCTGAACAGCGCCACCACGATCAGCACCGGCTTGATGGAGGGCAGCATCACATGGCGGTACACCTGGAAGCTGCTCGCCCCGTCGATGTAGGCGGCCTCATCCAGCGCCTTGGGGATGCCCTTGAGGAAGTTCCTGAGGAGGAAGATGTTGAACACGCCCGACAGGCCCGGCCAGATCAGGGCGTTCAGGTTGTTCACCCAGCCCAGGGCCGTGGCGATCTTGAACATGGGCAGCAGGCCCACGACATTAGGGAACATGCTCAGGTACATCAGGCCCCAGAAGATGGCGTTGCCGCCGGGAAAGTCGAGCCGCTCGTAGGCGAAGGCGGAGAGGGAGACCACAATCAGGGCCAGAATGGTGTGTGAAATCGAGACGATAAAGCTGTTTTGCACCATGGGCAGCATATCCGCCGTGGTGTTGGCCCCGGCGCCGCCCACAAACAGCTCAACGTAGTTGACGAGGGTAAAGTTCTTCGGCCACAGGCGCGAGGCGTAATCCAGCGGCCCCTTCAGGTTGGTGAAGGAGGTGATGAAATCCGGATCCGACTTGAAGGAGTTGAGCACGAGCCACAGGATGGGGATCACCCAGAAAAAGCCCAGCACCGCCAGAAACACAAAAGACAGCTTTCTTCTTGATTGACTGGTTTCCATGCGTTCTTCCTCCTTCCTTTTAATCGGGCGCGTTGGCGCGCATCAGGCGAATCTGCACAAAGCTGACGGCCATGATGCACAGGCCCAGCACCAGCGCCATCGCGGCCGAAATGCCGGCCACCTGCTTTTTGACGGCGTTCTCATACACATACATCAAAAGCACCGCGTTGGCCTCGTTGTTGCCAAAGCCGGTCAGAATCAGCGGCTGCCCGTAGATGTTGAACTGCGCGACCACGGCCAGCACCAGCGTGTACATCAGCGGGTAGCGCATGTTGGGCAGCGTGATGCTGAAAAACTTCTGCTTCTCATTGGCGCCGTCCACCGCGGCCGCCTCATACAGCTCGTGCGGGATGGAGGCCAGCGCGCTCTGATAGATGACCATCGTGCCGCCGTTGACCCACCAGACGGTCACCACCACCAGCATCACCCAGGAATAGGGCGGGATGAACCAATCCGGCTTGGTCATGAAAAAGTGGTTCATGACGCCGTANNGGGATGTAGTACAGCGCCTGGTAGAACTTGTTGCCAAAGGGCCTTGACTGCAGCGCGTAGGCAAGGCTGAGCGGCACGATGATGGTGAAGGGCACCGAGTACAGCACGAACTTCACCGTGTTCCACAGGCCGTTGCGCAGCTGAAAGTAATAGGTGTTGCCCTTGTCCTGAAACAGCGTGCGGAAGTTTTCAAGCCCCACCCACACCGGGTCGTTGAACAGGTTCCACTTGGTAAAGGCGGCGTAGATGCCGTAGATGGCGGGCGTGATAAAGAAGATGATGAAAAACAGGAAATGCGGCCCCACATAGGCGTAGGGCAGCAGCTCGCGGCGCACCTGATAGCGCTGCGCCCTGGTCGCGACCGGCGGCATCGACAGCAGCGAGGCCGCGAAACCTGCAAGCAGCGTCAGGTAGGGCAGCAGCGGATAAGAGACATCGATCATCTTGATGTCGCGCTTTTTAAACTTGGCCCCCGCCTCTTTCAATAGCTCGCTGAGCGAGTTGTACAGCGAGGTGTTCAGCTTTTCGCGCGCGTAAAAAATCAGGAACGCGCCCAGCGCCAGCGTCGCCAGCAGCGCGAACAGCGCCGCGGGGCTGTTTCTGCGGCTCAGCACGCTGATCAGCGCGAAAGCCATCAGCGCAAGGCTGAGCGGCATCAGCATGACCGAAGCGCTGGACAGCGAAAACAGCACGCTGGCGAAGCTGAAGGAATGCTCCACATACACTTCCTTCGCGCCCATGCCCGTGTTGACGCTGCTCATGAAAAACAGGATAAAAAACAGAAGGATCATCACGGCGGCAGCCGCTCTGCGTATCATCCCGGCACCTCGCTTTCCCGGCGGGCAGACCCCGCGGAAGAATGACGCCGACCCGGCCCGCCGCGCCTTGCGCGGCATGCCGTCGGCAAAAAACTGTTCAAAGCATTGGTTCAAATGCGAAAAGAGCCCTGAAGGATCTCCATCCGAAGGCTCCTGCCGCGGGCAGGGCTTTCACCCCGCCCGCATGGGTTCCGATGGAAAAGGCGGCCGGATAGACAGGTCCATCCGGCCGCGGGGTTCAGGCCTTATTGGGCCGCGATAGCATCGACAACTTCCTTCTCCATGGCGTCCAGCGCTTCCTGAATGCCGATGGTGCCGAAGACGGGCTCCCAGCCGGGACGGC
>DBQV01000070.1:575-827 GCA_002305755.1 Christensenella sp. UBA1385 | reverse complement strand
GCGGTTGTCATCGGCGAACTGCACAAAGTTGTGGGAAGAAGTCCAGTTCTTGCAGGTCTCGGGGGTGAAGCAGACGGAGGGATACATGCCGTAGTTGACGCCCGCGTCCACCACGCCGGCCTTCATCCAGNNGTGGGCCGGCACCTGGCCGCCGTCGCGGGCCCAGGTCAGGCTGTTCTCGCCCATGTAGTTGATGAACTTCGCCACGGCGATGTCCTCTTCCTCGGTGCGGTTGTCATCGGCGAACTGCAC
>DBQV01000070.1:0-548 GCA_002305755.1 Christensenella sp. UBA1385 | reverse complement strand
TCCACCACGCCGGCCTTCATCCAGATGCCCTCGGGCCAGATCAGCATTTCGCCGGAGTGGAACAGCTGCAGGTTGTCGTCGCCCTTCTGGTTGGTGTAGCCGTCGTCATGCAGGGCCTTCAGGGTCTCGTACACCTTGACGAAATCCGCGTTGTTGAAGGTGGGGGTGGTGCCGTCGGCGCTCAGCTCGCCGTTGAGCTGCGCGTAGTAGCTCAGCAGCTGGGCGCGGGCCCAGTCAAGGCCGAACACCTTGCCCTCAAAGCCGCCCTCGCGGGCCTTGTCGCCGATCTGGCGCACTTCGTCGAAGGTGATGTAGCCGTCCTCCAGGAAGCTGTTGAGATCATACTTGTCAAACAGATCCTGGTTGATGTAGGTCACGTAGGAGTGGACGTCCAGCGGCACGCCGTAGTGCTCGCCGTCGATGTCCGTGCGCTCCCAGGCGCTGGGGATGTAGTTCTCGGCCTTGATGCCGTTCTCAAGCAGCGTGTCCAGGGGCCAGATCAGCTCCTGCTTGACGAACATGGGGATGCGCTCGATGTGCACGATGGC
>DBQV01000041.1 GCA_002305755.1 Christensenella sp. UBA1385 | reverse complement strand
AAGGATAAGAACGGCTACTATACCAGCTTCAAGGGCGAGGAAGTGCAAAAGTCCGCGGCCCGGGAGGGGCAGGTAGTCGAAACCTATCTGCAGAAGTATGTCGGCGGCGCGCTGGTGGAGGAGAAGCTGGTCGGGACCAGTACCTACCCCGCCCGTCAGGAGCAGATCTGGGTGGGCGTGAAGGACGCCACCTGAAGGCTCGGCACAGCGAGGTTTTTGTATTCGTTTTGTACTGTTTGCCACAATGCGTCTGAAATGACGCCGCGCAGCGCCGAAATTGCACATGAGCTATTTATGCATATCTTGCGATAATATACAGGTTGTGCTATGATAACACATATCGTATGAAGGGATGCATGAACGAGAAGATGTATTTTCTGTTCGCCAATCCCCTAAAACCGGAAACGGTCACGGTCGCGCGTGAGCTGACTTCTGCCCTTGAGGCGGCTGGTGAAGGCGTGCTGCTGGATTCCTGGCTGCATGAAGAGCTGCATGCGGGCGGTGGCGCGACGCTTGCCGAACTGGGAGGAATGGATATCGATTTCATCATCTCCCTGGGCGGGGACGGCACGCTGCTACGCACCCTGCCGACAGCTGCCCGCCTGAAAATACCTGTGCTGGGCATCAACATGGGGCGCGTTGGCTTCCTGCTTGAGGTGGAGCACATGGACCTTGATCTCATGGTCGGCCGTCTGCGCAGGAGGGAGTTCAGGCTGGAGGAGCGCCACATGCTCAGTGCGCGGGTCGCGGGCAGAGATGAAGAGTATCTCGTGATGAACGACGTGGTGCTTTGCCGGGGAGGGAATCCTTCCAGTATCCGCGTCGAGAACTATGCCAACGACGAGCTTGTCTATGTGACGGACGGCGATGGCGTGATCGTGGCTTCCGCGACCGGCTCCACAGGCTACTGTCTGTCTGCGGGCGGGCCGGTGCTGCACCCTACGCTGAAGAACCTGGTGCTGCTGCCCATTTGTTCCCACAAGGCGCAGCAGCTGCCCATTGTGTTCGACGAGCACATCCAGGTATCCATGCGCTCGAACGTGCCCGCGGGGAAAACGCAGCAGATACTCTTTGACGGCCAAACGGCGCTGGAACTGCCCGGTACGGTGGAAGTCAGGGTGAGGATGTCGGACGAGTGTGTCAGCTTCGTGAGATTCTCGCCTCAACAGTTCTATACGCGGCTGAGGCTGAAGCAGGCCGAGTGGAGCGGCAAATAAACACTGGAGGTCAGGTGTATGAAAAGCGCGCGGCAAACGGCGATACTGAGCCTGGTGGAACAGCATGACATTAAGACGCAGGAAGAGCTTGCCGAGAAGCTGAAAGAAAAGGGGATCGACGTCACACAGGCTACCGTATCAAGGGATATTAAGGAGCTTCGGCTGCTCAAGGTGTTGTCTCCTTCAGGCGGCTATAAGTACGCGACCGCCGATCAGGCGGAGCACGGCATCTCCGAGCGTTTTGTGCGCATGTTTGTGGATTCCGTGGTATCTATCACGTATTCCGGCAATATCATCGTGATCAAGACGCTTTCCGGCAGCGCGAACGTGGCCGGAGAGGCGATCGACAGCATGCGATGGCCGGAGATACTGGGCACGCTTTCGGGCGACAACACCATCATGGTGGTGGTGCGGAGCGAGGCGGACGCCCCCATGATCGTCGAGAAATTTCATGAGATTATTAAGTAGTCTGCCGATCAGATGCTGAAACAGCTGTTGATACGCAACATAGCTTTGGTAGATGAGCTCACGGTCGTCTTTGACCGTGGGCTGAATGTATTGACCGGAGAAACGGGCGCGGGCAAATCCATTGTGGTCGACTCCGTCAATTTCCTGATCGGTGCGAGGGCGGACCGCGACATGATCCGCAGCGGAGCCGACAAAGCCTATGTGGAGGGCCTGTTCGATATCGAAGGCAACGAGGGGATCAAGCGCCTGCTGGCCGACAGTGAAATTGAGCCTGAGCAGGGGGGATTGATCCTCTCCAGGGAATTGAGCCTGAGCGGGCGCAGCGTTTGCCGCGTTGACGGCATCGCGGTCAGCCTGTCCATGCTGCGCGCCTTGGCAGGGTGTCTGATCGATATTCACGGCCAGCACGAGCATCAATCGCTGCTGGATGACAAGAATCATCTTGGCTTTCTGGACGGCTTTGGGAACGGAGAACATCGGCATCTCATGGCCGAAACAGGAGAAAAGTGCCTGCGCTATCGCTCCGCCAGAGCGGATTATCTGAAACTGCTTGAAAGGAATGCCCAGCGGCAGGAGCATCTGCAGTTCCTCCAGAGCAAGAGGAAGGACATCGCGGCCGTGAAGCCGAAGGCCGGGGAAGAAGCGTCTCTGCGCAAGACGCTGGACAGCCTGAGGAATGCCGGCAAGATCACCCATGCATTACAGACAGCCTACGAAGCGGTCTATGACACGCGCGGAGACGCCGACGCCGCGCTGCGCCTTTTGCAGACCGCCTCCGGAGCCATGGAAGAGATCGCGGATTATGACGAGCGCTTCGAGGCGCTGCGGGAGAGGCTGGAATCCATGTACTATGAGGCCGAGGACATCGGCCTCGAGCTGCGCGGCGCCATGGACGGGCTGGATGCCGATGAGGACAGCCTTCAGCGGGCCGCGGCACGCATGGACAGTCTGAAGCGGCTGAGCCGAAAATATGCTGTGCCTATCGACGGCCTGGCGGAGGAGCTTGAAAAGACGGAGTCTGAGATCCGGCAGATGGAGGGCATTGAGGATGAGCTGGCCCTGCTGGAAGAACGGTCCGAAAAAGCGCTGAGCGAGTATCGGCAGGCAGCCACTCTGCTCACGCAGTCGCGCCGGAAGCTGGCCAAAGCGCTTTCAGACAACCTCAGGCGCGAGCTGGCTGAGCTCAACATGCCGGAAACCGAGATATTTATTTCCTTCGGTGCGCCCGGCCCGGAACCTTCCCCGCAGGGAGATGACCGCATCACGATGCTGCTGGCGCCCAATAAGGGAGAGGAGCCCAAACCCCTGTCCAAGATCGCGTCCGGCGGCGAGGTGTCCCGGCTGATGCTGGCCCTGAAGTCTATCTCGGCGGAGCACAACGTGATCCCTTCGATGGTGTTTGATGAGATCGATACGGGGATTTCGGGCCGCACCGCGCAGGTGGTGGCGGAAAAGATGGTCAAGATCGCGCGCTACCGTCAGGTGCTGTGCGTAACGCATCTGCAGCAGATCGCGGCCATGGCGGGAGCGCAGTATCTGGTGGCGAAGCGCGAGCGGGAGGGTCGGACGATCAGCGAGATCCGTCTTCTGGACAGGGAAGGCAGGATAGCTGAGCTCTCCCGGATGATCAGCGGTTACAGCGGCGACAGCGAGAGCAGCCTGCGGCACGCCGAGCATATGCTCAGCGAGGCGGAGAGCTTCAGACAGCGTGCAAAGTGAAACAGAGGGACCGAGCTGAATGAGATTAGACTTTTGCTCGCTGAGCAGCGGCTCCAGCGGCAATGCGACCTATATAGCGGCGGGCGATACCCGCATACTGATCGACGCGGGGCTGAGCGGCAAGGCGGTGGCCGAGGCGCTGCACAGCATCCATGTGTTGCCTGAGAGCCTTTCCGCCATATTGGTGACGCACGAGCACATCGATCACATCAAGGGAGTGGGGGTGCTCAGCCGCAAGTATCGCATCCCCGTCTACGCCAATGAGCGGACCTGGGAAAGGATGGCGCGCATCGTGGGTGAGATCCCAACAGGTCTGCAGCGCGTTTTTGAAACGGAAAGCGATTTTTATGTCAACGATCTGGGCGTGCACTCGATTGCGATCACGCACGACACGGCAGANNTCAAAAAAAGTGCTTCGGCAGCTGTCTGGGGTGGACCTGATCTTGATGGAAAGCAACCATGACATCGAGATGCTAAAACGCAACGACAGGTACTCCGAGGCGCTGAAGCGGCGCATCCTCGGCACACACGGCCATCTCAGCAACGACAGCTGCGCCGCCGCGCTGATGGAGCTTTATGAAAGCGGCGTCAGGCACGCGCTGCTCGGACATCTGAGCCAGGACAACAACACGCCGGAGCTGGCGATGCGGACCGTGTCGAACGTCCTTTCAGAGCATGGCCTGAAGCCCGGAGAAGACATCTTCCTTGAAATGACCTGGCGCGATCGGCCCAGCGGGTATTACTCACTTGAGTAGGCTGCGTTCGGCTCTGCTGCTGTTGGCGGCCATC
>DBQV01000022.1 GCA_002305755.1 Christensenella sp. UBA1385 | reverse complement strand
CGGCCCCGGCGCCCGCTGCCGCGCCCGCCCCTGCCGCGGCACCGGCCCCGGCTGCTCCCGTCGCCGGCGGTGAAAAGGTGAACAGCCCCATGCCCGGCACCATACTTGATGTGAGGGTGTCCGCGGGCCAGAGCGTCACCAAGGGCCAGATCCTGTGCATACTGGAAGCCATGAAAATGGAAAACGAGATCATCTCGCCCCGCGACGGCGTGGTGGCGCAGGTGGTCGTGGGCAAGGGCGCTTCGGTGAACGCCGGAGATCCCCTTTTCGTGCTGCAATAACAGACCGTTTGCCTGAAAGGAGGGCCTTATGGCAAAGGTGAAGATCACCGATACCATCCTGCGCGACGCGCACCAGAGCCAGGCGGCGACGCGTATGCGCATCGATGAGATGCTGCCCATCTGCCCGGAGCTGGACAAGGTGGGCTATTACTCGCTGGAATGCTGGGGCGGCGCTACGTTCGACGCCTGCCTGCGCTTCCTCAACGAGGACCCCTGGGACAGGCTGCGCAAGCTGCGCAAGGCGCTGCCCAACACCAAGCTGCAGATGCTGCTGCGCGGCCAGAACATACTGGGCTACAAGCACTACGCGGACGACGTGGTGGATTATTTCGTGAAAAAATCCATCGACAACGGCATCGACATCATCCGCACCTTTGACGCGCTCAACGATCTGCGCAACATGGAGACCGCTGTCAGCGCCACCAAGAAATACGGCGGTCTGGCCGAGGTGGCCATGAGCTACACCATTTCCAGGGTGCACACGGAGGAATACTTCGTGAAGCTGGCGCAGGAAATCGAGTCCATGGGCGCGGATCTGATCTGCATCAAGGACATGGCGAATTTGCTGCTGCCCTATGCGGCCTATTCGCTGGTGGAAAAGCTAAAGAAGTTTGTCAAGGTGCCCATCGTGGTGCACACGCACAACACGACCGGCACCGGCGACATGACCCTGCTGAAGGCCATCGAGGCAGGCGCGGACGTAGTGGATACCGCCCTCTCGCCCCTTGGCAGCGGAACGGCCCAGCCCGCGACTGAGGGCCTGGTGGCCACGCTGCGTGGCACGGAATACGACACAGGGCTTGACCTTAACCTGCTCAGCGATATCGCCGCCTACTTCCGCAAGGTGGCCGAGCGCCTCAACAAGGACGGATGGCGCGATCCCGGCAGGGTGCTTGCCGTGGACGCCAACACGCTGCGCTATCAGGTGCCGGGCGGCATGCTGTCCAACCTGATCGGTCAGCTGAAGCAGGCCGGCAAGATGGATCTGTACTACGATGTGCTGGCTGAGGTGCCGCGCGTGCGCGAGGATTTCGGCCTGCCGCCGCTGGTGACGCCCACAAGTCAGATCGTGGGCACGCAGGCTGTGATGAACGTGATCTCTGGCGAGCGCTACAAGATGGTGCCCAAGGAGTCCAAAGCCCTGATGCTGGGCGAATACGGCCGCCTGCCCGCGCCCGTCAACGAAGAGGTGCGCAGGAAGATCATCGGCGATGCCAAGGTCATCACGCACAGGCCCGCGGACGATATCCCGCCGGAGCTGGAAAAGTACCGCAAGGAGGTCGCCCCCTACAGCCAGCAGGATGAGGATGTGCTCAGCTATGCGCTCTTCCCGCAGGTAGCCACCAAATTCTTTGAGACCCGTCAGGCCGCTCAGCTGCAGGTTGACCCGACGAGCCTTGACAAGGCCACGGGCGCCATGCCTGTCTGAGGCTGGCGTCATACAGATTGAGCGCGTTATTTCTCTTTGGGAGAGCCTCTGGCGGGGCTCTCCTTTGCTGTGCGGCTGCCGCACGGGCGGCCGATTTACGCGTATGCTTTTGTTTGCTATAATGTTTCCTGCCGGCACCGAATCGGGCCGGACGCGGAGATTCACCCCGGTGACTCGTCAGGTATCCTTGTGAACTTGAACGGAGGCAGACCTATGGAAAGATCGATCCGGCGTTTTACCTGGACCGCCATATTGGCATCGCTGACCGCCCTGCTGGGAATGACCCCTCTGGGGCTGATCCCGCTGGGCTTTATCAATGTGACGATACTCTGCGTGCCCGTGATACTGGGCACGCTGCTGCTGGGGCTGCGCAGTGGCCTGCTGTTGGGGGCGGTATTCGGCGCGGTCAGCACGGCGCGTATGCTGATGGGCCCAAGCGCGCTGGTTGCCCCGCTGCTGGGGGCGGATCCGCTGCTGGCCACAGCCATGTGCGTGCTGCCCCGTTTGCTGATCCCCGTTTCGGCCCACTTCGCGCGCCTGACCCTGAGCCGAGGGAAGCTGTCCGGCCTGTCGGCAGCGCTGGCCGCCACGCTCGGCTCGCTGACCAACACGGTGTTCTATCTGGGCCTGATGCTGGTGTTTTATTCAATGGCCGGGCTGAATTCAGCCCCCGTGCTGGCGCTGATACTCGGCACGGGGCTTATCGCCGGTGGCGCTGAGGCCGCGGTGGCCGCGCTGATCGTGCCTGCGATCCTGGCCGCCATACAAAAAATGATGAAGAGAGCTTGAGGAAAACTGCGCATGCTGCTGACCATGGACATCGGCAACTCAAACATCAAGGTCGCGCTATTTGACGGCGCGGAGATGAAGAACTATTGGCGCGTCTCGACCAACCGCAGCTACTCGTCGGACGAGTACGGCATTATTCTGGACGGCATGTTCCGCCATGCGGGCCGTGAGCCCGCAGAAGTGAGCGGCATCATCGTTTCCTCGGTGGTGCCCACCATCAATTTTACCATCGACCACATGTGCCGCGAGTACTTCAAGCGGACGCCCATGTTTGTCGGCCCGGGCATCAAAACGGGCATCAACATACTGTACGAGAGCCCGAGGGACCTGGGCGCGGATCGCATCTGCAATGCCGTGGCAGCCTATCATCACTACGGTCCCTCCTGCATTTTTATCGATTTTGGCAGCGCCACATCCTTCGGCGTGGTGGATAGGAAGGGTACATTTTTGGGCGGCTGCATCTGCCCGGGCATGAAGCTGGCCAGCGAGGCGCTGGTGAGCGGCACATCCAAGCTGCCGCACTTTGAGCTGGTGATGCCGGAGCGCGTGATCGCCAATTCCACCGTCACCAACCTGCAGTCCGGCCTGCTGTATGGCTACGTCGGCCAGGTAAACTATCTGGTGGAAAGGATGAAGGAAGAGCTGGGCGACCCGGATGTGCGCGTGGTGGCGACCGGGGGCCTGGCCCTCCTGATCGCCGGGCGCACCAAGAACATCGACAGGCTGGACGGCTTGCTGACCCTGAAGGGGTTGCGCATCATCTACGAAAAGAACAAAGCGGAGTAGGCAAGGAGGGGATCAAATGGCTGCCAGACGCAGGCGGGGGCTGAGCCTCGGCAGCATCCTGATGCTGCTGATGACGGTGGCTGCCCTTCTGGGCACCGCCTATTTCGTGGTCAGAGTCGCGGGCGACAGCCCTGCCGCTTCCATGCATCTGGAGGAAATCATCGGCGCGGTGGAGCAGGCCATCAGCCCTGGCCGGACAGCCGCTCCAAGCCCCGCGCCGTGAAGGACTTCCGGCAAAAGTAAACCCGCTCTGATTTTTTCGGAGCGGGCTTTGCTATCTGTAATACCTTGTTTTGTAGCCTGTGCTGCGCTTCAGCTTTGGCCTTTTGCGGCGGGTGAACAGCTTGTAAAAGAGCTGGCTCACCGCAATCACGGCCAGCACTGGCGCGGCCACCAGAAAGGCAAACTCCAGCGAGAAACGGGGGAAGGGATTGGGATCGTTGTTGGAATACTGGATGATCTCATCTACGCTCGGCAGAGCCGCTGGGCGCCGCTCGATGCTGCGGGAGGCGATCAGATCATACTCGACGGGCGTGGCATCCGCCCCATCGGGCGTGTAGACCATGGTGCCTATCACCTCTCCCGCGCTGATGGGTGCTTCCAGCAGACGGTCGAGGCTGATTGTGGTATGCGTATTGAAGATGCGCTGCCAGTTGGAGACCTCGTCCGCGAAGCCTACCAGCGTATCGTCAGCCAGCGGATCGCGCTTGCGGAGCGTCAGCTCCAGCTGGCCGATCTGGGGATCGTCCAGCGCATAGCCGGCGATGTCCACCGTCCTTGGGTTTTCTTTGTAAATGGCCTCGATGCTGGTGCTGACATACTTTGAAAAGCCGTATTCCATCAGCCGCTTCGTATCGGTCCAGCGGCTGGTGTTGCCGCTCTTGAATGTGACGGAAATCAGCTCCACGCCGCTCTTCTCGGCCGCGCCCACAAAGCAGTAGCCGGCCTGAGAGTGCTGGCCCGTTTTTACGCCAATCGCGTAGGGATAGTAGTTCTTGCCCTCATCGACATCGGGGTTGAGAATGAACCGACTGTAAGAATTCAGGCGCTTGCGCTGCTTGCCGTCCGGCCCCACGCCGGGCAAAACATAGGTGTAAAGCTTGGCGATTTCACGAAACTCCGGTATCTCCATGGCCGCCTTGGTGATGATGGCCATATCGCGTGCGGTGGAATAGTGGTTTTCGTCGTGGTAGCCGTGCGCGTTGTTGAAATGGCTGTTGGTCGCCCCCAGCTGATAGGCCGTTTCGTTCATCAGGCGGACAAACGCCTCCTGGGAGCCCGCAACATGCTCGGCGATCACGTTGGCGCCGTCATTGCCCGAGGCCACGAAGGTGGCTTTGAGCAGCGCGTCCATGGTGAGCGTCTCTCCGGCCACCAGACCGACCATGCTGCCGTCCTCCGGCACCATCAGCGCGCTGGGGTTCACAGTGACCATGTCCTCAGGTGCGCTGTTTTGAAGGGCGATCATGATGGTGAGGATCTTGGTGGTTGAGGCGGGAAACATCGGGGTATCCGCGTTTTTTTCGAAGATGGGAGTGCCCGTTTTCGCGTCGATCACAATGGCGCTCTGGCCTTTGATCTGGCTGCTTTTGAGATCACCCGGCCGCTCCGCGCTATAGCCATCGTCCGAAGCGCTGGCGAAAGCACCGGCGAAGGGGAGCAGCATCAACAGGGCAAGGGTCAAACAAAGCAGACGCGGCCATAGCCTGTTCAAAACGCCCTCCCCCTTTCTCTCGCACTGGGGGAGGACGCTTTCTGCGGCTCCCCCGCAGGGCAGAATCGTATCACAAATCCGATTTCCTGTACAGTTTGGGGCCGGTTTCGTACAGATTGCTGCCAAAACTGTCGATCAGCACAATGGCGGGAAAAACCTTCACCTGAAAGCGATGGATGGCTTCCGGGCCGAGATCGGGATAGGCGATCACCTCGCTGGAGACGATGCTGCGCGCGATCAGGGCCGCGGCTCCTCCTACCGCCCCGAAATAAACGGCCCCGTAGGTCTTCATGGCCTCGATCACTTCGCGGCTGCGCAGCCCCTTGCCGATCATGGCACGCAGGCCCTGGGCAAGCAGTTTGGGGGTGTAGCTGTCCATGCGATAGCTGGTGGTCGGTCCGGCGGAGCCGACCGCGTGCCCGGGGCTGGCCGGGGCGGGGCCTACATAGTAGATCGTCTCGCCGGCCAGCGGGACGGGCAGAGGCTCATCTCTGTCGATCAGCTCGACCAAGCGCTTGTGTGCGGCGTCGCGCCCTGTGATGATGCTGCCCGTCAGCGTGACGGTATCGCCGGCGCGCAGGCTGCGCACCGCGGCTTCATCGAGCGGCAGATTCAGATGAACTGTCTTCATGGCCTCTCTCCTTATATCGTCACGGTGGCGTGGCGCGCCGCATGACAGCAGATGTTGATGGCGACGGGCAGCCCCGCGATATGGGTGGGCGCCTGGATGATGTGCACCTTGAGCGCCGTGGTAACGCCGCCTGTGCCGCCCGGGCCGATGCCCAGGTCATTCACCGCGCGCAGCAGACCGTCTTCCAGCGCTTTGTACTGCGGGTTCGGGTTACTGTGGTCGAGAGGCAGCGCGGTGGCCCGCTTGGCCATCATGGCGGCGGATTCAAAGCTGCCCCCGATGCCCATTCCGATGATGACGGGCGGGCAGGGGTTGGGACCTGCTTTTTCGACAGTCTCCAGAAGAAACCGTTTCACGCCCTGCACGCCCTCGGCGGGCGTCAGCATCCGAAGCGCGCTCATGTTTTCGCTGCCAAAGCCCTTGGCGACGGCGGTCAGGCGAATCCGGTCGCCCGGTACGATGCGGGCATGGATGACGGCGGGGGTGTTGTCCTTGGTGTTGACACGGCCGAAGAGAGGATCCGCCACGATGGATTTGCGCAGATACCCGTTCAGGTAGGCGTCACGAACGCCCTGCTGTACGGCCTCTTCAAAGGCCGGCCCTTCAATATGAACGTCCTGTCCCACCTCGGCGAACAGCACGGCCATGCCCGTATCCTGGCAGATGGCCACGCGCTCAGCCGCGGCGATGCGATAGTTTTCACTGATCTGATCCAGCGTGCTGCGGCCCGCGGGGGAGGGCTCCGTCTCCCTGGCGGCATCAATGGCTGCCCTGACATCATCGCCGATCACGTAGCTGGATTCTGTGTACAGCTCGGAAACGGCCTGCGTGATGCGGCTTGCGTGGATGGTTCTCATGCTTGTGCCTCCGAATACTATATGACGATCGTTTTCTGCCGCCAGGCTTCCGCGGCGGGGCGGCCTGCGCCGATGCGCCAAAGCTCCTCGGCGCGCATATCAAGGGCCATGCTTGCGCTGGGCTGCCTGGCGGGACGGGTGATCAAAGGGAAGTCGCCGCGGCTGATCTCGCGCAGAAGCGGCGCCGAGCCCTTTCTCAGGCCCAGCAGTCGCGCATAGGGCGGCGGTGAAAGGGGCTGCCTTTCCATGCCCAGCAGGCAGTGGCTCAGGGCGCGGGAGATGCGGGCATAGGGATAGCGCTTGGTCTTGACAAGACTGATCAGATGCTCCCTGTCCGCGGCCTGGGGAGCAAGCTTCAGTATCCTGCTGTCCAGTCCCTCACTGATCTCATCGATAGCGGAGAAATCACCGCCGGCCAGCAGACGGGCCAGCAGCGGGGAGTCCAGCGCGTCGGGCAAGTGCATCCTGCCTTCCAGCGCGCAGGCCCGGATGATCTTGAGGCTTTCCTTCGGAAGCGCTTCCGCGGCTGATGCCCAGCCTCCCCTCAGCAGGGCGGCGCGTACGGCTGTAGCCGAGGGAAAGGGCTGCACGCTGGTATCGTGGTAACTGCCCCGGCGCGCGATCGGCAGGGGCTGCATGGCGCTATGCAGCGTGCCCAACGCTTCCAGATAGGCAAGGCCCAGATTGAAATTGGGACTGTTGAGCGCCTTTCCGGCGCTTTCACACAGCGCCGCGGCCAGCGCCACGCCCTGTGCCCTTGCCAGAGACTCTCCGCGGGCGAGGGAAGCCTGCAGGGTCTCCCGATAGACGGGCGCAGGCCGCCTGAGCATGCTGGCGGCGCTGTCCAGCAGCCCGAGGTTTCCTTCCTCGACCCCAAAGGCCAGGTGGGTGACGACCCCCAGCGCGTTCAGGATGCCCGTTCCGCCCAGCGCGAAGCGGTTGGCCTGCGCGCAGGACCAGAAAACCGGCATACCCAGCACCAGGTCGGCGCCGCCCTCCAGAGCCATGCGCGTCCGGTCGTGCGTGGAAAAAAGCGAGGGCAGCCCGCGCTGCGTAAAGGCGGTGCTGATGACGCAGACCACATAGTCCGCTTTCGACAGCTTCCTGGCCTGCTCCAGGTGATAGAGATGCCCATTGTGAAAGGGATCATACTCCGCGATGATACCGCAAACGCGCATGTATTTCCTCCGTCTGAGTGGTATCAGTGTACCATATGCGGCCCCAAAAAGAAAGTTGACAGGCATTCGCTCTGCCCTTATAATTTTAGAGAATAAAAACAGGAGGTGGAGCATCATGGATGACGGCGATAGTAGATGTCAGGCCGATGAAACCGTACCTATACGCCGCATGCATGTAGCTTTGCCCGTATAGACACGTCTTCATCCTTGCGTCTTTAAATGCCGCCGGCACTTGCTGACTCAGCAAGGCGTTTTTTTGTGCTGAATGTGGTCTGAAGAGGTGAAGGATATGGATTGGGATGTGATCAAGTCCAAATTGGATACCCTGCTGGCCCAGGGGCGTCACAGCCAGCTGCGCGGCGCGCTGATGATGCTGAATCCTGTGGATATTGCCGGCTATATGAAGGAGCTGGACGCCGAAAAGCTGCTCCTGGTCTTCCGCGTGCTGCCCAAGGACATGTCGGCTGAAGTGTTCAGCTATATGGATTCTGACCAAAGGGAAATGCTGGTCGGCAGTATAGGGGATGCCGAGATCACCGCGCTGATCAGCGAGATGTTTGTGGACGACGCGGTGGACTTCCTGGAGGAGCTGCCTGCCAACGCTGTCAAACGCGTGCTGCAGAACACTGACCCGAAAATGCGCGGCATCATCAATCAGTTCCTGCAGTATCCGGAGAACTCCGCGGGCTCGCTGATGACCATTGAGTACTGCGATTTCACGCCGGATATGAACGTGAGCGACGCGCTCAAAAATATCAAGGAAACGGGCGTGGACAAGGAGACGGTCTACACCCTCTATCTGGTGGACAAACAGCGCAAGCTGCTGGGCACCATCCCGCTGCACAAGGTGCTGGTGGCAGCTTCCGACACCATGCTGACGCAGCTGGTAGATCCCGGCATCATCTCCGTGAACACGCTGGACGATCAGGAAGTGGTCGCCGATACGGTGCGCAAGTACCACATGCTGTCCATCCCCGTTGTGGACGGAGAGGGCCGCCTGGTCGGCATCATTACAAGCGACGACATCATGGACGTTATCGAAGAGGAGAATACGGAAGACTTCGAAAAGATGTCCGGTCTGGCGCCCGCTGAAGAATCCTACTTTAAGACCGGGCTGCTCCGCTTGGCTGCCAACCGTCTGCCCTGGCTGCTGATCCTGATGTTTACCTCCATCATTTCCGGCGCCATCATCGCGCGCTATGAAAGCGTGCTGGCGATCAACATCCTTCTGTCGGCCAGCATCCCCATGCTGATGGACAGCGGCGGAAACTGCGGTCAGCAGGCCTCCACGCTGATGATCCGCGGCCTTGCGCTGGGGGAGATCAAGTTCCGTGATCTGCCCCGCGTGCTGTGGACAGAGATCCGTGTCGGGCTCATCATCGGCGTGGTGATGTCCGGTGTGACGCTGGTTCGCCTGCTGCTGCTCAATGGCGCGGCGCTTGACCTGGCGCTGGTGATCTCCGCCAGCCTCTTTGCTACCGTTGTGCTGGCCAAGAGCATCGGCTGTACGCTGCCCCTGATCGCTCAGCGCGTGGGGCTTGATCCGGCGCTGGCGGCTTCCCCGCTGATTACCACCCTGGTGGATGCCAGCAGCCTGTTCATCTTCTTCAACATCGCTTCCAAATATATACTTTGAGAGACGTTCAGCGCAAAAAGGAGTGCGGGCCGCGCAGGCCCGCACTCTTTGCATGTGACTGTTCTAAGGGTTATAGGATACTTCTCAGATAGTCGACGCTCATCTTGCTCGCTTCCAGTGGGGGACGGTCCTTGGATTCATCCTGTTCCACGATCAGCCATTCGGCTCCGGCCTCTCCCGCGGCCCTGATCACGGAGGGCAGATCCTGCACGCCCTGACCAAGCGGGCGGTAGGAGAACTGGGCGATGGAAGCGTTCGGGTTTTCTGCCATGCCGATCAGGTGGTAGGGCGAGGCCTCGCCCTTGAAGCCCACAAAATCCTTCACATGCACCACGGGGGCGCGCCCCTTGTACTGCAGCAGGTACTCGGCGGGGTCCACGCCCGCGTACTTCACCCAGCAGGTGTCCACTTCCGTTTTGAGCAGATCGGCGGGAACGGCCTGATAGAGGAAATCCAGCGCGTATCCGCCGTTGAAGGGTTCGAACTCAAAATCGTGGTTGTGGTAGAGCAGCTGGATGCCGGCCTCGCGGCACAGCCTGCCGATGCGATAGATAAAAGGGATCAGTTCGGCAAAGGCGCGATGGCCGGGCCGGTCTTCCTCCGCCAGATAGGGGATGGCGATCAGGGGACAGCCGATCTTCTGATGATAGCTGATCACTCCGAAGATATCCTCCCGCAGCGCGTCCAGCGGCACGTGGCTGGAAACGGCCTTCAGGCCGTATTCGTCCAGCAGGTTTTTCACTTCTTCGGCGCTGTGACCGTAAAAGCCCGCGAACTCCACGCCTTCGTAGCCCTGGGTCCGAAGCGTTCTCAGCACGCCGGCGAGATCCTTGGCGGCATCGTCGCGCGCGGAGTAAAGCTGATAGGCGATTTTGAAGCTTTTCATGTTTACTCTCCTTTGTTGAAATAGTAGGGTTTGCCCGTCTTGGAGGATTCGTAGATGGCTTCAAGGATCTGCGTGACAACGATGGCCTGCTCGGGCAGCACGGTCAGCTTGCCCTCGCCACGCACGGCCTTCAGGAAGATCTGCTGCTCGATCAGCTGAGGAGAATCGCCTTTTCCGTCATAGAAGGCAACGCCATCCGCGCCCAGAGCGGGTTTGGTGGTAAACTGCCGGCCGTGGCGCACGCCGTTAAGACGGAGACCGTCATGCATATCCGCGCCGCCCTTTGTGCCGCACAGGGTGGTGGTGGCTTCCTCGACATCCAGCGTGTTCAGCGCCCAGGAAGCGCCCAGCTGGATGCAGGCGCCGTTTTCCATGACGATGAAGCCGAAGGCGCTGTCTTCCACCGTGAAAGCCTCAGGATCCCAGTCGCCCCAGGCATTGGCCGTCTGCGTATCGTTGTTCAGTTTATGGTAGACGGTGCCGACGGCATACTTGGGACGGTAGTTGTTCATCATCCACAAGGTGAGATCAAGGGCATGGGTGCCGATGTCGATCAGCGGACCGCCGCCCTGCTCATACTCATTGAGAAAAACGCCCCAGGTGGGTACGGCGCGGCGACGGATGGCATTGGCCTTGGCGTGGTAGATTTCGCCCAGCTCGCCATCCTCGCAGGCGGCCTTCAGATAACGGCTGTCGGCACGGTAGCGGCTCTGATAACCGATGGTCAAAAGTTTGCCCGTTTCTTTGGCGGCATTCAGCATCTTTTTGGCTTCAGCGTAGTTGATCGCCATGGGTTTTTCGCACATCACGTGCTTGCCGGCGTGCAGCGCGTCCACCGTGATAAAGCTGTGGCTGCGGTTAGGCGTGCAGACGTATACCGCGTCCAGGTCAAGCTTGAGCAGATCATGATAATCCGTGAATGTTTTGGCGTCCGGCGTGCCGAATTTTTCGGCTGTCCTGACGGCCCTTTCCTCAATGATGTCGCAGAAGGCCACAACATCGGCCATGTCTGTCAGTTTGATGCTGGGCAGATGCTTGTTGTTGGCAATACCGCCGCAGCCGATAATGCCCAGACGAAGTTTTTCCATGTCCAAAATCCTCCGAAAGTGATGATACAAACAATACGATTATAGTGATTCCGCCGCGGTTTGTCACCGATTTTCAGGTGTGATTTGCGGATTTTGGCAGAAAAAGACTGGGATGGCACCATGAAAAGCGAAGGCCGGCGATTTTTGCGGGGAAAGCGAAAAAAGATTGGGAAAAGTGCTTGACAGTGCAAGACATGCGTGGTAATCTACTC
>DBQV01000040.1 GCA_002305755.1 Christensenella sp. UBA1385 | reverse complement strand
TATTCACCGGCATTCCGGGGGCTGCGTTATGCGCTGTTTGGTGAAGTGCTTCGAAAGTTTTCGCGGCAGACAATTTTGAATCTCCATGTGAAAACGCCGCGGGGCTGCACGGACTATGACTCCGTCGCTTTTCGAAAAATACTGGATATGCTGGAAACCTATGATATGCTGGAGCATGTGTATATCAGCGGTGATGAAGCTGTGCTGAAGGCAGCCGTTACGCTGGCGCCGGATTTGCCCCGGACGGCCTTGGACAGCAGGCTTGATTTTACGCTGGTCAAGCTGGCGAAAAAATACCGTTGCCAAAAGGTACAGTTTTACCGCGGCTATTATCGTCAGGACATGGTGGAGGAAGCGAGGACGGCAGGGATGCGGTGCAATCTTTTCTGGTCGGATGATCCGCAAGAGATTCCGTCGCTGCTGGAGAGTGGTATTGATACTATCCTCACCAATGACTATCTTCGGATGTCGGCAGCGCTCGCGCGGTATCTGGAGACGGCGGGCAGCCCCGCTCTGTCATGAAGAAGGAGTGAATGAGCGTGTTTTATCGAAGAGGATTGCTTGTCCACCCGGAAGAATTTGACGAAGCCCTGATCGGACAGATGTGCCAAGCCGGCCTGAATGTACTTGGCCTGCATCCCGCAGGGGGGAAAGCGGCCCATGATAGCCTGGAGACAGCCATTCGTCTGCACGCGATGCCTGCCAGCCGGGCAAGGATCGACATGGCACGTGACAGAAATATTTCGGTTGAATATGAGGCGCACGCGCTCCGCTGGCTGGTGCCGCGCTCTCTTTTTGGCATGGTCCCGGACTGGTTCAGGATGAACGAGAGAGGGTACCGAATCCCGGATTTTCATTTATGCGTATCCAATCCTGATGCCCTCATGTATCTTGAAACGCGGGCGGAAGCCCTGGCCCGGCAGCTGTGGACCGGCGCGCACCGGTGGTCTTTCTGGCCGGACGATGTGCAGGGCATGGGCTGCTGCTGCCCTGAATGCCGGAAGCTGTCCTTGAGCGATCAGGCCCTGATCCTTACTAACGCGGTACAGCGTGGCATTCGGCGGGCGGACCCTTTGGGCTGCACTGGGTTCCTCGCTTATCAGGATACGCTGGATACGCCGAAAAAAGTCCGGCCGGAGGACGGTGTTTTTCTCGAATTTGCGCCGATCCGGCGGGATCATCATCGTCCTCTGTCGGATGAGCACTGCGATCAGAACGCGCGGGAGATTCGCTCTGTCCCTCAGCTCTTATCCTTCTTCGGACGGCAGGGCGCGCAAGCGGTGGACTATTGGATGGATAATTCATTGTTCTCTCATTGGCAAAAGCCGCCCCAGCCCTTTCATTTGGACACTGAAGTTCTTAAGCGGGACGCGGAATTCTACGACAGTTTGGGCTTTGAATCCGTGACTTCCTTTGGATGCTTCCTGGGGCAGGACTACCGGGAGCGGTACGGTGAACCACCCATCGGTGATTTCGGGGCGTGCCTGCAAAGCCTGCCGGGCTGAGCGGGCGCTCAGAGACGCCGTGTCCGTTGGCTTGTCTTTTTTCGCTTTTGCCCTGTCTCGTTCAGTCAGCGCAACGCCGCTGCGCCTTCTTCGCTCGACTTGGCAAAAGCGAAAAAGTCCTTCGTCTGTCTGTGCGCTGACGTTTTCGTTCAGCATCAGAAGCGAATCAGCCAAAAAACAAAAAAGAACCCGCCTTGCGGCGAGCTCTTTTTTAACTAAGATAAATCAGCGGCCGTTGTGACGGGCGAAGCAGTCACGGCAGTAGACCGGACGGTCACCGCGGGGCTGGAAGGGAACCTGCGTGGTGGCGCCGCATTCATCGCAGATCACATCGTACATCTGACGCTCGCCGCCGCGGTTGTTGTTGCGGCGATTGGCGCGGCAGGTGGGGCAGCGGCCGGGCTCGTTCTGGAAGCCTTTCTCAGCGTAGAAAGCCTGCTCAGAACCGGTGAAGACGAATTCGGCGCCGCACTCGCGGCAAGTAAGGGTTTTGTCGGTATACATGGTGTTCATGTACCTCCTTAAATTATGTCCAAACCGATGTGCTTCAAGTCTGTCCCGTGGTTTCACACATCAGTCACCTGACGACACAACCTGGAGGAACACCTGACCATTAGGCTTGGCACCGATAAGAATATAGCACAAACAGAGAGGATTGCATAGTGCTTTGGCAAAAAAACATGCTAAAGCCCGGCTGGCGGGCCATGCAGCCTTCTGACTGCGCCCGCGCCCGGGCATTTTTCCCGAGCAGATGAGATTTTCCGCACAATCGCTGCTAAATATGTTATAATTTTTAGGCTTAAGCCGCAGGCGCCGATGGCCGCCCGTTGTGAACGGGCTGACTTGCGGGCCGGCTCATGATGCGGCCCGGCCTGCTCAGCGGCCGCCGAATGACAAGGCAGAGAAAGAAGGAGCGCAATGGACTGCATTCAGAACGTAGACCGGGATATCTTTTGGGTTGGCGGCAGCGACCGCCGCATCGCGCTGTTTGAAAACATGTTCCCTCTGGATAATGGCGTAACCTATAACGCCTACATGATCATCGATGAGAAGACGGCCCTGATCGATACGGTAGACAACTCCATCCGTAGGCAGTTCTTCGACAATATGCGCGCTTCGTTAGGCGGCAGGCCGCTTGACTATATGGTGATCAACCACATGGAGCCCGATCATTGCGCTCATATCGAGGACATCTGCCGCCTGTGGCCGGATGTGAAGCTGGTAGGCAATGCCAAGACCTTCCAGATGATCCGCCAGTTCTATCATATGGACCTTGAAGGCCGCACGGTGGAAGTGAAGGAGGGGCAGGAGCTTTCTCTGGGCCGCCACACGCTTCGCTTCTACATGGCTCCCATGGTGCACTGGCCGGAGGTAATGTTCACCTATGAGACCAGCAGGCATATCCTCTTCTCCGCGGACGCCTTCGGCAGCTTCGGCGGCTATAACGGCAACCTGTTCTGCGATGAAATGGATTACTTCGATCAGCACATGGAGGAGGCCAGGCGCTACTACACCAACATCGTGGGCAAGTACGGCCCGCAGGTGCTTGCCGCCCTCAAGAAGGTGGGCGGGCAGGAAATCTCCATGATCTGTCCGCTGCACGGCCCCGTGCTGCGCGGGCCGGACATGGGCAAGATGATCGAAAAGTACACCAGGTGGGCCTCTTACCGCCCTGAGAAGGCGGGCGTGCTGATGGCCTACGCTTCCATGTACGGCAACACCGAGGAGGTGATCCACCGCCTGGCGGGCATGCTGTCCGAGCGCGGCATCCGCGATATCCGCGTGTATGACGTTTCCAAAACGCACTATTCCTACATCATCGCCCGCGCCTTCCAGTACAGCCACATGGTGCTGGCCTCGCCCACCTATAACATGCACCTCTACCAGGGCATGGACACCCTGATCACCGACATGGGCAAGCTGAACCTGCAGGGCCGCAAGGTGGCCATCATCGGCAACGGCTCCTGGAGCCCCTCCTCCCATACCTTCATGCAGAAAAAGATCGAGGAGATGAAGAACATGACCCTGCTGGTCGAGCCGATGGTGATCCGCTCGTCCATGCTGCCCGAGCAGGAGGCCCAGCTGGCGGCCATGGCGGACGCCATTGCCGCCTCCATCAAGGAAGACGAGCCTGCCATCAACGCCTGATCCGCCCCGGGACGATCCTGTTTGCCTGACGAAGTGGCAGGCTGCCCGGGCGGGCAGCTTGCCAATTTTATTCTGGGATGCTATGATGTTCCCGCAATCACAAGCATTATAGACATGTTCTAAAGGAGCGGCAGATGGCGAAGCAGCATGTCTTCCTGGTTGGGATGGCCGGCAGCGGCAAGACTACGCTGGGTAAATACCTGGCAGGCAGCCTGGGCATGCCTTTTATCGATACGGACGAACGCGTCAGCGCCATGATGGGCATGGAGATCGCCCAGATCGAAAGGCGGTTTGGCGAGTCCTTCTATCATAACGCGGAGACCGGTGTGCTGATAGAGCTGGTGGGCGAAACGCCCAGCGTGATCGCCACGGGCAGCGACGTGCCGATGCTGAAGGAAAACGTGCAGCTGATGATGAACCACGGTATCATCGTGCATGTGGAGCGGCCGCTCGATCAGCTGCTGGCGGATCGCGCGGCCGGGCTCGGCGGCGGGTTGAGCCGGGATGAGCTGATCCAGCTTTACAACCAGAGCATAGGCTTCTACCGGGCCTGCGCGGACTATACGGTGGAAAATGACAAGGGTGTTTCGGTCGGCGCGCAGAGACTGGTCGCTCTGGTGCAGGGTGCGGTGTAGCGGACGCGCCGCCAACGGAAGGCGGTTTCCGCTTAAAGGCTCAAAGAAAGCGCGGCCTTGCAATTTAAGCAGGGCCGTGCTATTTTTGACTGGCATTCTTGCATAAAAGGAGGGCGCGGTTTTGGCCATATCCTGGTACCCCGGCCATATGGCGAAGGCCAAGCGGCAGCTGCAGGACCAGCTGTCGCGCACGGATGTGGTGATCGAAGTGTGCGACGCGCGCATCCCCCTGTCAAGCCGCAATCCCGATCTGGATCAGCTGATCCGCCACAAGCGGCGCATCCTGCTGCTGAACAAGGCGGATCTGGCGGACCCCGAGCTGACCGCTGAATGGTGTGGGGCTTTTCGGGCGCAGGGCCTGAGCGTGCTCGCGCTCAACAGCCTGCGGGCCGCCTCCAGGGTGGTGCCCCTGATCGACGAGGCCAGCCGGGAAAAGGTGGAGAACGCCCAAAACAGGGGCATCAGAAAGACCGTGCGGGCCATGGTGGTGGGCGTGCCCAATGTAGGCAAATCCACGCTGATCAACCTGATCAAGGGCAAGGCTACCATCAGGACGGCAGACAGGCCCGGCGTGACCCGCAGCACGCAGTGGTTCCGCGTGACGCCCTACCTGGAGCTGATGGACTCTCCCGGCCTGTTGTGGCCCAGGCTGGACGACCCGGCTGTGGCGCAGCGGCTGGCCTACATAGGCTCCGTGAAAGATGAGATCCATGATACGCGCAGGCTCTGCCTCAGCCTGCTGGATGAGCTGATGGCGGAGCGCCCGCAGCTTCTGCTTGCCCGCTATAAGTTGAACGACGGGAGCCTGCGGGGAGAAGCGCTGCTCAGCGCCATCTGCGCCGCGCGCGGCTTTTTGCTGCGCGGGGGAGAGCTGGATACCGACCGCGGCGTGGCCACAGTGCTGGACGAGTTCCGCGCGGGCAAGATCGGCAGGATCACGCTGGAAGCGCCGAAAGCATGAGCATCAGCAGGCTTGAACGCCTTGAACAGCTGTTGAACATGGACGCGGGCTTCCGCGGCGGCGTATCGCGTCTGGCCGGCATGGACGAGGTCGGGCGCGGGCCGCTGGCGGGCTGCGTGATGGCGGCCTGCGTGGTCATGCCGCCCGATTCGCGCATCCTCTGGGTGGATGATTCCAAAAAGCTGTCCCGTATGAGGCGCGAAAAGGTCTATGACGAGATCGTGAAGGAAGCGCTGTTTGTGGGCGTCGGCAGGGCGGAGCCGGAGGAGATCGACCGCATCAACATTCTGCAGGCCACCATGCAGGCCATGCGCCGCGCGGCGCATGGGGCGGGGGCGCAGCTCTATCTGGTGGACGCGGTGAAAAACCTGGGGCTGGAGGGAGAGGAGCGGGCCATCATCCACGGCGACGCGCTCAGCTATTCCATCGCCGCGGCGTCCATCGTGGCCAAGGTGCTGCGCGACCGCGAGATGGAGCGGCTGGACGCGCTCTATCCCATGTACGGCTTTGCGAGGAACGCGGGCTACGGCACGGCGGAGCATATCCGCGCGCTGAGAGAGCACGGGCCCTGCCCGCTGCACAGGCGCAGCTTCATCGGCAGGCTGCTGGGGGAAAGAGCGTGAGCAGCTACGAGCGCGGCCTGAAGGGCGAAGAGGAGGCCTGCCGGTATCTGGAGAGCCTCGGCATGAGCATTGTGTGCAGGCGTTTTCGGGCGGAGGAGGGCGAGGTGGATGTCATCGCCCGCCGGGGGAAGACGCTGCACTTTGTGGAGGTCAAGTACAGGCCGGAGGGGCGGCTCGGTTCCGGCCTGGCGGCCATTGATGAGGAGAAACGAAGGCGGTTTTACGCCGCCTGCAAAGCCTATCTGCGGGCGCAGGGGTCCGTCCTTGCCTGGCAGATCGACCATCTTGAAATCACCCGCGCGGGCGTGCAGCTGGCCATTGATACGGCCCGTCAGCGGTAGGGAAGAGATATGAAGAAAAGAAACCTGCGCATCGCGGCGGTCTGCCTGCTGCTTTCGGCCATTGCCCTGACCGTGTGGCTTTCGGGCCGCGGGCAGGCCGTGCCTGCCTATGGCGAGAACCTGCTCAAAAACGCGGACTTTGAAAAGGTGACGGGCGAGCTGCTGCCGGAAGGATGGCTGCCCGACGCCTATCAGCGTCTGCCCGGCGCCAGCCTGTTTGAGATGACGGAGGGGCGAAGCGGGCAGGGCGTGCGGGTGAGCAATATCGAATACAACGACGCGCGCTTCATGCAGACCGTGGCGGTGGTCCCCAACACGCTCTACGAGCTGAGCGCCTATGTCCGGGCGGAGGCCAGCGAGGGCCTGGGAGCCAACGTGTCCATCGCGGGCGTGTATCTGGACTGGGAAGGGGTGCACCTGACGGAGGGGGCCTGGCAGAAGATCACGGCCTACGGGCGGACGGGCCCGAGCGAGCGGGAGCTGACGGTATATGCGAGGCTGGGCGGTTATTCCGCCGAAAGCCTCGGCAGCGCCTCCTTTGACGATCTCTCGCTGGTCGCGCTCAGGGAAGCGCCGGAGGGCGTCACCGTAGAGCCCTGGGAGACCTGGGACGGCGGACGCGCAGCGGAAGCAGAGGAGGACGGAGCCGCCCCCGCCTGGCCCTGGCTGACGGCGATCGCCGCGCTTTGGGCCGCCGCGGCCGCGCATTATATCGGAAGACCCGATCGGGGACGCGGGCCGGACACGGGCGGACGGCGATTTGACGCGCCGCTGGCTGTTCTGCTGCTGGCTGCGCTGCTGACGCGGCTGGCTGTGGCTGCTCTCGTGCCCGGCTACGGGGTGGATGTGGGCTGCTTTACCGCGTGGTCGGACAGGATGTACCGCGTAGGCCCTGCCGAGTTTTATCTCACCGAGCAGCACAGCGATTACCCGCCCGGCTACATGCTGGCGCTCTGGCCCATCGGTTGGCTGGGCAGCGTGCTGGGCACCGGGGCGACGGAGCTGATGATCAAGCTGCCCTCCGTGCTGGCGGATCTCATCGCCATCGCGCTCATCTACCGTTACGCGCTGCGGCATATGAGCCGCGGCGGTGCGCTGGCGGCCGCGGCCGTCTATGCCTTTAACCCGCTTCTCTATGCCAGCGGCGCGGCCTGGGGGCAGGTGGACAGCGTGCCCACCGCGCTGCTGATCGTTGTGCTGCTGATGGTCTTTGAGGGCAGATGGAGCGTCGCCCTGCCCGTCTACACCCTGTCCGTGCTGATGAAGCCGCAGGCCCTGATGTTCGGGCCTCTTGGCCTGGCCGCGCTGATCCTGCACCTGGTGCATGCCGGAGACCGGAACAGGCGGAAGGATGTCCTGATCGGAGCGGCTGCCTCCGCCGCGGTCGCCGCGCTGGTGGTGCTGCCCTTTTCGGTCAGACAGCAGGACGCAAGCTGGCTGATCGACCTCTATTCCGGCACCATGACCTACTATGGCTACGCCACGGTGAACGCGGTCAACCTCTATTTCCTCTTTGGGCTCAACTGGCAGCCCGTGGCCGGCGCCGCGCCCCTGCTGCTGAGGCTGCTGGGCGCACTGTGCCTGGCGGTGCCGGTGGCGGCTTATGTCTTCCGGGACGGGGGCAGGCACGACAGGCGGGAGATGTTCCTTCTGCTGGCGGCGCTGCTGCCCGCGCTACTGGCTGCTGCGCTGCCCCTCAGCCTGGGCGCCTGCGGCGCGCTGCTGATGGCTTCCGCCTTCCTGATCGTGCTGATACGCTTTGTCCGGGAGGGAAGCGTCCAGAACCTGCCCCTGCTGGGCGGCGTGATGCTGACGGCCTTCTGCGCGATGGGCGTGATGATGCACGAGCGCTATCTCTTTCCGGCCGCGGCGCTGCTGACGATGGCCTACGTCAGGCGCCGGGACAGGCAGATACTGGTCTTGCTGCTGCTGGTCAGCGTGCTGACCTTTCTCAACGTGGGCATCGCGCTGGACCGCGGGGTTCGCATCGGCGGCGTGCCGGGACATCTCTCCGCTCCGGCTTTCGGCATTGTCAGCGATTCCGGCTGGCTTGAGTACGCGCTGGCAGCTGCGCAGACGCTGACGGGCGCGCTGGCCGTCTACGTGGGGCTTGCGCAGAGTCGGTCGTCCCTGCCCGTCAGGACGCTGCTGAAGGGCGGCGCGGAGGAAGGCCGAAGCTACCGCGCCGGGCGGCGCGAGCGGCTGGCGCTGGAGCGAGTGCTGCATCCGGCGCAGCCTGAGAAAACGGACAGGCGAGACATCCTGTTGATGCTGCTGGTGACGGGCGTCTACGCGCTGGCGGCGCTCACCAACCTGGGGGCCACAAAGGCCCCGCAGCATCCCTGGGTCTCCTCCTCTGAGGATCGGGAGGCGGTGTTTGATCTGGGCGGGGTGAAGCGCTTCAATCTGCTTTACTATCCCGGCATCGAGCAGCGAGCCGAGAGCGAGATCGAGGTTTCCGTCAGCCGGGACGGCGAGAGCTGGACTACCTACCCTTCGCAGGTGGATGATGGCACCTGCTTTCAGTGGCTGTACGTGAAGGAAGGGGTCAGAAGCGGCGCGGCGGTGGAGCTGGAGGGCCGGTATCTGAAGATCTACGCGCCCAACCGCATGACCACCATCATGGAAATACTGGCGCGCGAAGCGGGCAGCGCCGAGACGATCCCGCTGACGATGATCTCCGGCGCGGCCTCTGCCCTGATCGATGAGCAGGACACGCTGGACGGCGATCCCAGCTGGTACAACAGCGCCTACTTTGACGAAATCTATCACGCCCGCACGGGCTACGAGCACGCCAACGCTATCCGCGGCCTGGAGCCGAACAACACCTACGAGATCTCTCACCCGCCGCTTGGCAAGGTGCTGATCGCATTATCCACGATGGTCTTCGGCATGACGCCCTTTGGCTGGCGCTTTCCCGGCGCGCTGGTGGGCGTGCTGATGCTGCCTGCCATGTACCTGACGGCCAAACTTCTCACCGGAAGGCGGCTCTTCGCCTTCGCCGCGGCGGCCCTGATGGCGCTGGACGGCATGCATTTCGCTCAAACGCGCATCGCCACCATCGACAGCTATGCCACCTTCTTTATCATTTGGTCCTATTACTTCATGTTCCGCTATGCCCTGCGCCCGGGCGGCAGCCTGAAGCGGGATCTGAAGGATCTGGGCCTTTCCGGGCTGTTCATCGGTTTTGCCATCGCCAGCAAGTGGACGGGGCTTTACGCCGGTGCGGGCCTGGCTGTGATCTTCTTCTGGGCCTTCGCGCGCAGGGCGCGCGAAGCGGGCTGCGCGGGCGCGGCGCGCGGGAGGGCTCATTCGGATGACGAGCGCGCCCTGCTGGAGCGCGTCGCCGGCCGGTGGACGCATGACGCCCTGCTGACGCTGGGCTGGTGTGTGCTGGTCTTTGTGCTGCTGCCCGCGGTGATCTATTATGTTTCCTTCCTGCCCTGGTTCATGCGCACGCCGGGCGGCCTCACGGTGCGGAAGGTATGGGATGCCAGCGCCTATATGTACGGCTATCACTCGGTCTCGGGCTTCGGGGCCGATCATCCCTACTATTCGCCCTGGTACGAATGGCCCCTGATCCTCAAGCCCTTCTACTTCTACGCGGGCAAGCGGATCGGCGATACGGGCAGCACCATCATGAGCTTTGGCAACCCCGCCGTCTGGTGGGCGGGCTTCGGCGCGATGCTGTTCCTGATCGCGCTCACCCTCAAGCGCCTGATCCGCCCCCCGAAGGAGGGGGAGGACATGCGCCCGATGCTGGTGATCATCGGCTATCTGGCCCAGTATGTGCCCTGGATGCTGGTGCCCAGGGGCACCTACCTGTACCACTACTTCCCTTCGGTGCCCTTCATCGTGCTGGCCGCGGCGCTGAGCCTCTATTATCTTTACCGGCGCAGCAGGCGCGCCGGCCTGATCGTGACGGGCGTGTACCTTTCGGTCACGCTGGCCATGTTCATCGGCTTCTTCCCCTATTACTCGGGCATTCGCGTATCCGCCGCCTGGCTGAACGCGATGCGGTGGTTCCCAAGGATCTACTATTAACCGTTCAGGAGGCCCGCGCGTGCTTGCCAGAACCTTGTGCTTTGCCCTCAGCGGCATACAGGGAGAGCCTGTGGCCGTGGAGGCGGATGTTTCCAGCAGCGATAAGTTTGCCTTTAACCTGGTGGGCCTGCCGGACGCCGCGGTGAAGGAGAGCCGCGAGCGCGTGTTCGCGGCCCTGAAGAACAGCGGCTTTACCCAGCCCTTCGTGCGCACAACGGTCAATCTTTCGCCCGCCGACCTGCGCAAGGAAGGCACGGCCTTTGACCTGCCCATCGCGGTCGCGGTCATCGTGGCCAGCGGGCAGTCCCGCGCCCTTGATCTGGAGCGCACCGTGCTGCTGGGGGAGCTGGCGCTTGACGGGCGGCTGCTGCCCATCCACGGCGCGCTTTCGCTGGTGATCGCCGCCCGGGAGCGGGGCTATGCCCGCGTGATGCTGCCGCGCGCCAATGCGCCCGAGGTGGAATCCGTGGAGGGGATGGAGGTCTTTCCCGCGGGCTCGCTCTATGAGGCCGTGCAGCACCTGTCGGGCCGCGCGCCTATCCCGGCGCAGGCGCAGAAAAGTTACGCGGAATGCCTGGCCGAGCAGAGCATAGAGGCTGACCTCGGCAGCGTGCGCGGCCAGCGGCTGGCCAAGCGCGCGCTGGAGGTGGCGGCCGCGGGCGGGCACAATCTGCTGATGGTCGGCGTGCCCGGCGCGGGAAAGACCATGCTGGCCCGCTGCCTGCCCGGCATACTGCCGCTGATGACGCAGGAGGAGGCCTTTGAGACCACGCGCATCCACGGAGCCGCGGGGCTGGTGGAGCCGGGGCAGGGCCTCATCACGGTGCGCCCCTTCAGAACGCCGCATCATTCGGCTTCGATGGCCGCTCTGGTGGGCGGCGGCAGCAACGCAAGGCCGGGAGAGGTATCGCTGGCGCACAACGGCGTGCTCTTTTTGGACGAGATGCCGGAATATCCAAGGCAGGTGCTGGAGGCGCTGCGCCAGCCGCTGGAGGATGGGGTGGCCAATGTGTCCCGCGTGCGGGCGCACTCGCGCTATCTGTCGCGCTGCATGCTGGTGGCCAGCATGAATCCCTGTCCCTGCGGCTACTATGGCAGCAAAACAAGGGCCTGCCGCTGCGGCAGCCACGAGATCAGGAAGTATCTCGACCGTATTTCCGGCCCGCTGCTGGACCGCATCGATATCCAGGTGGAGGTGGACGCCGTGCCGGTGGAGGAGATCGCCGCCGCCCCGGCGGCCGAGAGCAGCCTGGCCGTCAGGGAGCGGGTGATCCGCGCAAGAGAGCGGCAGCGCCTGCGCTTTGAAGGCACGGGCATCCGCCTGAACGCGCAGATGGATTCGACGCAGGTGGAGGAGCTGGCTCTGCTCCGGCCCGAAGCGGCGGAGCTGCTGCACCGCGCCGTCAGCCAGAGGGGACTCAGCATGCGCGCTTACAGCCGCCTGATCAAGGTGGCGCGCACCATCGCTGACCTGGCGGGGGAGCGGGAGGTAGAAGTGCCTGCCATGGCGGAGGCCATCCAGTACCGCCTGGTCGACAGCAAATACTGGGGAGACGCTCATGCTTGAGAATGCGAACCAGCTGGCCCGCCTGTGGCTCGCGCTTGCCGAGAGCATGACGCCGGCTGCCCGCAGGCGGCTTCGGGCGCGCTTCCAAAGCGATGAGGAAATGCTGAGCCTTTTCCCGCAGGGCTTTGAGGAGACGGTCGGCCCCAAGACGACGGAGGAGCTGCGCGCGCTGCGCGAGCTGGGGCTTGACAAGCTGCTGCTGCGCCTTGAAAAGCTGGGCATCAGCCTGAGCTTCCTGGGCGGCGCCGATTACCCCGCCTTGCTCTCGTCCATCCCTGATCCGCCGGATCTTTTGTTTTACAGGGGCAGGCTGCCGTCCGGCGATTACCGCGCGGTCTCCATCGTGGGCAGCAGGCGGGAGACAAGATACGGCCGCCAGCATGCCTTTTCCATCGCGCGTGATCTGGCGGCGCAGGGCGTCGTCATCGTTTCGGGCCTTGCGCGGGGCATCGATACCGCCGCGCACAGGGGCGCGCTGGACGCGGGCGGCGTGACCGTCGCCGTGCTGGGCAGCGGCCTTGGCCACGTTTACCCGGAAGAGAACATCAAGCTGGCTGAGGAGATCGCCGCTTCCGGCGGGGCGGTGGTGACGGAGCTGCCGCCTTCTGCGCTGCCGCTGGCCTTTCGGTTTCCGGCGCGCAACCGCATCGTGTCCGGCCTGTCCCAGGGCCTTTTGCTGGCTGAGGCCAGGGAGAGATCCGGCACGCTGATCACGGTGGGGCACGCGCTGGATCAGGGCAGGGAGGTTTTTGCTCTGCCGGGCGAGGTGGACGCGCCGGGCAGCTGTATCCCCAACCGCATGATCCGCGAGGGCGCGCGACTCTGCACCTGCGCGGAGGACATATTGGAGGATCTGGGCTGGGGCGGGCGTGCCGCCGCGCCCAGGCAGCTCAGTTTTGAAGACCTCGCCTTAACGGACGCGCAGCGACCCATCATGGCCGCCCTGCGGGAAGATCGGAGAGGCTTTGAGGAGCTGCTGGATCTGACGGGGATGGACGCGGCTTCGCTCGGCCGGGAGCTGACCATGCTGGAGCTGGAAGGCGCGGTGGAGGCGCTGCCGGGCAGGATGTACCGAGCGGCAGGGCGCTGAAACGGGGCGCTGCCGCTTCGGTTTGACAATCTGCCGTCGCAGAGGCTATCATTCGGACTATCCGCGAAGGCGGAAACTGTCTTTTGGAGGAAAACGTGACCGCATCACGCAAGCTTGTTATTGTAGAATCGCCTGCCAAGGCGCACACGATCGAGAAATTCCTGGGCCGCGGCTACAAGGTGGAGGCCTCGCAGGGCCATGTGCGCGACCTGCCCAAATCCCGCATCGGCATTTCGCCGGAGGATGATTTCCGCATGGATTACATCACCATCCACGGGAAGGGCGATCTGCTGGCCAGGCTGCGCAAGGAGGCCAAGGGGGCCAAGGATATCTACCTGGCGACCGACCCTGACCGGGAGGGCGAGGCCATCTCCTGGCACCTGGCGCAGGCGCTGAAGCTGGACCCGACGCAGGTGAAGCGGGTGGAGTTTCATGAGATCACCAAGAAAGCGGTCACGGAGGCGGTGAAGACCCCCCGCACGATCGACATGGATCTGGTGGATGCGCAGCAGGCGCGCCGCGCGCTGGACAGGCTGGTGGGCTATAAGATCAGCCCCCTGCTCTGGGCCAAGGTGCGCAAGGGCCTTTCCGCGGGGCGCGTGCAGAGCGTGGCCACCCGCATGATCGTCGACAGAGAGGACGAGATAGCCTCCTTCATCCCGGAAGAATACTGGGATGTCTATGCCGATATCTCCGTGGCCTGTGAGGGCGGCAGGGCCGTGCCGCTGAGGGCCAAACTGTCGCAGCTGGACGGCAGGAGGGCGGAGATCGCCTCCGCTGAAGCTGCGCTCGGCGCGCAGCGGCAGATAGAGGGGGCGGAGCTCAAGGTCAAGTCCGTCAGAACCAGGGAGCGCCTCAAGCACCCGGCGCCGCCCTTTACAACCTCCACTTTGCAGCAGGAGGCTTCCCGCAAGCTGAACTTCACCATCGCCAAGACCATGCAGGTGGTGCAGGGGCTTTATGAGGGCGTGGACCTGGGCAAGGAGGGTACCCAGGGCCTGGTCAGCTATATCCGCACCGACTCGGTGCGCGTCAGCGATGAGGCGCTTTCCGCGGCAAGAGAAGCGATCCTCGGTCAGTACGGCGAGGATTATCTGCCCGAAAAACCAAACGTCTACAAGGGGCGCACCACGGCGCAGGATGCGCACGAGGCCATCCGCCCCACGCAGTCCTCACGCACGCCAGACAGCGTGCGCCAGTACCTGAGCAATGATCAGTACAAGCTCTACAGGCTGATCTATTCCCGCTTCCTCGCCAGCCAGATGGCGGACGCGCGCTACGACACCGTTACGCTGGAGGTGGAGGGCGGCAAGGCGCTGCTGCGCTACTACGGCGAGCACAAGACCTTTGCCGGCTTCACCGTGGTCTATGAGGAGAGCAGCGACGAAGCCGATGAGAAGGTGGACAGCAAGCTGCCCAGGTGCGAAGCGGGGAGCCCGGTGCAGCTCAAATCGGTCAGCAGCGAGCAGCACTTCACGCAGCCCCCGGCGCGCTACACCGAGGCTTCGCTGGTGAAGGAGCTGGAGGAGCGCGGCATCGGCCGCCCCTCTACCTACGCGCCGACCGTTTCCACCATCATTGCCAGGGGCTATGTGTCTCGCGAGAAAAAGCGTCTCTACCCGACCGAGCTGGGCCGTACGGTGACCGGCCTGATGGTTGATTACTTTGACCAGATCGTGGATACCGAATTCACCGCCAGGATGGAGAGCGAGCTGGACAGCGTGGAGGAAGGCAGCAAGCGGTGGCGGGAGGTGCTGTCCGAATTTTATCCCGAGTTTGAGAAGAAGCTGGAGCGCGCCGAGCAGGACATCGAGAAGATCGTCATCGAGGATGAAAAAAGCGATGTGATCTGCGACCAGTGCGGCGCGACCATGGTCTATAAAAACGGCCGTTTCGGCCGCTTCCTGGCCTGCCCCAATTTTCCCGCCTGCCGCAACACGCAGCCCATTCTCACCTACATCGGCGTGAAGTGCCCGCAGTGCGGCGGTGAGCTGCTTGAAAAAACCAGCAAGAAGAACCGCAGGTTTTACGGCTGTGAGCGCTATCCGGAATGTGATTTCGTCTCCTGGGAGATGCCCGTCAGCAAGCCCTGCCCGGAGTGCGGCAGCTATATGACTGTCAAGCGGCGCAAGAATGACGCGCTGTTGCTCTGCTCCAACGAGGCCTGCCGCCACCGCGAGCCCTATGAAGAGGCGGAGGGCGAGAATGAGTGAGCCCCGCGCTCTGGTGATCGGGGCGGGCCTCGCGGGCTGCGAGGCCGCGTGGCAGCTGCTGCGCCGCGGCATCCCCGTGACGCTGCGGGATATGAAGCCGGGGAAAAAGAGCCCTGCCCACGTGTCGGACGGCTTCGCAGAGCTTGTCTGCTCAAACTCTCTGCGCTCGGATCGGCTGCAGAACGCGGCGGGACTGCTCAAGGAGGAGATGCGCCGGCTGGATTCGCTGATCATGCGGGCGGCCGACCGGGCGCGCGTGCCCGCCGGCGGCGCCCTGGCCGTGGATCGGGAGCTGTTTTCAGGCTATATCACGGAGGAACTGCTCGGGCACCCCGGCCTTCGCTTTGAAGAAGGAGAGGCGACCGAGCTTCCCGGCGCGAACGCCGTCATCGCCACGGGCCCCCTGACCTCGGACGCGCTGAGCGGAGCCATCGCCGCCCTTCCCGGCATGAAGGACCTGCACTTTTACGATGCGGCCGCCCCGATCGTGCTGAAGGATTCCATCGACATGGACAAGGCCTTCCTCGCCTCCCGCTACGGCCGGGGCGAGGACGACTATATCAACTGCCCCATGGATGAGGAGACCTACAGGGCCTTCTATAGGGCCCTGATCGCCGCCGAAACGGCCCCCGTGCACGGCTTTGAGGAGAGCAAGGTGTTCGAGGGCTGCATGCCGGTGGAATCCATGGCCAGACGCGGCGAAATGGCGCTGGCCTTCGGCCCGCTGAAGCCCGTCGGGCTGGTGGATCCGCGCACGGGCAAGCGCCCCTTCGCCGTCTTGCAGCTGCGAAGGGATGATGCCTCGGATAGTCTCTACAACCTCGTCGGCTTTCAGACCCGTCTGAAGTTCCCGGAGCAGAAGCGGGTCTTCGGCATGATCCCCGGCCTTGAGCACGCGGAATTCGCGCGCTACGGCGTGATGCACCGCAACACCTTCCTCAACGCGCCGGAGCTGCTGGGGCCCGACTTCATGGTGAAGGGCAGCGAGGGCCTGTACTTTGCCGGGCAGATCACCGGGGTGGAGGGCTATATCGAAAGCGCGGCCTCAGGCCTGTGCGCTGGTGTACAGCTGGCGCTGCGCCTGCGTGGGAAAGCGCCCGCCGCCTTCCCCGGCAGCACGGCCATCGGCAGCCTCTGCCGCTATGTATCGACCTTTAACCGCAACTACCAGCCCATGCACGTATCATTCGGGCTGATCGACCCCATTCAGGAAAAAGTACGCAGAAAAGAGGAGCGCTGCCTCAGGGTATCCGAACTGGCGCTCGCGGGCATCGAGGCGCTGAAGCCTCAGCTGGCCTGACAAAGGAGGAAGGCATGGAACTGAAGGGAACCACCATCTGCGCCGTGCGCCGCGGCGGAAAGACCGCCATTGCGGGCGACGGACAGGTGACCATGGGAGAAAACACGATCTTCAAGGCCTCGGCGCGCAAGGTGCGCCGCATCTATCAGGACAGGGTGGTGGTCGGGTTCGCGGGCACGGTGGCCGATGCCTACGCCCTGAGCGACAGGTTTGAGGAAAAGCTGACGCAGTTCAGCGGCAACTTTGAGCGCGCGGCGGTGGAACTGGCCAAGGAATGGCGCAGCGACAAGGCCATGCGCAAGCTGGAGGCCATGCTGATCGCGGCGGATCAGGACAACCTGCTGATCATTTCGGGCACGGGCGAGGTCATTTCGCCCGACGACGGCATCTGCGCCATCGGCTCGGGCGGCAACTACGCCCTGGCCGCGGCGCGCGCGATGTATGAGAACACCGACCTGTCCGCGCGGGAGATCGCGCTCAAGGCCCTGCACATCGCCGCGTCCATCTGCGTGTATACCAACGACAACGTTTACGTGGAGGAGCTATGAACATCGAATTGACGCCGCGTGAGGTTGTCAGGGAGCTGGACCGTTATATCGTCGGCCAGGACGAGGCCAAGCGCATGGTGGCCATCGCTCTGCGCAACCGCTATCGCCGCGCCCAGGTGTCCGAGGAGATGCGCGAGGAGATCTACCCCAAGAACATTCTGATGATGGGGCCGACGGGCGTGGGCAAGACGGAGATCGCCAGGCGCCTTGCCAAGCTGGTCAACGCTCCCTTTGTGAAGGTGGAGGCCACCAAGTTTACCGAGGTCGGCTATGTGGGCCGCGACGTGGAGAGCATCATCCGCGATCTGGTGGAAAACGCCATTCGCCTGGTGCGGGAGGAGCATGCCGCGCGCGTCAAGCTGCGCGCCGAGGTGCTGGCCGAGGACAGGCTGGTGAGCCTGCTGGCAGACCCTGTGAAAAAGCCGGCGCAGAATCCCATCGATATCCTGCTGGGCACCCGCGGCAAGCAGCCTGAAGCTTCGCCTGAGGAGCAGCAGCGGCTTTCCGGCCGGCGCTCCGAGATCGAGCAGCAGCTGCGGAAGGGCCTGCTGGAGGATCATGAGGTGGAGATAGAGGTGGAGGAGTCGGCTCCGCAGCTGGAGGTGGGCGGCAGCGCCATCAACATCGGCGACATGATGGGCGGCATGCTGCCCAGGAAGACCAAACTGCGCCATGTCAAAGTGAAGGAGGCCCGCAAGATCCTGCAGGCGGAGGAATCGCAGAAGCTGATCGACGAGGACGCCGTGAAAGAAGAGGCCGTCCGCCGCGCCGAGCAGCAGGGAATCGTCTTTATCGATGAGATTGATAAGATCGCCGGCCGCTCCAGCGGCCAGGGGCCCGATGTGTCGCGCGAGGGCGTGCAGAGGGATATACTCCCCATCGTGGAGGGCAGCACCGTCAACACCAAGTACGGCTCGGTGCGTACCGACTTCATGCTCTTTATCGCGGCCGGCGCCTTCCATGTAGCCAAGGTGGGCGACCTGATCCCCGAGCTGCAGGGGCGCTTCCCCGTGCACGTGAAGCTGAACTCGCTCAGCCGGGAGGATTTCATCAGGATACTCACCCAGCCTGACAACGCGCTGACGAGGCAGTACGCCGCGCTGCTGGCGGTCGACAGGGTGAAGCTCAGCTTTGACGAACAGGCGCTTGAAGAGATCGCGGATGCGGCGGTCAATGCCAATACCCTCAGCGAGGATATCGGGGCCAGACGCCTGCACGGCGTGTTTGAGGAGCTGCTGGAGGATATTTCCTACAACGCAGGCGGCGACATGCCGGAGGTGGACCTGCGGATCACGGCGGAATATGTGCGCCAGCATGTGAGCGCAGCCAAAAAAGAAGACCTGAAAAAGTACATCCTCTGAGATCCCAAACCCCTCTTTCGCCGCAAGGCAGGAGGGGTTTTTCGCGCGCCTTGCGGGGCTTTCCCGCAGCATGTATAATGCACAGTGGCGAATGCCGAAGGAGTACTATGATGTTTGATAAATTAAAGACGGTTTTCGGCCTGGGCGCGGACGCCCAGCTGAAGCCGCTGAAGAAAACGGCCGACAGCATCGAGGCGCTGGAGCCTCAGATGGCCGCGCTGAGCGACGCGCAGCTGGCAGACAAAACCGATGAATTCCGCCGCCGCCACCTGGAGGGCGGGGAGACGCTGGATCAGCTGCTGCCGGAGGCGTTCGCGGTGGTGCGCGAAGCCGCCAGACGCACGCTGGGCCTGCGCCCCTTCTATGTGCAGCTGATCGGCGGTATCGTGCTGCACCAGGGCCGTATTGCGGAAATGAAAACGGGCGAAGGAAAAACGCTGACCGCCTGTCTGCCCGCCTATCTGAACGCGCTGGACGGCAAGGGCGTGCACATCGTCACGGTGAACGACTACCTTGCTAAGTTTCAGGGTGAGGAAATGGGCAAGCTGTTCCGTTTCCTGGGCATGAGCGTGGGCGTGATCGTGCACGATCTGACGGGCGAGCAGCGCCGAGCGGCCTATGCCTGCGACATCACCTACGGCACCAACAATGAGATGGGCTTTGATTACCTGCGTGACAATATGGTGATCTACCGCAGCGACATGGTGCAGCGGGGCCATCACTTCGCGGTGGTGGACGAGGTGGACTCCATCCTGATCGACGAGGCCCGCACGCCCCTGATCATCTCCGGCCAGGGCGACAAGCCGACCGACATGTATGAGAAGGCGGATCGCTTTGTTTCCCGACTGAAAAGCGAGACGGACTACACGGTGGAGGAAAAGGAAAAGAGCGTGATCTTCACCGAGGAGGGCACGGCCAAGGCCGAGGCTGCCTTCGGCATCTCCAACCTCTCAGACCCCGAGAACAATGACTTGAACCATTACCTCATCCAGGCGCTGAAGGCCAACGTGCTGATGAAGCGCGACATCGACTATGTGGTGCAGAACGATGAGGTGGTCATCGTCGATGAGTTCACCGGCCGCCTGATGGTGGGCCGCCGCTACTCGGACGGACTGCACCAGGCCATCGAGGCCAAGGAGCATGTGAAGGTGGAGCGTGAATCCAAAACGCTGGCCACCATCACCTTTCAAAACTATTTTCGCATGTACGACAAGCTCTCGGGCATGACGGGAACGGCCAAGACGGAAGAAGAGGAGTTTCAGGGCATCTACAGCCTGGACGTGGTGCAGGTGCCCACCAACATGCCCATGATCCGCAACGACCTCAACGATGTGGTCTACCGCACCAAAAAGGGAAAGTATGACGCCGTGGTGGAGGAGATCATCCGCCGCCACGCCACCGGACAGCCTCTGCTGGTCGGCACCATTTCGGTGGAGGTATCCGAGATGCTCAGCCGTATGCTGAGCCTGCGGGGCATCCAGCACGAGGTGCTGAACGCCAAGCAGCACGCGAGGGAGGCCGCCATCGTGGCGCAGGCCGGGCACAAGGGCGCTGTGACCATCGCCACCAACATGGCTGGCCGCGGCACCGACATCCTGCTGGGCGGCAATCCGGATTTTCTGGCCCGACGGGCCATGGCGCGGGAGGATTACTCCGAGGACATGATCGAGCAGGCCACAGGCCGCAACGAGAATGTCGATGAGGAAACGCTGGCCGCCAGAAAACGCTACCGCGAGCTGCGGGACGAGTTTAAGAAGACCACCGACATCGAGCATGAGCAGGTGGTGCAGGTGGGCGGCCTGCACATCATCGGCACCGAGCGCCATGAGAGCCGCCGCATCGACAATCAGCTGCGCGGCCGCGCCGGCCGTCAGGGCGACCCCGGTTCCTCTCAGTTCTTCATTTCTCTGGAGGACGATCTGATGCGGCTGTTCGGCGGCGAGCGCATACAGCCGCTGATCGCCAGGCTGGGCATGGAAGAAAACGTGCCGCTTGAGGCGGGCATGCTGACCAAGCAGATCGAGAACGCGCAAAAGCGCATCGAGAGCCGCAACTATGAGATCCGTAAAAACGTGCTGCGCTATGACGACGTGATGAACCAGCAGCGCGAGCTGATCTACCGCCAGCGCCGGCAGGTGCTGGAGGGCGAAAATATGCGCGAGGCCCTGCTGGGCATGGCCGACAAGCTGGTGGACGAGGCCGTGGCCCGCTTCTGCGCCGGCGAAAACAAGGATTGGGACGTCGCGGGCCTTGCTGACTATCTGGAGAGGCTGTGCATCCCCGCCGGCACGATGAAGGCCAACGCGGACGCGATGGGGGGCTTCAACAGGGAAGGGCTGAGCGAGTTCCTCAAGAAAACGGCCCGCGCCTTCTACGGGAAGCGCGAGGAGGAGATCTCCGCCATTGGCGTGGACATGCGGGAGCTGGAGCGCAACGTGCTGCTGCGCAGCGTGGATACCCGCTGGATGGACCACATCGACGCCATGGACAGGCTGCGCGACGGCATCGGCCTGCGCGCCTACGCGCAGCGCGATCCCGTGAACGAGTACAAGATGGAAAGCTATGACATGTTCGACGAGATGGTGCGCCTGCTGCAGGAAGACGCGGTGCGCACGCTCTGCCAGCTGCGCATAGAAAAGGCGCCGGAGCGCCGCGAAGTCGCCAGGCCCACGCAGGCGATCGGAGCGGGAGACGCCGCCGCGTCCAAGACCGCGCCTGCGCCCGTGCGCAAGGGCGAAAAGATAGGCCGCAACAGCCCCTGCCCCTGCGGCAGCGGCAAAAAGTATAAGAACTGCCACGGCGCGAATGCCTGAGCGCAGAGAACCGACGAGCTTGGAGTGAAAGCATGATAGTAGAACTGGAACGATACCGCGTCGATCTGAACGCGCTGAGGGCCCGACTGGCCGAGGTGGGGGACGGCCTGCACATCAGCCAGATGGAGCAGGAACTGATGGAACTGAAGGAAGAGCTGAACGCGCCCGGATTCTGGGATAATCTGGACAGGTCGCGTACCGTCAACCAGCGGATCTCCTCCATCGAGTCCAAAATTGAGCACTACCGCCATCTTCAGACGCTGTGCGACGACATCGACACCATGATGGAGCTGGCTGACGACGAAAGCGATCAGGGCATGGCCGACGAGGCGGGGGCGGAGCTTGAAACGCTGGGACATCAGGTGGATATGCTGGCGCTGGAAACCTTGATGCGGGGCGATTATGATTCGCATGACGCTATCCTGTCGCTGCACGCGGGCGCTGGCGGCACCGAGGCGCAGGATTGGACCCAGATGCTCTATCGCATGTATACGCGCTACTGCGAACGGGCGGGCTTCAAGGTGACGCTGCTTGACCTGTTGGACGGCGACGAGGCGGGCATCAAATCCGTCACCTTTGAGGTGACGGGCGAAAATGCCTACGGCTACCTGCGCGGCGAGCGGGGCGTGCACCGCCTGGTGCGCATCAGCCCCTTTGACGCCAACGCGAGAAGGCACACTTCCTTCGCGTCGCTGGACGTGGCCCCTGTCATTGAGGATGACGGCAAGGTGGAGATCAACATGGAGGACGTGCGTGTGGATACCTACCGCTCCACCGGCGCGGGCGGCCAGCACGTCAACAAGACGGATTCGGCCGTGCGCCTGACCCACCTCCCCACCGGCATCGTGGTTTCCTGCCAGAACGAGCGCAGCCAGGTGCAGAACAAGGAGAAGGCCATGCAGATGCTGCGGGCCCGCCTGGTAGAGCTGCACGAGCGCGAGAAGGAAGAGCAGATGGCCGATATCAAGGGCGAGATGAAGAAGATCGAGTGGGGAAGCCAGATCCGCTCCTATGTCTTCCAACCCTATACCATGGTGAAGGATCACAGAACCGGCTATGAGTCCGGCAACATCACTGACGTGATGGACGGTAATCTGGATGGGTTTATCACTGCCTATCTGAAGATGCAATAATGCGGGCCGCCGCTCTGCTGCGCGCGGGCCTGTGCCTGGCGCTGGTTTTCTGCCTGCTGGCTTATGCCGCGGGCCTTTTGGCGTCTTTCGCGGTGGATGAGCAGCGCATGGAGGCGAAGTTTGACCGCTACGCGGACGATGGGCTGTCCGGCCTCGACGCGGGGCAGCACGTGGCGCTTGCGCGCGCGATCACCGGCTTTCTGAAGGGCGATCTGATGAGCGCGCAGGTTCGGGTGAGCCGAAGGGGTGAAAGCGGCCCTGCCTTTTCAGAGAAGGAGCTGGCCCATCTTTCGGATATCAGGGGGCTGGTGGCCCTGGCGGGCCGGCTGCGCGTCGCCGCGCTGATCCTGCTGGCCAGCGGGCTGGCGCTGTTTTTTACGCTGCGGCGGCTGAGGCCGGCCCTGCTCCGGGCGGTGCGGCCGCAGAGGGCGCTGGCTGGCACGCTGCTTGCGGTGTTTGCGCTGACGGCTGCGGCGGCGCTGTGGGCTGCGCTTGATTTTGACTCGCTGTTCATACTGTTTCACAGGCTGCTGTTCAGCAACGATCTGTGGCTGCTGAACCCGCGCAGCGATCTCCTCCTGCAGCTGATGCCCGGAGCGTTTTTCGTATCCTACGCGGGAGATTTGCTGACGCAGGCTTGGCCCGTGCTGCTGGCTCTGCCGCTGGCAGCCTGGGCGCTGACCGGGGCAGGGAGGGCCGCATCATGAGCTATCTTGAGACCGCGCGAAGGGACGCGGAGAAGCTGCTCGGCAGAAAAAACGTGAGGATACTCGCCATCGAATCCTCCTGCGATGAAACGGCCGCCGCCGTGGTGGAGGACGGCCGCCGCGTGCTGTCCAACTGCGTCTACTCTCAGATCGATCTGCACAGCCTCTACGGCGGCGTGGTGCCGGAGATCGCCAGCCGCGCCCATGTGGAAAAGATTTCTCCGATCGTGCGGGCCGCGCTGGAGGAGGCGGGGCTTGGCTTTTCGCAGATCGACGCCGTCGCGGTCACCTGCGGGCCGGGGCTGGTGGGCGCGCTGCTGGTCGGCGTCAGCTATGCCAAGGGCCTGGCGGCTGCGCTGGGCAAGCCTCTGATTGCCGTCAACCACATTGAGGGGCACATTTGCGCCAACTATCTTTCGTTCCCTTTGCTGGAGCCGCCCTACCTCTGCCTGGTCGTATCGGGCGGGCACAGCCACCTGCTGATGGTGGAGGAGGGGGATACCTACCGCCTGATCGGCTGCACGCAGGATGACGCGGCGGGCGAGGCCTTCGACAAGGCGGCGCGCGTTCTCGGCCTGCCCTATCCCGGCGGGCCAAAGCTCGACCTCGCGGCGGGATCGGGGAACGACCGGGCCTTTCCGCTTCCCCGACCGCACACGGACAGACCCTATGACTACAGTTTTTCAGGGCTGAAAACAGCTTTTATCAATCTGACGCACGGCATGGCCCAGCGCGGGGAATCGCTGCCCGTGAACGATCTGGCCGCCTCCTTTCGCAGGGCCGTGGTGGATCAGCTGGCCGATAAATGCATGATGGCGGCGGAAGACCTGGGCCAGCGCAGGCTGGCGCTGGCGGGCGGCGTGTCGGCCAACCGGCTGCTGCGTGAAAGGATGATGGAGGCCTGCGCAGGACGCGGCATGGAGCTCTATATGCCGGAGCTGAAGTACACGGGCGACAACGCGGCCATGATCGGCGCCGCGGCCTTCAGAAGGCTCAGGCATCTTCAGCTGGCGGGGCTTGATCTGAACGCCGATCCCTCTCTTCGCCTGGTTTAATATGCTTTTCTCAGCGTGATCCTGTGGATCTGCGGGCGAACGCCCAGACGGATGGGCATCAGTGAGGTGCCGACGCCGCAGGAGACCATCAGGCGGCCGCCGTGCACGTTCATCCAGCCCCGGGCGTAGGTATCGCCATACCTGCTGGAGGAGTGCAGGCTGCGGCCAAAGAGCACGATCTGCCCGCCGTGCGTGTGGCCGCAGAGGGCCAGGTCAAAGCGGAAGCCCTCTGTCCTTTCCGCCTGCGGCAGTATATCCGGCGAATGCGGAGCAAAGAGCGTGAAGGAAGCGCTCTGCATGGCGGGAAGCAGCGGGCCAAGGTCGGGCTTGCCCTGCAGAATATCGTCCGTGGCGCAAAGAAGCAGGCTGTCGCCGCCCTGACTGATCAGTGCACCGCTGTTTCTCAAAAGCCTGACGCCGCTCATGGCGACGGCTTCTTCAAGCTGCGCGATCTCCCGGCCGCTGCCGATGAGGTCGTGGTTGCCCATCGCGGCATATACGCCAAGGCGCGCCCTGAGCGGAGGAATGACGCTGAAAAACGCCGCGCCTGTTGCCGCAGTCTCACCATAGTCGCCTCCCAGCAGGATAAGGTCTGCGTTCATGGCGTTCAGCCTTTCGGCCAGATCGACCGCTCGCTCCCGGCCAAAGAAGGCGCCGTAGTGGATATCGGAGGCATAGGCAATGCTCAGCCCGTCCATGCCTTTCGGCAGGCTTGAGAAAATGGCCTCTTCCTCTACCGTGTCGAGCTGGGCGGAGAGCCAGAAGGGATACAGCGCCTTGCAGGAGGTGGGGACCCACCTCAGCACATGCAGCGACTTGCGCAGCAGATCCTTTCCCCGTCCGGACAAGAGACACCTCCAGTACATGGAATGGCTTCAGGGTAGTGTTTGGGGCACGATCTGTCAAGCGGAGAGAGGCGATGCTTCGGTGTGAAAAATCGTCCCAAGAAGGGCCAAATACGCTGAAATTGCCTTGACAGAAGGGGAAGCTTATTATATTATGGCTGTTGCATCAATAGGCCGCTAGCCCCGGAACTATTGAGGGCAGTTCGCAGGAATGTGCGACCATCACAGCCCTGCACATGCACACAATGTTTAGGAGGAGTTCAACTTTGAATACCTACATGGCAAATGCGCAGACTGTTGAGCGCAAGTGGTATGTTGTTGATGCAGAAGGCATGGTGCTCGGACGCGTTGCCAGCCAGGTTGCCAATATCCTGCGCGGCAAGCATAAGCCCACCTATACCCCGCATGTTGATACCGGCGACTATGTGATCGTCGTTAACGCGGATAAGCTGGTCCTCACCGGCAAAAAGCTGGACCAGAAGATCTATTACCATCACACCGGCTATGTCGGCGGCCTGAAGGAAACCAAGTACCGCAAGCTGATGGCCGAAAAGCCGGAATTTGCTCTCCGCCATGCCGTGGTCGGCATGCTGCCCAAGAATCCCCTGGGCCGCAAGATGGCGACCAAGCTGCACATCTACTCGGGCGCGGAGCATGAGCACGCCGCGCAGAAGCCCGAAGTGCTGACCCTGATTAAGTAAAGCGGAAGGAGCAGAAACAATATGGCACAAGCAGATTTCAACGCAGTCGGCCGCCGCAAGAAGGCGATTGCCCGTGTCCGCCTGGTTCCCGGCAGCGGCAACATCGTGATCAACAAGCGCGAGCTGGACGATTATTTCGGTCTCGAGACCCTGAAGATGACCGTGCGTCAGCCCCTGACCCTCACCAAAACCACCGGTTTTGATGTGCTGGTCAGCGTCAACGGCGGCGGCCTCACCGGCCAGTCCGGCGCGATCCGTCACGGCATCAGCCGTGCGCTGATCAAGGCCAACCCCGAGCTTCGCGGCGAACTGAAGAAGGCCGGTTTCCTCACCCGCGATCCTCGCATGAAGGAGCGCAAAAAGTACGGCCTCAAAGCCGCGAGACGTGCTCCTCAGTTCAGCAAGCGCTGATTCAAACCTGTTTTTCAATGCCCCGTCCGAAAGGATGGGGTTTTTCTGTCTATCTTTTTTCTCGTCTGTAGTAGCTTGCGCCTGCGGTGTACTCGTCATCGGTATGGAGCAGATCTTTGTATATAATAAACTCATGCGCTTGTGTTTTTCCGTTCTGCCACTTATAATGTGTAAAACATCACGGGTTGATTCTTCATAATCACCTGATGGGTTGAATAATTTTGCAATAAATTAAACACTGAAATGACGGAGATGGGAGCGGTTTCTGTGAGCAATGCAACATATCCGGTGGTGAGAAAAAGGAAAACACTCAAAGAATTCATCGTTTCCAAGCGACTCCACCGGAATTGGCAGCTCTATCTGATGCTGATCCCAGTTGTCGCTTTCTTTGCGGTTTTTTGCTACGGGCCGATGTACGGTGTAACGCTTGCCTTCAAGGACTATAAGGTACTTAAGGGGATCATGGGCAGTCCGTGGGCTGACCCTTGGTATAAGTATTTTCAGCAGTTTTTTGATTCCCCGTACTTCTTCAGAGTGCTCGGCAATACCATCTATCTGAGCTTGTTGTCGTTGGCCTTGGGTTTTCCCTTGCCGATTGTTTTGGCGCTCAGCCTGAATGAAGTTAGGTCCGTCAAATACAAAAAATTCGTACAAAACGTCACCTATGCACCGCACTTCCTTTCCGTGCTGGTTTTGGTAGGAATCATCAAATCCTTTACGAATTCCGATTATGGTATTGTCAATGTCATGATCAGGAACATGGGGGGAGAGCCCTATAACTGGATGCAAAAGGCTTCGCTGTTTCGAGGTCTTTATGTTGGATCCGGCATCTGGCAGAATATTGGGTGGGATTCTATCATCTATATCGCAGCGTTAGCCGGAATCGATCCGGCGCTGCATGAAGCTGCTATGATTGACGGCGCGAACCGCATGCAGCGTATCTGGCACATCAATATTCCTGGTATCGCGCCGACCATGATCACGCTGCTCATCCTGAATTCCGGGCACATTATGAATGTCGGTTTTGAAAAAGTGTTCCTGATGCAAAATGATCTAAACCTTTCCGTATCGGATGTGATCTCCACCTATTCTTATCGTATCGGCCTTGAATCGGCTCAGTTCAGTCTGTCAACAGCGATAGGTCTGTTTAACTCTCTGATCAACTGTATCCTGTTGGTGATTGTGAATACAGTCAGCCGCAAAATAGGCGAAACGAGCCTTTGGTGAAATGAAAAGGAAGACGGAAATGAGCAAGCAAACCGGCAAGAGCGGCCGTCACAGCTTCAGAAGCAGAATGACAGGGGGTGACATTGTCTTTGAAATCACCAACGTCGTCTTTCTGGGCATGATTACCTGCATCATTCTTTATCCGCTGATTTATGTGCTCAGCGCATCGATCAGCGATCCGATGTCCGTCACTGCGGGCAAAATGCTCCTGTGGCCAGTGGATCTGACGCTGGAAAACTATGCCGAGGTATTCAAAAATGACAACATCATGCGTGGATATCGCAATTCGCTGATCATCATGTTATCCGGCACCGTGCTCAACCTGGTGATGACTGTTCTGGCGGCTTTTCCTGTCACAAGAAAAGACCTGTGGGGGCGCAATGTGATCATGAAGCTGATGACCTTCTGCATGTTTTTCAGCGGCGGCCTTATCCCCACCTATCTGATGGTCAGCAAGACTTTGGGCCTGATGAACAACTGGCTGGCTTTGATACTGCCCGGTGCGGTTTCAGTCTATAACATGATCATTATGCGGACCTTTTTTATGAGTTCCATTCCCTACGAACTGCAGGAAGCGGCCGATATTGACGGCTGTTCACCCTTTGCTACTCTGGTCAGGGTCGTTCTTCCGCTGTCGGGCCCGGTGCTGGCGGTCATCGCGCTGTACTACAGCGTCGGGCATTGGAACAGCTATTTCAGCGCGCTGCTATACATCAACAAGGAATCTATACAGCCCTTGCAGCTGTACCTTCGCAAAGTGCTGACTGCGAACAACTCTCAGTCCCTGATGGAAATGGGCTCAGACGAAGCAGCGCGTGCGGCCATGCGGGCTGAGACCATCAAATATTCGGTGATCGTTGTCTCGTCTATCCCGATGTTGATTATTTATCCTTTTGTGCAGAGATTTTTTGTGAAAGGTGTCATGATCGGCGCCGTTAAAGGTTGATTTACCCCGCTTGTATCGTAAGCGGAGGAAAATAAAAGGAGGAATTTCCGTGAAAAAATCGTTAGCAATTCTGACCGCTGCTCTGATGCTCGTGTCCGGCCACGCGTTGGCAGCCGTAAATCCGGAGGGCATGCCGATCGTGACCGAGCCACTGACCCTGACCGTGGCTGTTAACCAATCTCCCATTCAGGGCGATTTTAATGAAATTGTCATCCTGAAAAACTTTGAACAGGAATCCGGTATTGACATGCAGTATCAGAATATACCGGATTCTGACCGCGTGACGCAGCTTAACCTGATGCTGGCTTCCGCGGAAGTGCCGGATATCCTGATGAAGATGAGCGTGTCCGGCACCGATCAAGCAAAATATGCCGAAGAAGGCATGTTTGTAGCACTGTCGGATTATGCGGAGCTCATGCCTAACCTGATGCGCTATTTTGAGGAATATCCCAGCGCGAAGGATGCTGTGACCATGCCGGATGGCAAGATATACGCTGCCCCATATATCCTTACTGGCGATGCGATCCGCGTGGGCGCAAAGGTATGGTTTAACACTGATGTGCTGGAGAAACTGGGCCTCTCCGCGCCCACAACCCTGGATGAGTTTTATAATTACCTGGTCGCCTGCAAGGCATTGGATTACAACGAAAACGGCGAAGCCGATGAGATCCCTCTGACTTCCAGCCGCATCGACGAGATTGAGTATGTTCTTGCCGGATCGTTTGGGTGGATGAACCGTGGAAGCTCTCACCTGGATGTGTTCGTGGATGACGAGGGGAAACTGCAGTATGCCTACACGTCTGACAACTATCGCGAAACGCTCAAGTATCTGAATAAACTATATTCAGAAAAGCTGATTGACCAGGATATTTTTACGATGGACTACGCGCAGGAGATAGCCAAGGCTTCTACCGGCCGTGCCTTGACCTATATCATGGTGAACAACAGCCCCGTTTCCAACTCTCCATATGAACAGTATTCTCTTGGCATCAAAGAGCCTTTCACCGGCTACAACGGTGAAAAGATGTGGACGATTTATTCCATCCCCGCCTCTACAACCGGCCAGTTCCTGATCACTTATAAGTGCGCGGAAAAAGGCGAGGACGCGGTGAAGGCTGCCGTGCGATGGATGGATCACTGGTATTCCGATGAAGGTATCATCAGCTACTTCATGGGAGTAGAGGGCGTGACCTATGAGAAGGATGAAAACTCCCCTGGTGGACTGAAGCTGACCGATGCTGTCCTCAAATCCCCCGATGGTCGTACGTTTGAGCAGGTTTTGGCTGAGTATGTGCCCTGGGCCGGCGGCGCGAATCCATCCGTGGCGTCCAATGAGTATTTCAAGGGTGGCGAAACCTGGCCCGTCTGCCTGGAAGCCGTCGAGGGTCTGAGAAATTATTTCCCCGAAGAAGTGTGGCCTTCGTTCTCCAGATTCTATTCCGTGGAAGACGCTACTGAAAGTTCCGCGATCAAGACGGAGCAGGAGCAATACTGGAAGGAATGGCGCGCCTACTTTGTCACCGGCCAGAAAGATATCAACGATGATAAGGTTTGGCAGGAATATGTCAACGGATTTGCCGGCGTCAAGAATCCGCGTTACATGGAAATCTATACCAAGGCCTATGAAGCCTATTTGGCCAGGTAAGATTTAAGAAGATTTCAAAATAGATGCTTTTCAGCGGGAGGCGGGGTGGTTTGCTGCCCCGCCTCTCGTCCGCAGAATGACGCAGGCTGGATTGAGTTTTCACTGAGCCCTGGAGCGAGAAAGGAATCTCTGAATGAATGTCGGTATAGTGATTCATCATGCCTTGGAGGGCATGATGAAAAAGTTTGCGGATGCCGCCGCTCAAGGCTTCCGCCATTGTCAACTGGTCAGTTGGCAGCCTCGGCTGTGGAACGAAGCAAATGCTGATGCAATCAAGAGCTTCAGTGTGGAATACGGCGTGGAGATTACGGCTTTTTGGTGCGGCTGGAGCGGTCCGCGCTTCTGGAATTTTACCGAAGGCCCGGAAACTCTCGGAATTGTTCCGGCTGCGTACCGGGGCACGCGTGTTGGGGAGCTACTGGACGGCGCGGCCTTTGCGTACAGGCTGGGTGTTAAGGATATTGTGACCCATATGGGCTTTATTCCTGAAAATCTCAGTGATCCCAACTATCCAGCTGTAGCGGCTGCCGTGAAGGCAATCGCCCTGGAGCTGAAACGAAACGGTCAGAATCTTCTGTTTGAAACGGGGCAGGAAACGCCGATAGTTCTTTTAAGATTGTTTGAAGAAATCAATACGGGCAATCTATTTGTCAACTTGGATCCCGCTAATCTGATTCTTTACGGCAAGGCTAACCCCGTGGACGCACTGGATGTCCTGGGTGGCTACGTGCGCGGAGTTCATGCCAAGGATGGGTTCTATCCTACCAACGGCAGAGAATTGGGGCGCGAAGTGAAGGTGGGGGAGGGCAAAGTCAATTTTCCCGCGCTGATTAAGGGGCTGAAGGCCTGCGGATTTGATGGCAGCCTGACGATTGAACGGGAGATTTCCGGCGAACAGCAGTTGATCGATATCAGGGAAACGCAGGCTTATCTGCAATCGCTGATCGAACAAATATAAGGAATTGGAAGACATATTAAAGATGTATGAAACGTTGAAGGTGGCCATGCTTGGCATGGGAGGTATCAGCGCTACGCATTGCGAAGCCTGGAAGCAGATCGAGGGTGTCAGGGTGATTGCCTGTTGTGATATCCGGCCGGAGAAAGCGGATGCGGCGGCGAAAAACATGGACGCGGCAGCTTATTATCACTATGAAGACATGGCAGAAAAGGAGCATTTTGATATTTTGGATATCTGCCTGCCTACCTATCTGCATGCTGAGTATGCCATCAGGGCGCTCAACGCAGGCGTGCATGTGATCTGTGAAAAACCGATCTCCCTGAATATCGAAGATGTTGACAGGGTTTATGAGGCTGCCAGAAAGAACGGAAAAAACCTGATGATTGCGCAGGTTGTTCGTTTTTGGCATGAGTATCTGGTACTCAAACAGGCATACGACACCGGCAGGTATGGCCGGCTGCTCAGCGGGCGCATGATCCGTCTGGGCAATACACCCAAAGCCAGCTGGGATAATTGGATGCGGGATCCTGAGCGCAGCGGCCTGGTGCCCTTTGACCTGCATATACACGATCTTGACTTTATGGTTTATGCCTTTGGCAAGCCGGATCAGGTGACGCGCTTCCGCGCCGGTACCCCTACTCAGGATTATTTTGAGGCGATCTATCAGTATCAGGACTTCTTTGTTTCTGCGGAAGCTGCCTGGTTTGACTGCAATTATCGTTTTCAGTCCGCGTTCCGCTTTCAGTTTGAAGAGGCGCTGCTGGAATTTAAGGACGGCAAGCTGACCATTTTCAACCGGAATGGCAGCATGGAAACTCCGAACGAGATACAATCCCAGGCAGGGGATGGATATGTGCCAAAGACAAATGCCTATCTTGAAGAGATACGCTATTTTGTTGAGTGCGTCAGGGCTGGCGTTCCCTGCGACAAAGTGAAGGCAGAGGAGCTGAAGCTGGTTCTTGAACTGATTGCGCAGCTGGCCTGATCAGCTGCCGCGAAAAGCAGGCCTTACTCTTCCCGGTGGATGGACCGCTGCGCGTCAAAGCCCTCTGGGTAGCGCTTCATCAGCTTATCCACGTTGCCCTGAGCGATGGCGTCTAAATCCATGCCAAGGCCGGTTGCCGCCAGCGCACAATACCATAAAATGTCGCCGACCTCTTCGGCCAGGTGAGCTTTGTCAAGGCTGTGGCCCTGGAAGCTCACCTTTTTGATCATGTCGGCAACCTCGCCGGATTCGCCGGCCAAGCCCAGCGCGGCGTTCTGGAGGGTGGAAAGCTCGCCCGGCTCCTTCACATGGGCGGAGCGCATGGCTTTGGCCTGATAATCTGAAAAATTCATGCTGTTCCTTTCGTCTGTCCGATGATATGGCGGCTGACGCTATGGCTGCCCGTCTGAACGCGCGCCGCTGTCCGGCGGCTGATAATGGTAGCCGGCCGGATAGACTGCCTCATGAAAGGCGTCCTCCGGGCGGACAGCGGGTGGCAGACCGTCCAGCATGCCCTCCTCATCCTCGCTGCGGCCGACGCGCTGGCGTATGCCTTCCAGCAGTTTTTGCGTGATGGGGCGCTGCCTGCGCAGGCTGCGCCGCCGCCTGCCGCCTGCTGCCTCGCCAGGGGTCATGTCCTGCCCGTAGGGCTCCTGTTCGGGCTGGTCGGCATATTGGCCATCACCGTAGGCGGCGGGGTCATAGGCCCCATAGGCGGGCGAGTAATCGATCAGAGGCTGGTTTGCGGCGGTGCCCAGCGGGCTGGTCTGCTCCGGGTCAGGACCGGGCTGGTAGGACAGAAAGGCGGATTCAGGCGCGGGAGCAAAACCCTGCCAGCCTGTCCCTGCCGGATCGTATGCCTGCTGATCGGGGCTGTCATAGAGGGCTGCCCCTTCTTCATAGGGGAGGGAGCTTCCCTGCCAAACGGCAGCCTCCTGAGGATAGAAAGCCTCCTCCTGCCAGGCCGGCTGATCCGCCGCAGCCTGCGGCACGGGATAGTAGGCCGGATCATAGTCGATGGGGGAGCTGTCCTCCGGTGCGGCCGCCCATCCTGCCAATGCGCCGCGGGCTGCCTCGTCCATCTCCGCCTGCTCCAGCTCCTGCGCCGTGCGTTGTGCGCGTCTGCGGTGCACCGCGCGCGCCAGCCAGGAGCGCCAAACCAGATACGGCTTCCAGCGCAGCAGCCAGACGGCATAATCCATCACCGTGCCGATCAGAATAGCGAGCAGCAGAAGGATGAGCCAGTACTTTGAAAAGAAAGAAGAAAGACCGCCGCCGGCATTGGCAATGGCATTCCATGCCCTGTTGGCCGCGCCGCCCATCCAGCCGAACAGAAGACTGAACAGCCAGTCTGCGAACGCGTTCATGGCGCTTTCCCCACCGGGATGCCCGGATCGGAAGTGGAGGTTTCTGGCAATATGGTGATCTTCAGATAGACGGCTTCCTCGCTCATGTACTCGGCGTTCTGAGGCTTCTCCACCTTGATCTGGCGGATCAGTTCGCCCTCCGCGCCCTCGATGTCAATCCGGGAGCTTACCTCCAGCTTGGTCAGCGTCTTCAGCAGCTCCGCCGAACCGGCTATCGACAGATAGGCGGGGGAGACGCTGACGCTGTCAACATAGTAGCCCTGCTTGGGGCTGCCTGTGGTGACCCCGTTGATATCGATGTCCACGGTCTTCATCGGCAGCAGCCGCTGTTCCACGATCACGCTGTCTACAGCGATAGACTCGCTGGTGACGCTGATGAGGGGAGAGCTGATCTGATTGCCGTCCGTGTCATAAATGCCGAAGGGAACGGAGGAGACCTGCACGCCTGGCTGAGCCGCCAGCCGGCTCAGATCGAACTGCGCGATGCACTTATCCACGCTGCCGATCAGGCTGCTGGGGCCGGTGATGACTACCCAGGAGGGATCGTGCTTGGCGGAGGAGGGAGAGGCGTAAAACCCTGCGGGGCTTTCGCCAGTGGTGTTCAGCTGCACGGGCACGCGCCGCTTGGTCATCAGTTCATCCACAACCACCGTGACGCTGTCTTTTGAAAGCCAGGTCACCTGGCCGTAAGTGCTGCTCTGCGTGGTGAGGATAGGCAGCTGCTGCTCGCCCGGCGAGGTGATGCGGGAAAGGTCTACGCGCACATTGTAGTTGGAGGCCGAGACCGTGTTGTACATGCGCTGCGGCACATCGACCCGCATGCGCAGGCTGCCCAGATCATCAAGGCCCGATACCACGATCAGGCCGTTGCGCTGCAGCGTGTCCGCGCCCGAAGCCGTAACAGTGACGTTTTCAATGGTTTTCTGACGGGTTATATTGACGTCCGAGCTGATCAGCACGCCCCAGAGAATCAGCGCCAGAAAGAAGCAGCCCAACTTCAGCTGCCAGCGGTTGAGCACCACGCGCCTGAGGTAGGTGTAATACTTTTTTGCATCGGGCGAAAGCACAAAGGCCCGAATTTTCTTCAAAGGATTATTGCTGTTCATTCTTTTGCTTTCTTAAGGCATTGAACCTGCCCGTCATCCATGCGCCCAGCTGCTTGAAGCCGTATTGCTCACGCTGGTACAGGCCCGAGAGCGCTTTGTTGAGCGCGTCCGCATCCAGGTGACGGGTCAGACGGCCGCCCTGGGCCATGCTGATGATGCCCGTTTCTTCTGAGACGATGAACACCACGGCATCCGTCGTTTCAGATGCGCCCAGGCCCGCACGGTGACGCGTGCCCAGATCGCGGCTCAGGTTGCTCTGGTCGCTCAGCGACAGCACGCAGGCGGCCGCCACGATTCGGTCATCGCGTATAATGACCGCGCCGTCGTGCAGGGGCGTGTTCGGTTCGAAAATGTTGGTGAGCAGCGGGCCGGAAATCTCGGAATCCAGGATCGTGCCTGTGTCGATGTAATCCTTCAGGCCGGTTTTCTGCTCAAACACCACCAGGGCGCCCACCCTGCGGCGGGAAAGCGTGAGCAGGCTCTGGGTGATTTCGTTGACGATGCGGACGGATTCATCCTTGTCGTACACGGAGCGGTCGATATTCGCGCCCCGCCCGATCCGCTCCAGCGCCCGGCGGATCTCGGGCTGGAAAAGGATCAGCAGCACAACAGAGCCGTTGTTGACGATGTTGAGCAGCAGCCAGTTCAGCGTGACCAAGCCCAAAAAACCGCTCAGCCAGCTGACAATGATCAGCACGCCAAAACCCTTGAGCACCTGACTTGCCCTGGTGCCGCGCGTGAGCATGAACAACTGATACAGAATGAAAGCAACGATGAGGATATCCAGCCCGTCCTTGAGCTGGGGCCTGTTGAAGATGTTCCAGAAAAAGGCGCCGATCTGGTCAAAGAAACTCTTCAAACGGCGCTCACCCTTTCCTGATTGCTACAAGCATTATACAATAGAATGCGCCAAGGTTAAAGCCGGACACAGATATTTCATAAATTTTACACTCGTTTCCCGCTTGCAATATACCCATAAGGGGTATATAATGCGGGTGGACGGGTGAACAAACAGGCAACCGTCCAGAGAGGGAACACATGACAAAGGAAATTTATCTGGTGGATGGCATGACCTGCGCATCCTGCTCTTCCGCTGTAGAGCGCGTTACGCGCAAACTGGATGGCGTGGAACAGAGCGAGGTCAATTTGGTGATGGGCACGCTGGATATCAGCTATGACGAATCGCGCGTCACACCCGCCATGATCATCGAAAAGATCGGGAAAGCCGGCTACACCGCCCGCCGCAGGGAGACGGAGACCAAGGGAGAGGCCGTGGAGGATCGGCCGGACGAGCTTGAAAAACTGAAGGCGGAGGGCCGGCAGGTGAGGGCCGCGCTGGTGCTCTCGGCGCTGTTGCTCTATGCCGCGATGGGGCCGATGCTCTGGCCGGGCATCCCGATGCCGGATCTTTTCCGCTCTGCCACGCATCCGGTCAACGCCGCCATGCTGCAGATGCTGCTGACGATTCCGATCCTCTGGATCGGCAGGCGCTTCTATGTTCACGGCTTCAAGGCCCTCTTTCATCTGAACCCCACGATGGACAGCCTGGTGGCGCTGGGCTCATCCGCCTCCTTCCTGTTCAGCCTGGCCATGACCTTCCTGGTTTCGGATAACCCGCATCACATCCACCACTTGTATTACGAGTCTGCGGGCATCGTGGTCGCGCTGGTGATGATGGGCAAGCACATGGAGAGCCGCAGCAAACTGAAGACCACTGAGGCTATCCGCAAGCTGATGGAACTGGCGCCGGATACCGCCTTGCTTGTGCGGGAAAACGGCGCGGTGACAGAGGTGCCGACCGCTACGGTACAGCCCGGCGATACGCTGCTGGTTCGGCCCGGCAGCAAGGTGCCGCTGGACGGGCTGGTGGTCAAGGGGGAATCCGCCGTGGATGAATCGCTGCTGACGGGCGAAAGCATGCCGGTGGATAAGCGCGAGGGGGATGAGCTGATCGGCGGCTCTCTCAACCAGCAGGGGGCGCTGTACATGCGCGTGACGCGCGTGGGGCAGGAGACGACGCTCAGCCGCATCGTGCGCTTTGTGCAGGATGCTCAGGGCAGGAAAGCCCCTATCTCCGGCATGGCGGACAAGGTGGCGGCGGTCTTCGTGCCGATCGTGATCGGCATCGCTGTGATCTCGTCGCTGGCCTGGCTGCTGGCGGGCAAGGATCTGTCCTTTGCTGTCAGTATACTGACTGCCGTACTGGTGATCGCCTGCCCCTGTGCCATGGGGCTGGCCACTCCGACTGCTATCGTGGTGGGCACGGGCCTGGGTGCAAGCCACGGCATACTGATCCGCAATGGTGAGGCGCTGGAAAAGACGCACGAGACCACGGTGGTGGTCTTTGACAAAACAGGCACGGTCACCAGCGGAAAGCCTGCCGTGAGCGCAGTGAAGGCAATGGAGGGGGCGCCGGGCGATCTGCTGGCCCGCGCCGCGGCGGCTGAGCAGGCCTCGCAGCATCCGCTGGCGGCTGCCTTTATCGAGAAGGCGCAGCAGGAAGGACGCAGCCTGTCAGACCTGAAGGTGAGTGATTTCAAGAACATCACCGGCATGGGTATCGAGGCGGCCTTTGAGGATGGCGCGGTCATCGCGCTGGGCAACGCCCGCCTGATGGAAAGCAAGGGGGTGAGCGTAGCGCCGCTTGAAGCTGAGGCGACAGCCATGGCCGGCCGCGGCGAGACGCCAGTCTACATCGCCCTGAACGGGCGGCTGAGCGCATTGGTGAGCGTGGCCGATCAGATGAAGGAAAACGCCGCGGACGCCGTGAAGGAATTGAAAGACATGGGTATCCGCACCGTGCTGCTCACGGGTGACAACGAGCGCACTGCGGCGACCGTAGGCGCCCGCCTGGGGGTGGACGAGGTGATCGCCGGCGTGCTGCCGGAAGGCAAGGCCGACGTGGTCAGCCGCCTGAAGGAGGGCGGAAAGAAGGTGCTCATGGTGGGCGACGGCATCAATGACAGCCCGGCGCTGGCTGCTGCCGATGTCGGTCTGGCCATCGGAAACGGCTCCGACATCGCCATCGAGACGGCGGACGTGGTGCTGATGAAGAGCGATATACAGGATGTGCCGCGAGCCATCAGGCTCAGCAAGAAGACCATCGTCAACATCAAGCAGAACCTGTTCTGGGCTTTTATCTACAATGTGATCGGCATTCCGATCGCCGCCGGCCTGCTCTATCTGCTCGGCGGCCCGCTGATGAACCCCATGCTGGCCGGGCTGGCCATGTCGCTCAGCTCCGTGTTCGTGGTCGGCAACGCGCTGAGGCTGAAGAGGGCAAAGATATGAGCGAGAAGCATACCGAGAGGAACCCTGAGCTGAAAAAAAGCATGATCCACCGCCTGAACCGGATTGAAGGCCAGGTGCGCGGGGTAAAAAACATGCTGGAGAATGACGCCTACTGCATTGACATCATCAATCAAACGGCCGCCATCCGTTCCGCGCTCAATTCCTTTGCCAGCCTGCTGCTGGATAACCACATCCAAAGCTGCGTCAGCCGGGGCATCGGCAGCGGCGACGCCGAGGTGCTGGATGAATTGAGCGAAACGATCAAGAAAATGATAAAGTAGAAAAAGGAGACAGAAGAAATGACTGTATTGAAGGTACCCGATATGAGCTGCCAGCACTGCGTCGCCCGCATCACCAAGGCGCTGGAGGAAGAGAAGCTGAGCTTCAAGGTGTTGCTGGACAGCAAGACCGTGGAGCTGGAGGGCGACGAAGCTGCCGTGCAAAAGGCCGTTGCCGCGCTTGACGACATCGGCTACTCGAGCGAGAGGGCGTAAATTCCCAATGATCCTGGCCACTGGAGCAATCGGGCTCAGGCGCTGCCGATATACACTCCAGTCTGGGAAAGATGATTGCCGGGCAATAGGATAAGAGTGTATCCCGCGGCCGGCGCCGAGGGAAGAGGAACGGGGGCAAAAGCTGCGGCTCAGACCCAACGGTCATATCGCCCCAACCGGTTCATTCTTCAAGCGCCTGTTTTCTTAGCCGTCATCTTCCGGCAGATGGCGGCTTTTTGTTTGCCTGCGGGCATGATCTGGTTGCAGAGCGATCAGGTGTGCTCGGCCTTTGAACAAAGTATTGATGCTATCCAAACGCTCAATGCAGAGCTTGAGGAAATGCCGCAAATGATAGCATCGTGAGCGCGATGGCGTAATGCTAAATCATCTCTAAACGATATATGGATCCCGGTATCTTTGGCAAAGGCAATGACGGCAGAACTTTCCATAGAATTGGCAGAAGCCACTCTCTATGCGGACGACGGTGCCGCAGAAATCGTGAAGGAATTTCAAAGCGGTACGCTTACACTTGGAATAGATAATATTGTCCTTTCTGTAGCTGCGGATTTAACCGGTGCTATGCAGGCAGCAACCTGATGAACGACCACATGTCTGTCGACTTCCCGGTGCTTATGCCCGGCGCGAACGCCGTCTCTTGGTCCGGGACGGTGACGAAGGTTGTCATAAGGCCGAATTGGCGGTATTTGTAACGGATGATGCTGATGTCATATCGGAATCAAGTCGACATGTCGACTTGATTTACGGCAGCAAGTCTGCTATGATGATTATCGGAATTTGGTCGACATGTCGACTTAAAAGCGGGTGAAAATATGATAAAGCGTGAAAGATACTTGAATCAATTAATCAAGAAGCAGTGGAACGGCAGAATCAAAATCATCACCGGCATTCGTCGCTGCGGTAAAAGCACCCTATTGTTCGAATTGTTCAAAGAGCACCTGATAAACAAAGGCGTGAATGAGGAGCATGTGATTGCCATTGCGCTGGATGACGATCAAAATGCTCGCTTCCGGTCTCCGGATACTCTGTCAGAGCATGTGCGGAATATATGCACTGACAAGGGACAGAAGTATTACCTGCTGCTAGACGAGGTTCAATATGCGATATCAAAGGCGGAGCTTAAAGACACAGAGACCCCTCCCCGTCTCTACAGCGTGTTGAACGGCTTGCTGCATCTGAAAAATGTAGATGTATATGTGACCGGGAGCAATTCAAAATTGCTTTCCAAGGATATCATGACCGAATTTCGTGGCAGAGGCGATGTCGTTCAACTCTATCCGCTATCCTTCGGCGAATTTTATGAGGCGTCCGGCTTGGATAAGACAGATGCTTACAACGAGTATATGACATACGGCGGAATGCCCTATCTTCTGCGGCTTGAATCAGATAACGAGAAGTTTCAATATCTCAATGAGTTGTTTGAAGAAATCTATTTAAAAGATATTGAGGAACGCTACTCGATCGGTCTGCCGCAGGTCTTGCGGGAATTGACAACCAGTCTGTGTTCATCGGTCGGTTCTCTGACCAATGCCAGTAAAATTGCCCGTACGGTCAACAGCCATAAAACAGAAAAGACGAACTCGGAAACCATCAGCAGCTATCTTACCTATCTGACGGACAGCTTTCTGTTTTCAAAGGCTGAGCGCTATAATGTGAAAGGAAAGCGTTACTTTGAATATCCCTCAAAATACTACTGCACGGATGTCGGCCTGCGCAATATTCGCCTGGGTCTTCGCCAGCAGGAAGAAACCCACATCATGGAGAACCTTCTGTACAATGAATTGCGCATCCGCGGCTATCAGGTGGATGTAGGTGTTGTAACCGTTACAGAGTCCAAGCCTGACGGTAAACGCGCACAGAAATCCTTGGAAATAGATTTTATTGCCAGAGAGGGAACCAAAATGGCTTATATTCAGTCTGCGCTGAGTATGGACGACACACAAAAGCAAGAGAACGAGCTGCGCTCTCTGAAAGCTGTGAACGATTCTTTTCAGAAAATGGTCGTTTCCAAATCGTACGGAAAACGCTGGACGGATGAGCATGGTATTCTCCGGATTGGACTCATTGATTTTCTGTTGGACGAAAACTGTCTGCAAGGATAGATTTAAATTTGTAAGGGAAAAGAATGGATACTTGTGATTGGTGCAACCTATCTGAAGAAGACAAACAGTTTCAGGTGTACGAAAGTAAATCATGGTCTGTTTTCCTTTCAGATGAACAGGATTATATTGGACGGTGTATATTGGTTTTGAAGCGTCATTGTAATACGTTGTCAGAGCTAACAAATGATGAATGGGGCGAGCTTCTCAATCTGGTTGTCGAAATGGAAGCATGCTTAAAGGCCGTTTTAGGAGCAACTCTATGTAATTGGAGCTGTTTGATGAATAGTTTCTATAAAAAATCAGCGCCAAATCCTCATCTCCATGTTCATGTACGGCCAAGATATGATAAGCCCGTAAAGCTTAATGAGAGTACTTATATTGATAGCGAGTTTGGTCATCATTATGCGTTGAATAAGAGCGGGGTAATACCTGATAAAGATAAGAAAGAAGTGTTTATTCGACTAAAAGAATGGCTGGAATCAGGTGATGGATTGGATGGACGAGAAAAACCTGCACGTTGATAAAGAAAGCATTCGGCAGGCCGTCTTGGCCGCGTGGCAGGACCTTGACCACAAGATGATCGAGCTTGGCCTGAAGCTCCCGCCTGAGAAGCCGCCCGAAGAGGCGGACGAAACTGAATAAGCTTATTGATTCGCCCGCTTAGCTTCATGCTGGGCGGGCGAATTTTCTCATTCCTCTATTGGATATTCACAATGTTGAACGCCGTTTCCGCTCAATAGAACTATGCAACGTGGCATTTTACGTGGTATTAATAATGAAAACCGCCTGAGAACCCTTGAGCTCTCTGGCGGTTTTGTGGTGGAGATGAGGGGAATCGAACCCCTGTCCGAAGATTCAGACCTATGGTTTTCTCCGAGCGGAGCCTCGCTTTTGGATTTCCCTTGTTCGGCCGCCGCGGAGGCAGGCTGCCGGGCTCGGTAGCTTCATTTTACCGGATCCGCCTCAAAGCTTTGGCGGTCCTGTTCCTCACATCAATGACGCCGGTGAGCTCAAGCCGTGAGCGCTTGGGGCCGACGACGCGGCATTAAGCCGCGAAAGCTAATTGCTGATTGTTGTCAGTTATTTTTGTTCCCCGTTGTTATGCGGTACAGGGGCCGCAGCTCGCTTACCATACACCCGACGATCCCCGTCGAAACCAGTACATCCCCATGGTGCCTGTCTATTATAGCACGGACAGCGCGTGCAATCCATCCCGCCTATTCCTTGGACTGATTCCGCATGGCACGCTCCATGTCACGCTTGGCGTCGCGGCTGGCCATATCGTCCCGCTTGTCGTGCAGCTGCTTGCCGCGGCAGACCCCTAATTCCAGCTTCATCAGGCCGTCCTTCAGGTACACCGACAGCGGGATCAGCGTGTAGCCCTTCTGCTGCACCTGCGCCTTCAGTTTGCGGATCTCCGCTTTGTGCAGCAGCAGCTTTTTGGGCCGCATCGGGTCGGCGTTGAAGATGCTGCCCTGCTCGTAGGGGCTGATGTGCATACTCTGTACCAGCACCTCGCCGTCTCGGATCTGGGCATAGCTCTCCTTCAGGTTCACTTTGCCCTGCCGCATGGACTTGACCTCCGTACCGTGCAGCGCGATGCCGCACTCCACGCTCTCTTCCACAAAGAAGTCATGGCGCGCGCGGCGGTTCTGCGCAACCGGCTTGATCCCCTTTGTCTTAGCCATCTGCCATCCCTCCCTGCACTGATATTATACCACAGCTGGCGAAGTGCAACACCGCCGCGTCAGAGCCGCACCAGCTCTACCAGCGTCAGCACGCCGCCATCCACGCGGAAGCGCACATCGAAGCCGCCAAAGCCAAAGCCGTAAATGCGCTCGGGCCGGTGCTGATAGGCCGGGCGAGGATCCTGGGAAAGCACCTGCAGCAGGCCGGCGCGCTTTTCTTCGGGCAGGGAGAGCAGCAGCCTCTGCGGGTCTTCCACCTTCAGATCCGTCCACTCTTCGCTGTCCACAAAGCCCTGCGCCGCCTCGGGTCGGGCATCCGAATAGGATATATAAGGCTTGATGTCGTAAATGGGCGTGCCGTCCATCAGATCGGCCCCGCCGACCCTGAGCGAGATGCCCCCCTTGCCCTGGCACACTTCGAGCAGCCTGACGCAGCTGAGGCCCAGCCCGTTGGGACGGAAGGTGGAGCGTGTGGCAAATACCCCCATCCGTCTGTCACCGCCAAGGCGCGGCGGCCTTACCGTGGGCGACCAGCCCCTGCCCTCATTTCCGGAAAAGCCCCAGATCAGCCAGAGGTGGCTGAAGCCCCCGATGCCTCGCCAGGCCTCCGCCATCGCGCAGGCAGGCTCGGGCAGTATCAGCGCCTCCAGCCCTTCTGCCAGGCCGCTTTGCCTGGGGATGCCGAACTTGGTTGGGAAGTCGCTGCGGATATGGGCGATGGGCTCTATGTTCATAGCCTCTCCTCACTGCGCGGATATGCTTGCGCTGCGCGCAGGTCAGTGTATGAAAAATGTGTCTGATTTGCAACATTCGGGCTAATCTTTTCGTATTTGTTGCATTATTGATAAATAATCATTACAATGTTGTGTGAATCCCTGTATGGAGTTCGAGGTGAAGTACGATGAGAGAGATTTTTGCTAAGATACCGGCCGGCCTGGTAGACGGCGTTATCTATACCACGATCCTGCTTGTGTTTTTGACAGGGTTGCTCAAGTGCGTCTTTCCTTACCGCCGGGGCGGGGCGCTGTTCCGCCGTGCGGTCCGGTCGCTTGAGTTCATGCGGCCCGGCAAGGATCAGGAGCTGGCCTGGCAGGAGCCCCTGTTTCTGGGCAAGCCCATGGAGGGACAGTGGGCGCGTTTCCTGCGCAACGCCCGCCATCTTGATCGGAAGGGCATCAGCTGCGACACGGAGGACTACATCAATGATGAGGATGTGTTCGCCTCCTGGGCTCATCTCCAGCTGGCGGAGGTGATCCCGGGTCTGCTGACCTCGCTGGGCATTCTTGGCACCTTCATCGGCCTGATGCGCGGGCTTGGCAATCTGGATATTTCCAGCGCGGACAGCACCATGCAGGGCATCTCCTCGATGATCGCGGGCATGACTTTCGCCTACGGCACCTCCATTGCCGGCGTGGCGGCCTCGCTGGCCTTCAACATCCTTTTCCGCGCGGCGCAGGGCAGCGGCCTGAAGGCGATGGATGAGTTCAACGACGCGTTTGCGGAGCTGGTGATGCAAAAGCCCGTCGACGACAATGTGTTTGTGAAGGCGCGGCTGGAGGGGCAGGATGAGGCCCTGACCAGAAGCCTTTCGGAGGGGGTAAGCCAGGCCATCGAGCGCAGCTTCGTGCCCATCAGCCAGAGCATCAGCGGCTTTATTGCCGCGCAGACGCAGGGCCAGCTGCAGGGGCTTGAGAATATCGTCAATCAGTTTGTCCGCCAGATGAACGTTTCCCTGGGCGGGCAGTTCGGCCAGCTGGCGCAGACGCTTTCTGCCGTCAACCAGGCACAGGCGGTCGGCCACGAGGCCCTGCAGCGCACCATGGGCGCGGCGGACACGATCCTCTCGGGGCTCTCCGGCGTGCAGGGCATGACGCAGGATATGATGCGCCGCTTCGAGGGCTACGTCGCGGAGCTGGACCGCAGCCAGGCGGGCGGCCTGCGGATGACCGAATCCATGCAGTCAATGCTCGCCTCCATGCACGAGAGCATGAACGAGCAGAGCCATTACTACAGCCGCCTCGTGCAGAGCCAGAGCGAAATCGACAGACAGATGCAGGATTACGCGGCCTGGTCCGGCCGTGTGCTGGATGCGGTGGACAAGCAGGGCAGCCAAATGATGGAGCGCAGCCGCGCGATGACGGGGGAGATGACCGCGGCTTCCAAACAGCTTTCGGGAGCCTACACCGGCTTTGTGGAGAATATTTCCACAGGGCTTGCGCGCACCCTGGGCATGTTTGAGGAAAACATGCATGAGATGATGGGGGAGCTGGGCAAACAGCTGAAGGAATTCTCAAGGGCGCAGGAAACGGCGGGAAAGCCTGTGGATCTGGCTGCCATCTCCAAGATGCAGCAGACCATGGCGGAGATGGCGGCCTCCCTGAACCTGGCGATCGAACAGGCGGGGCAGAAGACGGTCGAAAGGGTTTGAGCCATGTCGCTGAGCGTGAAGAAAAAAAGGCGCACCAGGCGCCAGGATAACGGCAGCTACTGGACGTCCTTTTCGGATATGCTGTCCTCCGTACTGCTGGTCATCATGCTGGCGCTCGTTTTCAGCATTTACCAGTATTACTCCCAGCTGGACATCAAGACGAAGGAGCTGGAGACGCAGAAGACCGAGCTGGACAGGACGCTCGTGCTGCTCAACGATCAGCAGACAGAGCTGGATCAGGCCCGCACGGTGCTTGTTGGCAAGGAAGAAGAGCTGAAGACCATCCAGCTGAAGCTGGACAGCCAGCAGGCGGACCTGGACGAGGCCCAGGCACTGCTGCTCACCAAGGAGCAGGAGCAGTCCCTGCTGCAGCAGCAGCTCACCCAGCAGCAGCGCCAGCTGGAGGTGAAGGAAACCAAGCTGGTGGATATGGAAAACCTGCTGAACACACAGCAGCGCCAGCTGGATGATCTGCTGGGCCTGCGAACCGAGATCGTGCAGGAGCTGAGCGCTTCGCTGACGGCGGCCAAGCTCTCCGCCAAGGCCGATCCGACCACAGGCGATATCACGCTGGACAGCCAGGTTTTGTTTGAATCCGGCCGCAACGTGATCGCTCCAGCCGGGCGCGAGCAGCTGGCGCGGCTGATCCCTGTATATCTGGATGTGCTGATGCGGCCCGAATACATAGACTTCGTGGCCGAGATCATCATCGAGGGGCATACGGATTCCAAGGGCGACTATATCTTCAACCTGGGGCTCTCACAGGAGCGCGCGCTGTCTGTGGCGACCTTCTGCCTGGAGCTGCCGGGCCTGACCGACCAGCAGCGGGCGACGCTGGAAAGGATCATCACCGCTAAGGGCCGCAGCTATTCCGACCGCATCTTCAATGCGGACGGTACGGAGAACATGGATGCCTCGCGCCGTGTGGAGCTGAAATTCCGCCTGAAGGACACCGAGATGATCGAGCGGATGAACGAGATCCTCAAGCAGGGCGAGAACCCGTGAAACGGGCGGCGCTGGCTGCGCTGACCCTCATGCTGGCGGCGGGCGCGCTGCTGATCTGGGGCCTGGTCGGCACCCGGCTCGATATGACCGCCCACAGCCCGCTCACGCTGCCCGCGGAGGATCACGCCGCCGAGTTTGAACGGCTGAAGAAGGCCGCGGCCGCGGGCAGCCTGATCGGCACGGTGTATTCGAGCGATTCCCTTGGCGGCGCGGAGAACTACGAGCTGATCATCTACACCGTCACGCTGCGCAACCGCGGCCTTCTGCCCGCTGTCATGGCGGAGGTGAACGTATCCCCGGCGGACAATGACGTCCTCTGCTACACCGACGGCTCCGCGTCGGGAGAGATCCCCGATATCACGGTGCCGGCCGGGGGCAGCCGGGACATCCGCTGCGTGCTCCTGAGCCGCAGAGTGGCGCGCCAGAGCGCCGTGCGCAACCTGTATGTCAGCTACTACATCTGGGGGAATCCCTTCACGGTGCGGGTCACGGCAGGCATGTGATACTTTTTTCTCTTCAATCGTCGCTACTTTCAGGCGTTCTTGCGCCTGCTTCGGCTTTCTTCGGATGGCGCAGTGCCGCCGCGCTTTTCTTGATCGACTCAGCCGGATCGAAGGACCCGCACCAGGACGTTATTATAATTTAATATAAAAAACATCAATTCGGCGCGAACGGCAGGATAGAGCGTCCGGTTTAACTTCTCCTTGACAAGCGCCTGAGGCCCTCTTATAATTATTTTCGCTGTCAATTCAGCCTGCGGTCGTGGCGGAATCGGCATACGCGCACGTTTGAGGGGCGTGTGGGGCAACCCGTACGAGTTCAAGTCTCGTCGACCGCACCAGATCCGCCGGAGCAGCTTCTGAGCTGCTCCGGCGTTTTTGCTGTAATGTGATCAGCCCATCCTTGCGCGGCGATGGCCGTTGGAATAAAATGATCCGGGAAACAACTACATGAAGCGAGGCGCGGGCCGGATGACAGTGGAGCATGGGCGGAGCGGTCGGCGCTTTGAAGGAGCGGGCTATGAAAGCGGCAGTTTATTTTGGTAAAGGGGACCTGCGCCTGACCGACATCCCTGTGCCCGAGTGCGGGCCCGGTGAGGTGCGCATCAGGGTAGCCTATTGCGGTGTGTGCGGCACCGACCATCATATCTACCATGGCGACGGCGGGGCCGCCCCGGTCCCCTCGGGCACGGTCATCGGCCATGAGTTCAGCGGTACAGTGGATGCTGTGGGCAGCGGGGTGACCCGCTTCCGCCCGGGGGACAGGGTGGCGGCCGATCCCAACGACTGGTGCGGAAAGTGCGTGTTCTGCCTGAGGGGCATGCCTCACTTCTGCGAGAATATGAAAGGCTATGGAACCACCAGGGCCGGCGGCTTGGCGGAATATGTCTGTGTGCCCGAAAAGCAAGTGTATCGTTTGCCGGAGGGGCTTGGGCTGAAATCGGGCTCCCAGTGTGAGACCGTCAGCTGCTGTGTGAACGGCATCGATCTGTGCGCGATCAGGCCCGGGGCGAGCGTGCTGGTGATCGGCGCGGGGCCCATCGGCCTGATGATGATGCAGCTGGCGCGCTCCTGCGGCGCGGGCAGGGTGCTTGTGAGCGAGATTGTGGAGAGCAAGCGCGCGCTGGCCCTCAGGCTGGGCGCGGACGCCGTGATCGACCCCGCGTGCGAAGACCTGCAGGCGGCTCTTGCGCGCGAGTGTGGCAATGTGGACTGTGTGATCGAGGCTGCGGGGACGAAGACCACGCAGGAGGCCGCTATCGCCGCTGCGGGCAAGGGCGGCACGGTGATGCTTTTTGGCCTGGTCGCGCCCGATACGGTGATCCCCGTGAAGCCCTTTGATATCTTCAGGCGGGAGATCAGGATCACCTCCTCCTTCATCAATCCCTTCACCTTTGGCCGGGCAGTCAGCCTGCTCGCAAGCCACAGGCTGCTGCTCGACGACATCATCACCGACATCGTGCCGCTGGAAGAAATCGGAAAGGTTTTTGTCGATCCCTATTACCGTTCGCGCGGCAAGGTGCTGATCCGCATGGCGGGCGGAGACTGACGGGCTGCTGGGACCATAAGAAAACAGGGCGTTTTCTGCCCTGTTTTTTTATATTTGTCGAACACCGGATGGGCTTTATCGCCCGTAGCCCTGCGGGTTCATGCTCTGCCAGTGCCAGGAGTCGCGGCACATATCGTCAAGGCTCCGCCTGGCTTCCCAGCCCAGCAGCCTGCGGGCTTTGTCGGGGCTGGCGAATACGGCATCCACATCGCCCGGGCGGCGGGGGGAGATCACGTAGGGCACCTTCACGCCGTTCACGCGCTCAAAGGCATGCACGATATCCAGCACGCTGTAGCCGATGCCCGTGCCAAGATTGATGGCCTCGCATCCTGTGTGATTCATGGCGTAATCGATGGCCGCCACGTGGCCGTCCGCCAGGTCGCTCACGTGGATGTAGTCGCGCACGCCGGTACCGTCATGGGTCTGGTAGTCATTGCCGAAGACATGCAGCTCCTTGTGCCGGCCGAGGGCCGTCTGGGCAACGAAGGGGAGCAGGTTGTTGGGAATGCCGGTCGGATCCTCGCCGATGCGGCCGGACGGATCGGCTCCGATGGGGTTGAAATAGCGCAGCAGTACAACGGACCAATCAGGATCGGCCACGACCAGGTCGCGCAGGATCTGCTCGCACATGAACTTGGTCCAGCCGTAGGGGTTGGTGCAGCCCAGCTCTGAGCTTTCATCGGCCGGCATGGGCACGCCGGGCTTGTAGACCGTGGCGGAGGAGGAAAAGATCAGGCGCTTGACGCCGTGGCGCTGCATCACGCGGCACAGGGTGATGGTGCTGTTCAGGTTGTTGTCATAGTAGCGCAGCGGGATGCCAACGGACTCGCCCACCGCCTTGAGACCGGCGAAGTGGATCACGCAGTCAAAACGGCCGACGGCAAAGACGGTCTCCAGCGCCTCTTCATCGCGCACATCGGCCTGATAGAAGGGGAACTCCCTGCCAGCGAGCTGCTGCACCCTTTTGACAGCCTCCCGCTGGGCGTTGACCAGGCTATCCACCACTGTGATGTCGTGCCCACGGCGAAGCAGCTCCAGGCAGGTATGAGAGCCGATATAGCCCGCGCCGCCCGTCACCAGTATGTTCATAATCCCTGTCCTCCTACTACTATTTCTGTATTTTCCATCAGATCGTTTTTTTGCACGTCCGGCCCGACGCTGCTGAAGTAAAGGCCGAAGCGATAGCTGCTGTACTTGCTGTCTCTGGGCTCCACACGGTACTGTTCATAGCGGTGCTGGGACAGATGGAAGCTGCCATAGGCATCCTCAGCCAGCTCAAAGCCCGTCCGCCCGCCAAAGCTGAGCAGAGGCTGATCCCAGTCCATCACCAGGCTGTTCTCACGATAGAGATGAAGATAGAGCTTTTGCAGAGCATGTCCGCCGTACAGCGCATAGCTTTCACCATCAAAGGACGCATCCGACGAGAGATTCAGGCTGCGGATAGCCAGATCCGCGCACAGGCGATGCGCGCCGTGGCCGTATTCGCCGCCAACGTCATGCGTCACCAGCACTTCCGGTTTGAAGCGCCTCAGCTGTTCTACCAGAAAGCGTGTGGTCTTGTTCTTGCCGAATTTGGCATAGGCATCTTTCAAGCTCCAGGCGTACACATCCCGGAAGGGGCCGAAAACCGGGTAGTGCCTCTGCCCGAGGCTCCACAGACAGTTGAGCAGCTCCGTACTGCGCTGACTGCCCGCATCGGTCAGCACCACGGGCACTACGCGCAGGCCGCGCTCCGTCCCGTAATAGGGCAGCAGCCCGCCGAAGAACAGCACCTCGTCGTCCGGATGGGCAAACAGGAGCATCAGATCGGCGTCTTCCCATGTGGGCTCCCAGCGCTGCACCCAGGAAGGCACTTCCCCCTCGCCCAGAACATAGATCTCCTTGATGCCGAAGTGCTTCCCATTGTCATTTTCGGGGATCAGGCGGATCTCCTTTTCGCCGTTCAGCGGATAATACTGATGAAGAAAGGCGGAGTCGCCGTATTCTGTTGCCGAGCCGCTGCCGCCTGCCAGCGTAAAGGCCCTGGGGCTCTCCTCCCAAATGACGTACAGCCCATACATGGGGATATCGCTGCGCACAGTGAGCGCACCATGCCCGCGGCCGCCCTGCCAGGCGCGGTCAAAGCGCCGGTCGGTCAGACGCTTCAGAAGGCGCGTGTTGCCGGTGGCTTCCAGGCGCACTGAGGCCGTAATATCCGCCGCGTCCGCCAGCGCGCCGGCGCACAGCAGCAGGGTACAGACCAGTGCCGATGTGAACAGCAGCTTCTTCATGGCGATCCGCCGCGCCCCCTTCCGGTCGTTTCGTTTCAGACACCGTCAGTATAGGATCGAGCATTTTGATTGTCAAATCAAAAGACGCGCCGCGAATGCCGCGCAAAACCTTGACCATCCTTTACAAAAACAGCCCGGCAGGCTATACTCAGGCGTGTTTATTCGAGGAGGATTCATCATGTTTTCACAGCCTTATCAGCCTGAAGTGATCGAGAAAAAATGGCAAAAAATCTGGGATGAGCAGCACGCTTTCACTGCCAAGGATGATTACAGCAAGCCCAAGTTCTACGGTCTGATCGAGTTCCCTTATCCGTCCGGGGCAGGGCTGCACGTGGGGCATCCGCGAAGCAACACCGCCATCGATATCATCGCCAGAAAACGCCGCATGGAAGGCTATAATGTGCTTTATCCCATCGGATGGGATGCCTTTGGCCTGCCGACCGAGAACTACGCCATCAAGAACAGGATCGCGCCCGCAAAAGTCACCAGGGACAATGTGGATCGCTTCCGCCGGCAGCTCAAGCGCATCGGCTTCAGCTTTGACTACAGCCGGGAAGTCAATACCACCGATCCCTCTTATTACCGATGGACGCAGTGGATCTTCCTCAAGCTCTATGAGCACGGGCTTGCCTACAAGGCGGAGATGCCCATTAACTGGTGCACCAGCTGCAAGGTGGGCCTGGCCAACGAAGAGGTGGTGAACGGCGTCTGTGAGCGCTGCGGCAGCGAAGTCATTCGCAAGGTGAAGAACCAATGGATGCTGCGCATCACGAAGTACGCCCAGAAGCTGCTGGACGGCCTGGATACCGTGGATTTTATCGAGCGCGTCAAAACACAGCAGCGCAACTGGATCGGGCGCAGCGAGGGGGCGGAGGTCAACTTCCCCATCAAGGGCAGCGAGAGAAAGCTGCGCGTATTCACCACGCGCCCCGATACGCTGTTCGGCGCGACGTACATGGTGGTTTCGCCCGAGCATCCGCTCATCGAGGAGATGGCGGATCATATTTCCAATCTGTCCGCCCTGCGCGAGTACCGCGCACAGGCTGCGCGCAAGAGCGACTTTGAGCGCACGGAGCTGGCCACAGGGAAGACCGGTGTGGCCATCGAGGGCATCACGGCCCTCAACCCCATCACGGGGAAGGAGATACCCATCTGGGTATCCGACTATGTGCTGATGAGCTACGGGACAGGCGCGATCATGGCGGTGCCCGGCCACGACGAGAGGGACTGGGAATTTGCCAAGACCTTCGGCCTGCCCATTGTAGAGGTAGTCGCGGGCGGCGATGTGGAGAAGGCAGCCTATTCGGATATCGCAGAGGGCACGCTGGTCAATTCCGGCTTCCTGAACGGGCTTGGCGTGGATCAGGCCAAGAAGACCATGATCGACTACCTTGAAAAAGAGGGCATCGGCGAACGCAAGGTCAACTATAAGCTGCGCGACTGGGTGTTCAGCCGCCAGCGCTATTGGGGCGAGCCGATCCCGATCATCCACTGCCCGCACTGCGGCCCCGTTCCGCTGAAGGAGAGCGATCTGCCGCTGCTGCTGCCCGAGGTGGAGCATTACGAGATGTCCGATTCCGGCGAAAGCCCGCTCGCGCTGATGGAGGATTGGGTGAACGTGCCCTGTCCTGTCTGCGGCGCGCCCGCCAAGCGGGAGACCGATACCATGCCGCAGTGGGCCGGCTCCAGCTGGTATTTCCTGCGCTACTGCGACCCGCACAATGACAGAGAGCTGGCATCGCAGGAAGCGCTGGACTATTGGATGCCGGTAGACTGGTACAACGGCGGCATGGAGCACACCACGCTGCACCTGCTGTACAGCCGCTTCTGGCACCTTTTCCTGCATGATATCGGCGTGGTGAAAGCGCCGGAGCCTTATCAGAAGCGCACCAGCCACGGCATGATACTGGGCGAGAACGGCGAGAAGATGAGCAAGTCCCGCGGCAACGTGATCAATCCGGACGATATGATCGACGAGATCGGGGCCGATGCCTTCCGCACCTATGAGATGTTCATGGGGGCCTTCGACCAGCCCATACCGTGGAGCACCAACGGGGCGCGCGGCTGCCGCCGCTTCCTCGACAGGGTGTGGCGCCTGCAGGAGATGGTGGACAGCGAGGCCAAGGGGCTGAGCAAGGATCTGGAGATCAGTGTCAACAGCACCATCAGGAAGGTATCCGAAGATTTTGAACGCATGAAGTTCAATACCGCTATCGCCGCGATGATGACGCTGGTGAACGAATTTTATCAGAAGGGCAGCGTGACGGGGGAAGAGCTCAAGGCCCTGCTGCTGCTGCTCAGCCCCGTGGCCCCGCATATCTGCGAGGAGATGTGGGAGCTCCAGGGCTTCGGCGAGCCGCTGTACAAGCAGCCCTGGCCCGGTTATGACGAAAACAAGCTGGTGGCCGATGAGGTGGAGATCGCGCTGCAGATCAACGGCAAGGTGCGCGGCAAGCTGATGGTGCCCAGCACCCTCAGCCGTGAAGAGGGAGAAAAGATACTGATCGATCATCCTGCAGTCGCGGCCGGCATCGCGGGAAAGACGGTGGTCAAGCTCGTGTTCGTGCCTGGCAGGCTGCTGAATCTGGTGGTGAAATAAGAAAGTGGAGATGCTGCGTCAAACTTTTGCCAGGGTAGACCTTTCGGCCTTCCGCCGCAATGTGGAGGCCGCCAAGCGCGTGCTCGGCCCGCTTGTGAAACTGCTGGCCGTGGTGAAGGCGGATGGGTACGGCCACGGCATAGAGGCCGTTGGCCTGGCCGCGGAGCAGGCCGGGGCGGACTATCTGGGCGTCGCGCTGGCAGAGGAAGGGCTTGCCCTGCGGGCGGCGGGCGTTCGCCTGCCGATCCTCTGTTTTGCCGCGCTCAATCAGGCAGGCTATGACGCGCTGGCCAGGGAGGATATCAGCGCCGCGATACCGAGCCTGGATTGCCTGCACATGGCTGCCCTGGCTGCCGAAAAAGCGGGAAAACCGCTGCGGCTGCACCTGAAGCTGGAGACCGGCATGAACAGGATCGGCATCGCAGGCGAGAAGGAACTGAGGCAGGCGATCGATATCATTGCGCAGAATCCCCGCCTGCTGCTTGAAGGCGCGTTTACGCACTTCGCTTGGGCCGACCCGGCGGGAGCAGAGCATACGCGCAGGCAGGGCGAACGCTTCAGGCAGCTTGCGTCCCTGCTGCCGGAGGGGCTCATCCTGCATGCCGGGGCGACGGGCGGCGCGTTGTTTTTTCCGGAATACCGACTGAATATGGTACGCCTTGGTATCGCCCTGTACGGCTACGCACCCAAGGGCAGCGAGCTTGCCGCGGAGCCCTGCCTGAGCCTGATTTCCGAGGTGACTTTTGTGAAGCGGGTGGAGGCGGGCGCCTTCATCAGCTACGGCTGCACCTACCGGGCGGAGCGGCCTATGTCGGTGGCCACTGTAGCCATCGGCTACGCGGACGGCTACCGCAGAGAGCTTGGCAACCGCGCGCGCGTGCTGATCCGCGGCATGCCCTGCCCGGTAGTTGGCCGCGTCTGCATGGATCAGCTGATGGTGGATGCAAGCGCCGTGCCCGGCGTCACGCCGGGTGACGAGGTAACGCTGATCGGCGCGCAGGGCGGCGAGCGCATCGGGGCGGACGATCTGGCCGCGCTTTGCGGGACCATCCCCTATGAGATACTCACATCGGTGGGCAAACGCGTGCCGAGAGTTTACCTGAACGGCAAAGGAGAAACCTGATGCAAGCCAAACAGAAAAAAACGGGGCAGGCGGCTCCGGTGCGCAAGCCCTTTCTGAAGGGAAGGGCCTTCAGCCCGCAGTGCTGGAAGCGCGGGCTGCGCGTGCTGGTGTATCAGGTGGCGCTGATTTTCATCTTTCTGTTCATTGGGCAGGTGCTTCTGACAGATTCGGTTCCCCTGCGCATCGTGCTGAACCTGCTGGTGGTGGCGGGCTTTTTCATGCTGATGCACGGGGAGGGAAGCAGGGCGGGCCTTGACGATGTGGCTTTCGCCGAGATCGCGCTTGGCCGCAGGGAGAGCGGCAAGGAGATCGAAAAGAGAGATCTGGATCGCTGCTATCACCCCCTGAAGGGCCTGTTTACCGTGCTGGTGGGCATGCTGCCGCTGCTGCTGGTGGCGGTTGTCTTTGCCTTCATCACCAGAGAGCAGACCTATGTGCTGGGCGGCCTGCCCTCCTGGCTGTCCGCCTACGAGCAGCGGGCAGATGTGGGGCTTGCGCTCAGCTACTATCATGAGGCGCAGGGCATGGGGATAGAATCCGTGCTGCGCATCATCGTCCGCCTGCTGCTGTTTCCCTACATCAACATGGTGGGCACGGATTCTTCTTCCCTGCTGCTGCTTGTGGAGCGTCTGAGCCCCTTGCTGATGCTGGTCATTCCGATGGGCTACGCGGTCGGCTACCTGCGCGGGCCGGCGTTGCGCGCGCGTGTGCACGGCGCGATCAAGGCCGATGCCCAGCGCCGCGTCCGGCGGGAGAAGAAGGCGCGCGCCCAGCGCAAAGCGCCTAAGAGCCTCGTCTGACATGCGCATTATTGCGGGCCGTTTCGGCTCCAGACGCATCGTGGCCCCCGAGGGCCCGGATACCCGGCCCACGCTTGATATGACGCGCGAATCGCTCTTCAACATGCTGCAGGGCAGCGTGCAGGGGGCGAGGGTGCTGGATCTGTTTGCCGGCAGCGGCGCCCTGGGCCTTGAAGCCCTGAGCCGCGGCGCGGAGTTTGCGGTCTTCTGCGATGCAAGCGGGGAGGCTGTTCGCGCTGTAAAGCGCAATCTTGAATCCCTTGGGGCGCAGGATGAAGCCCGTGTGCTGAAGGGCGATTACGCGGTCTTGCTGGAACGCCTCGGCGCCGCGGGCGAGCGCTTCGACCTCGTATTCATCGATCCGCCCTATGCCGCGCAGACCGAGCCTATCCTGAGGCAAACGCTGCGGTCGGGCGTGATGGCGGAGCAGGGGTTGATCGTTTATGAAAGGGACGCGCACCGTGAACTGGTGCTGCCCGACGGCCTGGCGCTGAGACGCAGCAGGGTGTACGGGCGCACGGCGCTTGACTTCATCGGCCATTCACAAGGAGAGCAGACATGAAAACAGCGCTTTTCCCCGGCAGCTTTGACCCGGTGACGCTGGGCCATGTGGATCTGATCAGGCGGGCCCGCTGCCTTTGCGACCGGCTGATCGTGGCCGTGATGATCAACCCCGACAAGCGGGGAAGCTTTTCCGCCGAGGAGCGCGTGGCCATGCTCAGAAGAGCGCTGAGCGGCATGGACGGCGTGGAGGTGACGGCATTCAGCGGCCTGACGGTCGATCTGGCGCGGGAGAAGGGCGCTGCCCTTCTGGTGCGCGGTGTGCGCGATGGGCAGGATCTGGCCGCCGAGACTGCTCTGGCCTGGGGCAATGAAGCGCTGATGCGCGGCCTGGAGACCGCGGTGCTGCTCACGCGTCCCGAGCTTTCCTATATTTCATCCAGCCTGGTCAGACAGGCGGCGAGCTTTGGGGCCGATATTTCCGCCTTTGTGCCGAGCTGTCTTGTTGACGAAATCACGCGCCGCCTTTACAATAAAAATAAGCCACAAAACTGAGCAAGGAGGGAAGGAATATGCCCAGAAACGAAGTATTCGCGTTGATAGATGAGTTGACCCTCAACCTTCAGAATGCCAAGAAGGTCCCCTTTACCGACTCCGTGATGGTGCATCAGGGCCAGATGATGGATGCCCTTAAGCGCATCGTGACCAACTATGATCCCTCCCTTGAAAAGGCGGACAAGATCATCGCCAACGAGGAGCGCATCATGGCGGACGCGACGGCGGCCGCCAACAAAACCATGGAAACCGCGCAGACCCAGTCCCAGGGTATGGTGTCCGAGGCCAACAGCTACGCGCAGACCACCAAGTCCAAGGCTGACGCTTACGCGCAGGACACCGTGCGGCAGGCGGACGAGCAGGCACGCGCAGTGCTGGCGGACGCGCACAGCCGCGCTCAGAACATGATCGAGGACGCCAAGGCTCAGGCCGATGAGCTGGTCAGCCAGACCACGGTGCTGGCCAGGGCGGAGGCTCAGGCGCGCGAGCTGATCGAGAACGCCGGCCAGCATGCGGAGGGCCTGCGCCGGCAGACTCAGCGGGATCTTGGCGCGCTGCTCGACCATGTGGACGGGACCATTTCCATGCAGCTCAACGAGCTGCGCAATCTGAAGCACAGCGTGATTTCCTCACAGGGATACGAGGACGAAGGAGAGAACTGACCCCCGGGCTGAGAAACAAAACAAACCCCTGAAGCAACATTCTTCAGGGGTTTGGTTTTCTGGCGGAGAAGCCGGGATTTGAACCCGGGCTACGCTTTAGGCGTACTACTCCCTTAGCAGGGGAGCCCCTTCGGCCACTTGGGTACTTCTCCATGACCGGTTTGGCAGGATGGCGGAGAGAGAGGGATTCGAACCCCCGGTGCCTTTCGACATCACCAGTTTTCAAGACTAGCGCCTTAAACCACTCGGCCATCTCTCCACAAATTGCGCGTTACAATTTTTGGAGCGCTCGGTTATATTAGCAAACCCACGGTTTTCTGTCAATATCGATTTTGGCGCTGCCGCGGCTCTGAAGTTTGTGTAAATTCTTGCGGCCGCTTCCGCAGCGGAACTTGCTTTGGAAGTTCACCTTCAACGTATGGACGCGATCCCGCCCGATCCGAGTATTTGACGCTGAGGAGGCGCCGGTGATATAATATTCCGTCAATCGCAAGTGAAAGGGGTTTTTACATGTCGGGTCATTCCAAGTGGGCCAACATCAAGCATAAAAAGGGCAAGGCGGACGCGGAGCGCGGTAAGATTTTTACCAAGATCGGCCGTGAAATCGCCATCGCCGTCAAGGAAGGCGGCAGTGATCCTTCCGTCAACGGCAAACTGAGGGATATCATCGCCAAGGCCAAGTCCAACAATATGCCGGGCGAAAATATCACCCGCAGCATCAAGAAGGCCGCGGGCGAGATGGACAACGTGGTCTATGAGGAGATCACCTACGAGGGCTACGGCCCCGCGGGCGTAGCCATCATCTGCGAGGTGGTGACGGACAACCGCAACCGTACGGCCTCCGAGGTGCGCCATATCTTTGATAAGAACGGCGGCACTCTCGGCCAGACCGGCTCGGTGGGCTTCATGTTCGATCACAAGGGCGTGCTGGTGGTGGAGCGCGGGCCCGGCCTGGATGAGGATGAGCTGATGATGCAGGCGCTGGAAGCCGGGGCGGAGGATGTCAGGGTGTATGACGATTCCTTCGAGATACTGACCGCGCCGGGCGATTTTTCATCCGTGCGCGAGACGCTGGAGGCCCAGGGGCTTTCCTTCGTGTCGGCTGAGCGCAGCAAGCTGCCCCAGAACACAGTGGCTCTGCCGGATGAGGATACGCAGCGCAAGGTGCGCAAACTGCTGGATATGCTGGAAGACAACGACGACATCATGGAAGTGTACCACAACGCCGAGCTCCCCGAGGAAGAGGAAGAAGAGTAAGGCCCCTATGAGGAGCAGCCTCCGCGGCTATGGACCTGCGGGGGCTGCTCTTTGCATATGCCCGGACGGCCTTGAGCGCCCGGTGCATTCTGTGCTACGATAGGCGAAAATAACACAAGAGAGGAAATGAGAAATGCTCACCACGAAACTGATCCACCCGCAGATCATCGCCGCCCTGTCGCGCTGCGGCCACGGCAGCAAGGTGCTCATTGCCGATGGAAACTATCCCCTGGCGGAAAAAACGGGAAAGGCCGAAAAGATCTATCTGGGGCTGAGCCGCGGTATCCCCACCGTGACGGATGTGCTGGAGGCACTGCTGTCCGTTGCCGCCGCAGAGAAGGCAGAGGTGATGGTGCCCGAAAGCGGGGAAGAGCCCGCCATTTTTCAGGAGTTTCGGGAGAAACTGGGCGGCATGGAGCTAAGCCCGCTTGGCCGCTACGAATTCTATGATGCCTGCATGGCGGAGGGGGCCCTCGTGCTGGCCGTCTCAACGGGCGAACAGCGCGTCTTTGCCAATCTGCTGCTCACGATCGGCGTTGCCTGACAGATCTGCCCGCTGATTTAGAAAAACATCCAAAGTAAAAACCACTCACATCAGCCGTGTTTCACGTCAATATGTGAGTGGTTTTTATTTACCTTATAAATAACCTTATAGATAATGTCCGGTGAGCTCAGCCGCCCGGCTGCACCTGAACGTCCTCATAGGGCAGCCAGTTTTTCTGCGGGGGGTGATCGATGGCCGCGGGGTGTACGCCCTGTTTCCGCTCCACCAGGCCAAAGTCGGCGTTGAGGTTGCGTCCGCCGCCTTCGATCACAAGCGGTTCGACCGTGAGCTCGGTCCCTTCGGAAGACGGCAGTATGCTGGCGACGAGCGGAAACTCCGTCTGCTGAACGGTGGCCGCGAGCTCTTCAGGGATACCGACCGTCATGGTGTAGACGCCGGGATAGAGGTTTGTGATCAGATAGCGGCCGAAACCATCGGTGTGAGCGACGGCCACCGCCTCGCCATATTGATAGAGCGTGATGACCACGTCCGGCACGCCGGGCTCGCCTGCGTCCTGCATACCATCCCGGTCCAGATCCAGCCAGGCGTAGTCGCCCAGCTGTCCGGGCGCGCCCATGCCGATATCCTGCCCGTGCAGCTGCTCGGCCATTTTAAGCTCGAAGGCTGCGGAAAGGCCCGTCTGGCCGTTGATCTCGCCGCCATCCGCTGTGATGCGGCTGAAGCGCGCGCTGCGGCTGTCGATCTCACGGGCGAAGAGATAGCCATCCGGCAGCGTGGCTTCCAGCCTGTATGTGCCGGGATAGAGCCTGTCGAAGAGGAAGTAGCCTTCCGAATCGGTCACGGCTTCCGCGACCGGCGAAGCCTTGTCATCCAGCAGACGGACTGAAAGACCGGCGAGTTTCTCCTGCGTGCCGCCCAGGTTGTAAATATGGCCGTCGATCATGCCAAACTGCACCAGTGCCAGCGGCAGGTCCGTCTCGCCTTCCGCAAGGGAGAGGCTGAGCTCGGTTTCCCATGCTGTGCCGCTTTGCAGGGCGGCGGGGGAGAAAAGGATATGGTCCTCCGCCAGCTGCAGGCTGGCTTTGTAGCTGCCGGGGAAAAGGACCGGGACCTCGAAAGCGCCGCTTTCATCTGTCACGGCTTTGAACTCGACTCCGCTCAGCTCGTGCCGCAGCCTGATCTCATGGCCCGCCAGGCCTGGCTCCTCCGCGGCGCTCGCGCCGTCCAGATTGTTGTCATAGAACAGGCGGCCGGTCAGGCGGTGCTGCGGCAACGCCGCGATCTGGTGCTCGGCGCTGGCCTCGCCCATGGAGATAACGACGTCCGCGTTGGAATCACCGGAGGTCGTCGGGGCGAAGGGGCTGAGCCCGTCGTAGGAGAAGATCAGGCCTTCGTCCAGGCTCACTTTCAGGCTGAAGGGGCCGGGACGCAGCGCCGCGATGGTATAACTGCCGTCTTCTGCCGTGACAGCCTGCCTGGTGTTGTCGGGGATTTCGCTTTCCATGGTCACCTTCAGGCCGCCCAGGGGCTGATCGCCGCTGTCGTAACGCCCGTTCAGGTTGCTGTCAATGTAGGAGCGTCCGGAATAGCTGCCCGTCCTGACCACGAACAGGGGCTGGGCGGAGAGCGCGTCGCCCGCGCCCACGCTGAACTGGCTGCTGATGAAGCTCTTTTCGTCGCTCAGCGGGCGGGAGAAGGCAGCGCCCTCCGGCAGCGTGTAACGCAGGGAATAGAGTCCGGGCAGAGCGCCCTTGAGCAGGTAGTGGCCGTTTTCATCCGTCGTGGCCACCGTGTAATCGGAGACCGCTTCGCCGTCTTCATTGAGCAGCTCGACGAACAGGCCGGGGAGGCCGCCCCGCGTGCCTGAGAAGCCGTCGCTCTCATCGCCCAGCAGCACGTCGCCTTCTATGACGGCGGAGCGGAAGATCGCGCCGTCCACATGCTCCACCTGCTGGCCGGGCTGCACTGAAAGCTCGGCTGTCTGGCCGTACTCCGGCGTCTGGCTGACGATGCTGTTTCTGTACTCCGCCTCGGCGCCGGGCGCGCCGGAAAAAATGTAGGGGGACTGAAGATAGATGCGCACCGTATAGCTGCCGGGCACCAACGCGGGCGATAGATAGGCCCCCGCGGCGTCCGTCACCGTCTGCGCCACCGCTTTCCCGCTCGCATTCACGGCTTCCACCGTGAATCCGGGCATCATGTCCTCGCCCGCGTCCCACACGCCGTTGCTGTTGACATCCACAAACAGCCGGCCTGAGATGGTACCTGGCAGGGTAACGCCCGCGAATACGGTGTTTTCCTGCCCCGGCAGCACGGTGAAGGGGATGGCCAGCTCCGAGGCTGCGGTATCGGAAAAGAAACTGTTGCCGCCTTCGCCGCCCGATACGCTGAAGATCTGGCCGTCGGGCAGGCTGAGCTGCAGCTCATATTCGCCCGCGCGCAGAAGCGGCAGCGCCGCAATGCCCTGCGCGTCGGTCTGCATCTCGCTCAGAAGCAGGCCGCCCTTGAGCACGCTCAGCCGCGCGCCCGCGAAGACCGGTTCATCCTGATCGGCCATGCCGTTGACATTGCTATCGTGGAAGGCCTTCAGGCTGAGCGATGTGTTGCGGATGACACCGATGCGGCCGAAGCTGTTCTCGGTCTGCGCGCTCACATGCACGGTGCGGCTTTCGCTGCGGCTGTCGTCGCTTGAGAAAACGGAATCGCCGCCGCCCACTGTAAACATCCGGCTGCCGTCAAGCGTCGCGGTCATGGTATAGTCGCCCGGCTGCAGCAGGGGGAAGAATACGCGCCCGCTTTCATCGCTGACCGCTGTGCGCTCCACGTTCATGCTTTGATGCTGCAGGGTGACGCTGACGCCGGAGACACCGGGCTCGCCCGACTCCTGCAGGCCGTTGAAGTTTGTATCGTTCCAAACGCTCACAACGCCGGAGCCCGTGAGCGCGCCGCCGATGCCAAGGCCCAGGCTGCCGCTGACGGGCAGCTTAAATGGGGCGGAGCGCCCGCTTCTGCCCTCGGTGGGGATGATGGTGTTGTAAAACTGGGTCAGCTTACTGCCAAGCGGGCCTACTACGTAGCCCTCCGGCATGGTGGCTTCCAGCACGTAGATACCGGGGGCCACGCGGGGCAGCGTGGCCAGCCCTTCCTTATCCGTGCTTTCGGTGGCGACCGTGTAATACACGCCATCGATCTCTATCAGCAGCGACACCTCGGTGCCCTTGAGCAGGGGCTCGCTGCTGAAACGGCCGCCGTTCAGGTTGCTGTCGCCAAAGGCGACCGCGCGCACATAGCTGCCGTTTTTCTGGCTCATCGCGCCAAGATCCGCATTGATGCTCGCGCCGCCCGAGATCTGCAGCGGCACGGTCTGCGCCCGTCTGCCCCCGGAGGGGATCAGCTCGTTGCCGCCCGTCAGGTGCGGGGCGGCGATGTGATCCTCGGGCAGGCGCGCCTGCACTGTGTACTCGCCGTCAGCCAGGCCGCTGAAGGAATAGGAGCCGTCAGCGTTCGTGCTGAGCGAGGCCACCTCCGCGCCATCCCTGGCGAGGGTCAGTTCCACGCCGGAGAGCGTGTTTTCGCCTGCATCCAGTTGGCCGTTCAGGTTTCTGTCAAAGTAGACCGTGCCGGTGATGAAACCGCTGCCGGCGGGCGAAGCCAGGCCGGGCAGCAGGGCCGCCGTCAGTGCGGTCAGCAGCAGGACGGTCATGAGAAGACGGCTTTTTCTTGCCATTTTTCCCTCCGAAGCTCGTTTCGCTGGTGCGCTCGCGGGCGCGTACAGGCAGAGTATACCATATCCGCGCAGACCGTCTGCGCGGTCACGATCACGCACGGAAAATTTACAAAAGGCTTCAGCCGATTTGGCTGATCTTTTCCGGATGCAGCTCGTGCGGGGCCTTGTCGTCATCGGGCATGCCGATGGCGATGGAGATGACAAACCTGTTTCCCTCGGGGAAGTTGAGCGCCTTCTCGAGCTCAACCTGATCCTCGCTTTCAAAGGCCAGGCGCGCCAGACCGACGATCACGCTGCCAAGGCCCAGCGATTCGGCCGCCAGGGCAAGCGAGTGCGCGGCGATGCCGCAGTCGATGGCCGAGCCCCCTCCCTGCGTGGAGAGGAAAACAACGGTGGGCGCATGATAGAACAGATCGAAATCCGGCGAAAGAAAGCGCGGGCTGCGATCCTGTTCAGCCAGCTGCTCGGCCCGCTTGCGGGCGGCCTGCGTGACGTGATCAAGCAGCGCGCGGTCCTGTACAAAGCTGAAGTGCCAGGGCTGTCTGTCCATGGCGGAGGGGGACTGCAGCGCGGCGGTCTTGAGCGCCTCAAGCTGTTCTTGGGTGATCTGCTGAGGCAGGTAGCTGCGGTGGCTGCGGCGTGATGCGATGAGCTGCAGGGTCTGATTTGTCATAAACGCCTCCTGTGGATTATGATGTGATTATCTTCTGAAGGAGAAATCCGATGGATCACGAATTCTGGATGCGCAGGGCGCTGGAGATCGCCGCTTCAGCCGGCGGGGATGTGCCGGTCGGCGCCGTGGTGGTCAGGGAAGAAAAGGCCATAGCCACCGCCTGCAACCGGCGGGAGGCTGAGGGCGCTCCCTTCGCTCATGCCGAGCTGCTGGCCATGCAGGAGGCCGCGAAGCGCCTTGGCGTGAGGCGCCTGAGCGGATGCACGCTTTACGTCACGCTGGAGCCCTGCCCCATGTGTGCCGGAGCGCTGGTGATGGCGGGCATAGACCGCGTGGTCTTCGGCGCTTTCGACAGCGCCTACGGCTGCTGCGGCAGCCTCTACGCCCTGCCGATGGACGAGAGGTTCCCCAACAGGCCGGAGGTGATCGGCGGAGTGCTGGAGGACGAAGCACGCGCTTTGCTGCTGCGTTTTTTTAAGGCCAGACGCCGCTGAAGGAACCTGCCTGTGCCTTCAGTATATCACTCCGCCGCGGCCCGCGCAAAAGACCTTTCTATTGACGAACAGGGGTCCAGGCATTAGAATACCGCTGAATGGATGATAAAGGGGGGCTTTACCATGAAGATCAAAACCCTGGCAACACGGGAGCTCAATTGCGCCGAGGGCGGCTGCGGCGAGTGCCAGACCTCCTGCCAGAGCGCGTGCAAGACCTCTTGCGGCGTTGCCAATCAGCCTTGCGAGCAGCAGGATAAGTAATCGGCGCTGCGACGCACAGCAATGCCGTCTGTTATATGCATAACGGACGGCATTGCTTTTCTAAGGAGTTTATGATTCATACATTTACACAAAACGGTTATACTCTGGTCGTTGACGTTTACTCAGGCTCCGTCCATGTGGTGGATGAGCAGGCGGCGGAGCTGATCCGTCTGCGCGAGGGCAGCACCGCGGGGGAAGCTCTGCGCGCCTACATGGCCGCCCACCCTGACGAAGATGAGCGGGCCGTGCGGGACTGCCTTTCGGATATCGAGACGCTGGCCCGCGAGGGCAGGCTCTACGCGGATGACAGCGCGGTGAAGCAGGCGGCCGCCGCGGGCAGAAAGCCTAAGGAGCTCAAGGCCCTGTGCCTCAACGTGGCCCATACCTGCAACCTCACCTGCTCCTATTGCTTTGCCGCTCAGGGCAACTACCACGGCGAGAACGCCCTGATGCCCTATGAAACGGGCAAGGCCGCACTGGATCTGCTGGTGCGCATGTCCGGCGGGCGGCGCAACCTGGAGGTGGATTTCTTTGGCGGCGAACCGCTGCTTAACTGGGACACGGTGAAGCGGCTGGTGGCCTACGGACGCTCCGTTGAAAAGGAGCATCATAAAAACTTCCGCTTTACTCTCACCACCAACGGTATGCTGGTGGACGATGAGGTGATCGATTTTTGCAACCGGGAGATGCACAACGTGGTGCTCAGCCTCGACGGGCGCAAACAGGTGCACGACCGCTTTCGGGTGGACAGGATGGGGCGTGGCAGCTACGACAAGGTGGTGCCGAAGTTCCGGGAGTTTGTCAGGCGGCGCGGCGACAGAAACTATTACATCCGTGGCACCTATACGCGGCACAACCTTGATTTTCTAAGCGACGTGCTCCATATGGCGGATCTGGGCTTTACCCAGCTGAGCATGGAGCCCATCGTGACGGGGCCGGACGACCCCGAGGCCCTGCGGCAGGAGGATCTGCCCCAGCTTTACGCGCAGTATGAGGAGCTGGCCCGCGAGATGCTTCGGCGCAGGAAGCAGGGCAGGGGCTTTGAGTTTTATCATTATCTGATCGATCTTGAACACGGCCCCTGCCTGCACAAACGGCTGGGCGGCTGCGGATCGGGAACGGAATACCTGGCCGTGACGCCGTCGGGCGAGCTCTATCCCTGCCACCAGTTTGTGGGGGATCCGGACTATCTGATGGGCAACGTCTGGGAAGGCGTGACGCGGCAGGATCTTTCCGAAGCCTTCGGGAGCTGCGGCCTCTCTTCCCGGCCGGACTGCGAAGGCTGCTGGGCCAAGCTGTACTGCGCGGGCGGCTGTGCCGCCAACGCCTACCACGCGACGGGCGATATCAGGGGCGTGTACGCCTACGGGTGCGATCTGTTCCGCAAGCGGCTTGAATGCGCGCTGATGCTGCAGGCGGCGCTCGCGGATGCGGAAGGACAAACGGAGGAATCCGAGCAATAGGAGGCACAGTCATGAGCTATGATCTGATCGTATTGGGCGGCGGGCCCGCGGGCTATCTGGCCGCGGAGCGCGCCGGGCATGCAGGTCTGAAGACCGCTGTGGTGGAGGAGAGGAGCCTGGGCGGCGTCTGCCTGAACGAGGGCTGTATCCCCACCAAGACCCTGCTGTATTCCGCCAAGCTCTACGACGGGGCGCGCCATGGCGAAAAGTACGGCGTGAAGGCCGAGGGCCTCAGCATCGATCACGCCGCCGTGGTGCGCCGCAAAAACAAGGTGGTCCGGCTGCTGACTGCCGGGGTCAAATCCCAGCTGAAGGCGGTCTCTGCGGATGTGTTCAGCGCCAGGGGCAGCATCCTTGGCCGTGATACGGAAGGCTTCCTTGTGGCGGCAGGGGAGGAAAGGCTCTCCGGCAGGCGTCTGCTGATCGCCACCGGCTCTTCCGCGGCCATCGTGCCGATCCCGGGCGTCAGGGAAGGGCTTGAGAGCGGCTTTGTGCTCACCAACCGCGAGATACTCGATCTGCAGACGGCGCCCGAGCGGCTTTGCGTGATCGGCGGCGGCGTGATCGGCCTGGAGCTGGCCAGCTATTTCTCCTCCATCGGCACGCAGGTAAGCGTGATCGAGATGCTGGATCATATCGCAGGCGAGACGGACGGAGAACTGGCGGCGCTGCTGCAGGCGGAGCTGGTCAAAAAGGGCGTTCGCTTCGAGCTGTCCGCCCGTGTGACGGGCCTTGAGCCCGGCACCGTCACCTATGAAAAGGATGGCGAAAAGCAGTCGCTTTCCTGCGACAGGGTGCTGCTCTCCATCGGCCGCCGGCCGAACACGGAGGGGATCGGCCTTGAAGCGCTCGGCGTGGCGCTGTCCGGGCGCGCCGTGGCGACGGATGAAAGGATGCGCACCAATGTGCCCGGGGTCTGGGCGGCGGGTGATGTGAACGGCAAGGTGATGCTGGCGCACACCGCCTACCGCGAGGCGGAGGTGGCCGTGAACGATATGCTGGGCATCGAGGACAGCATGCGCTATGACGCCATCCCTTCGGTGATCTACACCAATCCGGAGCTTTCCTCCGTCGGGCTGACCGAGCAGGAGGCTCAAAAGCAGGGGATCGACTATAAGCTGGTCAAGCTGCCGATGAACTACGCGGGGCGGTACCGGGCGGAGAATGAGGATGGGCGCGGCATCATGAAGCTGGTGACGGACCCGGCGGGGCGGATCCTCGGCGGGCAGGCGCTGGCCAATTATTCCAGTGAGTTCATCGTGGCGCTCGGCTCCTTTATCGGGATGGGGATGACCGCCGCGCAGGTGCAGAAGGTGATTTTTCCTCACCCCACGGTATCCGAAATCATACGGGAAGCGGTATTTCAGTGTGAATAAGCTCTACGAAAGCAGTTCTTTTGACCCTGCCCTCAATCTGGCGATCGAAGAGGCGCTGCTGCTCAGGGAGGACAGCACTCCGGCACTGTATCTCTGGCAGAACGCGCATACCGTGGTCATCGGCCGCGGACAGAACGCCTGGAAGGAGTGCAGAACGGACCTGCTCAAGGAGGAAGGCGGCACCCTGGTGCGCCGCACTACCGGCGGCGGGGCCGTGTACCATGACCTTGGCAACCTGAACTTCTCCTTCGTCATGCCCCACGGCATTTACGACGTGGCGCGCCAGCTGCGCGTGATCAGCCGGGCGGTGGCCTCCTTCGGCATCGAGGCCGAGGTCTCCGGCCGCAATGACCTGGTGATCCGCGAGAGCGGGGCCAAGTTTTCCGGGAATGCCTTCCGCCATCTGCCCGCAAGCAGCCTGCACCACGGCACCATTCTGGTGAACGTGGACATGGAAAGGCTGGGGCGCTATCTGGTGCCGTCCGCCGAGAAGATGAAGGCCAAGGGCGTGGAAAGCGTGCGTTCCCGGGTGGAGAACCTGTCGCTGCGCGCTCCGGGCATGAGCATCGATGGCCTGAAGAAGGCGCTGTTTGAGGCCTTCCTGCGCGAATACGGCCCGGCCGAGCGCCTTGACTGGCGCGAGACGCTCCCCGGGGATCAGGTAGCGGATCTGCAGGAAAAATACCGCTCCTGGGAGTGGACCTACGGCCGCACGCCGGAGTTTGACATCTCCTTCATCCGCCGCTTCGACTGGGGACAGGCTGAGCTGCTCCTGTCCATGCGGCACGGCAAGGTGCAGAGCGCCGAGTGCTATACCGACGCCAATGACCCGGAGCTCGCCGCCCGCGTGGCGGCCAGCCTGACCGGGGTCAGCTTCAGGCAGGCGGCGCTCAGCGCGGCGCTCAGGGAAAACGGCCGGCCTGAAGATGATGACATCGCCGGCTGGCTGGCCGAACAGACGATCTGAACAGGTATCCATAAGGGTGTTACCAAAGGGGCAGCTCTCCGTCCGCAGCGGGGAGCGCCCTTTTTTCGCAGCTCATCATCAGCTCGATCAGATCGATGTCAATGCCTTGCAAAAGTGCCCGGCGCATTTGCAAATCCGTGCTTTGAGGCCGGAGCGCTTGACAAACACGGGAAATCAACACAAACTGAGAGCAGCAGACGGGAGCGGAGGCGCTTTGAGATATGGAATTCATGGATCAGGATTTTCTGCTTGGGGGCGAAACGGCCCGCTATCTTTACCACCGGCACGCCGAGGGCATGCCGATCATCGACTATCACTGTCATATCGACCCGCGTGAGATCTATGAGGACAGGCCCTTTGAGGATCTTTCGCAGGTCTGGCTGGGGGGCGATCACTACAAGTGGCGGGCCATGCGGGCCGACGGCGTGGCAGAGAAGTACATCACGGGCGACGCCGCCCCTTATGAGAAGTTTGAAAAATGGGCGGAGACGCTGCCGCGCCTGATCGGCAACCCGCTCTATCACTGGACCCACCTGGAGCTTCAGCGCTACTTTGGCATCAGCGAGCCGCTGGGGCCCGGGAGCTGCCGGGAGATCTGGGAGCGGGCGAACGAGCAGCTGCGCTTGCTCAGCCCGAGGAAGGTGCTGGCCCGCTCGCGCGTGCGCGTGCTGTGTACTACGGACGACCCGGCGGATGACCTGCGCTGGCACGCGCTGCTGAGAGAGGAAGGGGACTTTGGCTGCCGCGTGCTGCCTGCCTTCCGACCCGACCTGGCGCTGCAGATCGAAAGGCCGGATTTTGCCGCGTACATCCGCCGGCTTGGCCGCGCGGCAGGGATTGAGATCGGGGATATGGACGCGCTCAAGGAGGCGCTGGACAGGCGGCTTGACTTCTTTGCATCGATGGGCTGCCGCGCGGCGGATCACGGAATGGCTCGGATCCCGCTGCCTGGACCCGGCGGCAAGGCGGCGCTGCAAAAGGCGCTTCGCGCAGAGGCTGTCGGCCCGGAGGAGGCCGAAAGCTGCCGCGCCGAGCTGCTGATCCATCTGGCCGGCGCTTATGCAGAGCGCGGCATCGTGATGCAGCTGCACTATGGCGTGCAGCGCAACCTGAGCCCCCGCGCGTTTGCGGCTCTTGGCCCCGATACGGGCTTTGACGCCATCGCGGGCGGTGCGGACAGCGGCCTGAGGCTGGCGGGGCTGCTTGGCGCCATTGAGGAGGCCGGACCAGTGCCCAAGACCGTCGTCTACTCGCTGAATCCCACGGACAACGCGCAGATCGCTTCCGTGCTCGGCTGCTTCCAGAGCGCGGGGCAGCCCGGCAAGATGCAGCATGGCAGCGCCTGGTGGTTCAACGACAGCCAGAGCGGTATGCGCGATCAGCTGACCAATCTGGCCAACTACTCCGTGCTGGGGCGTTTCATCGGCATGCTGACCGATTCTCGCAGCTTTCTTTCTTACACGCGGCACGAATATTTCAGAAGGGTGCTGTGCGATCTGCTGGGCGGCTGGGCCGACCGCGGAGAATACCCGCGCGATCCCGATGCGCTCGGCCGCGTGGTGGAGGATATCTGCTACAACAACGTCAGGGCCTATTTCGGCTTTGACGCGGAGGCAGACGAATGAATCCCAAGGCAGTCGGCCTCACTCACCCCTTTGAGCCCGTCTGGGACAGCCGCTCGCGCCTGCTGATACTCGGCAGCTTTCCTTCCGCGGCTTCGCGCGAAGTGGGTTTTTATTACGGCCATCCCAGGAACCGCTTCTGGCAGATGCTGGAAGTTGTCTTTGAACAACCGGTGCCGATGGACAGGTCGGGCAGGATAGGCTTCCTGCTGCATCATCGCCTGGCGCTCTGGGATGCCCTGTCCTCCTGCGAAGTGGTCGGTTCCTCGGATGCCTCCATCCGAAACGCGGTGCCGAACGATTTGGCGAGCATACTGGACGCTGCGCCCATCGCCCGCGTGCTGGCCAACGGGCAGCTGGCGGGCAGGGCGGCGAAGGCCGCCTTGCCGCCGCGCTTTGCTTCGTATCTGACCGTGCTGCCCTCCACCAGCCCGGCCAACGCCGCCTGGCCGCTCGCGCGGCTCAGCGCGGCATGGAGATCCGCGCTGCTGGAAGGATGAAATGGCGCGGCCGTCCGCTTTGTGGTATGATGCCTCGCGTGCAATGGAGTGAGGTGCGGCCATGAAGTATTATTTTATCGTCAATCCCGCGGCGGGGACGCGCAGCGCGGAGCAGGAGCTGCGTGCCGCGCTGGCTGCGCGAGGCGGGGCGGAAGAATATGAGGTCTATGTGACCCGCGGGCCGGGCGACGCGGCGCATTACCTTGAGCAGCTGCGCAAGCGCGAGCCGGGCCCGCTGCGTGTGATCGCCTGCGGAGGCGACGGCACGCTCAACCAGGTGGCGAACGCCGTGCTGGGGATGCGCGATGTGGCCGTGGGCTGTTACGCCAGCGGCAGCGGCAACGACTATATCAGGTATTACGGCGAAACGAAGGATTTTCTGGACCTGGGCAGGCTCTTTGCCGCGCGGGAGCAGCGGGTGGATCTGATGAGCGTGAACGGGCGCATCGCCGTGAACATGGTCCATTTTGGCTTTGATACCAAGGTGGTGCTGTGGATGGAACGGCTGCGCAGACTGCCCCTGATCGGCGGAAAAAGGGCCTACTTTGGCGGCGTCGCGGGCGCGCTGCTCAGCCCCATGGGCACGGCCTGCGAGCTGCGCGCGGACGGAGAATTGATGCATGAGGGCAAGCTGCTTCTGGCCACGCTCGGCTGCGGCCGATATGTGGGGGGCGGCTATCGCTGCGCGCCCAGAAGCGACAACACGGACGGCCTGATGGAGGTTTGCCTGGCGGAGCCCCTTTCCCGCCTGCGCTTTCTGCGCCTGATGAACTACTACAGGGAGGGCACCCATCTGGACGAGCCGGGCCTGAAGGACGTCATACGCTACCGCCGCGCGGCCAGGGTGAGCCTGCGCTTTCCCTCCGATACCGGCATCCTGCTGGACGGAGAGATGATGCAGGTGCGCGAGACGGAGGTGAGCCTGCTGCCGGGCGCGCTCAGCTTCCTGGTGCCTGCCGGGCTGTGAACCGCTGAGATGGAAAGACCCGGATGCCATGATGAGCGTCCGGGTCTTCGTATTTTGTATGGCCGTCTACTTCAGCGGGCGGATCAGGATCAGCGGGGTCAGTTCGTCGCCCTGGCCTGAAGGGTTATCCTGCATGGCGTCCTGTATCTGTTCGTCGCTCAGGGGGAAACCCTCGGATTTGCCCAGTTGGTCGCGCTGCAGGTCGTTGGCGTCCATCAGCACCACGGGGATGCCTGTTTTTCTGTAGAGTTCATCGCACAGTCCCTTGGGGTTGGGGGGATTGATCAGCGCCATCTGTTTGTAGAGATCAAAGCTGGAGCGGAAGTAGAAGCCGTCGATGCCCCCGACGCCCTGGCCGCAGACGCGGTAAAACACGCCCTTGATGCCGAAGGGCTTGGTGATGCCGGAAAGAAAGGCAGCCAGCAGCACGCGGGGCAGGCCCACCATGTCGATCACCAGCTGCAGCTTGTAGGGCTCGTGCATGCCGACGCCTGTGGTGTTGATGCCGGCAAAGCGCCACAGCAGATTGGCCCAGAAGCCGGGCTTCACCTCGTCGCGCGTCTTCACGCTCCCCACGCACATGGCCATCACCTTGGCGCCGAAGCTGAGCAGATCACCCTCCTGATACAGCGGGCGGACATACTTTTCGACCAGCTCCGCCTGATCCTCGCCCCGGTTGACGAAGTGTGTCTGTATGGCGAAACGGTCGTAGCGGCGGCCATCCCGGCCGACCACCTCGCCCCTGTCAAAATAGGTGATGCCATTGCGGCTTCTGCGCTGCTCTTCCAGATTACGAGACGCGATAATGCCCATGTTGTCCCTCCGCTCAAGAATACAGGGGATACTGTACATCTTGCCTGTATAGAAGTCAAATGGTGAAAAGGTTGAGAGGCCGGGAAGCAAAGCCCGCAGGGCCGGCCTGAGCAGCTTGTCCTGCCTGAGATCGCTTGACGCTTCGGCCTTCTCGGGCATAAAATAAATACCAGTGTTTGGTCGCCCTGCGTGTGAAGCATTGGGCAGCGCTTCGCGGGGCGGCGAACTGTTTATTGCTAAAGACTGGCAGCGGATGCGCTTTGTTTTTTGCCTCCCGGGCGAAGCCTGCCGGATCGCGCGACGGTGCATTTCCAACAATAATGTGATGGAGGAAGTTCATGGAGTTTTCCGGGAAATTATTTCTGGCGTCTATTGAGGAAGACAATACGCAGCGCTCTCTTTTTCGCGTGCGCCCTCTCCTGAGCGAGGAAGGCGCCGTTTCTCAGGAGGACGTCGATTCGCTGGGCGATGAGGGCTTTTTGCGCGTGGTGCCCGACCGAGGAGAGCAGCATACATTTAAGGAACGCATGAGAGAGCTGGGCCCGCTTTGCCTGATCGATCTGCGCGCCATGCCGCAGGATGCTGTCAAGGTGCGCAGCAACAAGAACTATTCTCCCAAGGCGGGTGAGGTGAACCGCTATGTGATCTATTCCGATGCCATCCGTTCCCTGAGCGAGGCGGAGCTGTATGAGGTGGTGGCCGAGGGGCGCGACCTGAGCACCAGGACCAGCCGGTACTATCTGCGGCGGGGAGGACACATCCAGGGCCCCTTTGCATCGGGCAGCGCGGAGCCGGCGGCCCCGCTTTGCTGCATCGCGCCGGACAACAGCCGCCTGTTCAGCGTGGCCCTGCCTGACGGCAGGGAATCCCTGTACTATTGGCCGGAACCTGCACCCGCGATGACGGGCGCGGAGCCGCAGGCTGCCGCCGCCCCCGAAACGTGGCAGGATGAAACGGGAGCGGAGCCTGTCCCTGCGGAAAAGGCCCGGCAGCACGGGACGGAAGAAGCCGCGCCGAGCGTTCGGACGGACAGGGAAACGGAGCGGCCGCTGCGGCTTGCCGCCGCCCCTCTTCGGCCGGTCAGCCGGCGCGCCGTCGCGGGCCGGGAGGGCCTCAGCCTGTCCTCGGTGGTCGACAGGGACCTGCGCGGCGCTTCCCATCCTCAGGAGCCTTCCGCCACTCTCCGCGATACGCACAGGCTGCGCGCGGTGGTGAACCCTGCCGAGCAGCTTCGGGCCGCCCTGCGCAGCCTGTGGAGCCAGCCCGAGGGTCGCCTGCAGGCGGTAGACAGCGTACTTGATATGGAGGGCGCGGCGCAGACGCTGTATGACAGGCTCTCCGGCGGCGAGGGAAGGGGGATGCAGGCCATCGCTTCGGCGCAGCTCAACAGCCTGGAGGCGGAGCGCCTTGCGCTGGTGGTGGAGCTGGACAGGCTTTCGCAAAGCCGTGAGGAACTGCTGAAGCAGGCGCTGGCCGAAGGAGGAAAGCAGGCGGAGGCGCTGGCGGAAAAAAAGGCGGCCCTTGCCACCGCGTCGGAAGCGCTGCGCGCGCAGCTGGATGGGCTTATCAAGCAGCGGGACGCGCTGCTTGGGGAGATCGATGCGCTTTCACAGGGCGGGGCTCCTGCGACAGAGAAGCTGGGGGAAGACTGCGGCGCGCAGAAGGCGGCCCGGCTGATCTTCTCCGCGCTGAGCACCGCCGGGTTTGAGCTGTCTGCGGGTGATGCCATGAACCTGCTGATCCTGTCGCTTTGCTGCCCGGGGCTGGCGCTGCGGGCGGAGCAGGAGGAGGACGCGGCGCTGGCGGCCCGGCTGCTGGCCGGGGCCCTGGGCGCGCCGCTGCTGGAAGGAGACAGACGGCTGCTTCCCGGCGGGGACACGCTGGCTTTCGCGCTGGCGGATGAGAAAGATACCGCCAAGCGGTACGGCGGTGCCGTCACCGCGCTGCGAACAGGGGATGAAGACGCCCTGCCGGCCGTGCCGCTGTTTGTCAGGCGCGGCTTTGACCTCATGACGGAAGCAAAGCCCGGCCTCTGTGTCAGCCGCGAGTACCTTCTCAGGGAGCTGGCCTCGGCCTCCCGCGAAATCCCGACGGAAGCGCTGGAGCTGCTCGGCAGAGCCGAGGGGGCGCTGGGATGCGCCCTGCCGCTGACGCTCAAGCGCAGGCTGCTTGGCTATCTCGCTCCTGCGCAGACGCTGCTGGAGGGGGGGATCGCCGCGGCGCTTGACTATGCCTTCGCCTGCTTCATCATCCCCTTCGCGAAAACGAGGGGCGGGGAGCATCCGGCGCTCGTATCGCTCTGCAAGGGGATGCCTCTGGCCTCCCGCCTGCTGTGATGGGCGCGCTTCGCCTCACGGCTGCGCAGGTCAGGGAGCTGCGGGCGCTCAGCGGCAGGGCGGAGCGTCTTCGGCAGGGGAGATACCTGGCCGAGGGCGACCACCTGACCGGCGAAGCGATCCGGGAAGGGGCGGCCGAGGCTCTGCTTCTGATGGAGGGCAGAGAGGCACGGTTCCCGGATCATCTTCGCTGCGGGCTGCCGGTCTATCTGCTGCCCGAGCGCGCCTTCCTGCAGGTATCCGATACCAAAACACCGCAGGGCATCGCCGCGGTCTGCCGTCTGCCCTCGCTTGCCGGGGTGCCGCGTCTCGGTCGGCGCATCGTAGCGCTCAACGCCGTGCAGGACCCGGGAAACGTGGGCACCATCCTGCGCACCGCCGATGCGGCGGGCTTCACCGGCGTGCTGCTGGATGAAAGCTGCGCGGATCCTTTTTCGCCCAAGGCGCTGCGGGCTTCCATGGGTTCAGCTCTGCGCGTTCCCCTCTGCGTGCTGCCTTCGCTCAGCGACGGTTTGCGGGCGCTGACGGGATATGATATCATCGCCGGAGCGCTGGATGGCAGTCCTTTTTACAGCCGCTCTCGGACGGGGGAGAAGGTCTGCCTTTTGATCGGCAACGAAGGCGCGGGCCTTTCTGAGGATGTGCTGTCGCTGGCCACGGCACGGCTCAGACTGCCCATGCGCGGCGGAGCCGAATCCCTGAACGCGGCGGTGGCCGCCGCGGTGATGATGTATGATTTTGTCCGGATCTGGGAGGAGAACGCTTGACGGTATTTCAGCGCTTTAAGCGCACTTTTGTAGGTGACAGGGCCTTTTATCAGGCGGTGTCTCGTCTGATCGTGCCCATTATCATCCAGATGTTCGTCACCAGCTTTGTCAACATGCTGGACAACGTGATGGTCGGCCGCCTGGGCACGGACGAGATCTCCGGCGTGGCGGTTGCCAACCAGCTGGTGATGGTTTTCAACGCCTGCATCTTTGGCGCGGTATCGGGGCCGGGCGTGTTTGGCGCGCAGTTTTTCGGCGCGGACAACATGGAGGGCGTGCGCAACACCTTCAGGATCAAGCTGTGGGTCTGCTTTCTGATACTGGTCGCTGCGGCGGTTGCCGTGCTGGGCTTCGGCCCTGCTTTGATCGGGCTGTTTCTCAAGGGGGATGGTGATCCCGCCTCCGCGGAGCGGATGCTGGTCTTCGCGCTCGAGTACCTGCACATCAGTCTGCTGGGCTTTCTGCCCTTTGCGCTGACGGTGTGCTACAGTGGCACGCTGCGCGAATCGGGTGAGACCAGGCTGCCAATGATGGCGGGCATTGCCGCCGTGCTTGTGAACCTGGCCGGCAACTATCTTTTGATCTACGGCCACTTCGGCTTTCCGAAGCTTGGCGTGGAGGGCGCGGCCATTGCCACCGTGCTCAGCCGTTTTGTGGAGCTGGGCATCGTCGTCTACGCGGTGCACCTGCGCCGGATCGGGCGTTTCTCCTTCATGCACGATGTGTACCACACGCTGAAGGTGCCTTTCGGCCTTTTGAAATCCGTGCTCAGAAAAAGCGCGCCGCTCCTGTTCAACGAGCTGCTCTGGTCCGTCGGCATCGCCACCCTGGTGCAGTCCTACTCGCTGCGCGGGCTGAACGTGCTTGGCGCGCTCAACATTGCCATGACGGTGAACAACCTGTTCAACATGTTTTTCCTCTCCATGGGCAACGCCATCGCTACCATGGTGGGGCAGCATTTGGGCGCCAACCGTATGGAAGAGGCCAAGCGGGACGCCTGGCGCCTGATGGCCTTCAGCGTGGCCATGTGCCTGGTGATCGGCAGCCTGATGGCGGCTCTTTCACCCTATTTTCCGAGGCTGTACGACGTGGGGGAGGATGTAAAGCAGCTGGCCGCCAGGTTCATCGTGGCCATGGCGCTGCTGATGCCCCTGCATGCCATGGCGCATGCCTGCTACTTCACGTTGCGCTCCGGCGGCTCCACGCTGATGACCTTCATCTTCGATTCGGCCTATGTCTGGGCGGTCAACATCCCGCTGGCAAGGCTGCTGGTGCACCGCACGGCCCTGCCCATCGAATGGCTCTACCCTCTGTGCGAGCTGGCGGGCCTGACCAAGCTGATCCTCGGCGTGCTGATCGTCAGGAGCGGCATCTGGGTAAAGAATATCGTCAGCCATCCGGAGCGGCAGGAAGCTCTGAGCAGTGAATAGCTTAGGAGACATGAACCAATCAATACTCAATATAAAATGCCCCGCGGTTCACTTGCCGGCGGGGCGATTTGCTGCGCGCAGGGGCTAATCTTTGGGCCCGATCTTTTGCAGCAGCTTGATGGAAACAAAGAACAGGCCGAGTATCAGGAACACGCCGGCCAAACCGATGCCGGTGACGATCAAACCTTTGGTCAAAACGCTCATGCTTGTCTCCCTTCTGTCACAGCAGCATCGAAACCAGCGTGATCACCATGCCGCCCGCGATGATGGAACCCAGTTGGCCGGACACGTTGGCGCTGATGGCCTGCATCAGGACGAAGTTGTAGGGATCCTCTTCTTTGGCCAGCTTCTGGATCACCCTCGCGCTCATCGGGAAGGCGGAGATACCTGCTGCGCCGATCATGGGGTTCACTTTATTTCTGCGGAAAAGGTTGAGCAGCTTGGCAAACAGCACGCCGCCCGCCGTGTCAAACACAAAGGCGAAGAGACCGAGGCCCATGATCAGGGCCGTGTCCCAGCGCAGGAAGTTGTCCGCCACCATGGTCGCCCCGATGGAGATGCCCAGCAGGATGGTGACGAGGTTGGCCAGCTCGTTCTGAGCGGTCTTGGACAGGCGCTCCAGCACGCCGCATTCGCGCAGCAGGTTGCCGAACATCAGTGAGCCGACCAGCGGCGCGGACATGGGCACCAGAATGCCGGCTACGATGGTCACGATCACAGGGAAGAGGATCAGGGCGGTCTTGGAGGCGCGCTCCTCCTGATAGTCCATGCGGATGCGGCGTTCCGCCTTGGTGGTCAGCGCGCGGATGACCGGCGGCTGGATAACAGGCACCAGCGACATGTAGCTGTAGGCGGCTACCGAGATGGGGGCCATGTAGTCCACCAGCTTGAAGTGGTTGGCCACGTAGAGCGTGGTGGGGCCGTCCGCCGCGCCGATGATGCCGATGGCGCTGGCCAGGCGCAGAACCAGGCTGTCATCCGCGCCGGGCACCACCACGGGGATCAGCAGGATGGACAGCAGAAAGGTGGTGAAGATGCCGAACTGTGCCGCCGCGCCGAAGAAGATCATGGAAGGGTCCTTGAGCAGCGGTGTAAAGTCTATCATCGCGCCGACGGCAATGAAGATCAGCACCGGGAATAGCTCGTTGGCGATGCCCGCGTCGAACAGCACCCTGAGAAAGCCCGGCTCGGTGGCGGAGCCGAGCACGGCAGCGGCCGCCTCGCCGCCACCTGCCATCAGCACGGGCGGCAGGTTGGCCAGTATCGCGCCAAAGCCTATGGGCAGCAGCAGCGCCGGCTCATAGTCTTTTTTGATGGCCAGATAGATCAGTACGCCCGCGATAACAAACATCACGAGCGTCTTCAGGCCCGCGGCGCTGAACAGGAAGCGCACGCCCGAAAACAGATCCCCAAGGATAAGGGAAAGGCTCATGCTCAACTTAGTCTCCTTCGCTTGTATTGTTCGGCGCCGCTCCGGCAGCGCCGGGACCTCTGTTATACTTGGGCCCCAGTGGGGCGTAGCGCCTGGCGATCCAGCGGCACACGCCGTCCAGCCCGGGGTAGAGCATACGCTCTGAAATGTTGATGTAGTCCAGCTTGTCGCGTATCTCCAGCTTGACCTCACGGGGGATCACGATGCGGGTAAAGGCGCTTTCCGCGCCGGGCAGATGGTTGATCATCACCCCGGCATCGCTCGACAGTGAAAAGAGGGCATATTGGTTTTCAATACGGCTCACGGTGGAGGCTGGCTCAAAGAACAGGCCGAAGGGCTCGTCCGACAGGGACTTCAGCTTGTCCAGCGTCGGCGCGGCACGGTCGAGCATATCCTGCGAGAAGACGTTGGCTCCGCCGTTTACCAGCAGCTCCCTCAGCGCCGGGGGCAGCAGGCGGTTGATCACCTCGATGTCGGCCACGATGATGGCCCCGTCGCGGTTGTAGGCGGAGGTATCCTCGGTGGCGAAGTGCGCGGCGACGAGGGGGGAATAGCTCCAATCCAGCAGGCGGGTCGGCAGGCCGAAGTGCTGCCCCGTGGCCAGCAGCTGCCACAGCGAATCGGCGCTCTTCAAATCGGCATAGCCGTACTTTCGAAAGCTTCGCAGGATCTGCTTTTCAAGGCCGAGATCATGGGAGCACACGCGGTTGAGCGTGGGCACCAGGTCCCAGTGCATATCCTCCACGCCGCGGAAGACGCGGTTGTTGCGATAGCGCCGGATAGACTCATCCCAAACGCCGTCAAACACGGCGGCCTGCAGGTCGTCCCAGCAGTGAATGATCCTGTTTTCCATCGCCTTCCCCGATCAGGCTGTCTGCAGGGCCGCGGTCAGCCTTTCGATCGCCGCCCGGATGCGTGCGAGCGTTTCCTCCCGGCCCAGCAGGTAGGCGATCTCGATGGCGCCGCCCGGCGTGCTGGCCTGGCCGCTGATGGCGATGCGCAGGGGCCAGAGCACGGGCCCGTTCTTGCGCCCCGCCTCCGCGATGGCCTGCATCACGGTGTCATGAAGCGCAGTTTCCTGCCAGGGCTTGACCTCTTCGAGCACCGGCAGCATGAACTTTAGCGCGTCCAGGCTGCTTTCCAGCGTGGACTTCTGCTTTTTGTTGACGTAAAGCTCATTTTCATACCCGGGCATCTCCGCGAGGAAGCGCACCATATCCGGCACCCGATTGAAGACCTCCGTACGGCCCTGCATCAGTTCGGCCAGACGGCAGTAATCAATGCCCCTGCCACCCAGCGCCCGATCAAACCAGGGCGTGGCCAGCTCCAGATATTCCTCGGGGCTCAGCCTTCGGATGTATTCGGCGTTGAACCACGTCAGCTTGTCCATGTTGAAGATGGCGGGGGATTTGTTCAGCCCCTTTTCGTCAAAGGCCTCGATCAGCTCTTCCTTGCTGAAAAATTCCCGGTCGTTGCCCGGGCTCCAGCCCAGCAGGGCGATGAAATTGATAATGGCGTCGCGCAGGTAGCCCATAGACAGCAGGTCTTCAAAAGAAGGGTCGCCATAGCGCTTGGAGAGCTTGCGGGTGGCGTCCTTCATCACCACGGGCAGGTGGATGTAGACGGGCGGCGTCCAGCCGAAAGCCTCGTAGAGCAGGTTGTATTTGGGCGCGCTGGAGAGATACTCCGTGCCGCGCGTCACGTGCGTGATGCCCATCAGGTGGTCGTCGATCACGTTGGCAAAGTTATAGGTGGGCAGTCCGTCCTGCTTGATGAGCACGTTGTCATCCAGCGTGGAGCATTCGGCCTCGATGTGGCCGAAGAGCAGATCGTCAAAAGAAGCGATGCCTTCGGCGGGGATGTTCTGCCGGATCACATAGGGCTCGCCGGACTGCATGCGGCGCAGGGCCTCCTGTCTGGGGATGCCGAGGCAGTGCTTGTCATACTTGAAGGTCTCGCCCCGCGCGGCGGCCGCGGCGCGCCGCTCTTCCAGCTCCTCCCTGGTGCAGAAGCAGGGGTAGGCGTGGCCGCTTTCCACCAGCTGCATGGCATAGGGCAGGTAGGTATCCTTGCGCTGGGTCTGGATGTATGGGCCATAGTCGCCGCCGACATCCGGGCCCTCGTCATACTCAAGGCCCGCCGCGCGCAGGGAATCGTAGATCAGCTGCACGGCGCCGGGCACCTCGCGCTCCTGATCGGTATCCTCGATGCGCAGGATAAATTTCCCGCCGTGTTTTCTGGCATACAAATAGGTGAACAGAGCAGTTCGCAGCCCGCCCAGGTGCAGGTACCCGGTCGGGCTGGGGGCAAAGCGTGTGCGGACGCTGGTCATCAGGGGCCTCCTTATGTTCAGGGTTTATAGCTGTCTTTTAATCCGACGGTCAGGTTGTAGACGGGGCTGCCGTCCTGGGAATCCCTGTCCTTGCAGAAATAGCCCAGCCGCAGGAACTGGAAGGTGTCGCCCGCTGCGGCGCCGTCCAGCGCCTTTTCGCCAAAGCCCTTCGCCAGGGTCAGGCTGTTTGGGTTCAGACGAGCGATGAAATCCTTCTTTTCGCTCTCCTCGTCCTCGCCCTCGTCTTCTTTGAGCAGAGGCTCATACAGGCGGAAGGTGAGGGGAACGCAGTCTTCCGCGTTGACCCAGTGCAGGGTTCCCTTCACCTTGCGCTCCGCGCCCGGGCTGCCGGATCGGCTGTCCAGGTCTACGCTGCAGTTCAGGTGATCGATGCTGCCGTCCGCGTTCTTCACGGCCTCGTCGCAGCGGATGATATACGCGCCCTTCAGGCGCACCTCGCCGTCCGGACGTAGGCGGAAGAACTTCTTGGGCGGGTCTTCCATAAAATCGTCGGCTTCGATATACAGCTCTCTGCCAAAGCTAAGCTCGCGCGTGCCGAGCTCCGGGTGGTCGGGATGGTTTTCTATCGTCAGGGTGTCGGTCTTGCCCTCTTCCCAGTTGGTCAGGACGATCTTCAGCGGCTTTTGCACGGCCATCATTCGCGGGGCCTTGCTGCCCAGGTCATTGCGCACGCAGTACTCCAGCAGGCCGATGTCCACCACGCTGTCGGCCTTGCTCAGGCCGATGCGCTCAATGAAATCGCGGATGGAGGCAGGGGTATAGCCCCTGCGGCGCAGGCCGCTGAGGGTGGGCATACGGGGGTCATCCCATCCGGATACATAGCCCTCTTCCACCAGACGGCGAAGATAGCGCTTGCTCATCACGGTGCGGGTGAGATTCAGCCTGGCAAATTCGATCTGGCGCGGGCCCTGGCTGAGGTCGCCGTGCTTGTCCTTGTGCGGCTTGCGGAAGCCCGCGTTTTCCACCACCCAGTCATACAGCGGCCTGTGGTCTTCAAACTCCAGCGAGCAGAGAGAATGCGTGATGCCCTCGATGGCATCGCCCAGGGGGTGCGCAAAATCGTACATGGGGTAGATGCACCATTCCTTGCCGGTGCGGTGATGCTCCTTATACAGGATGCGGTACATCGCCGGGTCGCGCATGTTGATGTTGGGCGAGGCCATATCGATCTTGGCGCGCAGGATATAGCGCCCTTCGGGGAATTCGCCCGCGCGCATGCGGCGGAACAGGTCGAGGCTCTCTTCGGCGGGGCGGTCGCGCCAGGGGCTGTTTTTGCCCGGCTCGGACAGCGTGCCGCGGTATTCCCGCATCTGCTCGGCGTTCAGCTCGTCCACATAGGCAAGGCCCCGGCGGATGAAATCCTCCGCGATCTCATAGCACTGCTCATAATATTCACTGGCGTAATAAAGCCCGCCCGTCCACTCGAAACCGAGCCAGCGGATGTCGTTCATGATGCCGTCCACATACTCGGTCTCTTCCTTGGCGGGGTTGGTGTCGTCAAAGCGCAGGTTGCACAGGCCGCCGTACTTTTCGGCGGTGCCGAAGTCCGTCACCAGTGCCTTGCAGTGGCCGATGTGCAGATGGCCGTTGGGCTCCGGAGGGAAGCGCGTGTGCACCTTGGTGCAGCGCCCGCTCTTCAGATCCTCATCGATGGCATCCCAGATAAAATTGGTGCGTTCCCGGCTCTCAGACATGCTGTTGCTCCCTTCGTATTCTGGCGCATATTATATCGTTTCTATAGCCTCAGCACAAGGCAAGACCCTGGATGATGAGAAATATCACATTGAACTTCTAATCCGCTTTTCATGCTCGCCGTCTTGGCGTCTAATCCTTTTCGCCTATGATGGCGCCGTACCAAACAGACAGCCCTAAGGGGCGAAGGAGGAAACGATGGATCACTTTGAAATGACCGAAAAACTGCGCGAACGGGCGCAGGTGAGCTATGAAGAGGCCAAGGAAGCGCTGGAGCTGAACGAATGGGATATGCTGGAGGCCATGGTGTATCTGGAGCGGCAGGGCAAGACGGGGGAAGCCCCTCGTGAGCAGGCGCCGGAAGAAAAGAAGGAGAGAAAGCCCCGCGTCAATGGTAACCTGTTTGAAGTGGCGGCCAAGGCGCTGGCGAGGCTCGTGGAAAAAGGCAACCGCAACAGGCTTGAAATCTACCGCGAGGGCAGGAGGATCTCTCAGCTGCCGCTGACCGTGGTGGTGATCCTGAGCCTGGTGATGTTCTGGATCGTCGTGCCCGCCCTGGTAGTCGGATGGCTGTTTGGCTGCAGCTATCGGCTGGCCGGACAGGATATCGACAAGGCGGAGGATACGGGAGAGTCTGCCTGAGCAGGCCTCTGACGCACGGTCGCTGCCGGGAAACGGGGGAATGCCGCAAGCTGCGTGAAGACCTGCCTGTGATGGCTTCGCTGAGGGCTGTAGCAAAACAGAAATTGCTACAGCCTCTCTTTTTGAGTCATGGACAGGCTCGCATCTGCATCAAAACATCGCCTTTTCTAAACTTTATTGGGTAGCACCGCATATTTTGTGTAAACCTCGATTGAGGTGGATCCGTGGTACCGGGGCAAAGCCTGTCTTTGCCCCCTTGGCTGAAAGCTAACACGGCAGACCCCGAAGGCCAAGGTGGAAAGCGCAGCGGCCCTTGACCGCCCGGGGACGGCCGTGTTATACCTCACAGCGGCACCTGCACGCGTTCACCATACAGGACCATCAGCTGCGCCAGGATGCTGCCCCAGGCTTTCAGCGGCATCGTCCATTTCTCTGTCACCTGCATAACTACCAGATACGATTGCTTGAGCAAGGCGTCATCGCTGACGAAGGCGGACTTGGTCTTGGTGACTTCCCGCAATTGCCGGTTAAAGTTTTCAATGGCGTTGGTGGTATAGAGGGTTATAGGCAAAAAAGTGTGT
>DBQV01000019.1 GCA_002305755.1 Christensenella sp. UBA1385 | reverse complement strand
ATGGCGCTCTTGATTTCCATCACACCGTCTTCATACATGCTGCCCGTATTGCCGCCGATGAACCAATGGCGCTCAAACCAACCAGGCTTATCGGACAGATAGTAGGTACCCAATTCCAACTCAGCCATCACGCCGCTTTCAAAGCGCATGAGGATGTTGAAATAGTCATCCACCTTCTCGTTGATGACATTACGAAGATCGGCGAATACAGTGGTTATCTTGCCGGGGATCATCCACAGTAATTGATCCAGCAGGTGGACACCCCAGTCATACAACATGCCGCCGCCCTGCTCGGGGTAGATATGCCAGTCGTGCATGTTTCCATTGAAGCCATACAGGCTGGATTTGATGGTGTATATCTTTCCCAGTGTTCCAGAATCAAATACTGACTTCACCGTACGAAAATCGACGTCAAATCTACGCTGCTGGTGCACAGTGAAGGTGACGCCAGCTTCTTTGCAAGCCGCCTCCATTTCATCCAAGTCAGCCACGCTCAACGCCACCGGCTTCTCGCACAGTACGTGCTTCCCTGCTCTTGCAGCTTCAATCGCCAAATGTTTGTGCTGGTCGTTGTTTGCCGAGATGAGCGCTACATCCACGTTTTCATCCCTGAACATCTCCGAAGCGCTCGTGTAGGTCTTGATGCCTGCCGGTGCCCCGATAAGTGCTTCAGGATCGATGTCACAGATAGCGGTCACTTGCGCCCCCTCCATCTTGGTCAGCATCTCTAAGTGGATTGGCCCCATAAACCCAAAGCCGATAATTCCAAATCTAATATCCATTCTTGTCACCATGCCTTTCCGTTCCGCCGCAGGACACAATAAAACAGGAGACGTGCACACCCGTAACGCAGCCTATCACGAATTAGCCCAGCTTGATTTCTCTGTTTTCTTCCGCTGATTTATAGATATTATCAAGTATTTTCGTAACGATAAAAGCCTGCTCAGGTTTTACGAGCGGTTCCTTGTCCTCCAAAATTGCTTCCAGCCACTGCTTACATTCTTTTACTTCAGCTTTTCCTTCATTGCCGGCAAAGAATGCGACCGCGCCTCCAGCAGACATCTGCTCCTCCGTCAAAACGCCGGCAGTCGTCGCATTGAACACCACATTGTACCCGTTGTTCTCTTTGGTGATAATTTCCGCACCGGCTTTTGTGCCGCAAAGTGTTGTGGCCGCTTCTCTAGAGTCCTTCACATTCAACGCCCAAGAAGACTCAAGAAAAATGGTGGCGCCATCTTCCATTTTTATGTAACCAAATGCCGAATCCTCAACTTCGAATGTTGCAGGATCCCATGGCCCAAACATATTCCCTTCCGTAGCAAGGGGCAGGTGGCCAAGCTTTTTATAAACCGATCCCATGACAGATACAGGCTTGTAGTTATTCATACACCAAAGTGTAATGTCCAGTGCATGGGTTCCAATATCGATCAAAGGGCCTCCGCCTTGCTTTGCCTTATCAGGAAATACACCCCAGGTTGGAACGGCTCTCCTTCTTATCGCGTGAGCCTTTGCAAAATAGACTTCTCCCAGTTTGCCTTCATCACACGCTCTCTTAAGTGCCAGCGTATCTGGCCTAAATCTGTTTTGATAACCAATCGTGAACTTTTTGCCAGATTTTTTCCAGGCGTCCATCATCCTTTGCGCATCTTCCGTGTTATGTGCCATTGGCTTTTCGCACAGAACGTGTTTCCCAGCCTCAAACGCATCTACTGTAATCGGAGCATGAGAAACGTTAGGCGTTAGGACATGAACCACATCAATGTCAGCCTCTTTTAGCAGCTCTTTATAGTCTGTGTATACCCTTGCATCCTGCGCGCCAAATTCCTTAGCGGCTTTTACCGCGCGCTCTTTTATCAAGTCACAAAATGCCACCAATTCACATTTGTCTGACTGGGAAATGAGCGCGGGAAAGTGCTTTTGATTTGCTAGTCCACCGCAGCCAATAATTCCGACTTGCAATTTGCCGTTTTTCATGGAGAAACCTCCTCATCGTATTTCAATTTGTAAGTTACAATTTGGAGAACACATGAGCAAACCCAAAAAAAACGCCATCGTTGCGCATTCCGCAACGATGGAACATGATAAAAATCGGTTTCGTATAAAAGAATTACTCTTCCGCAGAGGCTGTCTCAAAATAGTCCAGAAAACGTTTCTCCTTTGAAGATAGCGCCGGAGACTTTCTGTAGATCAGTGCCATTTCTGTGATGAGCTTGGGTTCAATGTCGATGACCGAAACAAAACGGTCCGCAAAGAAATCTGCGGGCTTCTTTGCCATGATGACCACTTTGCCGCCGATCGCTGCGTGATCTATAATATTATTGACATCAACCACGGCAAAATCCGGCTGAAGCCCTGCATTCTTGCAGCAGGTCATAAAAGCACCTTCCGCATCCGCCAATGGGGCCATAAGCGCAAGCTTTTCCCCACGTAATTCCGATAAATCAATATGTTCTTTATTCGCAAGCGGATGTGTTGCGGGAACAACTGCCACAAAATAATCTCGATCACAGATTATACAGTTGAATTCATCTTTTGGTACAATATCCTCTCCGGTCAATAGAAAGTCGATCACATTGTCTCGAAGCATGTCAAATTGCCATTCGGGTCTGATCTGAATATATTCCAGCTCGATATCAGGATTATTACGCTTGAATCTTGCTATTTGAGAACTCGTGTCATATAGCGATACGCCTCCCATATAGCCGACAATGATTTTTTCATCGCGACGCATTTTTATTAAGAGATTCGTAGAATAGTCTTCCTGAACGCTAATGATTTTTTTCGCATAGGGCAGAAATGCTTTTCCAAAATCCGTCAACGCAACTTTCCTTGATGTCCGAACAAAGACAGGCTTACCGAGTTCTTTTTCCAAAGCCTGAACGTGCCTTGTCAGAGATGACGGAGAAATGAAGAGCTTTTCTGCTGCTTCAGCATAATATCTTGTTTCTACAAGGACAAGAAATTCCTTTAAATAGTTGAGTTCCATGCTGTCGCCCCCTTATTTAGGTTCTTTTCGCACTAATGCATCAACAGTCATAAAGAAAGAGATAAAGCCTGCAAAAATAACATCCAACTTGTCGTATGTGTGAAGACTCATCGAAAACGTTTGATTCTTCGGAAGAATAAGTGCGATTTCACTTTGGGGGAACAGTTGGAGTACGGTCAAGTTTTCCGAAAGCAGATCGCATGATGTCATCCTCGTATATACGATCCAAAGGAGAATACCGCTTCATACAAATGTAGATTGTATGCCAATTTTCATAGGTTCTCAACAATGCCTTCCATTTGCAGTCATTTTCTTCAACATATAAGATTGTAATGATCCGTTGGAGATCATTGGTCATCCTGACGTTTCTCTTTTGTATCGGAATATATTTTGCTATCTTCTCATATTGCTCTTGTATAATCTGCATCATATTGTTTTTTCACATCAACATATAAAGTCAATGTAGTGAACAGGCTCTAAGGTCCCTTCAGTCACTAAGCGCTTTTTGCTGAGCAAAGACGGGCGTGGAGGCTTAGAAGAAGTTCTGCACGGCCAGCGCCCACAGCTTGGGCACGAAGATGGTCAGGCCGATCAGGGCGGCGGCAACGGCGATGACCAGCACCGCACCGGCGGCGGTGTCCTTGGCCAGCTTAGCCAGCTCGTGGTATTCCGGCGTGACGAGGTTGACCACCGTTTCGATGGCAGTGTTGATCAGCTCGCTGCCGATCACCAGACCAAAAAGAATCAGAAGGATGTACCACTCGGCGGCACTGCACTGCAGCGTGAAAGCCATCGCGGTCACCAGCGCGGCCATCGCGAAGTGGATCACCAGATTGCGCTCTGCCTTGAGGGCGTACAGTATGCCGTCGAAGGCGTGGGCAAAGCTGTGGAGCAGGTCGTTCTGGCTCCCCTTGCCGGCCAGCCGGTCGCTGAGGGTTTCATCATGGTCGATATAGGCGTTGACAAAGGCCGTGAAGACCACGAGATACAGCCCGGAGATCAGGAAGCCGCCGATCACGTCCGACAGGTAGTGCACGCCCAGATAGATGCGGCTGAAGCCGATCAGCGCGATCAGCAGCAGAATCAGGGCGGAAAAGGCGCGCTTAATGGCCGGTTTCATCTCGGATTGAGAGATCAGGTAGATGATGAAGCCATAGAAGGCCGCGGAAGCCATGCTGTGGCCGCTGGGAAAGCTGAAGCCGCCCTCCGTCACCAGCGGCGGGATGATGACCGGGCGGGGACGGGCATATAACTGCTTCAGGCCCAGGTTCAGAGTGATGCAGATGGCAAGGTTCATGAAGATGGAGAGCCACTTTCTGCGCTGCCTGATAAGCAGGGCAAGCAGCACGCTGCCTGCCGCCAGCGCAGGCGGCCCGGCCAGGGCGGTGACCCCCTTCATGAGCGCCGTCAGGCCGGGCGCGCGCAGTGAAGCTACCGCGAGAGACACCTTTTCATCCAGGCTTTGCAGGCGGCTGATATGATAAGCTATGAAAAAGAACGCGGCCACACACAGCAGCGCCGCGATCCACTTGATCCTCATGGGGCCCTTCCGGCCCCTCAAGGTCTTGTCAGGTCTGGCGATCATGCTTGCTCCCGCGCTTGCCATTCACAGACGGATTTGTCGAAGGTGGACACCCACAGCGCCATGCCCTCCCGCCAGTCAGGCAGAGGGAGATAGGCATCCCAATACAGCAGACGATCGTCCTTTTCATCGGCAGGGTCTCCCACATTGAGCAGGAAGGCGCGGCAAGGCACGCCCTCACGGGTCACCTCGCTGCTTTCAAATCCGCGGAAGCTGCCGCTGTACTCCCGCTTGTGCCCTGCCAGCAGATCGCGCAGAAAACGCCTGTAAGCCAGAACGGGGGACAGGTATACATCCCACAGGAAAATGGCCAGCGCCCCCGCCAGAATGAGCAGCAGAATGGAGAGCCACTGCATCCTGATGATAAAGGAAACGACCAGCAGTGCCAGCGCGGCGGCGACGGGCACCAGATATCGGATCAGGCGATGCTTCACCTGCGCGCTGACGGCTGTGAAATCCTCCTGAGTATACAAGCTCATACCCCCCTTTGCAGTGTTTTCATGATACCGCAAGCGCCTCCTTTTGTCGAGTATTTGACAGCCTTTACCTCAGCCGCCTATAATATAATCCGGCTTGTTTTGAGCCTTGAATGATGGAGGGCGGCCATGGCTGCCCATGTGATGTAAGAGAGGTAGTTATTTGGCTTACTCAAAAGAATTCGAAGAGCTTGACCTGTCCGTGGATATACTGAAGGCGCTGGAAAGCATGGGCTTCAAGGCCCCGACCACGGTACAGAAGGAAACCATTCCGCCCATGATGGCGGGGAAGGACATCATCGGCATCGCCCCTACCGGCACGGGCAAGACCATAGCCTTCGGCATCCCGATGCTGGAATATATCAGCCTGACGGAGGAGCGGGTGCAGGAGGTGGTGCTGGCTCCCACACGCGAGCTGGCGCTGCAGATCGCCGATGAGCTCAAAAACCTGGCTCACTTCATTCCCAAGGTGCGCGTGGCTACGCTCTACGGAGGTCAGCCCATCGCCAAGCAGCTGAATCAGCTGAAGCAGAAGCCCCAGATCGTGGTGGCCACGCCTGGCCGACTGATCGATCTGATGAACAGGGGCATGCTGCGGCTGGATCAGGTGCATACCATGGTGATCGACGAAGCGGATGAGATGCTCAAAATGGGTTTTGTCAAGGACGTAACCCATATCATCGAGTCCGTGCCCGCCGGCAGACAGCTGGTCATGTTTTCTGCCACCACCAACCAGGACGTGCAGACCATCTCCTGGAAATTTCAGCAGGAGCCCATTGAGATCTATGTGGAGGCCACCGAGGAGAACAAACCGCAGATCACGCAGTACACCATTGAGGTGACAAGGGAGGAGAAGCTGGACAGGCTTTCCTATCTGCTGGACAGCGACGAGTTCCGGCGGGTGATGATCTTTGCCAATACCAAGTATATGGCCCAGAAGCTGGCGGACAGGCTGCAGAAACAGGGCTATCACGCGGAAGCGCTGCACGGCGATATCCCCCAGAGCAAGCGCACCGTCATCATGAACAATTACAAGCGGGGCAGGTTTCCCATCCTGGTGGCTACCGATGTGGCGGCCCGCGGCATCGATGTGTACGATGTGGAGGCGGTCATCAACTACGACCTGCCCAATGAGAACGAGTATTACACCCACCGGATCGGCCGCACGGGCCGGGCGCGCAAGCACGGCGTCGCCTTCACGATGATGACTTATCAGGAAAGCGTCAGGATGAACGAGATCCTGCGCTACATCAAGGGCGAACCCACGCCGCTGCACTTCAACGAGGACGATATCCTCTGCACGGCGGACAACGAGCCCTTCTTCGAGAATATCTGAGATCGTTCTAAAAAACATCCCCGGCTGCTTCAGACGGCATCCGGGGATGTTTTCGCGTTGCCGAGGAGAATCACTGTACGGCGTTCGCGAAGGCGTCGAAGAAGGAAGGGTTGCTCCATGTGCCGCAGGCGATCAGGCTGCTGCCCTTCACCGCCATCTGCAGCACCAGCCCGTTGTCATACTGTATCAGCAGGGCCTGGTCCGTGGTACGGGTGGAGCCGCTCTGATAGGAGGCTTCACCCAGCAGCGTGCTCATCAGCGAGGAGACCAGAGCGGCGTCCGTTACCGTGCCGACGCCCGAGAGCTGCAGGCCGACCACGTTGCCGCGCAGCGTGGAGGAGAGGCTCTCGCCGCCCAGCAGCGCGTTGCCGCTGAAGCTGACGCGCTGGAACACGCGCAGCTTGCCGTCCACTTCGGCCGCGACCGCCGTGCCGGACATGCCGCTGATCTCGGACACGGCGGCACCGACCGGGGCGATGTTGCTCAGCGTCTGCGCGGAGGAATCGAGCGCGGGCTCATCGGTAAACACCTCCACCGAGCCGAGTGATACGCCCAACATGCTGCTTGAAACGGAGCTGGGGTTGCTGAGCAGGCGGTAGTAGGCCCCACCAACCCTGATCATGGGAAAGTTGCCTCCCGAGGCCCTGGCCCACACGCCCTGATAGCCGGGCACGGAACCGGGTTCGCCCAGACGGATGCTGCCCTTGGGCAGATCGCGCGCCATCAGCGCCGCGCCTTCCGGCAATGCGCCGGCGGCCAGGGTGGTGATCTCCGGCACATCGCTGCCGATCCACGGCAGGCGGCCCAGCGCGGCCAGGCCAAGGCCCGCCACCAGCAGCAAGGAGCAGGCCAGCGCCACCGCCCGCTTCAGGGGGAAGACGGGCCGCGGCGCGGGGCGGTCCATCCGCCCCTTGATTTTGCGGTAAAGCGCCTCGTCGGCCTTGAGGCCGCCCAGGGCTTCTTCCGCGATTTGAGGAAGCTGCTCAAGCTTCATGTTGCGATTCGTCCTCCTCCAGCAACTGCTTCAGTTTTTTGCGTCCGCGCGACAGGCGGCTGGATATCGTGCCCGGCTGCGTGCCGAGCATTTCCGCGATCTGATCGATGCTGAAACGCTGATAGTAAAACAGCAGAAACACTTCCTTTACGTCGGGGGGCAGGCTGTGTATGGCCTGCATCAGCGCCTCTTTCTCCGTTCGGCTGTCGATCTCGCTTTCGGAGGGGATCAGCTCCAGCCGCTTGCTGCCGAGTATCACGCGCCGCGCCCAGGAGCTGCGCCACATGTCGCGGCAGATGTTCAGCGCCACCTTCAGAAGCCAGGATTTCTCACTGCCTTCTTTCAGATCTGGCCTGCGCTCCATCACCCTCAGGAAAACCTCCTGCGTGACATCCTCCGCCTTGGCCCTGTCTCCCAGATAGAAGTAGCAGACGCGCAGCACGTCGTCGGCAAAACGCAGGTACAGCGACTCGACAAGGGAGGCCGCATCTGTCTGTTCGTCCATCACTGCCTCCATTCTGCCCCTTCAGCTATATAACGCGCGTCAATTGTAAAACCTTGCATCGCGGGAATCAAGTTTTTAATCGTTTTTCGACAGCAGGAAGTCGCTGCATTCCCGCACGCCGCAGGCCTCAAAATAGCGGTTCTCCATCGGGATCCAGCGGCTGAAAAAGATCGGGGCCCGATCGCCTTCGCGCTTCACGATGCGTTCCGCCTGCGTGTCGGCATCGACATCCAGAAAGATCCTGAGGTCATAATAGCCCCGCAGCGCCGGGTGCAGGCTGTAGGAGCCCTCCACGATGTAAAGCGGCGCGCGGGCAAGCCTGCGCGGCGTCAGCGACTGATCGCGGCAGCTGTACACATCATAGGTCACCTCGCGCCCCTCGGAAAAGGGCAGCAATACCTGCGCGAGAAAGCGTTCGCGGTCCACATTGCCGCCGGGCTCGCTCAGCCTCTCCTCGGTGCGCATGGCGGGCTGCAGGAAGAAGTCATCCATGCGGATGATCTCCGCATCGGGGTACCGCTCTTTCAGGCGGCGCGCCAGCGTGGATTTTCCCGCGCCGCAGGGGCCGTCGATGGCAAGCAGCGGCGGCGTGAGCGCCATCAGCGTGTCAATGGTATCCAGCAGAGCCTGCAAATCACCTTTCCTCCCGGAAATAGTTGATGCCGCAGCCCGCGGGCTGCTGATTTTCGCGCTTCATCTTCATGCTGGAAACGATCAGCACCAGGCAGGTGACGATGAAGGGCAGCATGGAGAAAAGCGCGCCGGGGATGTCGAGCACATCCTTGGGGATGTAGAGGCGGAGCACGCTCAGCGCGCCGAAGATCAGGGCGCCGAGCACCGCCTTGACGGGGCTCCAGGAGGAGAAGATCACCAGCGCCAGAGCGATCCACCCCTGGCCGCCCACGATGTTGGGCTGCCAGTTGCCCACCGCCGTCACCAGCGAGATGTAGGCCCCGCCCAGGCCGCAGACGCCCCCGCCGATGAGAATGTGGATATACTTGTAGCGGCTGACGGGGATGCCCATGGCGTCCGCCGCGGAGGGGTTCTCGCCCACCGCGCGCAGGTTAAGGCCCTGCTGGCTGCAGCGCAGGTAAAGGGCCATCGCCACGGCGATCGCAAGGGCCAGGTAGGTGAAAATGGAGTGGCTGAACAGCAGCTTGCCCGCCACGGGCACTTCGCTCAGCGCGCCAAGCCGGAGCGGAAGCAGCACCTGCTTGACCCGGTCGGTGATAAAGGTCATGCCGGCAGGATAGGTCTCTTTGAGCGTTTCGCCGATGAAATTGGCGATGCCGGTGCCGAAGATGGTGAGGGTGAGGCCGGTCACGTTCTGGTTGGCCTTGAGCGTGACGGTCATGAAGGCGTAGATGGCCGCGCCCAGCATACCGGCCAGGAAGGCGAAGAGGATGGCCATCAGCGCGCTGTCAAACAGGAAGCCCCCCATGAAACCCATGATGGCCCCCAGATACATCATGCCCTCCACGCCCAGGTTCAGGTTGCCGGCCTTTTCGATCAGGATCTCGCCCAGCGTGCCGTACAGCAGCGGCACGCTCGCCAGGATGGCGGCATAGAGAAATGCGAGCAGTTGGCTCCAGAAGCTCATGCTTTGGCCTCCTTTTGCAGCGCGATGCGGTAGCGGATGAAAAACTCGCTGCCCAGCACGAAAAACAGAATGATGCCCTGCAGGATGTCGGACATGGAGGAAGGGATGCGGTACTCGGTCTGCATCATGCTGCAGCCTTTTTGCATCACGCTGAACAGGAAGCTGACAACCATCACGCCAAATGGCGAGAGGCGGGCCAGCCAGGCGATGGACACCGCGGTAAAGCCTCGCCCGTTGGCAACGGCATCGGTCAGCTGCCGGTCGGGCCCCGACACCTGCAGCATCCCCACCAGGCCGCAGAGCCCGGCCGACATCATCATGGTGCGCAGGATGATCTTTTTGACGGGCATGCCCGCGTAGCGCGCGGTGCGCTCGTTCTCGCCCACCACCGTCAGCTCATAGCCGTGCTTGGTGTAGCGCAGGTAGATAAACAAGAAGACCACCGTCGCCAGCATCACCACCCAGCCGATATGCACGTTGCCGATGCCGGGGATGGGCAGCTCGGGCAGCCGGGCCTGCTTGGTAAAGCGGGGCATGGCCGCGAAGCCGCCCTCCGGGTTGCGCCAGGGGCCCTCGCGCAGGTAGGTGATGAAATGGAGCACGATGTAGTTGAGCATCAGCGTGAAGAGCGTCTCGTTGGTGCCATAGCGCGTCTTGAACAGCGCGGGGATCAGCCCCCAGAGCCCGCCCGCCAGAATGGACGCGGCCGCCATTAGGGTGAGCAGCAGCGGGGAGGGCAGGTCGTTATGGAAGTAGGCAAAGTAACTGGCCGCGATGGCTCCGGCGCAGATCTGCCCCTCCGCGCCGATGTTCCAGAACTTCATTTTGAAGGCCAGAACGACGCCCAGCGTGGTCAGGCACAGCGGGATCATCAGCTTGATGGTCTCTTTCTGCATGCCGCTGCTGCCAAGGGAGCCGGAAAGCATGGTCCAGTACACGCTGAGGGGGTTGAAGCCCAGCGCCAGCAGAAAGAGCCCGCCCGTCGTCAGCGCGCCGACCACGGCCAGCAGTCTGTACAGGGAGGTCTTCGCTCCGCTCAGGTCGCCGCGCTGCACGATGTGCAGCCGCGAAAAAGGCGCGCTCTTAGGCATAGGCATCCTCCTTGTCCGTAGTCAGGCCGGCCATCTTCATCCCCAGCAGCGCCTTGGTGGCAAAGCGACTGTCCACGATGGCGGTCAGGCGGCCGGAGCTGAGCACCGCGATGCGGTCGCAGAGCTTGAGCAGCACGTCGAGATCCTCGCCGATAAACAGCACGCCTACGCCTTTTTGCTTCTGCTCGTTGAGCATGTCGTAGATGCGCATACTCGCGCCGATGTCCAGCCCGCGCACGGGGTAGGCCGTGATGAGCACACGGGGGGAAAGGTTGATCTCCCTTCCCAGCAGCACCTTCTGCACATTGCCGCCCGAGAGCTTCTGCACAGGCGTATTGAGGCCGGGGGTCGATATTTCAAGTCGCTCCACCAATTCTCTGGCCTCCTGCCGCGCGGCGCTTCTGTTCATCCACAGACCCGGCTGATCGCGGTAGGTTTTGAGCAGCAGATTGTCCGGGATGTTCATGCCGCCTACCAGCCCCATGCCCAGACGGTCCTCCGGGATAAAGGCCATGGATACGCCGCGGCGGATGATCTCCCGCGGGGTGAGGCCGTCGATGCGCGTGCCGTCCAGCAGGATGCTGCCGCCCGTGATCGGCTGCAGGCCCGCGATCGCCTCGCACAGCGCGCGCTGACCCGAACCGGCCACGCCCGCCACGCCCAGTATCTCGCCCGAGTGCAGCTGAAAGCTGATGTCCTGCAGCTCGTGGTGGCCGTCCGCATCCTGTATGCCGAGGCGGTGTACGTCGAGGATCACATCCCCGGCCCTGGCGGGCGCCCTTTTGATGTCCAGATCCACCTGACGGCCCACCATCATCTCGGTCAGCACAAAGCGGTCGGCGTCGCCGGTATCGATCACGCCCACGTTTTTGCCCTTGTGCAGTACAGCCACGCGGTCGGAAATGCTCATCACTTCTTCCAGCTTATGGGTGATGATGACGATGGCCCGCCCCTCGCTTTTCATGGCGCGCAGGATGTCAAACAGGTTGTCGATCTCCTGAGGCGTGAGCACGGCGGTGGGCTCGTCCAGGATCAGGATCTCGGCCCCGCGGCTCAGCACCTTGAGGATCTCCACGCTCTGCTTTTCGGAAACCGACATGGCGTAGACCTTTTTGTCAAGGGCAACGTGCATGCCCAGCTGCGCGCAGATATCGTCCGGAGAATGGGCGGGCCTGCCATGCTGGCCGAGGCGGATATTTTCACGCGCGGTAAACAGATCCACCAGTTTGAAGTGCTGGTGAATCATGCCGATGCCCAGGCTGATGGCGTCGTGCGGAGACCGGATACGGACGGGGCTGCCCTTGATCTCGATGCTGCCCTCGTCCGGCTGATAGATGCCGGAGAGCATGTTCATCAGCGTGGTCTTGCCCGATCCGTTTTCGCCAAGCAGCGCCAGGATTTCACCGGCGCGCACGTCCAGGTCGATATGGTCGTTGGCAATCACCTTGCCGAAGGTCTTGGTCAGGCCGCGCAGGCGGATGGCAACTTCAGGTTCAGACATGCGCAAATCCTTTCGGCGTGTTGACAGGCTGATGCCGAGCGTCCGCGGGCGATGGCCTCAAAAAGCCTTCCGCCGTCGCGGCGCAGGCGGATTTCATAGGTTATTATGCAGAGCCTGCCGTGAAATTGCAAGGATAAAATAGGGCTGCCGCGGATGCTCCGCGGCAGCCCCGGGACGGAGGGGGTTACTTCACTTCAACGCCTTTGACGAGCAGGCTGGTCATCAGGCCGCCGGTGATGTCGGAATCGGCCAGACGGACGCCGTCTTCCACGACCAGCTCGCCGGCATTGTTATAGATGGGGCCGGTGAACACGTCCCACTCGCCGGAGAGGATCTTCTGGCGGGCAGCCTCGACGGCTTCGGCGGTGCCTTCAGCCACGTTCTTGCTCAGCGGGGAAATATCCACCATGTTCTCGGCCAGACCAAGGAAGTAGTTCTTGGGCGTCCAGGTGCCTTCGATCCTGTCCTTCACCTGCGCGGTGTATACGCTGGACCAATGCCAGATGGGGGCGGTCAAATGGGCGTCGGGGGCGGAGGGGGTCATGTCGGTGTTGTAGCCGCAGCCGAACTTGCCCTGCTCCTGAGCGGCGACCTGGGGCATGTCGGAGTCCACGTGCTGGGCGATCACGTCGCAGTTCAGGGAAAGCAAGGCTTCCGCGGTCTGCTTTTCAAGGGTGGGGTCGCCCCAGGAGTTGATGTATTTCACATAGATCACGGCATCGGGGTTGACGCTCTGCACGCCCAGCGCGAAGGCATTGATGCCGCCGTTCACTTCGGCGTTGTCGGGCCAGGCGGCCACATAGCCGATCAGATTGCTTTCGGTCTTCATGCCCGCGGCGATACCGGCCAGGTAGCGGGCCTGATAGATGCGGCCGAAATAGTTGTTGAAGTTGACGCCGTTGTTCTTATAGCCGGAGCAGTGGGAGAAAACCACCTCGGGGTATTCGTCGGCGATCTCCAGCATATAGTCCATGTAGCCCCAGGAGTTGCCGAAGATGATGTTGCAGCCCGCGTCCACCAGCTCGCGCAGCGCGGTCTCGCACTCGGAGTTCTCGGGCACGTTGAACTTGTAGAGGATCTGCTCGTCCTTCAGGCCCAGCGCTTCCTTCATGCCTTCGATGCCATTGTAGTGCGCGCCGGAGAAGCCGTCATCCTTGGGGCCGATGAACACGGCGCCCACCTTGATCTCGTCCGCTGGAATGGGTGCGAAAGAGCTTTCCGCCACTGCTGGAAGAGCGAACAAAGCAAGGGCAAGCACCAGGGCGAGAGACCACACTTTTTTGAACATACTTTCCTCCCGGATGGTTATATTTCTTGATCGGTGTCGCGAAAGCGGATGCCTGCATCCGTGATTTCGTCGATCACCGCCAAAGACAAAAGAGGGATCCCCATCTCGCGCAGCTTCGCGCCGCCGGGCTGAAAGCCCTTCTCGATCGCGATGCCCACGCCCACCAGCTCGGCCCCAGCCCTGCGGATGATGCTCATCAGGCCGTTTACGGCCTTGCCGTTGGCCAGAAAATCATCCACGATCAGCACGCGCGAGCCCCTGGGGATGTACCTGAGATCCACACGGATAAAGGATTCGCACTGATGGGTGAAGCTGTATATCTTTTCTTCCGCCATGTCCGCGCTTTGGTTGGCGGCGATGCCCTTTTTGGCAAATACCACCGGGATGCCGTTCAGCGCGCAGGCCGTCGCCATCGCCAGCGCGATGCCGCTGGCTTCCACCGTCAGCACCAGATCGGGCGCGGACGGGGCAAAGCGCCTGGCGATCTCCCTGCCCATCTCCATCATCAGGCCGGTATCCAGCCTGTGATTCAGAAAGCTGTCTACCTTGACGATGCCGCCCGGCATCATTCGGCCTTGCTTGCGGATTGCCTGCTTTAAAGCGTCCAAACTGACCCGAACCCTCCAAAAACACGAACATTAAAAGGGAATACACGCATATTATACACTGTTTTTGGGCCCGCGCAAGAGTGCGGGAGCATGTTTTTTGAATTTCACCGGATTACACGAAAAAACGGAAGACAAAGCGTCTTCCGCAGGATACGAACGGAGGAGGGGAAATCAGTGCCGGATCGTTACCTGGAAGGTGGTGTGGCACTTGGGGCAGTTGACCGTGACGGTGCCGATCTGCTTTTTGAGACGGAGGGTGGTGTGGCAGTTCGGGCACTGGCGGTAGCGGTGAGTCTTATAGGATCTCGCCCGGTTGACGAGCAGCAGCGCTTTCTTCTTCACGCTGTCCCGCGCCAGCAGATAGCGTCTGTTTTCCTCGGCGCGTCTGGCGATCTGCCGAGAAAACACACGGTACACCGCGAAAACCAGCGTGGCCGTGGACAGCGCCCACAGCAGCGTGGAGGGGAAAAAGAGGTTCAGCACCACGATCGCCGCGTAGGCGATGAGCAGGGCCTTGTAGAGCGGGTCGATGCCGTAGCGCCCCTGCATCCAGACGGTCAGCTTATACTTCCAGTTGTTCGGGTTCATCTCGCGTTTCCTTTCTTCTTCCTCAGCAGCGGCAGCACAGCCGGGCCAGGCACAGGCCGATACACAGGGGATGGATGCCGAAGGTGGGCATACCGAAGCCTCGCTGTCGAGCCGTATAGCTCTGCGAGCCGGACATCATCTGCTGACGGACGGACTGATATTCGGCGTTCGAGGGCTCCATGCTGATGGCCCGGTCGATGTGCTGCATGGCGGTCACGGTGTTGCCGCTGTTATAGTTGGCGATCGAGCTGAGGTAATACCAGGCGGCCGTGCGGTTGCTGATCTGGCTGAGCGCGTAAAGGGCTTCTGAATAGCGCATCGCGCTGATATACTGGCGCACCGGATCCAGCCCGTCGCCCCGCGGCGCATACTGCGTCTGCTGGCCGCCGAAGCCCCTGAAGAACTCCTCAAAGGGATTGTAGCCCCCGCCGTAACCGCCCCCATAGGGCGAATAGCCCCCGTAGGGGTTGTAGCCGCTTCCCGGCCTGCTGCCGGAGCCGGCGGCCGGCCGTGAATAATCGGTGTGCGCCGCCCGGCCGGATTTGATCTCCTCGTAGGCCACATTGATCTCGGCCATCTTGCTCTGGGCGTTCTTGTCGCCGGGATTCAGATCCGGGTGATATTTTTTAGCCAGCTTGCGGAAGGCCGCGGTGACCTCCTCCTGACTGGCTCCGCGCGGTACGCCCAGCACCTCGTAAGGATCCCTCATGCTTTCTCCTCCCTGCGCCTGCGGGCCGCGTAGCGCGTCCAGACACCGGAATACAGTATGTTTTCCAGCAGTTCTCTGTTCCTCCTGATCTCCATCTTTTCAAAGCAGGCGGCGCATTGGGCCATGTGCAGGTGCAGTATCTCCTCGTGCCGGTCGGAGGGGGTGGTAATCAGCGGGTTGTAGCGCTTCTTTTTCAGGTCATCCTTCAGATCCAGCACGGCATCCATCATATAGATGAAGCGGCCCAGCGTAAAGCCCATGCCGTACAGCGCGTCTGCGTGCGCCGACGCGGCATCGGGCACAAATACCTCGCCCAGCAGGCGGCCGAAGCAGGACGCGGGCAGGTCGGGGTTGGTGACGTCTTCCTTCTCCATCAGGGATAGCTCTCTCAGGGCGCCGGCAATGGCCCCGGCCTGGCGCGGGTGGGCCTTTTCGGCTTCGAGGGCGGCGCTTTCCAGCAGCCTGGCCTGGGAGAGGGAGAACAGCTTCCTGTCGTCCTCCCAGCTGTCCAGCCGCTGCGCGTGGGCCAGTATCAGGTTCATGTCCGCCGCGTAGGGGGTGAACGTGCTGATGAAGGCGCTGTGCTTTTTGAGAGGATGCACCGCGCAGCGCAGCGGCTTGAGGGCCGCTTCCTCACCCTCAAGGGAGGAAAGCAGCAGGATCAGGAAGGCCATGTCATAGGTGAGCGTGGTGCGGCTCAGCTGGCCGTGCCGCCTGCCCAGCTCGGCGCACAGGCCGCAGTAGTAGGCGCGATAGAGCTCCCGCTGCTCGGGCGTCAGCTTATCCATATTGGCCACCACATACCCAAACATAGGCTCTCCTCCCCTTCCCTTCGCTGCACATTATACAATAGCCTCCCTCCAAAATCATGTGAATTATCGGTGAACATTGGAAGAGCCCGCCGATTATGATATAATGCCCGCAAGAAAGGGGAGTACATGGGAATGGAAGACGGCCCTTCGGGCGCGACGGTATTGGTCATACTCCTATTGATGCTTGTCTACGCCCTGCTGTGCGCCGCTGAAGCCGCGGCCAGCACGCTGAATAAGGACAGGCTGCGCAGGCAGGATGATATGGAGGAGGGCAGGCCCGACCGCCTGATTGAGCTTGCCCGCAAGCTGTCCGACACGCCCAGCGGCCTTCGCGCCTGCATGGCCTTTGTGGGCTACCTGGCGGCCGGGCTCGCCGCCTGGGATCTGGGTATGCCCCTGGCCGCATGGACGGACAGCCTGGGCCTCGGGATCTTGCCGGGTTCCGGTCTGAGACACTGGCTGCCCGTGCTGCTGGTCGTGCTGGCGTTCAGCTTTCTGCTGCTGGTATTTGGTACCCTGCTGCCGCGAAAGCTGGCCCACCGTCGCCCCGAAAGCGTGATCCGCAGGCTGAGCCGCTTTGCCTCCGTCTCCAACACGCTGTTCACCCCGCTGGCGAAGCTGTGCAACCTGACCTACCGCGGCCTGCTGCGCGCGGGCGGCATCGACCCGGATGAGGAGAGCGAGCAGCTGACGGAGGATAAGATCCGCCAGCTGGTAGACGTTGGAGAGGAAAAAGGGGCCATCGAGGAGACCGAGCGCGATATGATCGAGAACGTGTTCGAGTTCAACAACCTCACGGCGGCAGACTCCATGACCCACCGCACGGATATCTGGTCCATCTGGGTGGACGACAGCTGGGACGAAATCACCAAAATGATCGAGGAGACGGGCCTTTCGCGCTTTCCGGTGTACGACGAGGATCTTGACCACATCATCGGCACCATCTCCACGCGCGATTTTCTGCTCAACCGCCAGAAGCCGCAGCCAAAGCCCCTTCGCGAGATCATCCGCAAGGCGCGCTTCGTGCCGGAATCGGTCAGGACGGACGCGCTCTTCCGCGACATGCAGCGCAACAAGTACCACATGGCCATCGTGGTGGACGAGTACGGCGGCACTGCCGGCCTGATCACGATGGAAGACCTGCTGGAGGAGATCGTGGGCAACATCTATGATGAGTATGACCCGCAGGTGCAGCAGGACATCGTGGATCTGGGCGAGGGACGGTACAGGGTTTCCGGCGCGATGGACATCGAGAGCTTCAACGAGGCCACTTCTCTGGATCTGCCGCCGGACGATGGCTACGATACCATCGGCGGCCTGATACTGAGCGAGCTGGGCGCCATCCCCGAGGAGGGAAGCCAGCCGGAGATCGACTATCACGGGCTGCACTTCAAGGTGCTGAGCGTCATGGAGCGGCGCATCGAGTGGGTGGAAATCAGCCCGGTCGACACGCCGAAAGGAGACGAAAATGTATGACGTATTGATCGTGGGCGGCAGCTGCGCCGGCCTCTCCGCGGCCATGACGGCAAGAAAACGCAACCTGAGCGTGCTGGTGCTCTACGCCGGCGACGGCGCGATGGGCAAGATCACGAGGATGGATAACTATCCTGGCCTGCCCGGCGCGAGCGGGGCGGAGCTGCTGCGCATCTTCCGCCAGCAGGCGGCAGCGCTGGGCGCTGAGCTGAAAAAACAGCTGGTGCAGCGCGTGCTGCATATGGGTGAGGGCTTTTCTGTGCTGGCGCAGAACGACCTTTATGAGGCCAGGAGCGTGATCCTGGCGCTGGGCACCTCGCGCGTCAATCCGCTGCCCGGCGAAGAGGAGCTGCTGGGGCAGGGGGTCAGCTACTGCGCCACCTGCGACGGCATGTTTTACCGCGGCCGGCACATGCTGGTCATCGCGGGCGGCATCGAGGCGGTGGAGGAGGCCAATTACCTGTCGGAGCTGGGCCGGGTCAGCTACTTTATCGAAAAACCGCACGATACGGCCGGCCTTTCTCCCAACATCCGGCTGATGCAGGGCAAGCCCAGGAGCATCGAACGCGCGGATCAGGGCCTGAAGCTGAACACCGATGGAGAGAGCTGCGAAGGGGACGGCATCTTTGTGCTGCGCCCCGCAGTGGCCATGACCCAACTGATGCCCGAGCTGAGCACCGAAAAGGGCAGCATCGTGGCGGATGAGAACCTGATGACCTCCGTGCCCGGTGTTTTTGCGGCGGGCGATATTCTGGGAGCGCCTCTTCAGGCCCCCAAGGCTGTGGGCGAGGGCAATGTGGCCGCGCTCGCCGCGGCCTCCTGGCTGAGAAGGCAAGAGGCATCGGCATGAAGACGCGTCTCCTGCGCACGGCGTCCCTGCTGCTCATGCTCAGCCTGAGCGCTTCGGCGGCGGTGGAGGTAAGCTTCGAAAGCGGCGAGGCCTTCTATCCACAGGAGGGAACGCCGATCTACACCTATGATTACACCTATCCCGTCATCGCTGGGGAAGGCGCGCTCAGCGAGGAGCTGAACCACTATTTCGAGGTGGCGATCGGTGAAATGACCGGGCTCGTGCTGCCCATGTTCGCGGCGGATATGCCGGGCGACGGCAGCAACCGTGTGACCGACGTCTATGAGATCACCTGCAACAGCGACGACTATTTCAGCTTCCTGCTGCGGCGAAGCACTCTGTCCGAGGGGAAGGAGAAACTGTCGCTGCAGTCCGCCGTTTTTGCGGCGTCCGGCCCCTACGCGGCCCAGTCGCTCACCCTGCGCGGGCTGGCGGGGGAGATCGGCGAGAGCTCTGCCCAACTGGCTGAGCTGGTGCTGGAGGACGTCTGGCGCGGGATCGAGGCACGCATGGCGCGGGGGGACAGCGGCATTCGGGAAGACATGAGCTTTGAGCTGCTCTCCCAGGAGTTCTTCCCCGAAAGCTATTTCTATGCGGGCCCGATGGGCGAGATTGTGTTTTACCTGCAGCCCGGCCTGCTGGACGGGGAGAGCGGGGAAGCTACTTTTACTTACACGGCGCAACAACTCGAGGCTTTGCTAAAGCCCCGATAGTATAAAACGATCGGAAGGGTGGGGCCAGTATGTTGATGGATGCATTGGCAAAAACCAAGGCTGCTCCGGGTCTGGAGCTGGTTCGGGTGGAAAAGCCCGTGCCGCGCGACGACGAGGTGCTGATCAAGATCCGCAAGACGGCAATCTGCGGCACGGATCTGCACATCTATAAGTGGGATGAATGGAGCCGCAAGCATATTGAGACGCCTCGCGTCATCGGCCATGAGTATGTGGGCGAGATCGCCGAGGTGGGCGCGAATGTGAAGAACTTTAAGGTAGGCCAGCGGGTGTCCGGCGAGGGGCATATCGTCTGCGGCGTCTGCCGTAACTGCCGCGCGGGCAACGGGCAGTGGTGCAAGTATACCAAGGGCGTGGGCGTCAACCGCGACGGTGCCTTTGCCGAGTATCTGTGCATCCCGGCTTCCAACTGCATTCACATCAGTGAAAGCCTGGATGAGGAGATCGTCTCCTTTTTTGACGCACTGGGCAATGCCACGCACACGGCGCTGATGTTCGATCTGGTGGGCGAGGATGTGCTGATCACGGGCGCGGGCCCCATCGGCATCATGGCCGGCGCCATCTGCCGTCACGCGGGCGCGCGGCACGTGGTGGTTACGGATGTGAACGATTACAGGCTGGATCTGGCCAGAAAGCTTGGCGCGACTGCCACCGTGAACGTGAAGCGCCAGAGCCTGGAAGATGTGATGAAGGAATCCAACATGGTGGAGGGCTTCGACGTCGGGCTTGAGATGTCGGGCGCCGTCAGCGCCTTCGACCAGATGCTGGGCGTGATGCGCAACGGCGGCAAGGTGTCTCTGCTGGGCCTGTTCGGCGGCAACGTGCCGCTTGATATGGACAAGATCATCCTGAAGGGCCTCACGCTACAGGGCATCTACGGCCGCCGCATGTATGAGACCTGGTACAAGATGGGCGCGATGGTGGAGTCCGGGCTTAACCTGAAAGACCTGGTGACCCACCGCTTCCACTACACACAGTTCCAGGAGGCCTTCGACATTATGTCGACCGGCAACTCCGGCAAGATCGTACTGGATTGGGGGAGCAGCAAATGAAAAGCGCATTTTCCTACTTTAGCACGGCTCTGGAGGAGATCAGGCAGGCGGGCACGTCCAAGGATGAGCGCATCATCACCACGCCTCAGGGCGCGAGGATCTCCACCCGCACGGCAAACGGCGTTCTGAACATGTGCGCCAACAACTATCTGGGCCTTGCCAACGATCCAGAGCTCATCAGGGCGGCGAAGGCCAGCTATGACAGGTGGGGGTTCGGCCTGTCCAGCGTGCGCTTTATCTGCGGCACGCAGGATATCCATAAGGAGCTGGAGGGGCGCATCGCTGGCTTCCTCAAGATGGAGGACGCCATCCTCTATTCCTCCTGTTTTGACGCCAACGGCGGCCTGTTTGAGACCCTGCTTGGTCCGGAGGACGCCGTGATCTCGGATGCGCTCAACCACGCCTCTATCATCGACGGCGTGCGCCTTTGCAAGGCGCGCCGCCTGCGCTATCAGAACAGCAACATGCAGGAGCTGGAGCAGCACCTGAAGGACTCGCAGGATGCGCGCATCCGCCTGATCGTGACCGACGGTGTGTTCTCCATGGACGGCTATATCGCCAGGCTGCCCGAGATCTGCGCCCTGGCGGAGAAGTACGATGCGCTGGTGATGGTGGACGACAGCCATGCCACCGGCTTTATGGGCAGGGACGGCCGCGGTACGCACGAGCATTGCGGCGTGATGGGTCGGGTGGACATCATCACCAGCACCTTCGGCAAGGCGATGGGCGGCGCGTCGGGCGGCTTCACCGCCGCCTCCAAGCCGATCGTGGATCTGCTGCGCCAGCGCTCCCGGCCCTACCTGTTCAGCAACACGCTGGCCCCCGCCATCTGCGCGGCCACGCTGAAGACCATCGACCTGCTGGAAGAGAGCCATGCCCTGCGCGACCGAGTGCATGAAAACGCGGCCTATTTCCGCGGGAACCTTGAAAAGGTGGGCTTCGACGTGCCAAGCGGCGAGCACCCCATTGTGCCCGTCATGCTCTATGACGCGCATGTGGCCAAGGAGTTTGCCCAGAGGATGCTTGATAAAGGCGTGTACGTGGTGTCCTTCTCCTATCCCGTGGTACCGGAGGGCAAGGCCCGCATCCGCACCCAGGTCAGCGCGGCGCACAGCAGGGAGGACCTTGATTTTGCCGTCCGCTGCTTTGAACAGGTCAAGAGGGAAATGCACATTTAAAGGGGATATGACATGAGCGAACAAACGACTGCGAAGCCCGTCATCTTTTCGGGCATCCAGCCTTCCGGCAGCATCACGCTGGGCAACTACATCGGCGCCATCCGCAATTTCACGCTGCTGGAAAAGGATTACGACTGCCTGTTCTGTGTGGTTGATCTGCACGCGCTGACCATCCGGCGCGTGCCGGCCGACCTGCGCAGGCAGACGCTGGAACTGGCCGCGCTCTATATTGCCTGCGGCCTTGATCCCAAGAAAAACATCATCTTCTGCCAGAGCCATGTGCCCGAACACGCGGAGCTGGCATGGATACTCAACTGTTTCACCTATATGGGGGAGCTGAGCCGCATGACCCAGTTCAAGGACAAGGCGGCCCGTCACCAGGAAAATGTGAACGCGGGCCTGTTTACCTACCCCACGCTGATGGCCGCGGACATACTCTTGTACCAGACCGACCTGGTGCCGGTCGGGGCCGACCAGAAACAGCATCTGGAGCTGAGCCGCGACATCGCGGAGCGCTTCAACAGCCTGTACAGCGGCTCCTTCGTGGTGCCCGAGCCCTATATCCCCAAGACCACGGCCAAGGTGCTCAGCCTGAGCGATCCCACCCGCAAGATGAGCAAATCGGAGGCGGAGGAGAGCTACATCGCGCTGCTGGACAGCCCGGAGGACATGCGGCGCAAGATCCGCCGCGCGGTGACCGATTCCGACGCGGAGATTCGCTACGATCCGGAGAACAAGCCCGGCGTGACCAATCTGCTCAACATTCTGTCCGCGCTCACGGGGCAGGGCGTCGATGCGCTGTGCGCGGACCTTGAGGGCCAGGGCTACGGCGTGCTGAAGGAGCGCACGGCGGATGCCGTGATCGAGCACATCCGCCCCATCCGCGCGGAGTTTGACAGGCTGATCCAGGACAAGACCTATCTGAACGAGACGCTGGCGGAGAATGCTGCGCGCGCGCAGGCCATCGCCCGGCGCACGCTGCGCAAGGTGTACAAGAAGGTCGGCCTTTACCAGCTGTAAACAGATGTATGGGTCGGGGCTTTGCCCCGGCCCGATTGCCATCAAAGCAAATGAGGAGGGAGCTGCATGACGGAACTGCAGTTTATGAGCGCGGGCGGCGTCAGCAAAAAGCTGGTGCTGCATGAGCCTCAGGGCAAGCCGAAAGCCATTGTTCAGGTGGCGCACGGCATGGCGGAATACTATGCCCGTTACTATCCTCTGGCGGAGGCGCTGGCCGCGGCCGGCTGTGTGGCAGCGGGCTACGATCATCTGGGCCACGGGCCGGACACGCCCAAGGACAGGCTGGGCTACTTTGCGGATGCAGACGGCTGGCAGAAAGTGGTTAACGACATGCGCACCGCGCATGACCTGCTGCAGGCCAGATACCCGGGCTGCCCCTTCATCCTGCTGGGGCACAGCATGGGCAGCTTTCTGGCGAGGGAATACCTGCTGCAGTACGGTGATGGGCTCGACGCCCTTGTCATCAGCGGCACCGGCTGCATGCCTCCGGCGCTCGTGAACACGCTGGTATTCTTCGCGTCGGCCATCTGTGCCTTCGGCGGAAAGAAGAAACCCTCTCCCCTCCTGCACAGGCTGTCCTTCGACGCCAACAACAAGCCCTTCCGGCCCAACCGCACCGGCTTTGACTGGGGCAGCAGCGACAATGAACAGGTGGACCTGTATGTGAACGATCCGCTCTGCGGCTTCATGTTCACCGCGGGCGGCATGCGCGACCTGGGCAGGGGCCTGCAGCTGCTGGGCAGGCTGGACCGGCTGAACAGCATCCGCAACAAGGACCTGCCCATCCTTTTCATCTCCGGAGAAAAGGATCCCGTCGGCGGCAGAATGGCCGAGGGCCCCAAGACGGTGGCCGCTCAGTATAAGCGGGCGGGTCTCAGAAACATCACCATGCAGCTCTATCCCGAGGGAAGGCATGAGATGTTCAACGAAGTGAACAGAGAAGAGGTGCGGGCCAACCTGATCCGCTGGATCGACGGCCTGAACCTGCAGTATAAGTGAGGAGACGCATCATGGCAGCCATCTATCCCGGCAACATCACCAATGTGCACGGTATCAAAGTCGGCCAGCAGCAGAACGAAAAGGCCAAAACGGGCGTCACGGTCGTGATGGCCCCCAAGGCGGGGGCGATCGGCGGCGTATCCGTGCGCGGCGCCGCGCCCGGCACGCGGGAGACCGATCTGCTGCGCCCCGGCAATCTGGTGGAATATGTCAACGCGGTCGTGCTGGCGGGCGGCAGCGCCTTCGGCCTGGCGGCCGCGGACGGCGTGATGCGCTACCTGGCTCAGACGGGGGCCGGGCTCACCATGGCCGGCGTGCAGGTGCCGATCGTGCCCGCGGCCGTGCTGTTTGACCTGATGCACGGCGAGCCCAACATCTACCCGGACGCGGCCATGGGCCGCGCGGCGGCCACCGTGGCCGCCAAGGGTATGGAACAGGGGCTGGTCGGCGCGGGCTGCGGGGCGACCGTGGGAAAGCTGGTGGCCAGTGCCATTCCCCAGCCCGGCGGGCTTGGCTCCGCCTCCATCACGCTGCCGGAGGGCGTGACCGTGGGCGCGGTGGTGGCCGTCAACGCCGTGGGCGATGTGTTTGATCCGCGCAGCGGCGAGTGCATCGCCTGCGCCCTGATGCCGGACGGCACGCCCGTGCGCGCGGAGGGACTGCTGTTTGGCAATCCGCCTGCGTCAGCGCAGATCAGGATTCCCGCTCCTGGCAGCAACACCACCATCGGCGTGGTGGCGGTCGACTGCAAGCTGACCAAGGCGGAGGCCAACCGCCTGGCCGACGTGGCCCACGACGGTCTGGCGCGGGCGATACGGCCCGTGCACACCCAGATGGACGGCGACACCATGTTTGCGCTGGCGACGGAAAGAGTGGGGCAGGAGGTCAACTTCGTTAAGCTGTGCGCGGCGGCGACCGAGGTCACGGCGCGCGCCATCGCCAACGCCATCTATTATTCACGCCTTGCATGATCATCGGCATAGGCTTTGATCTGTGCGACATTTCGCGCATGAAAGCGCTGCTTGAGGGCGGGCGCTTTCTTGCGCGTTATTTTTCCGAAGAAGAGCGGGGCTATATCGCAGGCAGGGGTGTGGGGCAGGCTGCCTCCGCCGCCGCCTGCTTCGCCGCCAAGGAAGCCTTCGTCAAGGCGCTGGGCACCGGCTTTGACGGTATCCCGCCGGCGGATGTGTCCGTGCGGCATGATGATAAAGGGCGGCCGTACTACGATCTGAAGGGCGAGGCGCTTTCGCGCGCGCAGGCCGCGGGTTCGGTCAGGGCCCATCTCAGCCTCAGCCATGAGCAGGGCATGGCCGGGGCTTTCTGCGTTCTGGAGGGCGAAGGATGAGGCACACCGTCACGCCGCAGCAGATGCGGGAAATCGAAGAGAGGGCCTTTGCGGCCGGCGTCGAGCCGATCGAGCTGATGGAGCGGGCCGCGGCAGCCGCAGCGGACGCTTTGCTTGAACTGACGGGCGATCAGAGGGCAAGCGCCGCCTTTTTCTGCGGCAGAGGAAACAACGGCGGAGACGGTCTGGCCGCCGCGCGCCTCTGGGCGGAGCGCGGTGGAAGGGCCTTGATCGTGATGCGGGGCGAACCCAGGACGGCAAACGCGAGGCTCAATTTTGAGCGCGCCCGGCAGCGGGGCATCGAGGTGCTTTCTTCCGCGCCCAAGGGCGTGCGTTTTGACGCCGCGGTGGACGCGCTGGTGGGCATCGGATTGGGCGGGGAGCCGCTATCGCGGGAGCTGGAAGAAGGGATCGCTTCCATGAATGCGCTCGGCTGCCCCGTGCTCGCGGTGGATATCCCCTCCGGCATGAACGCCCTGACCGGGGCCTGCCGCGGCGGCTGCGTGAGGGCGGATATGACGGTCAGCTTCGGCTGGGCCAAGACTGGGCACCTGATTTCGCCCCGCGCGGAGCTGACGGGCAGGTTGAAAGTGGTCGACATAGGCCTTGCCTCATTTGCGCAGGGCATGGATCTGGCAGAAAACCTGGAAGATGCGGATCTGCCGCGCCGTCTGCCGCAGCGGCCCGTGACGGCGCATAAGGGCAGCTGCGGACGCGTGCTTCTGTGCTGCGGCAGCCTCGGCATGGCCGGCGCGGCAGCGATGGCGGCGCTCGGTTGCCTGCGGGCCGGCGCCGGGCTGGCGTATATCGCCTGCGAGGAGGAGATCATCCCCATCCTGCAGGTGCTGGTGCCCAATGCGCTGTGCCTGCCGGTCGGACGCGCCGTCAGGGAGCAGCCCGCGCGCGACGTGCTGCTGGCCGGCTGCGGCCTTGGGCGGAGCGAGGCCGCGCGGCACAGCCTGCTGAGCCTGTATCAGCCTGACGTGCCTGCGGTGCTGGACGCCGACGCGCTCAACCTGCTGTCGGAAACGCCCTTTCCGCTTGGCAGCCGGACGGTGATCACGCCGCATGTAGGAGAAGCGGCCCGGCTGCTTGGCAGCAGCCCTGAGGCGGTGGCGGATGATCTGCTCGGCGCGGCGCGGGGCCTGTGGGAGCGTTTTGGCTGCACTGTTGCGCTCAAGAGCCATGCCAGCGTGATCCTGGACGGGAAGCGGCTGGCCATCCACTCGCTGGGATCGCCAGCTCTGGCCAAGGGCGGCAGCGGCGACGCGCTGGCAGGCATTATCGCGGGCCTGATGGCGCAGGGGATGGATGGCTTTGAGGCGGCGCGGGTCGGCTGCCTGTGGCATGGAAAAGCGGCCCGCGTGGCGCAAAGGCGCATGGGGCCGCTCTCACCGCTGACGGGGGAGATCCTGGCCCTGATGGGCGAGGCCTCCCTTGAAGAAGCGGATTGACCTTATCAGACTTCCACAATATTGAAGGCGGCCGCGCGGGCCAGCCTGTTCATGACGGCGAGGCCAAGGCCGGAGGGCGGCAGGGTCTCGCCGTAGATCTCTTCGATGCCCTGCTCGTCAAAGGCGCGCAGCAGATAGAACAGCCGGTGCGCGGCGCTGGCGGCATCCTCGCCCAGGTCACTGATCAGCCTGTCACCGTAAAGGGGCAGATGCGCGTGCATGGCGAGTATACGCGCGCTGCCTGCCGCGTCATAGCGGCGGACGATCTCCTTGGCCACAGCCTCGGGCTCTCCCGAAAACAGGGTGAGCCGCCCCTTGGGCGCGTAATGTCGGTGGCGCATACCGGGGGACGGCGCGCTCTCGCCCGGCTTCAGCGGCCTCATCACGGAAGGGGCCACGTCACAGCTGCCCGTCACCATGGCTACCTGTTCGGCAGTCACCGCGCCGGGGCGCAGAATGACGGGCGTTTCACCGCTGATATCGAGCACCGTGGATTCAAGGCCTACCTCGCAGCTGCCCCCGTCCAGTATCAGGGGGATGAGCCCGTTCAGATCCTCATACACATGCCGCGCTGTCGTCGGGCTGGGGCGGCCTGAGCGGTTGGCGCTGGGCGCGGCGATCGGGAAGCCGCAGGCTTCCAGCAGCGCGCGGGCGGCGGGGTGGGAGGGCAGGCGGATGGCCACTGTGCCAAGGCCCGCCGTCACGATGTCCGGCACGGTATCTTTTTTGGGCAGCAGCAGGGTCAGCGGGCCCGGCCAGAAGGCCTCCGCCAGGCTCTGCGCCACGTCGTTCCAGCGGCAGAGCGCGAAGGCCTGTTCTACCCGGCTGATATGCACGATCAGGGGGTTGTCTGCAGGGCGCTGCTTGGCCCGAAAGATCTCGAGCACTGCCTGCTCATTCAGCGCGTGCCCGCCCAGGCCATAGACCGTCTCGGTGGCGAAGGCAACCACCCCGCCGCCTGCCAGCAGGCGAACGGCCTTTTTCAGGCTGGCGTCATTTACCTCTTCGATCTCAGTGCGCATCGCGCTTATCTCCGTCTGAATCACAAAATGAAAATAGGGCACAAGGCCCTGATTGTCGCTTGACAAAAGGGATTCCCAAAGTGCCGCTGCTCTCTATTTTTTCACCCGCTATGTAAAGCAGGCCGGTGTCCCGCATCCGCTTTCTGAAGTCCCCTGGCGCGTTACCGCGGGGGCGTGACATCCAACGGATTAACAAGGACTCCGTAATGAAAAATGTGGGTAAAAACAGAGAACTGGCGCACACTCCAGGAGATTCCCTTGCACCGGTAATTATAAGTAGAGAGAGGTAAGGTGTCAAGTTTTGAAAGGGAAACAAAGAAGTTTTGAGATTTAAAGCTCGTTTAAGGTTTGTATGCGACAATACGGCTGTCCCGGGAAGGGAACAGAAAAACGTATTGAGAAAAGGAGAAAACAAGATGAAACAAAATTCCAGAATACTGGCCGGTCTGACGGCCATGGCACTGGTGCTGGCGCTGGGTATTTCGGCGGTGAAGGCCGAGACCGCGGCCGCCGACCCCGCGGCGACCCAGACGGCGGAGGCTGCCGTTCAGCAGTCCGCCGCGCCCGACACCACTACCTCCGCCACTACCAAGCGCGGAATGCCTTCAAGCGGCACGGGCACGCAGCAGCTGACCGAAGAACAGCAGGCACTGCAGGCTGCGCTCGAAGCCTATGCCACGGCGCAGCGCGATATGCAGCTGACGCTGCTTGAAAGCGAGCTCAAACAGATGGTGGAGAGCGGAAAGCTGACCCAGGAGCAGTCTGACCTGGTGCTGCAGTACTATAAGGACCGCGCTGCGAACGGGCAGGGCTTTGGCCTCGGCTTCGGCACAGGCCGCCAAGACGGCATGGGCCTTGGAATTGGCAGCGGCGGACACGGCAACGGCATGGGCGGCAAAGGCAGGCGCTGAATTGATCTGACGCTGTTTCTCTCACAGACTGTTTCCATCAGAAGAGAAGCAGCATGACATCATCCGCTATCGGGGCGCGGGCGGCTTGGGCCTCCCGCGCCCTGTGTTTACTGCGAGCGGACAATTCTGATAAACTGAAGCAGGGGGGATGATATGAGGCTGCTGTTTGCGGAGGATGACAGGGAGCTGTCGCGGGCGGTGCAGACGCTGCTGACACGCTCCGGCTATGCCGTGGACGCCGTGTACAACGGCGAGGACGCGCTCGATTACATCCGCGGCGGGCAGTACGACGGCCTGATCATCGATTGGATGATGCCGAGGCTGAGCGGCGTGGAAGTGGTCCGCAGGCTGCGGCAGGAGGGGCAGGATCTGCCCTGCCTGATGATGACGGCAAGAGACGCGGTAGAGGACCGCGTCAGCGGCCTGGACGCGGGCGCGGACGACTACCTGACCAAGCCTTTTGCCACGGGCGAACTGCTGGCGCGCGTGCGGGCCATGCTGCGCCGCAAAGCGCCCTATACCCCGGACGTGCTGCGCTGCGGGGATCTGGCCCTGGACAGAGGCGGCATGACGCTGCGCTGCGGTGAAAAAAGCCTGACGCTGGGCAACAAGGCCTTTCAGCTGATGGAAATGCTGATGGAGCATCCGGGGCAGGTGCTCACGGTTTCTCAGATGATGGACCGCGTCTGGGGCTGGGACAGCGAGGTGGAGACCGGCGTCGTGTGGGTGAATATCTCCTTCCTGCGCAAAAAACTGTCAGATCTCGGCTCCTCAGCCGAGATCCGGGTCTCCCGTGGGGCGGGCTACTATCTTGAGTGCTTTGCATGATACAGAAAATACGCCGCAGGTTCATACGCATCGCGCTGCTGGCCCTGGCCGTCGCCATGGTGCTGGTGACGGTGGTGATCAATCTGGCCAACAGGATCAGCGTCGAGGCGGAGCTGCAGGAGACGCTGCGCTACATCGCAGAGAGCGATGGCGGCCCCACGCAGTCTGGCAGAGGCCAGTTCGGGCGTTCCTCCCGTTTGGGCAATGCCCTGCTTGAATCCAGATACTTTACCGCTGTGATCTCATCGGGCGGCCTCGTCTCACTGCGCAGCACGGATCGTGATCGGGACGCGGACGAAGAGAATCAGCGCCGGGTGGCAGCCAGCGCGCTGACGGGCAGGAAGAGCAGCGGCTACGAGGCCCCCTATCTTTATCTGATCCAGCCCCGGGCGGACGGAACAAGCCTGGCCGTGTTTCTCAATATCGAAAACCGCCTCGAGGCCTTGCGGTCACTGGCTGTCTTTTCGGCCCTTGCCTGCGCGGGCGGCATATTGCTGGCCTGGCTGCTGGTCAGCCTGATCAGCAGCCGCGCCATCCGCCCGCTGATCGAGAGCGCGGTGAAGCAAAAGGAGTTTATCACGGACGCGGGACACGAGCTCAAAACCCCGCTGGCCGTTATCTCGGCCAATATGGACGTGCTGTCGATGGACCTGGGCGAAAATGAGTGGGTGCAGAGCACGCGCAGGCAGGTGAAGGGCATGGGAGCGCTGGTCAACCAGATGGTCTACCTGTCGCGCATGGATGAGGATAACGCAGGCCTGCAGATGAGCGCCTTTGACCTCTCAAGGGCGCTGCGGGAGACCGCAGAGACCTTTGGGGCGATGGCAGAGCTTTCCGGCGGAAGCATGCAGCTGACCGCGCCCGAAAGCCTGATGATGACGGGAGATGAGGCCGCCATCCGGCGTCTGATCGGCATTCTTTGTGACAATGCGCTCAAGTATTCGCCGGAGGGTGACAGTGTCAGCCTCTCGGCCTCGCAAAGCGGCCGCCGCGTGGTGATCGAGGCCGAAAATACCATGAAAAATCCCCTGAAGGAAGAAGATCTGAAACGCCTCTTCGATCGCTTTTACCGGCCGGACGTTTCCCGATCCAAGGAACAGGGCGGCTTCGGCATCGGCCTTGCGATCGTGCGCGCCGTAGCGGAGAAGCACAGGGGAAGGGTGAGCGCGCAGATCGTGGGCATGGACCGCCTGCGCATCGTCTGCTGGCTTGAGAGAGAAGGAAAGAGCGGCTGAAGGATGCTGATCCTGCTCGCTCATACAGCGCCCGGAGGTGATGGCAAAGGCGTGCGGAAAAAGCACCCAAAGATGACGATGGATTTGGAGGAAATCAGCATCCATTCGCGGGACGACAGCTGAGGGTTCATAACAAAATCCAACAAAAATCAAGGACTCTTGCATCAATTCGGAGCAAGAGTCCTTGCAATTGATTAATGTTTACTATCCGAAGTTTGTGACCTAAAGGAAAAGGTGCAGGATCAACATGGACAGTGCAGATACGAGGCACATATCCTCATGCCTTGTCAGGTGCGATACAGTCCAACTTATTGTTCCAAGGCAGGCTCATCACGCTTTCTTAGCTTTCAGCACCGTAGCATTCTTCCACGTTCCCCCGCAGAAGTAAGCGATGCAGATGATGCCGGGGATGATGCGGCTAAGGGCTGTGCCCCAGAAGTAGCCGTACACCCCCATAATCATCAGGTTGACGAAAATCAAGCTCAGGCCGATCTTGCAGATGATGCCGTCCATGATGCCGATCACGAAATTCAACGTGGCGTTGCCCACGCCGATCACCATACACTGGAAGGAAGAAGTGACGGCGGAGGCAAAGAAATGGATGATCATGATAAACAGATATGTGACACCCATTTCCAATACGGCAGCATCGGTAGTAAAGATGCCGAAAACCTGCTTAGGGAAGAAATATACCAGCAGCGAAACGAAGGAAGCGAAAATTACGCAAGTGATGCACGTCCAATAGACGGTTTTCTTTGCCCGGTCGTGGGCTTTTGCGCCCAAATTCTGGCCCACCATGGCACCACCGGCCTGGGACAAGCTTTGGGAATAGATTTCCAAGAATTTTTGTAGCTTGTTGCCGATGGCGTTTGTGGAGGATTCAACCAGCCCGTAAGCATTCACGCTGGCATTCACCCACAGCATGGAGATTCGCACCAGGATGGACCGGGCGGCCTGGGGCAGGCCTAACTTCACAATGATCAGCGTAGGCTCTTTTCGAATCTTGAAAAATTTCCGGTTAAATTCCAGGCCGAAGACTTCCTTATTTTTATACATGCACACAAATGCGGCAATGAAGGAAGCCAGCTGGGACGCTACCGTGGCGATAGCAGTGCCGGCCGCTTCCAGGGGAATGACAGCGACCAGAAGCAGATCCAAGAAGATATTGGCCGTGGCGGCGATAACGATGAAGAGAAGCGGCCTTCGACTGTCACCCATGCCGCGCAGGATCCCGCACACGGCGTTATAGCCGAAAATGAAGGGCAACCCGATGGTGGTGATGATCAGGTAGTCCATGGCCTGCGAATATGCTTCCGGCGGGCAATTCAGGGCGTTGAGCAGTGGGGCACGCATTAGCAGGATCACAACCATAAAGCCAACGGAGATGGCCATCATGAGGGTAAGGAAACTGCCGGTCACTTCTTTTTGCTCGGACTGGCGTTTGGCCCCTGCCAGCTGGGCGATCACGATCTGGCCGGCGGTGGCGAAGGCAGTAGCCACGGGCGTTAGAAAATCGGATACTTCGCCACCGATAGATACGCCGGATGTCCCTGCATTGCCCACGAATTGACCGATCACCATCAGGTCAACCATGGAATATAATTGCTGAATCAGATTGGCAAGAATAATGGGCAGAGCAAAGAGTATCAGCCCTTTCAGGACAGATCCCTGGGTCAAATCCCTGCCAACGCGCTTTACTTGTGTCATGCCGTATCCTCCGTGGTCGATATGAGAACCGCAGTTATTTTTTGGTCAGCGCCCGGATGGCCGAGGGTGCAGGCAGCTCGTCCTTGGCTAAGATGGAATAGCTGATTACGCTGAACCCCTTCACATATTTGCTGTAACGCTTGCGCTTAGCGCCGTTTACATCGTTGGGATTGAAGGACATGCTGAAATAATCGTAGTTCTTTTCCGGATCGTCCAGGATAGTATCCAGACACTCCAGGATATCTACCAACAGGCGATTTTCCAGATCGACCGTAAAATGCATGGGAAAAATGGAATCGATTTCGTCCATCCGATTGACTAGTTTCCGTACGCACTCCCGGTATTTGTACAGCGAGCATTCTTCAAGCGGATAGGACACGCTGCCGCAGCCCGACACGTCGGAACAGATGTTGTCGCCGGGGAAGAGGATCTTGTTGTGATGATCCAGATACATGGCTGCGCCTGGGCCACCGTGGCCGTTGGAATTGATCAATTCCACCATATAGCCGCCGCCCAAGTCCCAGGTGTATCCATCGGGCACGCCGATGATCTCATAGGGTTTGAATTCGGGCAGGTCCTTGCGGTCGAATTCAAGCCAGATGTTTTCGCCTGTTTCATGATTCCAAAGGTAATCCCACATGTGCTCATTCTGTGCTTGCAGCAGAGGCACCAGCGCTTCGTGGCAGTAGACTCGATCAAAACGACAGTTCCCGAAGGCATGGTCGAAATGATCGTGGGTGTTGACCACGATGATTTCCTTACCGCCGGAAATCTCATCCACCAGCGCTTTCATATCGCCCAGACCATAGGCCGTATCCACCAGCAGGCACTTGTTGGGCCCTACGATCAGCCACTGCCATACGTCGCCAGCGCCGTCGCAGTTCTGGTTGAACAAGCCGTACAGGTTATCCCGGAATTGGTACACCTCGATGTAGGGGTTGCAATCGTATACCTTGCGGGTGTCGTTATGCTCCCGCAATTGCTTCATGTAGGCCCAGCTGATCACATTCTGCGGATTGCCCCATAATTTGCGCTGAGCCTTGGACATGCCGCGGATCGGTTCCATACTCTTCATGATGATTTCCTCCCTCTGAACAGGCTGTCGAAGTATGTGTTTCCTTGTCAAATATTGACTATTCCAACTGGGAATGATATTGTAGACACAACGAGAATAGATGAAATGATTCCCGCCCAAACCGATTGTCCCAAGGAGCTTTTATGGAATCGGAAACCATCGCTTACTTTCTGACCGTTGCCGAGTGCCTGAATTTCTCTGAAGCAGCGGAGCGGAACCAGATTTCTCAATCCTCTTTCTCGAAGGCCATTATGCGCTTGGAAAAGGATTTGGGCGTGCGGCTGATTGATCGAAGCAAACACCCCATCCGCCTCACCCCGGCTGGCAAGAGCTTTTACGAGGATTGCAACCGCATCAAGCCTTTGTATCTGGATGCGCTGAAGAGGCTGGAACGCTACACTGAAAAGCGCAAGGTGCGAGCGCTGATCTGCCCCAAATCCTATGCCTACCGCGCAGCATTGCAGGAGTACATGCAGGCTTATCCCAAAGACACGGTGGAATTTGATCAGAGCAGCGTGTTTTCGGACGTGGTGGACATGATGCTGCACGGGCACTATGATTTCTGTATCGCGCCCAAACCTATGGTGATTCCGCCTACGCTCAAGTACACCGAATTGTACAGTGACGCACCTTATCTGCTGGTCAGTGTGGAATCGGATCTAGCCCGGCAGGACAGCGTGTCCTTTCAGGATTTGAATGGCCTCCACTTTTATGAAAGCCCCTTCTCCTGGTACTTGATCCACGAATTGATGCGATACTTTGATTTTACACCCCAATCCATTTACCCGGATCGGGAAGGCACGGAGGCCCACCTGGTCAAGCGGGAAGAAGTGATCCATCGGGTGGCCCGGGGCGATGCGGTGAGCATTTACTGCGGGCGGGACGTATCGGTGTTCAATGATGCTAGGATCAAATTCCTGCCCATCCGGGAGCTGCGAGAGCTGCCGGTGGTGCTGCTGGAAAAGACGGGGACCAATGATCTGCCGGAAAAAGCCCAATTCCGAAATTGGCTGCAACAATCGTTGGAGAGCTATGTTTGCCCGCTGTTGAAATAACTATATATCCACACAACGCTGATTGAAATCTGCTGATACAGCTTTGGCTGCCGGCGGATGTCTTCGGCGTTTTCCTCCTTTCATCATAGAAGTGTAGAAGAAATACTACCTCCCTTTTTTCGATGTCAGTATAGCATGATGAAAATTTGGAACTCAATTCAGATTGGGCAGAGGTATTATTCCCAATCCGAATGGACATGGAAAAGAAATCCATTGTATATTGAGTTCACAGGACACGGATATGCCGAGAAGGGGAATGAATATGCGGGCAAAACGATCCACGATCAACAGCATTGCGGCTGCGGCAATCATCATCATTCTATATTTCATAGTGAATCATGGTTTTGATTGGAAGGTGCCTTCTCAAGTGCTTTTGCACGCTTCCAACGCCACAGCGATTGCAGGCATGCTGTTAATCCTGGCAGCGGGGACCGGCTGGCTGAAAAAGTATCATATGCTGGATTGGGCGGGCTACGCCCTGTATCAATTCCGTTTTATTATATTAAAACATAAGGATAAATCTTTTACCAGCTTCTATGATTATCGTGCGGACAAGGCAAAGGAATACCAACTGCTGCTTTTGTGGCCCCGGTTCTGGGTGGGGGCGTTCCTGTTGACCTTCGGTCTGCTGCTCAGCCTGCTTTTCCTGCGACAGGGAGCATAAGGCGATGATATAAAATGCGGAAGGGAATTTGATGCTATTCCCAAATGGAAAAATGCACATGCGCAATCTGAATTGATACTCATGTTCTTTTGTTGCTATAATCCAGCCAAAAATACCGGCGAGAAGCCATCGGCTGACGACCGGCAAGAAAGAAAAGGAGAGAAAAATATGAAGAAAACCCTGTGCATCGTCCTGGCGCTGATCATAACTTTGTCCATGAGCATGATCGCCCTGGCCGAAAAGACCGACAAGACCGACAAGACCTTTACCTTCACCATCTCCTCCGACGTGGGTGACCTGTCTCCCTTCGGCGGCGACTCTGGCGGACGTCATCACACCTTCCGTATGATCTATGATTGTCTGGCCGCTTCCTATGGCCTGGGCCAGAGCGTGGACCAGCTCCAGGGCCAGATTGCCAAATCATGGACCGTTGTGGACAGCAAGACCGTGGATGTGGAAATCTATGACTATGTGAAGGACAGCCTGGGCAACCACATCACCGCCAGCGACGTAGTGTACTCCTACGAGCAGGCCATCGCCTCCGGTACAATGGAAAAGCTGAATGGTTATCTGAATAGTATCGAAGCCACTGGCGAATACACCCTGCATATCACTTTGAAGAGCGATTCCATGGGCGCTATGGAATGGGTGCTGGACACTGTTCCGATCATCTCTGAAGCTTGGTTTTCCACCGCTTCCGACGCGGATAAGACCCATGCGCCTGCCGGTACCGGCCCTTACATTCTCAAAGAAACCGTGGCCGATTCCCATACTACCCTGGTGCGCAACGATGATTATTGGCAAACCGATGCTTCCCTGCGCTCCTACTATGACACCGATACCTTTGCACAGATCAACATCAACGTGGCCCGCGAATCCTCCATGCGCACGATCGCCTTGGAAAACAAGGAAACCGACGGTGCCCAGAATGTGAACGCCGCGGAAGTGAGTTTCTTCATGGACAATCCCGATTGGAATGTGCGGGGCATTTACAATGGCCGCCTGATCGTGATGATGTTCAACAACGATAACTCTGTTTTTGCCAATAATCCCGCTCTGCGCCAGGCTGTACTCTATGCCATTGACGCTGAATCCGTCCGACTTGGCTATGGTTATATGTACGGCGCTGCCGCCCGGGACTTTTCTCCCAGCGTATCCGGCGACTTCCTGGAAAAGTGGAAAAACGAAGACTATTTCGATTACGATGTGGATAAGGCCAAGAGCCTGATGGCAGAAGCCGGCTATCCCGACGGCGGCATCGAAGTGACCCTGATGTACCAGAACAGTACCATCGCCACAGCCGGCATGACTGTTGTGCAGAGTTTCCTGGCAGATATCGGCATCAAAGTAAACCTGATGCCCTGCGATCAGGCCCTGTTCAATAGTTACAAGTATGACAACACCAAGTGGGATATCATTGTGGACTCCAAGTCTACTTCTGACTTTGCCACAGCCGTGTGGGAAAACTGCTTTGATACCAAGGCATTTGAAAACGGTTCTGCTTGCTTCACCCACGATGAAAAGCTCCAGGAACTGCTTGAAGCTGCCGCCTCCAGCGCTACCCACAGCGATGAAACCCTCGACGCCTTCCATAGCTACTTGAAGGAAATGGCTTACGGCGCCGGTCTGTTTGAATACCAGACCTTCTATGTCTACCAGTCCGGTGTGACCGAAGCGCCTCAGGATGGCTTTGGCAACATCACCGTCAGCACCCTTGGCGTGGCTGACAACTTCCAGACCCTGGGTCGGTAACCGCTTTCGATTGATCTTGAAGCCATAAGAACGTGCCCATTCATTTGCGCAAGTGAGTGGATGGGCACATTTTTATCAAACGAAGGAGTAGAGAGGCATGATCAGATACATCGTCAAGCGACTCTTGCTGATGATTCCCATCCTGGTAGGCGTGGCCATTCTGATTTTTACCCTGATGTACTTTGTTCCTGGCGATCCTGTGGAAATCATTTTGGGCTCTGCTGCCACACAGGCGCAGGTGGAAGCTGTACGAGAAGAAATGGGCTTCAATCAGCCGTATCTGATCAGACTGGGCAACTTCCTCAAGGGAATCCTGGTGAATCACAATTTTGGCAATTCCTATATCTACGGTACCAGCGTAGCCGGGGAGCTGGCTTCCCGTTTCCCCAGGACGCTTACCATTGCGGCATTCTCTATCATCCTGTCCACCCTGATCGGCATCCCCTTGGGCATCAACGCAGCCATTCACGCCAACAAGGCACCGGACCACATTTCCATGTTTGTTTCCATGATTGGCGTATCTATGCCCAATTTCTGGCTGGCATTGATGCTGGTGGTGCTCTTCGCGCTGAACCTGCACTGGCTGCCGTCTAGCGGTGATAAGGGATGGAATTATTACATTCTGCCCGTGGTGGCCAACGCTGTGGGCGGCATTGCCGGTATCGCAAGGCTGACCCGCTCCAGCATGCTCGAGGTGATCCACGCAGACTACGTCACCACAGCCCGGTCTAAGGGCGTATCAGAACGCAGCGTAATCTGGCAGCATGCCCTGCCAAACGCCTTGATACCTATCATCACCATGCTGGGCGGCCGTTTCGGTGGCCAATTGGGCGGCACGGTGGTGATTGAGCAGGTATTCTCCATTCCCGGCGTGGGCGCATACCTGATCAATTCCATCAATAACCGTGACTATACTGCGGTGCAAGGTTCCGTTCTTTACATTGCCTTTACCTTCTCCATCGTGATGCTGCTGGTGGATCTCGTGTATGCCTATATCGATCCGCGCATCAAGGCCCAGTATGAAGGCCAGAGCAAGAAGCTGGCTCCTAAAAGGCGGTGAAAACAAATGGCTGAAGCGACTATTCAGAAAGTGCAGAAAAAGCAGAGAAGAATCCCGCGACCCGGTACCGCCAAATACGTATGGTACAAGATTTGCCGCAATCCTCTGGCCATGGCCGGCGTCATTGTGATTGTGCTGCTGGTAGTTTTGTCGGTTCTATCTCCGCATATCATGAAGTACGATTACGCCAAGATCGATATGAGCAATGCATACCGCTCTCCCAATACCGAGCACTGGTTTGGCTGCGATGAATTGGGGCGCGATATCCTGTCCCGTATCCTGTATGGCGCGCGCTACACCCTCAGCGTGGGTGTGCTCTCCGTGCTGATCTCAGCGGGAGTTGGTGTTGCCTTGGGCTCTGTCGCCGGCTATTTTGGCGGGATGACTGATCAGATGATCATGCGTGTGCTGGATATCATGGCTGCGTTTCCGCAGTTGCTGCTGGCTATCGCCGTGTCCGCTGTGCTTGGTACCGGATTTGATAAGTGTATTTATGCCTTGGGCATTTCTGGAATTCCACGGTTTGCCCGCATGATGCGCGCCAATATCCTTACCGTGCGCAACCAGGAGTTCGTGGAAGCGGCCCTGTCCATTACTTGCTCCAAGCCTCGGATCATCGTCAAGCACGTGATCCCTAACGCCATTGCTCCTCTTATCGTAGAGATATCGATGTCCATCGCGGCGGCGGGGCTGTCCGCTTCTTCCTTGAGCTTCATTGGATTAGGCGTTACTCCACCCACTCCCGAATGGGGTGCAATGCTGGCCTCCGCCCGCAACTATATCCGCCTGTATCCTCACATGATCATGTTCCCCGGCCTGTTCATCATGCTGAGCGTACTCAGCTTCAACTTGATCGGCGACGCCATCCGCGACGCGCTGGATCCCAAACTGAAGGACTAAGGGAGGCAGAAAGCTATGAACGCTAATCGATCCAACTTCCTGTCGGTACGGGATTTGGTGGTGGAGTACCACTCCGAAGGCGAAATCGTGCACGCGGTGAACGGTGTATCCTTTGATCTGGGCATGGGCCAGACCATCGGTTTGGTAGGCGAAACCGGTGCCGGAAAAACCACCATTGCCAAGGCGCTTCTGCGCATCCTGCCGGTGCATTCTGTGGAGAATATCGCCGGTAGCGTGATGCTGGCAGGCAAGGAACTGATGACTCTGCCTGAAGGGGAAATGCAACAACTCCGCGGCCGCGCCTTGTCGATGATCTTCCAGGATCCAATGACCGCCTTGAACCCGGTGAAAACAGTGGCCGATCAGATCGCCGAGGCTGTGAAGCTTCATAATAATGTTTCCAAGGGTCAAGCGCTGGATCGGGCCAAGGAAATGCTGCAAATGGTGGGCATTTCACCCGACCGTGCCGGCGAATATCCCCATCAGTTTTCCGGAGGCATGAAGCAACGTGTGGTTATCGCGATGGCCCTGGCTTGTGATCCCCAACTGCTGATCGCCGATGAACCTACTACCGCCCTGGATGTTACCATTCAGGCCCAGGTGCTGGATATGATCAATGACCTGAAGAAGAAAATGAATACCTCCATGATCATGATCACTCACGATCTGGGCGTGGTGGCTGAAACCTGCGATACCGTGGCTGTCACCTACGCCGGTCAAATCATCGAATACGGCACCAAAGAGGATATTTTCGATCGTCCCACCCATCCCTACACCGTAGGCTTGTTCAATGCGCTGCCCAATATGAATGCTAACGTCCGACGGCTTTCTCCCATCGACGGCCTGCCGCCCGATCCAACCGATCTGCCCAAGGGCTGCCCATTTTCGCCCCGGTGTCCTTATGTGACTGACGAATGCCGGAGAGGGGCCATCGACGATATTTTTATCAATGATACGCACACCTGCCGCTGCATCCGAGCAGGCAGAAAGGAGGAAAAATAATGGCTCCGCTGCTTGAGGTTCTACATCTGAAAAAATACTTTCCCACCAGCCGGGGCTTGGTACACGCGGTGGACGATGTGACTTTTTCGCTGGAAGGCGGAAAAACTATGGGTGTGGTAGGTGAATCGGGCTGCGGCAAATCTACCCTGGGCCGCACTATCATTCATCTGCAAAACAGTACCGATGGCAAAATCATCTTTGACGGGAAAGACACCACCGATGTGAAGGGCAAAGAGCTCAAGGCATTGCGCGGCGATATGCAGATCGTTTTCCAGGATCCTTATTCCTCTCTGAATCCCCGGCTTTCCGTACATGATACTATTGCCGAGCCTTTAAGGCTGACCGGCAGATATAAGGGTCCGGACTTGGAAAAGGAATGCAGGCGACTGATGGATCTGGTGGGCATCGAATCCCGTTTGTATAATGCCTATCCCCATGAAATGGACGGAGGCCGCCGCCAGCGCGTGGGTATTGGCCGCGCACTGGCCATGCATCCCCGCTTCATTGTGTGCGATGAGCCGGTATCGGCCCTGGATGTGTCCATTCAGGCACAGGTGCTGAATCTGCTGATGGATTTACAGGATGAATTAGGATTGACCTATATGTTTGTGACCCACGATCTTTCCGTGGTCAAGCATATTTCACACAACATTTGTGTCATGTATTTGGGTCAACTGGTCGAAACCTGCGATACCAAGGAGCTGTTCAGCAAACAATTGCACCCTTATTCCAAAGCGCTGCTTTCCGCCATTCCCTCCACGGATATCCATCATCCCAAGCAGCGAATCGTAATCAAGGGCGAAATTACATCACCCATTGATCCGAAACCGGGCTGCCGCTTTGCCACCCGCTGCCCCTACGCCGGTGAGGAGTGCCAAAAGGCCCAACGATTGGACGAGGTATTGCCGAACCATTTCGTGTCCTGCTGCAAGTGCCGGGAAATCAACGATCTGTAAGGAGAACAGCGCATGGACGGATATATGTGGCCCATTAAAGGGCAAAGCAAGGCGAAACGCCTTCGCTGGGGTGCCCAGCAGAATTACATCAGTTGGGCGTATATGAAGGAGCTGCGAGAAAAAGATAAGACCTGCCGAGTGTATGATATCAACCCATACATCGAAGTTTATCAGTTCAGGGAGAATGTGTACGGCCTGCTCAACCAGAATTGCGATGGTGCAGGCGATGTATGGCAGTATCTGATCATCGGCCCCGAAAAGGCCATGCTGGTAGACACGGCTTTCGGTATCGGTGATATCAGGGGCCTGTGCGATGAAATCACCGGCGGGATGTCATTAGTCGTGGTCAATACCCATTCCGGCCCCGATCACTGCATGGGTAATGTGTTGTTTGATACCGTGTATTGCCATGAATACTGTGTCCATAACATCATCCATAAGTGCCGGCCCGGTGCATGGGATTATCTTTTTGACGAAAACGGCAACAATATCTGGTTACAATTCGATAAAAAAGATGTGCCCGAATATCGGGATTATGTGTTGATCCCGGTGAAGAATCATCATATATTCAATTTGGGTGGCGATTACGATATCGAATTGGTGTGGCTGCCCGGGCACGATTCCGGTCACGCAGGCTTCTTGGACCACAAAGGCCGCATCCTATTCGCGGGCGATGTGGTGTGCAGCGATGTGATCGGCTGCGGTTCCGGCGGCAAGCCCGGTGATCCTTATCGCAAGTACTGCACAGTGGAGGCCTACCGGAACGAACTATCGAAGTTGTGCCTGCGGCTGGATGAATTTGATTATCTCATGCCCGGCCACTTCATGGTGAACCTGGAAAAAGGCGTTCTGGTCAATATATTGGAAGCGCTGAATGAAATCGTAGCTGATCCGAACAATTTTGATTATTGCATGGAAAGCTATGGCGGTGCCAGCTTTGTGAAGCATCTTTCCTGGTATAAACACGTGAAGGGCTTTGGTACGATCAGCTATAATCTGCGCAAGGGTGTCTATATTCTGGAGGATTGACATGCACAACCAAGTTGCAGGGAAACGCTGGTTGTCGGTTTTTTGAGTGCTCTGCAGCGGAAAGGGAACAGACTGGATGGTAACCATCGAAAATAATAAACTTCAGGTGGATATCGGTTCCACAGGCGGCGCTCTGCAATCCATTTATGGCAAGGATACGGGCATCGAATATCTGTGGCAGGGGGATAAAGCCTATTGGGGCGGCCGCGCTCCCAATCTATTTCCCTTCGTTGGACGATTGTATGATGGAAAATACACCGTGCGCGGTAAGGAATATAAAATGAGCACGCACGGCTTTGCTTCCCATCGAGTATTGACGGTGGAACAAGAAAAAAAAGAAAGCTGCGTATTCCTGCTGCGGGACAGCAAAGAAACCAGGGACATCTATCCGTATCACTTTGAATACCGGCTGTGCTACACGCTGGAAAATAACCGAATCCTGATCCGCTGCCGCGTGAAAAATCTATCCCAGGATACCATGTATTTTGGCATCGGCGGCCACCCCGGATTCAATGTACCGCTCGTGAAAGGTTTGGCGTTCGAAGATTACGCCGTCAGTTTCTCCGAAGCGTCGGTGCCCAATATCGTCCGTTTTTCTCCCAATGTGCTGACCACCGGACAGCGGGATCCCTATCCCTTGGAGGACGATGTACGTCTGCCCCTGCATCACGATCTGTTTTTGAAGGACGCGGTGGTGTTGGCTGATGCACCCCGGTGCGTCACCCTCTCCAGCCCCAAAGACGTCCACGGTGTCTGCGTCTCCTATCCGCAGATGCCCTACGTAGGCTTTTGGCATAAACCCAATAGTGATGCGCCCTATGTGTGCGTGGAGCCTTGGAGCGTGCTGCCTGGCCGAGAAGGCATGATAGAGGAATTGACCAAGATGCAGGAAATGACGGCCCTTTCACCGAGCATGGAATATGAAAACAGCTGGTTCATTGAAGTATGGTAAAGAGGAGTTACGCAGATTTCTCATCACGCTCATATCTCTCTAAAACGTTAACGCCTCATATAACTACTGGCTCCTTGTGATGGATATGATTCTTGTCGATTTGTTGTACAGAATGTGCCTTCTTTCTGATACCTCTGGACGATTTGACTGACATTCGTCGTGTGAAGCCGGTTATCTTTTTGGTATCATCACTGCGCATACCATCCACCTCTTTGAGTTTAAGAGCCCACCGCCTTTTTGAGACATGCACAGGGCGTTCCTACTTTTGAGCAGCGAGTTTTTCTGCCTGTGCCGCTTCGCTGAACTTCCGTATCCTTGCTTTTCGTGGCGTTCAGCTGATGTCTCTGTCAATGGCAATTCCACCATATCTGTGAGCAGGTCAAATTCTAAGCGTTAAGGTTTTATCAAGTATAAGCCTTGGAAAGTTCTCTCCAAGGATGCTGTAGACCAACTCTGTGAGGCCGCAAAAAATCTGCCGGAAAGTGCTGAATCAAGCACTACCGGCAGACCATGGATTATGAATATGTTTCAGATAAGAAATAGTGTCAGACCCAACAACAGCGTTGCCTCAACTGGATGATTTTTCAAAACCTTTCCACGTTGGAGTTTGGTTATAGACTCTGTTCTATCGTGCCGCTGGATCCTGTCAGAAGCTCTCCTGCAGCTCGATGTTCTTGTAGCGCTTCAGGCCCGTGCCGGCGGGGATCAGCTTGCCGATGATCACGTTTTCCTTCAGGCCCTCCAGCGGGTCGACCTTGCCCTTGATGGCGGCCTCGGTCAGCACGCGGGTCGTCTCCTGGAAGGAGGCGGCGGAGAGGAAGCTCTCCGTGGCCAAAGAGGCCTTGGTGATGCCCAGCAGCACGCGCTTGGCGACGGCGGGGCGTCCGCCCGCGGCAATGGCGGCTTCATTGGCCTGCTCGAAGCGGAAGATGTCGATCAGGCTGCCGGGCAGCAGGTCGGTATCCGCGGCGTCCTCCACGCGCACCTTGCGCAGCATCTGACGGATGATCACTTCGATGTGTTTGTCCGCGATGCCCACGCCCTGGCTGTGGTAAACGCTCAGCACCTCGCGCAGCAGATACTCATACACGGCCTTCACACCCAGGATGCGCAGCAGGTGATGGGGGTTGATGGAGCCGTCGATCAATTCGTCGCCCGCGTTCACATGATCTCCCTCCTCCACCTTCAGGCGCGCGCCATAGTGGATGAGGTAGGATTTCTTTTCGTTCGGGTCGTCGTCGGAGGTGATGATCAGCTCGCGGCGCTTCTTGGAATTGTTCATCGACACGATGCCGCTGATTTCGGCCAGCGTGGCCTCCACCTTGGGCTTGCGGGCCTCGAACAGCTCTTCGACGCGGGGAAGACCCTGCGTGATGTCGGTGGCCGTGGCCACGCCGCCGGAGTGGAAGTTGCGCATCGTCAGCTGGGTACCGGGCTCACCGATGGACTGTGCCGCGATGATGCCGACGGCCTCGCCGATATCCACATCGCCGCCGTGCGCCAGGTTGCTGCCGTAGCAGCGGGCGCAGACGCCGGTCTGGCAGCGGCAGGTGAGCACGCTGCGCACTTGCATTCTGGTAATGCCGGCGTCGGCGATCTTTTTGGCCAGCGCGCTGTCGATGCGGTCGTTCACATGGCAGAGGACCTCGCCCGTGACCGGGTGGATGACGTCCTCGGCGGAAATGCGGCCCTCGATGCGATCCTCCAGGGGTTCGATCTCGCTGATGGGCTCCACTGTGATGCCGCGCACCTTTTCGCCGCGGCTCTCAAAGCAGTCGACCTCGCGCACGATCACTTCCTGTGAGACGTCGACCAGGCGGCGGGTCAGATAGCCCGAGTCGGCCGTGCGCAGGGCGGTGTCAGCCAGCGACTTGCGGCTGCCGTGGGAGGACATGAAGAACTCCAGAACGTTCAGGCCCTCGCGGAAGTTGGCTCGGATGGGCAGCTCGATGGTCTTGCCCGAGGGGGAGGCCATCAGGCCGCGCATACCGGCCAGCTGAGCCACCTGACCCACGGAACCGCGGGCGCCCGAGTTGGTCATCATGTAGATGGGGTTCTTGGGGTTCAGCACGCCCATCACGCGGCCCTTCAGCCGGTTGGTGGTGTCGGTCCAGATGGAGATAACCGCCTTGTAGCGCTCGTCCTCGCTCAGAAGGCCGCGGCGGTAGCGCTTTTCGATGGCGGCCACCTGCTCATCGGCTTCCCTCAGCCACTCTTCCTTCTCCGGCGGCACGATGATATCGGCTACAGACACCGTGATGGCGCCCCTGGTGGAATAGGAGTAGCCCAGGTGCTTGATGTCATCCAGCACCTTCGCCGTCATACTGACGCCATGAACGTGGAAGCACTTGTCGACGATCTTGCCCAAGTCCTTCTTGATGACCTCGTGGTCGATCTCCAGCAGGAACATGTCGTCCAGCGTTTCGCGCTTCTGGAAGCCCAGATCCTGCGGGATCACGCTGTTAAAGATCAGCAGGCCCAGCGTGCAGTCTACCAGACGGCGATGGGTCTCGCCCTCAAATTCGCGCTCAAGGCGCACCTTGATGGGCGTCTGAAGGGTGATCTGGCCGTCGTAGTAGGCCAGCTCCGCCTCGTCCTTGCTGGAGAAGATGCGGCCCTTGCCGATCGCGTCCTGATCGATAAAGGTAAGGTAGTGGCAGCCAATAACCATGTCCTGCGCCGGGGAAACAACGGGTTTGCCGTCCTGCGGCTTCATGATGTTATTGGCGGCCAGCATCAGGAAGCGGGCCTCGGCCTGCGCCTCCACGGACAGGGGAACGTGCACGGCCATCTGGTCGCCGTCAAAGTCCGCGTTATAGGCGGAGCAGACCAGCGGGTGCAGCTTGATGGCCTTGCCTTCGACCAGGATGGGCTCGAAGGCCTGTATGCCAAGGCGATGCAGCGTGGGGGCGCGGTTCAGCAGCACGGGGTGCTCCTTGATCACGTTCTCCAGGATGTCCCATACCTCGGGGCGCACCTTTTCCACGGCGCGCTTGGCGGATTTCACATTGTTGGAGATGCCCAGCTTGACCAGCCGCTCCATCACGAAGGGCTTGAACAGCTCGAGCGCCATTTCCTTGGGCAGGCCGCACTGGTGCAGCTTGAGGTCGGGGCCTACCACGATGACCGAACGGCCGGAGTAGTCCACGCGCTTGCCCAGCAGGTTCTGACGGAAGCGGCCCTGCTTGCCTCGCAGCAGGTCGGACAGGCTCTTGAGCGGGCGGTTGCCCGGGCCGGTCACGGCGCGTCCGCGGCGCCCGTTGTCGATCAGGGCGTCAACGGCTTCCTGCAGCATGCGCTTTTCGTTGCGCACGATGATATCAGGGGTGCCCATCTCCAGCATCCGCTTCAGGCGGTTGTTGCGGTTGAGCACGCGGCGATAAAGGTCATTGAGGTCGCTGGTGGCGAAGCGGCCGCCGTCCAGCTGTACCATGGGGCGCAGCTCCGGCGGAATGACGGGCAGCACGTCCAGGATCATCCACTCGGGCTTGTTGTGGCTGGTGCGGAAGGCCTCGACCACTTCCAGCCGCTTGATGGCGTGGGAGCGCTTCTGGCCCTCGGTGTCCTTGTCTTTTTCCTTTTCGACCAGCACCGCGATCTCTTCCTTCAGGTCCTTGCTCAGCTGATCGAGGTCAAGCTCCTGCAGCAGCTCCTTGATGGCCTCCGCGCCGATGCCCGCGCGGAAGCTGCCGCGCTCGGCAGGATCCTTCTGCATCAGCTGGCGATAGGCCATGTCGGAGATCAGGGCATACTTTTCCAGCTTCGTGACATCCGTATTGCCGGGATCGATCACGATGTAGGAGGCAAAGTAGAGCACCTTTTCCAGATTGCGGGGGGAAATATCCAGCAGCATACCCATGCGGCTGGGGATGCCCTTGAAATACCAGATATGGCTCACCGGGGCGGCCAGCTGGATGTGGCCCATGCGCTCGCGGCGCACTTTGGCGCGCGTGACCTGCACGCCGCACTTTTCGCAAATCTTTTCCTTATCACGGTACTTGATGCGCTTGTATTTGCCGCAGCTGCACTCCCAGTCCTTCACAGGGCCGAAGATCTTTTCGCAGAACAGGCCGCCGCGCTCGGGCTTGAGGGTGCGGTAGTTGATGGTTTCGGGCTTCGTCACCTCGCCGTAGGACCAGTTCAGGATCTCCTCGGGCGAAGCCATGGCGACTTGGATGGATTCCAAATTGGTTAATTCAAACATATATTTCCTCCTGCCCGGCTTTACTCAATGTCGAGGTCTTCATCATCCAGATCAAGGCTCAGATCGTCGTCATCGCTGTCGATGCCGTCGTCCTCGTTGAGGCTGGGCGAAGATACCTCGTCGGCGAGCGAAAGCTCCTCGTCGCCGAGGCTCAGGTCATCCAGATCGATGTCCTCCAGATCCTCATGCACGGCCTGCACGTCGCCTGCCATCTCCTCGCGGCGGGTGACCACGGCGGGGCCGTCGTCGTCTTCGATTTCGCGGATGATGATCTCCTCGGAGTTTTCACCCCATACCTTGATATCAAGGCTGAGCGCCTGCAGTTCTTTGATGAGCACCTTGAAGCTTTCCGGTATGCCGGGGGTGGGGATGGACTTGCCCTTCACGATGGCCTCATAGGCCTTCACGCGGCCGACCACATCGTCCGACTTGACGGTGAGGATCTCCTGCAGCGTGTTGGCGGCGCCGTAAGCTTCCAGAGCCCACACTTCCATCTCGCCGAAGCGCTGGCCGCCGAACTGGGCCTTGCCGCCCAGGGGCTGCTGCGTGACCAGAGAGTAGGGGCCGGTGGAGCGCGCGTGCATCTTGTCGTCCACCAGGTGATGGAGCTTTAAGAAGTACATATAGCCCACGGTCACGCGGTTTTCAAAGGCATCGCCGGTGCGGCCGTCGTAAAGCACGGTCTTGCCGTCCCTGTTGTAGCCGGCCTTGGCCAGGCATTCCTCGATGTCCTCTTCTGAGGCGCCGTCGAAAACAGGGGTGGCCACATGCCAGCCCAGCGCCTTGGCGGCCATGCCGAGGTGGACCTCCAGCACCTGGCCGATGTTCATACGCGAAGGCACGCCCATGGGGTTCAGCACGATGTCAAGCGGGGTGCCGTCGGGCAGGAAGGGCATATCCTCCTCCGGCAGGATGCGGGAGACGACGCCCTTGTTGCCGTGGCGGCCCGCCATCTTGTCGCCGACGGAGATCTTGCGTTTCTGCGCGATATAGACGCGCACCATCTGGTTGACGCCGGGGGAAAGCTCGTCCTTGCTTTCGCGGGTGAACACCTTGACGTCCACCACGATGCCGCCCTCGCCGTGAGGCACCTTCAGAGAGGTATCGCGCACTTCGCGCGCCTTCTCGCCGAAGATGGCGCGCAGCAGGCGCTCCTCAGCCGTCAGCTCGGTCTCGCCCTTGGGCGTCACCTTGCCCACCAGGATATCGCCCGCCCGCACTTCGGCGCCAACGCGGATGATGCCGTTTTCATCCAGGTCCTTCAGCGCGTCCTCGCCCACGTTGGGGATGTCGCGCGTGATCTCTTCCGGCCCCAGCTTGGTCTCGCGGGCCTCGGACTCGTACTCCTCAATGTGGATGGAGGTGTAGCGGTCCTCCTTCACAAGGCGCTCGGAGATCAGCACGGCGTCCTCGTAGTTATAGCCTTCCCAGGTCATGAAGCCGATGAGCATGTTGCGGCCCAGGGCGATCTCGCCCATTTCGGTGCTGGGGCCGTCTGCCAGCAGATCGCCCACTTCGATGCGCTGGCCGATGTCAACGCGCGGGCGCTGGTTGATGCAGGTCGACTGGTTGGACCTGGCGAACTTGGTCAGCCTGTAGCGGAACAGCTCGCCGCGGTCGTCGCGGATGGTAATCTCGTCGGCCGAGACGTTTTCCACTACGCCGGCGGTCTTGCTCAGCAGCACCACGCCGGAATCGTGCGCGGCCTTGTACTCCATGCCCGTGCCCACGATGGGGGCCTCCGGGCGGAGCAGGGGAACGGCCTGACGCTGCATGTTGGAGCCCATCAGGGCGCGGTTGGCGTCGTCGTNNGAAACCAGCTGCTTGGGCGACACGTCCACATAGTCCACACGCTCGCGCGGCACGCTCAGGATCTCGTCGCGCCAGCGGCAGGGCACATGGTCGTTGACGAAGGAGCCGTCCTTGTTGAGAGGTTCCATGGCCTGGGCGATGTTGTAGTTGTCCTCCTCATCCGCCGTCATGTACACGATCTCATTGGTGACGCGGTGGGTTTCGGGGTCTACCTTGCGGTAGGTGGATTCGATGAAGCCGTACTCGTTGATGCGCGCATAGGTGGCCAGCGAGCCGATCAGGCCGATGTTGGGGCCTTCAGGGGTCTCGATGGGGCAGATGCGGCCGTAGTGGCTGTAGTGCACGTCGCGCACTTCCATGCCGGCGCGGTCGCGGTTGAGGCCGCCGGGGCCCAGCGCGGACAGGCGGCGCTTGTGCGTCAGCTCGGCCAGGGGGTTGGGCTGGTCCATGAACTGGCTCAGCTGCGAGGAGCCGAAGAACTCCTTAATGGCGGCAGATACGGGGCGGATGTTGATCAGATCGCCCGGCTTGACGTCATTGGCATCCTGAATGGCCATGCGCTCGCGCACCACGCGCTCCAGGCGCGACATGCCGATGCGGATCTGGTTTTGCAGCAGCTCGCCTACGCTGCGCAGGCGGCGGTTGCCCAGATGGTCGATATCGTCGATTTCACCGATGCCGTAGGGCAGGCCCAGCAGGTAGCTGACGCTGGCCACGATGTCGTCGATGATGATGTGCTTGGGCACAAGCAGCGAGGCGTTCTCGCTGACCAGACGCAGCAGGTCTTCCTGCGGCACGCCCTCGATCAGGCGCAGCAGGGTGGGCAGGTGCACCATCTCCAGGATGCCGGCCTCTTTGGGGTCAAATGGCAGATAATCCTTGGCGTCGGCAAAGTTGTTACCGACCACCTTGTGCACGTGGTCGCCCACGCGGATGTTCACGGCGTTGATGCCGGCGTTCTGAATGGCCAGCGCCTTGTCGCGGGCGATGGTCTCGCCCGCGCTCACCAGCACCTCGCCGGTGCCGGTGTCCACGATGTCTTCCGCGGCGATCTGGCCGGCAATACGGGCAGAAACGCCCAGCTTCTTATTATACTTGTATCGGCCCACGCGCATCAGGTCATAGCGCTTGGGGTCGAAGAACAGGCTGTGCAGCAGCGTGCGGGCGCCCTCTTCCGTGGGCGGCTCGCCGGGCTTCTGGCGGCGGTAGATTTCAAGCAGCGCATCGGTCTGCGATTTGATGTTCGCGTCGCTGCGGCTGATGGTCGTCATCAGGCGCTCATCCTCGCCCAGCAGCTCGGTCAGCTGCAGGTCGGTGCCGTAGCCAAGCGCGCGGAGAATCACGGTGATGGGGAGCTTGCGGGCGCGGTCAATGCGCACCCAGAGGCAGTCGTTCGAGTCGGTCTCATATTCGATCCAGGCGCCGCGGTTGGGGATGACCTGCGCCGAGAAAAGCTGCTTGCCGGCCTTGTCGATCTCCTTGGCGTAGTAAGCGCCGGGGGAGCGGACAAGCTGGCTGACAATGACGCGCTCAGCACCGTTGATGATAAAGGTGCCGTGTTCGGTCATCAGCGGGAAATCGCCCATGAAAACGTCGGTCTCTTTGATTTCGCCGGTTTCTTTATTTTTAAGTCGCACGAACACCTTCAGGGGCGCCGCGTAGGTGAGGTCGCGCTCTTTGCAGCGCTCCACGGAGTTCTTTGGTGTTTTGTCGAGAGAGTAGTCAACGAACTCAAGAATCAGGTTCTCGCTGTAGTCCGTGATCGGCGAAACATCTGCCAGAACTTCCCGAAAGTCTTCTTCCAGAAACTTCCGATAGGAATTCTTCTGAACCTCAATCAGGTTCGGCATGTCCAGGACCTCGTCGATACGAGAGAAGCTCATGCGCTTACGCAGCTTTCCCATTTGGACTTCATGCACCATAAAAGCTATCACCCCTCCAATGCTGCCCGGCCAATAAACTGCCCGGCCGCCAAGGCCCAAAAAATCGTTTGGGCGCACGAAACGACCTTGCATCTATCGATACCGATGCAATCATAAACTATATCACCGAAGCGGTGTAAAGTCAACAAAAAATCACTGTATTTTACTATCGGGCGGGAAAATTTTCAAGTACTTTTTTTCGGGATCCCGGAACGGGAGAATTGTACCCGGATTGAAACGCCAAGCGCA
>DBQV01000010.1:2046-14164 GCA_002305755.1 Christensenella sp. UBA1385 | reverse complement strand
GGCGGTCTTGTCGATGACGCCGGAGTGCTTCATCTCGAGGATCAGATCGTTCCCCTCGCGGGAGCGCTCGCCGACGCCGGTGAACACCGAGAAGCCGCCGTGCTCGGTGGCGATGTTGTGGATCATCTCCAGGATCAGCACGGTCTTGCCGACGCCCGCGCCGCCGAACAGGCCGATCTTGCCGCCCTTGGCGTAGGGGGCCAGCAGGTCGATCACCTTGATGCCGGTCTCGAAGATCTCGGTCACGGGCTTCTGGCTGGCAAAGCTGGGGGCCGCGCGGTGGATGGGCAGGCTTGCGGCCGCCCTGACCTCGCCCTTGCCGTCGATGGGGCGGCCCAGCACGTCCAGCGTGCGGCCCAGCACGTCGGGCCCGACGGGCACGGTGATGGGCGCGCCGGTGGAACGCACGGAAAGCCCGCGCGACAGGCCCTCGGTGGCCTCCAGCGCGATGCAGCGCACGGCCCCGGGCAGGTGCTGGCTCACCTCCACGGCCACCTCTCGCGCGCCGTCCTCCACATACAGCAGGGTGTGGATGGGCGGGACCTCCCCCGCGGGGAAGGCCACGTCCAGCACCGGGCCGATGATACGTTTGACTGTTCCCTTAGCCATGTTGACTCCTTTATGGGCGCTGAGGCGGCTCAGCCCAGATCGGGGCTGCCGCCGATGATCTCGGATATCTCCTGCGTGATGACGGCCTGACGGGCATGGTTCAGCTCCAGGCTGAGCTTCTGCAGCATGTCGCCCGCGTTGCGCGTGGCGGAATCCATGGCCGTCATGCGGGCGTTATGCTCGCTGGCGTAGCTCTGCACGAGGGCGGAATACACCATGCCGGTCAGGTAATCGGGCACCATGGATTCCAGCACCTCGGGGGCCGAGGGGTAAAAGGAAAGGCCCGTGGGCGCGTGGTACACGTCCGCCTGGCGGAAATCCTCGGGCAGTATGGGCAGCAGGCGCATCACGGTCGGCTGCCACTGGCCCACCTTCTCCATGATGGTGTAGATGACGTAGACCTCGTCCAGCTCCTTGGAGCGGAACAGGCGGGCGAGCCGCAGGGTGATCTCGCGCGCGTTGTCCAGCACCGGGTCCTGGATGACGTGCACATAGTCGGCGTTTACGGGCAGGCCCAGGCGGCTGAGCTCTTCCTTTGCCATGTGGCCCACAGGGAAGACGGCCCGGCAGTCGCCCCCGCCCTCCAGGATGGTACGGCGCGCCAGCCTCAGCAGCTCGCTGTTGTAGCTGCCGCACAGGCCCTTGTCGCCCGCGATCACCAGGTAGCCCGCCTTGTTGCCGTGCCGGCGGTAGTAGGGGTTCTGTATCCTGAAATCGGAGCTTTCCATGATGAAGCGGATGCCCGAGCGCAGGCGGCGCAGGTAAATGAAATTCTGGTCGTGCATGCGCATGGCCTTCTTCATCTTGGCGGACGAGATCAGGTACATGGCCTTGGTGATCTTGCCCGTATCGCGCACCACGCCGATGTGGTGGCGCACCTCCGCGATCGAGTTCATGCCCCCTCCGATCCCCTGCTCTGCTTGTACTCCGCCTCCCACTCGCGGATGGCTTGCGTGAGCTCCTCCTCGCTTTCGACGGACAGCTCGCCGCTCTTTTGCAGCTCGTGCACCACGTGCGGGTGCGTGCCCGTCAGAAAGGCGGGGAAAAGGCGCTTGAAATCGCGTATCTCATCCAGCGGGGTATCGTGGGCCAGTATGCCGCGCGTGGCCGCGTAGAGCAGGGCCACCTGCACGGGCATGGAAAGGGGCGCGTCGTTCTTCTGCCGGAGCAGCTCGCTGAGCACGCCGCCGTAGCGCAGCATGTCCTGCGTGCTCTCGTCCATATCGGAGGAGAACTGGGCGAAGACCTGCAGCTCCCTGTACTGGGCCAGCTCCAGCCTCAGCTGGCCGGAGACTTTGCGCATGGCCTTCACCTGGGCCGCGCCGCCCACGCGGCTGACCGACAGGCCGCCCGACACGGCGGGGCGCATGCCCTCGCGGAACAGCTCGGTATCCAGAAAGATCTGGCCATCGGTGATGGAGATCACGTTGGTGGGGATGTAGGCGGAGATGTCGCCTGCCTGCGTCTCGATGATGGGCAGGGCGGTCATGGTGCCGCCGCCGCGCTTTTCGGACAGGCTGGCCGCGCGCTCCAGCAGCCTGGAGTGCAGGTAGAACACGTCGCCGGGGTAGGCCTCGCGGCCCGGCGGGCGCCGCAGCAGCAGCGACATGGCGCGGTAGGAGACCGCGTGCTTGGTCAGATCATCGTAGACCACCAGCGCGTCCCGCCCGTTTTCCATGAACCACTCGGCCATCGCGCAGCCCGCATAGGGGGCGATGTACTGCATGGTGGCGGAATCGCTGGCGGTGGCGCAGACCACGGCGGTGTAGGCCATCGCGCCCGCGGAGCTCAGCTTTTCGATGATCTGGGCCACGCTCGAGGCCTTCTGGCCGATGGCCACGTAGATGCAGGCCATGTTCTTGCCGGCCTGGTTGAGGATGGCGTCCACGGCCACGGAGGTCTTGCCCGTCTGGCGGTCGCCGATGATCAGCTCGCGCTGGCCGCGGCCGATGGGCACCATGGCGTCGATGGCCATCAGGCCCGTCTCCATGGGCTTTGAGACCGGCCTGCGGTCGAGTATGCCGGGGGCGGGGGCCTCGATGGGGCGCAGCGCGCCCGCGTGGATGCGGCCCAGGGTGTCCAGCGGCTGGCCCAGCGGGCTCACCACGCGGCCCAGCAGCTCCTGCCCGGCGGGCACGGAGAGCACCTGGCCGGTGCCGAAGGCGCGCATGCCCACGGCGGCCTGCGCGTCGTTGCCCAGCAGCACCGCGCCCACGCTTTCCTCTTCCAGGTTCATCACGATGGCGAAGGCGCCGGATTCAAACTCCAGCAGCTCGCCCAGCTGACAGCCGCCCAGGCCGTCCAGATGCACCACGCCGTCGCCCGAGGAGAGCACGCGGCCCGCGCCGCGGACGTCGGCACGCTTTTCATAGGCGCTGAGGCGGCCCTGCAGCTCCTGGGCTACGCTCTTCCAGTCAAGCATGCCGATCCTCCTTATCCTGCAGGACGGCCAGCACATGGCGCAGCTGCGCCTGCACGCTGCCGTCATACACGCGGCCCAGCAGCTCCACGCGGATGCCGCCCAGCAGCTCCTCGCACTGGCACTCGGTCAGCGAGACCTCGCGGCCGGTGACGGCGGCAAACTTTTCTTCCACCGCGCGGTGTTCTTCCTCTGTGAGGGGCTTTGCGGTATACAGAAGCCCCCGGGCTGCCTTCTCCATCCTCAGCCCACCTTTTTCAGAAAGTCGTCGATCATCCGGCGATGCTCGGAGAGGCTGATCTCACGGCCCAGCACCTTCCCGGCGATCTCCACGCTGAGCGCGGCCGTCTCGTCGGCCATGGCCTCGCGGGCGTTGGCCAGGATATCCTCCGCCTCTTTGCGGGCGCGGGCAAGGATCTCGTCCGCCTGCGCGCGGGCATCGTTCAGGATGGCCTGCGCGCGGTCGTTTGCCTGCTGCGCGCCGGTCTTGAGGATCTGCTGCACCTCGTCCTGCGCGCCGCGGTTCTTTTCAAGCGCCTTCGCGTACTCCGCCTGCGATCTGGCCAAAGTTTCGTCCGCGTCCTGCATGGTCTTGGCGACCTCGGCGTTGCGCCTGTCGAGGAACTGCTTGACCGGCTTGTACAGCAGGAAATACAGCGCCACGAAGAGGATCAGGGCGTTGAGGGTATGCAGCAGGATGGAAAGGGGATTAAACAAACCTTCCACGCAAGGACCTCCAATTCAATGTTGCGGGGCGATCAGGCAAGGGCGCGAAGCAGCTCCAGCACGCGGCCGGTCTCGGCCGCCGCTTCGGCGCCGCCCACCTTGCCGCCCAGGATGAAGATGATCAGGATGGCGGCCAGCAGCGCGTACACGGCGCAGGTCTCCATCAGGATGAGGCCGAACATCAGCGAGGAGTTGACCTTGCCGGCGGCCTCGGGCTGGCGGGCGATGGCCTCGGCGGCCTTGCTGGTGGCGATGGACATGGAAACGGCGGCCGCGCCGCCGGTCAGCACGGCGATGGCGGCGGCAAGGGCGATGGTTCCGAGAACTTGCATGGGGGTTCCTCCTCAATCATCGGTTGTGTTTTGTGTATCAAATCGCGGCGCGGGCCGCGAATGACTGAAAGAAATGAAACGGATCTCCTTATTCGACGGCCTCGCCGGTGTAGATCAGCGAGAGCAGGCCGAACACAAAGGTCTGGATCATCACGTGCAGCAGGTTGAAGTAGCTGGCGATGATGGCGGGCAGCACGATGGGCACCACGGCGTAGATCAGCTGCATGATGACGCCGCCCACCAGCACGTTTGAAAACAGGCGGATGCCCATGGAGAAGGGGGTGATCATGTCGGTCATCATCTTGATGGGCATCACGGCGGGGGAAGGGGTGGACAGGTTCTTGAGCCGCCCTTTCAGCCCCAGGAACTTAAGGCCGGTGACGTTGACCATGATGAAGCTGCACAGGCCCAGGGCGATGGTGCAGTTGAGATCCTCCGTCGCGGGGGGCAGACCGAAGATCTCCACAAAGGTGGTGAAGAACACGTAGCACATCAGGGTCATGGTGACGGGGGCCACAAACTCGGCCGCGTGGCCCACGCGGCTTCTGGCAAAGCGCAGGATGCCGTCCACCGCCATCTCCAGCACGCTCTGAAAGCCCCTGGGCACCTTCTGAAAGCGGGGGATCACCAGCAGGCGGATCAGGGCCAGCGCGATGACCAGCGCCAAAACCACGAAAAAGGCAATCGGCACCGACAGCCCGATCCGCTGGCCCAGCAGCTCGATCGTGTGGGGAAAGATATTGACCTGAAGTTTCAAAAAGACTGACCTCCCTCTTGATCCCGGCGCGATTTCAGGAACAGGCAGACCGTCATGCCGATCATGGCCAGGCTCGCCGCGACAGCGAAGCTGATCAGCAGCATGGCGTCACAGAGCGCCAGGGCGGCCATCACGCCGGCCCAGAGCCCGATCTTGAGCAGCAGCGGCAGCGCCATGCGCGAAGGCCCGTCAAGGCGAAGGACCAGCCTGACCGTCCACCGCGCCTGCAGCAGCCCGAAAGCCACGCCCGCCAGCGCAGCCAGCACGTGAAGAACCATCTGTTACGATACTCCTCTTGGGGCGTGTTTTCAAGCGTTTTGTAAGATCCGGTCAGCCGCTCCGACCATCACGCACCGCCCGCGCCCGGCACAGTATATCCCCGCGCGGCAGGATGCGCAAGCCGCGCCTTGCGCGAAAAGAAGCGCCGCGGCGCTTCTCTGACGATCTGTTTGAATATAATAAAATTAAAGTCCTTTGGGGGGGTTGGGGGGTATTTCCTTCAGGAAATACCCCGAGGCTGTCGAAAAAGTATATCAGAGAGGTATCGGAGGGCGAAGCCCTCTGATCATGATCGGCCTCGGCGACATGTGCGGCGAGGCCGCAAGCCTTGCAAAGCCCGGGTCTCCTTAGTCTTGATTCGCAATGGTCGCAGGCTGTGCCTGCTCCTTTACTCATTGGGCTCCCGCTTCGCTTGTTCCGCAACAGGCGGCGCTCAGCTCCAGCCCATCCGCCGCCCGGAGAGCGCAGCGAAAAGGCGGATGGCCGGTTCCCCCTCCGTCAAAGAACTTGGTTCTTTGACGGATTGTCTTTATTCGTGGCGCAGCGCCTCGATGGGGCGCAGCTTGGAAGCCTTGCTGGCGGGGTAGAGCCCGAAGACCACGCCGATGAACACGGAGAAGCCCACGGCGATGAGGGCCACCTGCGGGGAAACGGACAGGGAAATGCTCAAAAGGGGCTCCAGCACGTAGAGGATGACGGCGGACAACAGCAGGCCGATCAGGCCGCCGATGACGCTGAGCACGAGGGCCTCGATGAGGAACTGGCTGAGGATGCGCCCGCGGGTGGCGCCGATGGCCTTGCGGATGCCGATCTCGCGCGTGCGCTCGGACACGGAAACGAGCATGATGTTCATGATGCCGATGCCGCCCACCAGCAGGGCGATGGCGGCGATGCCGGCGAGCATCATGGTGAGGGTGCCGGTGGCCTGCTGCAGGGTATCGAGCACGCTGGCCTGGTTGTAGACGTTGTAGGCGCTGCTGTCGCCGGCGGCTCCGCCGGAAAACTGCCTGTCGAGAAAGTCCTTGATGGACTGCTCGGCTTCGGTCACATGGTCCGGATCCTGCGCGGAGACGTAGAAGTTGCTGATGCCGGGGCTTTTCAGGATGCGCTCGCCCAGGGTGAAGGGGATGACGACCACGTTGTCGCCCGAGCCCAGCAGGCTGGTGCCGATCTCGTCGAGCACGCCGACCACCGTGAAGCTGTAGCCCTGATAGGAAAAGCTCTGGCCGATCGCGTTCAGGGTGCCGAAGAGCTCGGTGGCCGCCTCCTGACCGAGCACGGCCACGAAGCTGCGGTTGTCGATGTCCGGCTGCGTGAGGAAGCGCCCGCTGCGCAGCGTCCAGCCGCGGATCTCGGGGTAGGCGGGGGTGGTGGCCAGCAGGCTGCCGTCCTCATACTGGGTCAGCCCGGCCTTGAGGGTGCCGGAGGAGCTCAGCGTGGGGGCCACGCGGGCGATGGAGGGCTCGGCAGCCAGGTCGTCGAGCTTGGAGAGCGTGAGCGGGTTTTCGCGCCGCGGCCGCACCATCACGCTGAACATGTTGGTGCCCAGGCTCTCGATGCTGCCGGTCACATAGTCGGAGCTGCCCTGCGCGATGGCCACCAGCACCACGATGGCCAGCACGCCGATGATGATGCCCAGCATCGTGAGGAAGCTGCGCATGCGGTTGCCCGCGATGGATTTGAGCGCCATGGAAAAGGACTGCATCACACGGCCCCCCCTTCCGAGGATATACGCCCGTCCACGATGCGCAGGCTGCGCCGGGCCTGCGCGGCCACGCCCGCGTCGTGCGTGATGATGAGGATGGTCTTGCCGCTGTCGTTCAGCTGCCTGAACAGGGCCATCAGATCCTGCCCCGTGTGGCTGTCCAGGTTGCCGGTGGGCTCATCGGCGAGGATGAGCTGCGGCCGCGCGGCCAGGGCGCGGGCGATGGCCACGCGCTGCTGCTGCCCGCCCGAAAGCTCCGAGGGTTTGTGGCGCAGGCGTCCGCCAAGGCCCACCTGCTCCAGCGCGGCTTCCGCGCGCCGCCTGCGCTCGGCGGGGCCCACCTTCTGGTAGATGAGGGGCAGCTCCACGTTCTCCAGCGCGCTCAGGCGGCTGAGCAGGTTGAAACCCTGAAAGATGAAGCCGATGTGCTCGCTGCGCAGGCGCGCCAGCTGCCGCTGGGAATAATGGGTGACCTCACGGCCGTCAAGCAGGTAGCTGCCGGAATCGGGCAGGTCGAGCAGGCCGATGATGTTCATCAGGGTAGACTTTCCGCTGCCGGAGGGGCCGATGATGGACAGGTACTCGCCCTCCTCGATGGACAGGCTCACCCTGTCCAGCGCGCGGATCTCCTCGCCCCCCAGACTGTACTTTTTCACGATGTCCCGCAGCTCAATCATTGGGCGCGCCGCCTCCCTGCCCCGGGGCCTGCTGCGTGCGCCGCTGGAAGCCGCCGTCCGAGGGCATACGCATGCTGCCCGGCATGCTAAAACTGAAGCCTTCGCTCTCCGACACAGCCGAGCGCACCACCATCACCTCGTCGCCCTCGGAAAGCCCGTCCGTCACCACGGCAAAGTCCGCGTCCGACAGGCCGGTCTGCACATAGGTTTTCACGCCCGGGGCCTCCTGCGTGCTTTCCGCGCCCTCGCGGTAGAGCCAGACGTAGCTGCCCTGCTTGTCCGTCTGCAGGGCCGTGAGCGGCAGCAGCAGCGCGTCCCGCGCCTCGCCCGTGACGATGGTGGCGGTGCCGTTCATGCCCACCTTCAGCCGCTCGTCGCCCGAGACGCTGAGCCTGACCTCATAGCCGGTAATGCCGCCGGAGCTTTCGCCCAGCTGCGACACGCGGCTGACCTCGGCCGTGTAGACGGCGTCCGGCAGCGCGTCCATGACCAGCTGCGCTTTCTGCCCGGGCTGCACGGAGCCGATGTCCAGCTCGTCCACCGTCACGTTCATCTCAAAGCTGCCCAGAGCGAGCAGGGTGACGAGGGGCGCGTCGGCCTCAAGGCTCTGGCCCTCCTCCGCGCTGACGAGCGACACGATGCCGTCCTCCGGGGCGTAGAGCACCGGGTCCTCATACAGGGCCTGGGCCTTTTCGATCTCCTCCAGCCTGTCGGCCCGCTCCTTGAGCTTCAGGCGGTAATCCTCGGTGTTTTCAAGGTGGCTCAGCTCAAACAGGCGGGTGGCGCGGGTGACGGTGGCGTTCACCTTCGCGCTCACACTGTCCACCAGCCCGCCCTGATAGGCGGTGACGAGGTAGGGCATGCTCACCTCGGCCAGGCCCTCCGCCAGCACGGCGTCGCCCGAGAGCAGCTGCACGCGGTCGCCCGGCAGCACGCGCGTATCGGGGAAGCTGAGGGTCATCTGATCTGCCGATACCCCGGTCACGGTGCCGGTATATCTGTAACCGCCCGACAGCAGGCTGTACTCGTCGCCGGGCCGCGCGCCGTCCTGCGCCGGCACGGTGATCTTCATTTTTTCGTCCAGCGAAAGCAGTGCCAGCGCGCCGTCGCGCGCCATCACTTCGCTGACGGCCTCTCCCGCCTCAGCGTAGACGGCCTTCACGCGGCCGCTGAGCCCGGCAGTGAGGGACTCGGTATCCGTCTCCTTCGCGGCGAGGCTCTGAAGCTCGCTGTCGATCTGCGAAAGACCGGCTCTGAGCGAGCGCAGGGTCTCATACAGCTCGCTCTGATCAAAGCTCATCAGCCTGTCGCCCGCCTTCACGGCGTCGCCCGCCGAAACGGGGATCTCTTCCACCGTGAGGGCGACGGAGGCCTTCAGCGCCTCGGAATCCTGCAGGGCCAGCGCGCCCGTGGCCGTGACCTGCTGCGTGAGGGTGCCGCGCGTCAGGGGCAGGCGGCTGTACTCGAGCCCCGGCGCCGCCGTTTCGTCCTTCCGGCCCCCAAGATAGGTGTAACCGCCCCAGGCAAGGCCGCCCACTATGCATAAAATCAACAGAATTTTGAATATTTTCCCCAGGGTTTTTTTCATGTCACCCGCTCCTTCGCCATTCTTTCCACCGCCTCATTGTATACCCATCGTGGGAACAAAAGTCGCATAAATTGTGACCTGTTTGAAAACAATGCGGCAGATCGGCGCCGTGTAAACGAGATTTTACAGGCCGCGGGCGCATGAACCTGTATTCATTTTCACGTTTATGATATAATGATGATACTCTATGGAGGTATGAATGAGATGAACGTACACGTTTATGAGAACGCCCAGCTGGCCAGCAAGGCGGCAGCGGGCCTGTTTCTGGCCAGGCTGCTTTCCAAACCTGAGGCGGTGCTGGGCCTCGCGACAGGCTCCACGCCCATCGGCATCTACAGGCAGCTGATCGAATGGTACCGTGAGGGCCTGATCGATTTTTCAAACGCCGTCAGCTTCAATCTGGATGAGTATGTGGGGCTTTCGGGCGAGCATCCCTGCAGCTATCGCTATTTCATGAACGAGCAGCTGTTTGACAGCGTCAACATGAAGGAGACGCATGTGCCCTCCGGCACCGCGCAGGATATGGAGGAGGAGGCCGCCGCCTACGACGCGGCCATCGCCAGGGCCGGCGGCATCGACCTGCAGCTGCTGGGGCTGGGCCAGAACGGCCATATCGGCTTCAACGAGCCGGCGGAGAGCTTCAGCTACGGCACCCAGGTGGTGGATCTGACCGAGAGCACCATCAAGGCCAACCGCCGCTTCTTTGACAGAGAAGAGGACGTGCCAAGGCGCGCCATTTCGCTGGGCATCGGCGGCATCATGAAGGCCCGTCAGGTGGTGCTGTGCGCCTTCGGGCAGAACAAGGCCCAGGCCGTGCGCGACATGGTCTACGGCCCCGTGAGCCCGGCCTGCCCCGCCAGCATTCTTCAGCTGCACCAGGACGCCGTCATCCTGCTGGATGAGGAAGCGGCTTCCCTGCTGTAAAGAAGATCGGCGCCGCGCCGCTCCGTCTGTGGAAAGCCTGTGGACGGTCATGTTTTCCCCGGCCCTTTTTGGGGCCGGATGAAGGGCCTGCGCCTTCCACAGCCCTTTTTCACACAGGCTGTGGACAGTTTGGATAAGCCTTTCCCGGCGGCGCCGAACAGGGCCGGAACCGGCCGTTCACGGCCCGTCGGGAGGGCCGCGGGACAAGAAAAAGCGGCGGAGAGCGCCGCGGCCCGCGCACAGGGCGCGGCAAATGGCCCCCTTCCCGTCCTGTCCCCCGGCAGGCTGCCTTCTGTCCCCAAAACATCCACGGGGTCCCGGGCCTTTTTCAACAGGCTGCCCACCGCCAAAACCGAGCGGGCCACGGGCGGAAAACGGCTTATCCACCGTTTCCACAGGCCCTACTACTACCACTGCCTTATAGATAACTACCACCCCAGCTGCGAAAGGACGTGCCACCATGCGTTTTACCGTACAAGCCGAAGACATCAACCACAGCCTGAATCTGGTCACCAGGTCGCTGCCGGTGAAGACCTCGAAGGACGCCTACGAGGGCGTGTTCATCGAGACCACGGACGAGGGCGTGCAGCTGACCTGCACCAACGGCGAGATGAGCATCAAGACCCTCGGCCCCGCTCAGATCGCGGAGGACGGCTGCGCGCTGCTGCCGGCAAAGCTGCTGAGCGAGCTGCTGCGCAAGATGACGGGCGAGATCAACATTGAGACCCATGAAAACAGAAGCGCTCTGATCACCTCGCAGGGCAACAAGACCACGATGATGTGCCTGAACCCGGACGAGTTTCCCGACATCGAGGACATTCACGGCGGCTATGTGACCACCCTGCCCCAGAACAGGCTGAAGGAGGCCGTGAGCCGCGTTACCTTTGCCATCGCCACCGACGGCCTGCGCCCCATCCTGACAGGCTGCCTGATGGAGACCTACGCGGACGACGTGCGCTTCGTCTGCCTGGACGGCTTCCGCCTGGCCATGCAGCGGGTGACCGCGAGCCACGAGCTGCCCCAGGGCAGGGAGATGGTGAGCAGCGTGCTGCCAGGCGCCATCATCGGCGAGATCAGCCGCATGGTGGAGGACAGCGCCGAGCCCATCGAGATGCACTGCACGCAGACCCACCTGATGGCCTGCTTTGGCAAAACAAAGGTCTACTGCCCGCTGATCCCGGGCGAATTCATCAACTACAAGCAGATCCTGCCCTCCGCCTGGACGACCGCCATCCGCGTGGACAAGGCCGCCATCATGACGGCCATCGAGCGCGCCAGCGTCATCGCCCGGGAGAACAGCAGCAACCTGATGAAGCTGAAGATCGAGGAGGACGCGCTGACCATCATGTCCAACTCCGAGCGCTCCAGCGTGGTGGAGAGAGTGGCGATCGATTTTGAGGGCGCGCCCCTCAGCATCGCCTTCAGCGCCCGTTACCTGAGCGACGTGATCAAGAACATCGACACGGCCGATCTGGCGATGCGCTTCAACACCAATGTCAGCCCCTGCGTGATCTGCCCCGTGACGGGCAACCAGTACACCTATCTGGTGCTGCCGGTGCGTGTGTCGGAGTGATAAAATTAAACTATTATTAAAATAAAAAAGGGGCCGCGGCCGTGCGTGAACGCTGCCGCGGCCCTTGGTGCGCAGGGAGGACGAAGGTGGAAGAACTGCTGAGAACGAGCGGGCTTTCCAAAAAATACGGCAGCCGCTATGCCCTGAAGGACGCGGACGTGCACATCCGGCAGGGGGATATTTACGGCCTGATCGGCCGCAACGGAGCGGGCAAGACCACGCTGCTGAAGATGATCAACAGCCAGATCGTAAAGACCTCGGGCGAGATCTACGCAAGGGGCGAAAGGATGGCCTTTGGCCGGCCGGGCATCAGGATCGGGGCGCTGGTAGAAGCGCCGGGGCTTTTTCCTGAGTGCAGCGCCCATGAAAACCTGACGTACAAGTGCACGGCGCTGGGCATCGCCCGAAAGGGCTACGCGGAGAGCCTGCTCAGGAAGGTAGAGCTGGACGGAACGGGCCGCAAGAAGGTGAAGCAGTTTTCCCTGGGCATGAAGCAGCGGCTGGGCATCGCGCTGGCGCTGGTGAACGA
>DBQV01000010.1:0-1982 GCA_002305755.1 Christensenella sp. UBA1385 | reverse complement strand
CGTCACCATCCTGATCTCCAGCCACATACTGGACGAGCTGGCGAAATTCGCCACCCGGTACGGCATCATCAAGGACGGGCTGGTGCTGCGCGAGCTGACGCGGGAAGAGCTGGACAGAGAAAACCGCTCCGGCATCGAGGTGGAGAGCCCGCAGATCGGAGAGGTAGAGCGCCTGCTGCGCGAGGAGCTGGGCCTTTCGGCCCTGGAGCGCGGGCCGGAGGGCCGCCTGATGATCCGGGAGGGCGTGGAGCGCTACCGGGAGATCAGCCGCCTGCTGTTTGACCGGGGCATCTACGTATCCCAGTTTTCGCTGCGGCACGAAACGCTGGAGGACTACTTCATGAACATGACGGGAGGCGGCCATGCTTAACTACCTTAAAATGGACGGAAAGCGCCTGCTGAGGACGCGCGGCTTCTATGCCGCGATGCTGCTGGCGCTGTTTTTCCTTGGCATGTTCGCGCTGGCGGGCTACTTTGTGACCGGCTTTGCCGAGGAGTTCATGCCCGCCTCCGAAAGTCTGATGAACGACCAGATGCGCACCGCGGCCCGGCGCTACATGAGCTTCAACCTGTTTTTCAGCTTTTTCTTCAGCCTGCCCGGCATGCGAATGCTGCACGCGCTGCTGAGCCTCTTTGCCGCAGGCTATCTGGCGCGCGAGCACCAGAGCGGCTATCTGAAAAACCTGTTCTGCCTGCGCTCCATGCGCGCCAGATGGCTGATCTCCAAGCTCTTCACGCTGCTGGCAGCTTCGGCGCTCTACTACCTGGTGTTCGGCCTGGGCTGCGCGCTGGTGCAGCTGCTCTACGGCAACCCCCTGCAGGTGGACCTGGCGGAGCTGCTGCCTTTTTTGGGCGGTCAGATGCTGGCGGACATGGCGCTGTTTTCGGTGATCATGCTGTCGGTGGTGCTGCTGCAGTCCAAGGCCGCGGCGGTGCTGACGGCGATGGCGCTGAGCCTGAACGTGCAGGGCCTTGTCTACCTGCTGATCGACTGGGTGGATCTGCTGCCGGTGAAGCTGAGCAGCTGGGGCATGATGAACCTGGCCGCCCAGGCGCAGCTGCCCGGCGGCATCATGAGCATCATCAGCGGGGCAGGCGGGGGCCAGGCCTTTGGCCTGAGCGGCGATCCAGCCATGCTGGTGCCGGTGGCGGGGACCGTGTTCGCGCTTTTCACGGCGCTGAGCGCGCTGTGCCTCTACCGGGTGGATTACAGAGGATAGCGGGCCCGAAAGCCTGCGAAGGGCCCCCGTGTTTCACGTGAAACACGGGGGCCCTTTTCCGCCCCGTTACAAAGAAAAGGCAATTGACAAACAAATTATTTCACGTGACATGTGAATAGGGATTCCATTTTCGCAGGAGTCGTGATAAAATTGTTATGAAACAGAATCCCTTGTCAGGGCCTTTACAAAACCATCAGAACAGGAGAATCACCATGGGCAAGTTGATTGACGAACTCAGGCGCATGGGCTATGAGTTTCAGGAGGGCAACCTCGTCATGGAGGTGGATGTGGACGGCAAGGAGGTGGAGGTGCACGAGCTGCGCGTCAAATCCAAGGAGGGGCAGATCATACTGCTCAAGCGCGACGCCACGCCGATGCTATTCCCCGGCAAGGATGGGGAGGACGTGCGCACCGTGTGCAGCGACGTCTACCGCGATTTTTACGGCCTGGACGACGAGGCCATGTCCATGCTGCTGTACAGCCACTCGCTGCGCACCCACAAATACCTGCAGCAGGAGCGCGACCGCATCGGCCTGATCTCCGTCAAGGAAGGCCGGCCCGAGAGCTTCTTCGTGCTGGATGAGTTCGACGTGGGCATGGGCATCGGCATGATCGAGACCGGGCGCTACGCGGACGGCCGCTTCGTGGCCCAGAGCGCCAGCGAGGATTTCTATGAGGATGCCGACGTGCTGCGGATGCACTTCACCCATCTGCCGGACCAGAGCGACGTGGAGGATGCCCTGCTGATCCGCAAGACCGAGC
>DBQV01000002.1 GCA_002305755.1 Christensenella sp. UBA1385 | reverse complement strand
CGAGCCTAAGCAGACAAGCGCCCCTGCCCCAACCGCCGAACCGGCCGAAGGAGAAACAAGCACTTCAGCCCTGCTGCGGCTGCTGCTTACCTCCGCTTACGCAGATGAACCAAGCCTTTCCGAAACAATTGAGGCCATGGTCCGCGAAAAGATGGCCTCTACGCCAGTGCAGGCCCAGATCGAAAGCCTGACCGATGAGCGGATAGCCTCAGCGGAAACCAGGCAGCTGATTTCCCAACAGGTAGCCGACCGAATGGCGCAAAACGAGGTGCAGGCACTGATCGACCAAAAAACCGCTGAACAGGTCGCCTTGCCGGAAAACCGCGACCAGGCAGAAGATGCCGCCCAAAGGGAAATCAGGCCGCTGGTGGAGCAGGCAGCGAGAGAAGAAATCTTATCCGCCATCTTGAATCAGCTGAACACCATGACGGACAAAGAAATCAGCTCTCTTGTGGAAGCTAAACTAACTGAGGATGAGGCGCAGGCGCAGATAGAATCCGAAGTCAGGGCGCGAATGGCAACTGATGAAGTGACCGCCCGCATGGAAGCCGAAATCTCGGATCAGCTGCAAAGCAGAGAAATGCAGGCGATGATCCGATCCGCTGCCTCCGAAAAAATGAATGGACACGAAGTGCAGCAGCTGATTGAGGAGGAAGTATCAGCTCAGATGAAAGGAGCGGAGGCGCAGAAGCAGATCGAGCAGAACATCGCCCAGCAGCTGCGCTCGGCCGAGGTTCAAAGCAAGATACAGCAAAACCTGAGTGCGCAGATGCAGTCTTCCAAGGTCCAGTCCGTCATCAGGCAGGAGGTGGCCGATCAAAAGCGTAGCAGCCGCTATCTGAACAGCGTGGCAGCCGCTCTTGCCGAAAACGGCAAGGACGGCAAGGCCTATCAGGCTCTGGCAGATTTAAGAGCTTCCCTGGATGATGCGATGACTTTCTATCAGGGCCTTATGGATTATGCGGCGGGCGTAGGAGATGCTGAAAAGGGCGGCAGCGAACTTCTGGAAGGCGCCGACAAACTGGCGGGCCTGTATCGGGCCGGTGACTCGGACGGCAGCATGGGCCTTGGCAGGTTGCTGAGCGGAACCGAAAAGCTGCTCGACGGTGCCGGGGAAATGAAAGACGGCACCACCGCCTTCAGGACGGAGGCTGTCGGGATGGATGCCCGCATCGTCGATGAAGCTGACAATCTGATCGCTGAGCGCTTTGGCGGCGACATCCCCACTGTCTCCTTCGTTGACGCGCGCAACGGAGAAATAGCCCGCGTACAGTTTGTCATCACCACGCCTGCCATCCGAAAGGAAAAGGAAGTCGTCGCTGAAGAAGCGATACCGCAGGAAGATGGATTTCTTAACAAATTGAAAAAATTATTCAACTGATTCAGCATCGAGGCTCCCGGAGCAAGCGATGCTCCCCGGGGCCTCGTACGCTGTCAGATGTCAGACCTGTATGCCCAGCTTCTTTTGCAGATACTCGTCGTAGCTGCCGCGGAAATCCACCATGCCGTCCGGCGAAAGATCGATCACGCGGTTGGCGACGGAGCTGATGAGCTCGTGGTCGTGCGAGGTAAACAGGATATTGCCGCTGAAATCGGACATGCCGTTGTTGAGCGCCGTGATGGTCTCAAGATCAAGATGGTTGGTCGGCTGATCCATCAGGAGCACGTTGCCTTCCTTCAGCATCATACGCGCCAGCATGCAACGCACCTTTTCGCCGCCCGAAAGGACGGCAGAGCTTTTGAACACCTCATCCCCGGAAAAGAGCATCTTGCCCAGGAAGCCGCGCAGGTAGGTATCGGTGGTGTCGTCCAGGGAAAACTGTCTAAGCCAGTCCAGTATGCTCAGGGGCTCATCCTTTGGGAAAAAGGGCGAGTGATCCTTGGGAAAGTAAGAGGCCGTGATGGTGACGCCCCACCTGTGTTCCCCGAAATCCGCTTCCGCCTCGCCCGCCAGCACCTCAAACAGGGCGCTGATGGCATTTTCATTTCCCACGAAGGCGATTTTATCACCTTTGCCCACGGTAAAGCTTACCTTATCGAAAGCTTTCACACCGTCTACAAACCTGGCAAGCCCGTCCACCCTCAGGATCTCATTGCCCGCGTCGCGGTTCTTCTGGAAGGTGATAAAAGGGTAGCGGCGGTTGGAGGGCTCGATCTCATCCACCGATATTTTTTCCAGCAACTTCTTGCGGGAGGTGGCCTGCCTCGACTTTGAGGCATTGGCCGAAAACCGCTCGATGAAGGTCTGCAGCGCCTTCCGCTGCTCCTCCCGCTTTTTGTTCTGTTCCTTTTGCATCTGCAGGGCCAGCTGGCTGGACTGATACCAGAAATCGTAGTTGCCCGTGTACAGCTTGATGCGGCCGAAATCCACATCCGCGATATAGGTGCAGACATTGTTGAGGAAGTGTCGGTCATGCGACACCACGATGACCACGCCCTCATAGTTGATCAGGAATTCTTCCAGCCAGGCGATGGCCGCGATATCCAGATCGTTGGTCGGCTCGTCCAGGATCAGCACGTCCGGATGGCCGAACAGCGCCTGTGCGAGTATCACCTTTACCTTTTCCCGGCCCGCCAGCGCGCTCATCTTCTGCTGATGAAGGGCTTCCGGGATGCCCAGCGAGTTGAGCAGCGTGGCGGCGTCCGCTTCCATCGTCCAGCCGCCCAGCTCCGCGAACTCACCTTCCAGCGCGGCGGCGCGCTCGCCGTCCTCATCGGAAAAATCGGGCTTTGAGTAGATCTCTTCCTTTTCGCGCTCGATCTCGTAGAGTCTTGGATTGCCCAATATCACCGTATCCAGCGCCGTATGCGCGTCGAAGGCGTAGTGATCCTGCCCCAGCACGCTCATCCTTTCACCCTTGGACAGGCTGACCTCGCCTGAGCTTGGCTCCATCTCGCCGGACAGTATCCTGAGGAACGAGGACTTTCCCGCCCCGTTAGCGCCGATAATGCCGTAGCAGTTGCCGGGAACAAATTTTAAGTTGACGTGCTGAAATAGCTTTCTGTCCGCGAACTGCAGACCCAGATCGGTGACCGTGAGCATATCGTTTCCCTTTCCCGAGCGTATCGCTTCGCATGCTTTGCCATGCGACTGATCAGTATACAGGAAGCTCACCCATCGGTAAATGGACCGCTTGGCGGATTCGGAGCTCTTTGCCCCAAATCCGCCCCGCGTTTCGCCAGAGTCTTTCGGATTTCCTCAGCCGAGCTGCCACTCCCCGTCGATCTCAAGGTAGAGGGAATGACCCAGTTCCTCTCCTTCGGGATCGTAGGCGCAGCTTCCCGATCCGTTTTCGCGGAAAGTGAAGCCCTGCGGCAGCACGAGCCGATGCAGCCGAGGCCCGCGCGTGCCGCGCACTCCCAGCAGCAGCCGCTCCACCCGCAGCCGGCCGTGTTCCACCGTGAACCTGTATTGATTGAACTGCCCCTGCGAGAGCTCCGTCACCCCATCGTCCTCAAAGTGATCAAAGACGGCGCTCTCCCCGGGCAGAGCGGGATAAACAAGCAGCTCCGTTTCCTGCGGCAGCGCCGTTTCGAGCCGGGCCGCTTTGGCCACGGTCGGTATCACCGATCCCAGGCGGATCAGGAAGTGCGGATCGCCGTCGATAGGCACCGCCTTGTCGATGCTCTGTCCACCGCGCAGGGCCCTGCCTTCTCTCGGATCAAACCAGGCGGCGCCCTCCGGCAGGCGCACGGGCACGCTTTTGAGCCCCTCATCCACCGCCTGCACCTTCAGCACGAAGGGCCCGCACAGCATGTTGGCATCCTTCTCGGACAGCGAGGCGTCCTTGGGGAACTCGAGCCGCAGCATGCGCTCGATTGGATAGCCCGTCAGCGAAGCCTGGATGGCGCAGTCATAGAGATAAGGGAGAAAGCGGTAGTGCGCGTGGATCAGCTTTCTGATCAGGGGCAGCGCGGCAGGATAGGTCCACGGTTCGGTCGGCTCTCCGTCTTCGCGCCATGAGTGGATAACGAAGCGCGGCTGGAAGACGGCCGTTTCGCAGCTGCGCAGCAGCAGCTCTTCCCCGGGCGTCCTGCCGAAGAACCCGCCCAGATCGTGCCCATAGAACGGAAGGCCGCACAGCCCCAGGCTGAGCCCCATATATTGGTTGAACCGCAGGGTGGAAAACTCGCTCGTGTTGTCGCCCGTCCATGTGCGGGCATACCGCTGCAGGCCGCTGGAACCGGCCCGGGAGTAGATCCAGGGCCGCAGGGTGGGGAAGCGCTCCTTGAACGCCTCGTAGGAGGCTCTGCACATCAGCGCGGGGTACTGCGAGCGCAAAGGATAGACCGGCAGGCTGCTGTCTTCCAGCTCCAGCTCATTGTTGTCATTCCAGATGCCTGCGCAGCCCGCGTCACAGTAGCAGCGTTTGATCTGTTCCTTCCACCACTGCACGGCCTCGGGGTTGGTAAAATCCACAAAGCCGGCCGCCCCGCCCCAGAAGTACTCCACATAGGTCTTCCCGTGCCGGTCTCGTATCAGATAGCCCTTCTCATCCAGCTCCCGGAACCAGGGGTGGCTGACCAGTATGCCGGGCTTGAGGTTCATGATGATATGATAGCCGCGCCGCGCGAGGGCCAGCATGTAATCCGCGTGTGCGGGGAACTTGTCCTCGTTCCAGATAAAGGCGTAGCGCTTGCCGTCCGGCGCTTTCAGGTAGCCGGAAGAAAAATACATGCCTTCGCAGGGAATGTCTTCCCGCTGGGCGCGGTCAAAATAATCGAGCACGCGTCCGGGCGCGTCGTCCGGCTCCAGATAGTTCATGGAGGAGCCCAGAAAGCCGAAGCTGAACAGGGGGGCCAGCGCGGGCAGGCCCGTAAGACGGCAGTAGGCCTCCACCACCCTGCCATAGCTTTCCCCGGCGATCAGGCAGTAATCACAGGGCCCCCCATCGGATTCCGCCGCGTAATAGAAGGGGCTTTCCCGGCCAAGATCCACCGCGCGAAGGCCCGGCAGCGGGAACAGCAGGCCGAGGAAGCCTTCCTGCGACCGGTTCACCTTGATGAGGAAGGGGATGGATTTGTACAGCGGGTCGGAGCGCTCGGCGTCATAGCCCAGCGAATCGCGGTTGAACATCGCGAAGCGCTGCCCGCGGCGGTTGGGATAGCCGGCCTTGTCGCCAAGCCCATAGAATTCATCGTCCGGACGCAGCGCGAAATTGAACCTGACCAGGCTTCTGCCTCCGTCCTCGATCAGGCGCACGGGCGTCTGCGGCACCACAAGATCGTCCCCGCCGATGCGGCCGCCGTGAAGCAGCGATTCGCCCCGCCACAGCGACACGATGCCGAACTTTTTTTCAAGCCTGAGCGTCAGGTCTCCCCCGGGCCGCAGCATAAAGCCATTTTCGTCTTCGAGCACCTCCCCGGGCCAGGGCAGAAAGGGCCTTCCCTGCGTGATAAAGTCAGAGGCCGCCTCCTCCTCAGGCGCCGCCGCCGCGCCTTCAAAAACATAGCTGACACGGACGACGCCTTCCTCATAAAGGCCGAAGAGGATCTCACCCCCAAGGCCGCGGAAACAAAGCCTTTCTCCCCGCTTTTCGAAGGATGAAAGTTCGCTGATCGTATGCTTCATAGGTTTATCCCTTCACAGAACCGGCCGCAATGCCGATCATGAAATATCGCTGGAACACAAGGAAAACGGCTGTCACGGGGATCATCGAGACGGTGGTCATGGCCAGCAGGCTGGACCAGTTGATCTGCAGCTGCCCCACAAAGCCGGCCAGCGCCTGCTGCAGGGTCTGCAGCCGGTTGTTGGTGATCACGATCAGGGGCCAGAGATAGTCGTTCCACCGCCACATGAACGAGAAGATGGTCAGTGTCGCCACGATGGGCTTTGAAAGCGGCAGGATGATGCGCATGAAAAGGTAACCCTCCCCCGCGCCGTCGATTCGCGCCGCTTCGATCATCGAATTGGGCAGCGTGGTCATGTACTGCCTGGCCAAGAAGATACCGGTGGGCGTAGCCGCGGGCGGTATAATGATGCCCAGCAGCGTGTTGAGTAGCCCCAGCCCCTTGAGCTGCAGAAAGATGGGCACCATGATCACCTGCAGGGGGATCATCAGCGTGGCGATCATCACACCGAAGATCAGATCGCGCCCCGGAAAAATAAACTTTGACAGCGCATAGCCCGCCATCGTGTTGATGATCACGGCCAGCAAGGTGGAGGTGACGGAAACGATGGCGCTGTTTTTGATGTTGAGGCCAAAGTCGCCCTGAGAAAAGGAGAACAGGTAGTTGTCAAGGGTCCAGCGGTTTGGCAGCAGCGTCTGCGGCACCCGGAACAGCTCCTGCTGCGGCTTGAAGGAGGAGAGCACGACCCAAAGCACGGGAAAAAGGAACAGCGCCCCCAACAGCGCCAGCGCCAGATACTTCAAAGCAGGATGGCGTCGTGACGGTCTACTCATAGTCCTGCTCCTTTCCCGTCAGCTTAAACTGAAGCAGCGTGAACACGCCGATGATCGCCATGAGCACCACGGACATGGCGGAAGCGTAGCCCATCCTGTCCTCCGTAAAGGCCACCTGGTATACCTGCTGCACGATGAACTTGGTGGAATAGCCGGGCCCTCCGCCCGTCATCACATTGATCAGCTCATAGGCCTTGAAGGAGCTGATGGTGGCCAGCACGATCACCACCAGCACCGTGCTCTTGAGCATGGGCAGAGTGATATGCCAGAAGCTTTGCTTCCTGCCGCAGCCGTCGATCGTTGCGGCCTCATAGAGCTCCTGCGGGATGGCCTGCAGGCCGGAGATCATGATCACCATATAGTACCCCGCCTGCGCCCAGACGGATACGAAGATCACGCTGCCCATGGCGAATTTCGGATCGGAAAGCCATCCCACTTCCCCGGCGCCCCAGGCACGCAGCACATAGTTGATGATGCCCATTTCGTCGCCCATGATAAAGCGCCAGGCGATGCCGACGGTGATCATGCTGAGCAGAGACGGCAGATAGAAAGCCGAGCGGAACAGTCTCTCCCCCCTGAGCGTGTTGCGGTACAGCAGCAGCGCCAGCAGCAGCGAGAATACGGTGATCAGCAGCACCATGAACAAGGAATACACCACCGTATTGCGCACCGTGATGCCGAAGACGCGGTCGCGCAGCAGCCTTTCAAAGTTGCGCAATCCGATGTATTTGGGCGTGCCCAGGATGCTCCAATCCATCACGGACATGCGCAGGCCCTGCACAGCCGGAATGATGATGAAGACAACAAATATCAAAGCATTGGGGCTCAAGAAAAGCAGCGGGGTCAGCGTCTGGTGAAAATTGCCTTTCTGGCCCTTGCGTTTAGCCTTTGGCATGAATCCTCCGAAAAATGGGCGGGCTGATCGCCTGGGCGGATGCACGCACCCGCGCAGCGAACAGCCCGCCGCCCGTTTAAGCCTTTACTGCATCAGCTCGGCGGCCTGCCTGTCGATCTCGGCCGCCGCTTCCTCCGCGGTCATGGAGCCCAGCAGCACCTGCACCACGTTTTCCTTGACGGCATTGCCGATCTTGCCAACGATGGCGGTGTTCCATTCCTCCGCCGTGTAGGTGGGAGTGACCTTGAGCTCCTCGGAGAAGACCCCAAAGGCCTCGGTATTGGCGGGATACTCGATGCTGACATCCACGCGGGAGGACAGGTTGTTGGTGCCCAGGCAGTACTTGGCGTTGTGCTCGGCATCCGAGAACCAGCCGGCCAGCTTCATGGCCTCATCCTTGTTCTTGGCATCCTTGAAGCCGGCGATAAACTTGCCGCCCGGCACGGAGGAGCGGATCTCCCCCTTGGGGCACTGCACGGCCGTCCACTCGAAATCGGTGATGCCGACATAGGTGTTGATGTTCCAGCTGCCGCCGATGTGTCCGGCTATGATGCCGGCCTGGAACAGTTCAGCGGGCTTTTCGGAGCTCAGCCAGACGGAGGGCGGGATCAGTCCCTCGTCGTGCATGCGTTTGAACCACTTGATGGCGTTCACGGTACCTTCGTTGCTGAAGTTCACAGCGGACAGATCCTCGGTGAGCATCCTGCCGCCGAACTGATAGATGATGGTGGAGAAACGGTGGGGCGTGAAATCGACCGCCAGTCCATACTTCACGGTGTCGGACGCGGCGATCACCTTCCTGGCGGCCTCTTCCCACTCGTCCCAGGTCCAGGTCTTGGACAGCTCTACCACATCGATGCCGGCTTTTTCAAAGGCGGTCTTATTGACCAGCATACCGTTGGCCGTGGCTTCTGTGGGGTAGGCCACGATCTTGCCCTCGCCGTTCCTGGCAAAGGCCAGCATGGAGGGGGCAAATGCCTTTTCCACTTCGGCGATGTCCGCATGGCCTTCCAGCGGCTCCAGTGCGTCGCTGAAGACGGGCATCAGCGCGGTGGTCATCCTGGCCAGGTCGGGCGCATTGCCGCCGGCCAGCATCAGCTTGAGCTGTTTTTCATAGGCGTCGAAGGCCACGACCTGCACATCCAGCTTAACGCCCGGATTGGCCTCCAGATAGTCGGCCACCGTCTCCTTGAACACTTCGGATTCGTTGGCGTCGTTGAACCACAGCACGGTCAGAGTCACGTCGTTCCCCTGCGCCATGGCCTGTCCGAGCGACAGCAGCATGATCATGGTCATCATCAGGCATAAGATCTTCTTTTTCATGGGACACTCTCCTGTCTGCTTATTCTGACGGTCTGCCCGCCGCCCTTGCGCGGCTGGGCCGAACCGCTGGGTACCGTACGGAAAATTCGGGAGGCCGATACGCGGCTGAAGGCCCGTTATTTCCCATTGCTTTGTCTTATTATATCCGCGCGTCTTCCCCCTGCCATTGTAGAAAGGAGCGGCATTGTTGCAAATCGGGCAATTCTTCATTGACAGTGCTCTGCCTGCCATGACAGAATAGGCATCATCGAAGGTTCCCACAGCACCAGCTTTGAGCGATATGAGGCAATGCAAATGCGCAAATATCATGATAATCTGACCAGATGGACGATGAACCGGCAGGACATCGAGGCCTTTTCCTTTGAAGAGTGCTACAAGGACAGTACGCCGGTGCACTTCCATACCGATTTTTACGAGGTCTACTTTTTCCGTGCGGGCGATGTGATTTACAATATTCACATGCAGCAGTACAAACTGAGCCCGGGAGACATGCTGCTGATACCGCCCAATGTGATGCACTGGCCGATCATACGGGACAGCGCTCAGCCCTACAAGCGCATGTTCCTCTGGATCAACCAAAGGTATCTGGATTCTCTGAGCTCGGAAGAGATCGATCTGGCCGCCTGCTTCGGCGCCGGCAGCGAAGGCCAGGTTCTGCACCTGCCCGCGCAGGCGCTCACCGAGGTCTGCTACCTGATCGAGCAGCTCATTGAGCTCAACCGCGGCCCCAGCTATGGGGAGGATCTGCGCAGGGCCGCGCTGAGTTCCCTGCTGATGCTGCGCGTCAACGAAGCCTGGCGCAGCCAGTCCACCGCCAGAGAGCCCGCGCCCATGGAAAGCCGACGCATCTTTGAGGTGACGCAGTACGTCAACGAGCATCTGGACGACGCCCGGATGTCACTGGACAGCCTGGCCAGGCAGCACTATGTGAGCCGAAGCACCCTGACCAAAAGCTTTATGCGCCACATGGGTGTCAGCCTGCACCAGTACATCATCAAGCGCCGCATGTACGCGGCCCATCAGCTGCTGGCTCAGGGCGTGACGCCCGCCAAGGCAGCCGAGCAGAGCGGCTATGCCGATTATTCGGCCTTCTGGCGGGCCTTTACCAGGGAGTTCGGCTATACGCCCAGGCAGGTCAGCAGGGCGGGAGAAACCACGTGAAGCGAGCGCTCGCCCGCAACTTTCTTTGCCCGCGGCCTTGCATTTCGTGCGAAGGCATGGTATTATTGTCAAGCTGTCAAGAAGGATTCGCTGTTTTGCCAGTCCGCAGTCTCCGACAGGGAGGTGTTAACGATGGGAAAGTTTTGTGAAGTTTGCGAAAAGACCGCGATGAGCGGCCACAGGGTCAGCCACTCCGAGCGCAAGAGCAACAGGAAGTGGGCGCCCAACGTGCAGAGTGTGCGCGTGATGGTCGGCGCATCCGCCAAACGCATGAACGTTTGCACCAGCTGCCTGCGCAGCGGTAAGGTGCTTCGCGCCCTGCCCAAGGTATCGGTTTCCACCGAGGCTTAATACATTCCGTATCACGCCCCGCGGCAGTCGCAAACAGCTAACCCCCACGGCCATCGCCGATGGGGGTTTTGCTTGCAGTTTCAGCAAAAAAGCTCCTGCGGAGAGGAGCGCGAAACCCTTCGTTTACTGATGCCGATTCTCTTCCAATCAGCGCAGATCCGATGCAGCCGGATGAGAGAAGCTCAGCGGCGCCGACCGGGCAAGGACAGGCCGGACGGAAAACAGGCCCAAAGATGGCGGTGAATCAGCCGGCAAGCGGCATCATCTCTTGCCCTTGCGCCGCTCGCCGATAAACTGCTCATACTCGCCAGGATGCTCGAGTACCTTGCCGCAGCCGACGGCCACACACTGCTGGGGATTGTCGGCCACGCGGCAGGGGATCTTGATGTTTTCCTCGATCACCTCGGCCAGGCCTTTCATCGCGGCTCCTCCGCCTGTGAGCAGGATGCCGTTTTCATACACATCGTTGGCAAGCTCGGGCGGGATGCGCTCCACCACGCCGGTCAGCCCCTCCAGCATCTGGTGAAGAGGTTCCTCCATAGCTTCGCTGATTTCCTCCCGGTTCACCTCAATCTGCTTGGGAAGACCGCTGACGAGGTTGCGCCCGGCAATCGGCAGGGTTACCTTGCTGTCCCCCGCCACCCAGACAGAGCCGATGGAACACTTGATATCCTCCGCGGTGCGGAAGCCGATCAGCAGGTTGTGCTTCAGACGCACATAGCGGATGATCGCCTCGGTAAAGGCATCGCCGCCAATGGACAATATGTTCCTCGCGCTCATCTCTCCCGATGAAAGCACCGCGATATCTGCCGTTGCCGCCCCGATATCGGCCACCATGTGGCCAGTGTATTTTGCGACATCCATGCCCGCGCCAATGGCCGCGGCCAGCGGCCTGTCGATCAGCTGGGTGCGCCTGGTACCGGCCTCGAACATGCCGATGATCAGCTGGCGTTTCTCGATCTCATTGGCCGAGGCGGAGACGGACATGATCGCGCGGGGACGGGCGAAAATATGCTTGCCGATCACGCGCACAACAAAATGGTTGAGCATGATGGACAGCATGTCAAAGCCCTGGATGGTGCCCTTCTGCAGCGGGCGGACCACCTCGATATTGCCCGGCTCACGCCCCAGCATCTTATAGGCTTCAAGGCCGATGGCGATGACATTTCTTGATTCGTGGTCCACCGCCAGCATGGCCGGTTCGTTGAGCACGATGCCCCGGTTGCGGGAGTAGATGAGAACATTTGAAGAGCCAAGGTCTATGCCGATATCTTCAACCGATGCCATGTAAGAACTTCTCGCCTTCCTCTCTCAGCGCGGATCGCCACTTGGGCGGCCGCAGCGGCAACAGGGCGCTGCCCTTCAAAGCCTCTCTGACAGCCTTTGAATCGTCCTATCCCTTAGCAGAATAACATATTTTGGAAACAATTACCACACAAAACGTAAAAAACGCTTCATTAAGCCGCCATATCCCCACCGAAGCCGTCAAACGCTGCGCGCGGGGGCCCACAGGCTGCGGTTGCCAAGCACGTCGATCACCATGATCGCCACCGTGCCGCGCAGCAGGGGGATCTGGAGCCTTGTCTCCAGCCGGGGGGTATGCCTCTGGCGCACGGAGGAAGCGTAGACCACGAACTCGCCCCCGTTGATCAGACCGGCGTACCACTGATCCACCGTTTCCAGCCCCGCCGCGCAGGCGGCATCCAGCCGCTTCATCATGTCCCCGGGCAGAGTATAGGCATTCAGCTGCACATCATAGTAGCCTATGCCCGGCTCTACCGCCGCGTCCAGCATGAGCGGCAGGCCGGTCTGAGGCGCGAGGCAGGTGACGGCCGCGCCGCTCAGGCGCTTTCTGCTGGCGGAAAAAGCGCTCCTGCCGATATCCACGCCAAGGAAGCGGCGTCCGTTTGCCGCGGCGGATACCAGCGTGGTGCCCGAGCCGCAGCACAGATCGGCCACCAGATCGCCAGGCCTGGTGGAGCACAACAGGATCCTGTCCATCAGCGCCACCGGCTTTTGCGTGGGATAGCCGGTGCGCTGAGGGTCCTTCTGCTGCATATGGCTCAGATCGCTCCACACATCGTCAGGGTAGCTCGGCTCGTCATCGTAATAGATATAGGTCTTGCCGCCCGTGGTGATGGAGCGGTAGCTGCGCCCCTTTTCATCCACATGGCGCTTCAGATGGTTGGTGCGTTCCGTCTTTTTGGAGGACGGTACCTTGGTGATGTCAAAGAAATGGTCCTTGGATTTGGCATAAAAAAGGATGATATCATGCTTGCGGCTGAAGTGGCGGACGGAACGTCCGCCCGTTTGGTAGCTCCACACGATCTCGTTGCGGAATTGCTCCTCGCCGAAGATGCTGTCGCACAGCAGGCGCGCGTGGGCGGAAGTGCGCCAATCCACATGCAGGAAAAAGGAACCGCTGGGCGTGAGCAGCTTTCGGGCCAGGTGGATCATCTCTCGAAGAAAGCCGAGATAGCTTTCCCGGCCGGACTGCGGATAATCATCAAAGGCGGGCAGCTCGATGAAACGCTTCCCGGTCAGCCAACCGCTCTCGCCGATGCGCAGGCGGTAGGTGAAGCGATCGCCAGTAAAAAAGGGCGGATCGATATAGACGCACTGCACCTTCTCATAATATTCGTTCAGATCCAGCGAGAGGGCGTCCCCCATGATCAGCCTGCCGCGCGGACCGGGCGCATCCACCCGCTCCGTATCGCAGTCGGCGCGCTGCCACATCATGTCGATCCCTCCCCTATGCGCCATGTATTCATGGTTCAAAGTGTAGCATGCTTTGCGTTGCTTGACAAGGCAATCCGCTTGTCGATATGATTCCGATACCGGATCTTGAGGAGGAAAATCATGCGCGTTCCGCTGCCCGCCCAGGTGTTGCAGGCCCTTTCTACGCTCGAGGAGAAGGGCTATGAGGCTTATGCGGTGGGCGGATGCGTGCGCGACTATGTATTGGGACGCGAGATCCATGAATATGACCTGTGCAGCGCCGCCACGCCCGATGAGCTGCGGGCATGCTTTGCCGGAAAGCGCATCATTGAGACGGGGCTCAGGCACGGTACGCTGACTGTCATCCTGGAAGGCACGCCGCTTGAGATCACCACCTTTCGCAGCGACGGGCAGTACAGCGATGCCCGCCACCCCGACAGCGTGCAATTCTCGCGCAGCATCGAGCAGGACCTGCAGCGGCGGGACTTTACCTGCAACGCCATGGCCTACAGCCCTCTGCGAGGCCTGGTGGATCCCTTTGGCGGCGTGCTGGCCTGCCACCGCCGGCAGCTCAAAGCAGTGGGCGACCCGGAAAAGCGTTTTTCGGAGGACGCCCTGCGCATCCTGCGCGCGCTGCGCTTTGCCTCCGTGCTGGGCTTTGAGATGGATGAAGAAACTGCCTTCGCGGCGCTGCGGCTTTCGAACAGCCTTGACAGGATCAGCCGGGAGCGCGTAGCCAAGGAGCTGAACCTCACACTGCTGGGCGAATACGCCGCGGACGCGCTTCGCCGTTACAGCGGCATACTTATCCGCACGCTGCCGCCGCTGGCCCCCATGCCGGAAACGCCTCAGAAAACCCGTTTCCATATGTACGATCTCTGGGAGCACACGCTGCAGGTGATCGCCCGCACGCCGCCGGATCTGTCTCTCCGCTGGGCTGCGCTGCTGCACGACAGCGGCAAGCCCGCCGCCATGACGGTGGATGAAGACGGCACCACCCATTTCCGTGGCCATCCCACGCTCAGCGCGGCCATCGCGGATGACTGCCTGAAGGGCCTGAAGCAGCCGCTCAGGCTGACGCACGACGTGCACGAGCTGGTGCTCTATCATGACGACCGCTTCGGGCCGGACAATCTGCGCAAGTGGCTGTCCAAGCTGGGGCTTGATCTGCTCACGCGCCTGCTGCGCCTGCAATACGCCGATATTGCCGCCCACGCCCCCGCTATCGCGAGGCGTGCGGACAAGACGCTGGAGCTGATCCCCATGGCAGAGGCTTTGGTCCGTGAGGGCGCCTGTCTGAGCCTTTCCGACCTCCAGGTAAACGGCGACAGCCTGATCGGCGCCGGCATTCCAAAGGGCCCCGCGATCGGCGAAACGCTCCGTTACCTCCTGGAAATGGTGCTGGACGGCAAGGTGGAAAACGATAAAGAAGCACTCGTGGATCTGGCACAGGAGCACATGCGGGAAATCTGGTGATTTCAGAAGGGCCTGCCGCGAAAATGCCGCGGCAGGCCCTTCTTTCCCGGCCAAGCCGGGCATCTATCTATATCAGGCTTCCGGCACCAGAATGCCCAGGTTGCCGTCCTTTCTCAGGTACAGCACGTGGGTCTCCTGCGTGTCCAGATCAACATACACAAAAAAACTGTGGCCCAGCAGTTCCATCTGCAGCACGGCGTCCTCCCGGCTCATGGGGCGCACGGTATACATCTTTTCGCGCACCACGCTGCGCTCGCCCGTTTCCTCGGGGGTCAGCTGCTCCAGGAACTCAGGGGCTTCATCCAGATTGACATCCTGCCGCAGGCGCTTGTCCAGTTTGGTGCGGTGGCGGAGGATCTGGCGCTCCAGCTTGGCCAGCGCTTTGTCGATGGACTGGAAGAGGTTATCTTCGCTGCTGGCCTCCGCGCGGAGCGTTACACCGTTCATGGGGACGGTAATCTCAACGATTCGCATCTCCTTCTCCCGGCGCATGCGGATATACATCTCCGTATCCGGCGTCAGGTAGCGGCTCATGGTCTGCGTCTTCTTGAGTACCCTGTTGGTTATGCCGGGCGTGACAACCATGTTCTTTGCTGTGATCGTAGTCTTCATTGTCAATATGCTCCTCTCCTCAGGGTTCCTGTATACTGAAGTATTCGACAGGGAAGCGCCATTCTCCTGCCTATCTATCAGCATCAGGTTATGCTATAATATACCCGTTCATGTGATGGAGAATCATATGAGAACAGATCATCGTCAAGGAGTCTTCATGCCGGACAACTCAAAAGAAACCGTCATCAGGCAGAACCTGAAAAGATCGGCCTATATTTTTGTTGGCTGCCTGCTGGGCGCCTGCGTCTACCCCTTGTTTCTGGTGCCCAATTCCATCGCGCCCGGCGGGCTGACCGGCTTTGCCACGATCCTCAACCATCTGTTCCAGTTGCCTGTCGGCATGACCAGCCTGGCCCTCAACGTGCCGCTCTTCCTGATCGGCTACAAGAGCATGGGCCGCGGCTTCGTCCTCCGCACGCTGTTTGCCACACTGCTGTTTTCGGCGCTGATCGACCTGATGAAGTTTCCCCCGCTGACGAGCGACCCGCTGCTCGCCTCGCTCTTTGGCGGCGCGCTGCTGGGTTTCGGTCTGGGGCTCATTCTGCGCGGTCAGGCGACCACGGGCGGGACGGACCTGATTGCCCAGGTGGTGCACCGCCGCTTCCCCTATATCACGGTGGGCGTGTTTTTGATGGCGATCGACTGCCTTGTGATCCTGATGGCAGGCTTCATCATGGGCGCAGAGCAGGCCATGTACGCCATGATCTGCGTCTTCTGCTGTTCCAAAACGCTGGATGTGGTGCTGGCCGGCATCGGCACCGACAAGGCCTTCCACATCATTACCAAAAACGGCATCGAGATGACGCAGCGCCTGCTGAGCGAGATCGGCCGCGGCGTGACCAAGGTGCAGGCCACGGGCGGCTTTTCCAACACCGAGGTGCAGATGCTGATCTGCGTGGTCACCCGCGTGGAAATGATGTCCGTCAAGTCCATCGTCCACGAGACGGACCCGCACGCCTTTGTGTTTATCACCGATACCCACGAAACGCTGGGCGAGGGTTTTCGCAACCTGATGGAAGAAAACGGAGCGTAGAGCATGTATCAATCCCTTTACAGAACCTGGCGTCCCAAGACCTTTACGGATATGGTGGGGCAGGAAAATGTGGTGAGGACGCTGCGCTACCAGGCCTCGCAGGGCCACATTGCCCATGCCTACCTGTTTTCCGGCAGCCGCGGCACCGGCAAGACCAGTACCGCGCGCATCCTCTCCATGGCCATCAACTGCATGAACCCGCAAAACGGAGACCCCTGCCTTGAGTGCGAGGCATGCCGGAGCCTGCTGTCCGATACCACGCTGGATGTGGTGGAGATGGATGCCGCCAGCAACTCAGGCGTGAGCGAGATCCGCGACATGCTGGAGCGCGTCAGCTATCCCCCTCAGTTCGTGCGCTACAAGATCTACATCATCGATGAGGTGCACATGCTCTCCAACGCGGCTTTCAACGCCCTGCTGAAGACGCTGGAGGAACCACCTGCCTACATGGTATTCATCCTGGCAACCACGGAGCTGCAGAAGATACCCGCTACCATCCTTTCCCGCTGCCAGCGCTTTGACTTTGGCCGCATCGCCGTGCCCGATATCATCTCCCGCCTGCGCGTCGCCATCGCGCCGGGCGCTGCCGCCGAGGAGGAGGCGCTCTCCCTGATCGCGGAATCCGCCGAGGGCAGCATGCGCGACGCCTGGAGCCTGATGGACATGTGCCTGGACGAACGGGGATCGCTGACGGAAGAGCGCGTGCGCGAAACGCTGGGCACCGTGACGCGGGGTTTCATGTTTGATTTTGTGGATGCTCTTCGGATGGGTGAAAGTGAAACGGCCTTCCGCATGATCGGCCAGCTGCACAGCGCCGGCAAGGACATCCAGGTATTTTTCCGGAGCCTATCTGGCCACCTGCGTCAGCTGATCGCGGCCAAGCTGTCCGGCGCGGCGGCCGATCAGAAGTACGCGGAGCAGGCTTCCAAAATTTCCCTTGAAAAGCTGACGCGGATGCTGGAAAAAGCGATCCGCGCGGAGGGAGACCTGCGGTGGAGCTCCCAGCAGCGGGCGGTGCTGGAGGTCTATGCGCTGAATATCTGCCTGCCGGACGACGGGGAACGGAGCGACCACCCCTCCCCTGCGCCCCGGACGCCGAAACCCGCGCGAAGAGCGGAGCCTGTTGAAAAGCAACAGCCCGCAGCGGAGGAAAAAGCCCTTGCCGAAGCGTCCCCGCACATGCAAACGCGCGAAGGCCGGCCCGAACCGCAGCCGGAACCGGCGGAAGCCGTTGGCGTTTCAGCGGCGACGGAAACCGAACAGGCGCCCCCGGATGCGGAGCCTGAGGGGCAAAGCCCTCTTCCTCCCAAGGAGGTCTGGAACAAAGCGCTGGAGCGCGCGGGCAAGCAGCTGCCCAATGTGTACAGCATCATGCGTGAGGGCAAGTACGGCGGCTATAAGGACGGCTGCTATTATCTGAGCTACGCGCCTGACAAGCAGTTCTACATCGGCTTCATGATGGCGGAGGAAAGGCGCAAGCTGGTGGAGCAGCTGCTCAGCGAGGTGGGCGGCGTTCCCGCCCGCTTTGAAGCGATCCGCGAGCAGGATGCCTCCGCAGAGCGGGATGCCAGAGAGAAGGCACAGCGTGACATTCAGGCGCTTTCCGAAGTATTCGGTCGGGAAAACATCATCGTGACCGGTCTGTGAGGTGTCGAGCAGACAACTGCACATTTGGGGGAAGCGCGGCAACGCGTTTCCTTTTCAATTACGACGAAATTATTTACAATGTATTAAGATATGTTATAATTGCACAGGATGGCTTTCGTTCGCCGTCTCATACTGATGAATTCTGTTCATGTATCCAAATGAACAAAGCGAATTGGTATTAACTGGGAAAGGAAGTATTGCATGAGCGACAGTCGTTCTCGCTATTCCAGCGCGCCGCTTCAGAATGTAAAGAAGGCCACGCCGCCCAAAAAGCGCAATCAGCCGCAGCCTCCGCGCACCGTGGGCGATTATCAGGATGCGGTCGCGGGCCAGCGCAGCTTCGCTGTGCTGCAGGTGCTTTTGACCATTCTGCTGCCCCTTCTGTTTGTGGTGTCGCTGCTGCTGCCGAGCAACACGCTGTATCTCAGCTTTGTGGCGATCTCCGCAGGCTGCCTGCTTCTGATGTGGCTGCTGAACGCCTTTGTGCCCAATGCGCGGATGACGCTGAGCCTGATCCACATCGCCATGATACTGGTCTGCCTGTTCGCCGTCTGGATGAGCCCGTCCTCCGGCCCGACAGCCAACCGGCAGAGCGGCACGACCACCGCGGGCGTGCAGGAGGGTGACCTCTCCTCCATTTTCACCCAGAACACGGACGCAGGCCTGGTCGGCATGGCGGCGCAGCAGAGCAGCATCAGCGATTTTGAGGTGGAATCCACGCCCAATCCAGGGGCCGCCTCCGTGGCGCAGCAAAGGCTGGATGAGTTCATGTCCGCCTGGATGAACAACGATTTCAAGAAGATGGTGGAGCTCTCCCTCCCCTCCTGGGTCAGCAGCCAGGAAAACCCGGAGCAGGCCATGTTCTTCGTGCGCGGCATCAGAATGCCGCTGAGCTTTGAGTTTCTGAGCGTCAGCGGCTCGGACGCCGACAGCACCCGCACCGTGAACATGCAGGTGCGGATGGACAAGAGCAACGGCCAGACGCCCAAAAACTACCTGATGCAGGTTTTAATGGTGCGCGTCAACGACCAATGGTATGTGGACCCCAACTCGCTGACCTCCGAGCAGGAAGTGGCGGACGCCACCGTCACCAACGTGCCCGTGATCACGGTCGCACCCAAGATCACCGCCAACCCCAGCCTGGTGCTCTACTACAACCCGGACGGCGGCGTCAAATATCATGCCAACCCCGAGTGCCCCACGCTGGACCAGCGCTACAGGCCGCTGACCCATTCTTTTTATTACAGTCAGCTGGATGAAGCGCCCTACAGCAAGCTGATCCCCTGCACCAGCTGCGACGCCCCGGCGAGGAGCTGAGCTGTGCCGCGCTATCATATCGATACCATCCCCGTCTGGGACGCCCTCCGCCAGGACAGCGAATGCCTGCTGTGCGTGCTGAGGCGGCGCAGCGAACACCTGCTGGCGGACCGTTATCTGGGCGGCTCCGTCATGGAACCCGATACGCGCATCCGCGTCAACGCAAAAGGCTTCTGCCGGGATCATCAGCGCATGCTGCAGGATAGGCAGAACAAGCTGGGCCACGCGCTGATGATGCTGTCGCGCCTCAAGGAAGTGGAAGAAAAGCTTGATGGCCTGCCGCAGGGCAGGGGCACGGGAAGGGCCGCACGCCTTTGGGGCCTGCGCTCTGCGGAGGACAGCCCCGCCTCCGCGCTCGGCGAGCTGCACAGGGGCTGCGTGCTCTGCGATCATCTGGATGAAAACATGCGTCAGTACGCCTACTCCCTCCTGCACCTGTGGAAAACGGACGGAGCCTTTCGGCAGGCCTTTCTTGCCTCCAAGGGCCTGTGCCTGCCCGATGCAGGGCTGATGCTCGACATGGCTGCGGAGCATCTGGATGCCGCGGCCTTCAGCGAATTTCAGGCAGCGGTGCGCCGGCTGCTCGGGGAGAACCTCAGGCGGCTTGAAGAGGAGCTGGAATGGTTCACGCTGAAATTCGACTACCGAAACAATGACAAACCCTGGGGCAACAGCCGGGATGCGCTGGAGAGAACGGTCAACAAGCTGCGCGGCTGGACGCTTGGCGAAGACCCGGGCAGGGATAAAAAACAGAGCTGAAGGACGGTTTATGAAAAAGAGCTTCTTGCCGGGCCTGCTGGCACTGTGCCTGCTGACCGCGCCTCTCGTGGGCATGGCGCAGACCATCGCCCCGCAAAGCATGCTGAGCGCGCAGGCGCAGGATGAGCGTCCGCTGAAGTTTTCGGCGACGCTCTATTTCAGGTACCGCAACACGGGCTATCTGGCCAGGGAAACGCGGGAACTGAGCGTGGCCAGGACCGTGCCCGACGAAATGGCGCTGGTGAGCGCCCTGCTGGAGGGCCCCGGTTCTCTTTCCCCGCAGCTGAGCCCCCTCTTCCCTGCCGGTACGCAGGTGCTGAGCACGGCGGTCGATGGGGAGACTCTGTTCATCACCTTCAATGAGGCGCTGCTGGGACGCTATTCTGATGAGGCCGTCGTTTTCAGCGCCGGCTACAGCCAGGGCGAAGGCGCCCTGCGGCGCAGGCTGGCCATGGCCTCGCTGGCGAACACGCTGACGGAGAGCGGTCTCTACTCAAGGATTCAGGTGCTGGTGCGCCAGGAGAAGATCGTGAGCAATTCCATGCGCCTCAGCAACCGGTATTATCTGCTGGACGACGATACGCTGCCTCCGCCGCTTTCCAGGCAGGAGGAATACGTCCTCACGCCCCGCGCCAGCGCCGAAGTCTTTTTCAGCGGCTGGCAGAGCGGAGACTTTACCTCCGGCCTGCGGCTGGTGAAGGGCAGCGAGGCCCGCGTGCCCGCCGCCATCCCTTCCGACTACGATCTCAAAACAGCGCTCGAGCAGGCGCCAAAATTAGCGGAGTTTCTTGTGACCCCGGGCACACTGTCACTTGACGGGCAGACGGCTGTAGTGACGGTCAGCCTGAGGCTGCTCTCCCCGGATGGGAGTGAGCGGCTGGTCGAGCGCCGCCCCCTGCGGCTGATGCTTCGGGAGGGCGTTTACACCATCCCCTATGAGAGCTTCGCGAGGCTGATGGAGGCGGTAAAATGAACAGACGCAAGCTGACTCGCTTCCTCTGCCTGCTGGCTTCACTCAGCCTGCTGAGCGGCTGCACAGGTTCCGTGCCGCTGCGCGAGGATGTCTCCCTTACCCTTCCCCCTGTGGAAAACAGCTATACCTTGACTGAGGACAGCCAGAGCCGCGAGTACGCGGAAACGGTGGCGCTGTATTTGCCCGCCATCGGCAACAACCAGCTGATCACGGTACCCGAGCGCATACTTGTTCCCGCAGACAAACACCCGGCCGAGGCAACCGTCAACAGGCTGCTCTCCTACCCCGGCGGCGAGACGGCGCACGCTCTCTTCCCCGAGGCGGTGCTTCGCCTGCAGGAGGGCAAGCCGGCGCTTGAAATCTCCGGCGATACCGCCACGGTGAATCTGGGCAGCAACGCCTCGCTGCTCTCCAAGCAGGATCTGTTCACGCTGCGCCGCTCCCTCACCAATACCCTGGTGCAGTGGGGCGATATCCGCTATGTCAACGTGCTGGTGGCAGGGATGGAACCGGGCGTGGATCAGGCGGGGCTGACTCCGGCAGGATCCATGCAGATGACCCGCAACGAAGACGCTCCCGCCCTCTGGGACAGCCTGTCCACTCGTTCCAGCCTTGAGGGGATGGAATATCAGCGGTTTTCAAGCGTCTGTACGCTCTTTTTTCCGGCAGGCTACGGGCGCGGCATACTGGCCGAAGCCCGCACGGTAAGCTTCCCCGGCCAGAGCTACCGCCAGATGGCTACAAGCCTTCTGGAAGCGCTTTCGGCAGGCCCTCAGGTGCTCCGTCAAAGCCCCGTGATGCCCGACCTCATTTCTCTTTTGGCCGAGCCCCCGGCGGTGGAAGAGGGCGATGACGGCACCTATGTGCTGAGCCTGCGTTTTCTGGATGTGGCCAACGATACCTTTGTGCAGGCGGGCGTGCCCCGTTCCGTCATGCTGGCGGCCATCACCTATACGCTGACCACCTATATCCCGAGGCTCGCGGGCATCAGAGTGCGCATCGGCAACGAGCAGATCGAGGGCATCGTGCCAGGCGCCATCTATGAAGGCGCGGGCGACGCCATTATCTTTTCAGACGGTCTGCTGCGCAGGGCGGATTTTTCCAGCTTCCTGCTGACGGACTGCACGCTGTACTTTTCAGGCGGAGACACCCTGACCGCCGTGCACCGTCCCATCCCCTGCAGCATGGCTTATGACCGCAGCTATCTTCTGGAGCAGCTGGCCCTCGGTCCGCAGGCCTATGACAGCGTGCAGGGGACCGAGGCTGTCTTCCCGCAGGGAACTCCCGCCGGCAGCATCCTTGGCGTCGACAAGGACGGAGAAACGGCGCTCGTCAATCTTTCCTCATCCCTTCTGCCGGCCGCAGCCGGCCTGGATCCACAAAAAGAAAGGCTGTTTGTGTACAGCCTGGTCAATACGCTCTGCGATACCAGAGGCATCCGCAAGGTGCGCATCTATGTGGACGGGACCCAGCCGGAGAGCTTCGCCGGCGCTGTATGGCTGCCCGGCGAATTTCTGAAGAATCCGGAGATGATCAGGTAACAGCGATCACACCCATCCGGCCGCTTACCGCCAAGCAAAAGAGAGCGCGGCGCCTCCGTGCCGACCGATCAGGTCAGCGGCGGATCTGCGAAACCGCCACAGATAGCGATGGCTTTATTGAAGAGCGGCCTCACCCTTTATGGACCGGCAGCTCCACGACAAATCTGCTGCCCTTGCCTTCTTCGCTCTCGGCGCGAATGTTGCCGCCGTGCAGCAGCACGATCTGCCGCACGATCGACAGCCCGAGGCCCGTGCCGCCGCTGTCCCGGCTTCTGGCCTTATCCACCCTGTAAAAACGGTCAAACACATGCGGCAGATGTTCGGCTTTGATGCCGGGGCCATTGTCCTGCACAGTCAGCACGATGTCCCTGCCCGAGCGTGTCACGCTGAGATGGATGCTGCCGCCCTCCTGGGTATATTTGATGGCGTTGTCAAGCAGATTATAGACTACCTGCCGCAGCTTGGACTTATCGGCATACATATCGCCGCTGTCTTCCAGCGCCAGATCAATGGTCTGTCCCCGCTGCCGCGCCATGGGTTCCAGCCTGTGCGCCGTCTCCTTCGCGACAGCGGAAAGGCTCATTTTCTCGCGGTCAAGGCGCATGGAATGCGCGTCTACCTGCACCAGCGTCAACAGGTCCGATACGATAGCCGACAGGCGGTTAATCTCAGCGTTGATATCGGTCAGGAATTCGGTGCGCAGCTCCGTCTGCATGTCCGGCTGGTAGATCAGCGACTCGATCAGTATTTTCATCGTGGCCAGCGGGGTCTTCAACTCGTGGCTCGCGTTTGAAACAAACTCGTTACGGGATTGATCCAGCGTTTCAAGCCGTTCAGACATAGAGTTGAAGGCCGTCGCCAGGTGTTTCAGTTCACCCGATCCGGTCTCGGGCACGCGCGCCGCGAAATCGCCCTTGGACATACGGCCGATCACCTCGGTCAGGGTCACGATGGGCTTCGTCAGCACGCGTGAAAAAATCATGCCCGCCAGCAGTGCCACAACGGCCACCACCACGAAGATGAGCACCAGATTGTCGCTGAGGGTATAGAGATTGCGCATCATCTCCCCCACGGAAGAGACGAGCAGCAGCACGCCGATCACCTTGGACGATTGGATCACGCTGGCGGTCGAGTAGCTGACCCACTCTTCCCCTCTGCCAAAGCTGAGCGGATTATCCATCGCTACCTCTTCCCCGGTTTTCAGGGAATGCACGCCGTAATCCGCCGTCTGGCCCAAGAGCAGGATGGAAACCACCTCGGGATACTCGATGCGCTGGCCATGGGCCTCACGGTAACTGTCCAGCTGCACCTTGCCGTCGGCATCCAGCAGCAGCAGGCGGCCGGACAGATCGCTGCCCGCGCGGTTCAGCCGCTCGGAGAGCGCCGTCATCTCACCCCTGCTTAAAAGAGGCGCCACCTGCACGGCCAGCTTTTCAAGGCCTGCGCGGTCGGCGCGTATGCGTTGTTCAAACAGGTAATTTCCCAGCAGATTGGTAAGCGTACCCGCCATGACAAGGAAGGACAGCCCGATGATCAGAAAAAAGGCCAGCAGCACCTTCCAACGGATGCTTGAAAAGAGCTTAGTCATCACGGTCGGTAAAGTAATACCCCACGCCCCACTTGGTAAAGATAAACTCCGGCTGGGTAGGGTTCTGCTCTATCTTCTCCCTCAGCCTTCGGATATGCACGTCCACCGTGCGGGCATCGCCCGAATAATCGTTCTTCCAGACGCTGTCCAGCATCTCCTCGCGGCTGAACACACGACCGCGGTGGCTGATAAACAGCTGCAGGAGGTCAAACTCTTTTGCCGTCAGGCGGATCTCACGCCCGTTCAGCGTCACCGAACGGTTAGCGGTATTCACTTCCAGCCCCCGCACCTTGATCAGCCGCTGATCCTCCTGGACGGAGCTGCCCTGCACGCGGCGCAGTATGGTCTTGATGCGGGCCTTGACCTCCAGGATATTGAACGGCTTGGTCATATAGTCGTCCGCGCCGTACTCAAGGCCAAGTATCTTGTCCAGGTCCTCGCCTTTGGCGGTCAGCATGATGATGGGCACATCGCTGGTTTCGCGGATACGCTGGCATACCTGGATACCGTCCATCTTGGGCAGCATGACGTCCAGCAGCACCATATCAAAGCTGTTCTCGGCAAAGAGCTTCAGGGCCTCCTCGCCGTCATAGGCGCTGACGGTATCATAGCCATCCTGTTCCAAGGTATATTTCAGCCCTTTGATCATCAGGGGCTCGTCATCCACCAGCAATATCCGCTTTGCCACAGGCTTCCATTCCTTCCGTTCCGCCCGGCGCGGCCGGACGTTTCTTCATGTATTTTACATCATTGGGCAAGGAATAATCAAGCGAAAACGCAATCAAAAAGTCATAATCAGGCAACAGTTTGCGAGAATAAGAAAAGAGGCCGCTACAAGTCGTAGCAGCCTCTTAAGAAGAGTGACGGCCGATCACTCCCGCTCCTCGGTCTCCTCCTCGTTCTCCTCGTCCTCATCGTCTTCGCTTTCAGGAAAGAAGGGCTTGCCGCACTGGGGACAGAGATAGTCTTCCTCAAAATCGAAGTCGGCCAGGTCAAATTTGGTCTCGTAGCCGCAGTGGGGGCACTCGTACTCCATCTCCCCCTCCAGCGGTTCTTCACCGTGGTCATGGCCGCAGCCGCATTCCTCGCCTTCCTCATCTTCATCAAAGAGGGCGGCTTCCACTTCTTCAAGATCCTCATCGATGTTGCCGACATACTCGGCCAGATCGTCATGATCATGGCGCAGCTCCTCGGCATGCTCAGCGAATTCACGCATCACGTCAAGCATCTTCAGCATCAGCTTCTGCTCGGGCACGTCCTCGCTCAGTTTCATGCCTTCAGCAAGGCCCAGCAGGTAGGCGACCTTGTCCGTTAACTTGTCCATGTGACCCTCCTTGTTTTATTCGCGGGATCAGGCTCTGGAAAGGTATTCTCCCGTGCGGGTATCGATCTTCAGTACATCACCGTTGTTGATGAACAGGGGCACCTTCACTGTGAAGCCGGTTTCCAGCGTGGCGGGCTTGTAGGTGTTGGAGGCCGTGTCTCCCTTGAAGCCGGGCTCGGTGTTGACCACGGCCAGCTCCACAAAGTTGGGGGCCTCTACGGAGAAGGGCTCGCCGTTGAAATAGCGGATATTGACCGGCGTGTTTTCCTTGACGAACTTGATGGCCTCCTCCACCTTCTCATAGTTCAGCGGGATCTGCTCATAGGTTTCAGGATCCATGAAGTAGTACAGTTCGCCATCGTTGTAGAGGTATTCCATTTCCTTGGTCTCGATGTGCGCGCGGGGCATCTTGTCGGTGGGGTTGAAGGTGCGCTCGACCACGGCGCCCGTCATGACATTTTTGATGGTGGTACGTACAAAGGCCGCGCCCTTGCCCGGCTTGACGTGCTGAAAGTCGACGATCGTCCACACGCCTCCGTCAAACTCAACCGTGATGCCCTTTTTGAAATCTCCTGCTACAATCATAAAATCCCTCCGCTAAATTCCGGGCCTGTGCCCTTATAAAATGATCAGTTCTCTTGGCGCATTGACCAAGGATCTGGAAGAAGTGTCCGTGATGACGCAGGAGTTCTCTATCCTGACGCCGCCAAGCCCGGGCACGTAGATGCCGGGTTCCACGGTGATCACAAGGTTCTTTTCAAGTCTGTCCTTGGATACCGGGGAAAGGCGCGGGTTCTCGTGCACGTCGATGCCCAAGGAATGCCCCAGGCCATGCCCGAAGTACTGGCCGTAGCCCGCCTTTGCGATCAGGCCGCGCGCGATGCCGTCCACCTCAGCGCAGTCCCTGCCGGGGGCGAGCGCCTCCTGCGAAGCGATCTGCGCCTCCAGCACGATGCCGTAAATCTCGCGCATCTTCTTATCCGGCTCGCCCACCGCCACCGTGCGGGTCATATCCGCGCAGTAGCCGCGATATTTTGCGCCGAAATCCAGCGTGATCATGTCCCCCGCTTCCACCCTGCGCTCGCCGGGGATGGCGTGAGGGAGTGAACCGTTGGGGCCGGACGCCACGATGGTATCAAAAGCCAGCGCGTCCGCGCCCAGCTCATACATCTTGAAATTGAGCGCCAGCTCGATCTGCTTTTCACTGAGGCCGGGCTTGATGTACCCAAGTATATAGTCGAACGCTTCACAGGAGATGGCGCAGGCCTTGTCCATCAGGGCCAGCTCCTGATCGTCCTTGATGACGCGCATCGCTTCGGGGATGTTGCCGAGCGAGGAGAAACTGATGCCCGGCATGGCCGCCTGCATGGATGCAAAGGCCTTCACGGTAAGGCAATCGTCCTCATACCTGAGGGCCTTGATGCCCAGCTTTTCGCACAGACCCGCGGCCAGCGCGGCATGGCTGACACCGGTCTCGATGGTGTGCACTTCAAAGCCCGGCGCCTGGCGGCCAGCCTGCTCGGTATAGCGGGAATCGGTCACAACCGCCTTGATGCCGCGCGCGACGAGCAGCAGCCCCTCGCCCGTGTAGCCGCTCAGGTAAAACATGTTGGACGGCTTGTGGATCAGTATGCCCTCTCCGGCGGCAAGCCCGGCTCTTCTCAGAAGCCTATCGGTTCTATCCACCTTTTCCCCTCCAAATTCAATCAAATCCAATATATTTTAGCATAATCATCCGTGTTTGGCTATACCGGACTTATCATCGTTGCTGCCCCCGCCTCTGATCGAAAGCTTCCCACAGCGGCCGATAGATGCTGACCGCCTGCTCGTGCTCGGCGAGGGTCTTTGAGAAGTGCAGCTCGCCCGTATCCGGATTCTTCGAGCAGAAGTAGAGATAGTTTTCGCTGATAAAGCTCTCATCCGGATAAAGCGCCGCCTCCACCGCCTTGGGCGAAGGCGAGCAGATTGGGCCAGGAGGCAGCCCCTTCACCTTATATGTATTGTAGGGGGAGCTGACGTCCAGATCCTGCGCGCTGAGCGCCATACGGCTGCTGCCGGTAACGTATTTCACAGTCACATCGCTGCCCAGCGGCATGTTTTGACGGACGCGGTTGTGAAACACGGCGGACACGCGCGCGAAGTCGGCCGTCTTGGCCTCCTTCTCGATGATGGAAGCCAGCGTGAGCACCTGATCCATGGTCATACCCAGCTCTTCCGCGCGCTGGTGGTAGGCATCAGGATACATTCCTTCGGTTTGTGAAAGCAGCTTCTTGATGATATCATCCTCGTTGGCACTGGTATATATCTCGTAGGTGTTCGCCGCCAGGTAGCCTTCCAGCATATACTTGCGCTGCACGGAAGCAGGCTGACTCAGAATGTCGGCCACATAGTAATAGGCGGCATAATCGCTGCCGGTCTTCGCTTTCTGCAAAAATAGATCGGCGCTGGCCAGCACCTTTTCCTGTACCAGGTACTGTGCGATGTTTTCCACCGTCCAACCCGGAATGATGGTGATGGTCCGCACCAGCGGTTTGCCGTCGCCCTGCGCCAGCTGATCCGCGATCTCCGCGATGGTCATGCTGCGCCGCAGCTTGTATTCCCCCGCCTGTATCTTCTGGCCAAAGCCGGCGAAATCGGCATAATACTTAAACACCGATTTGTTTCGGATCAGGTTCTGCGCCTTCAGGTTGCCGGCCACACGGGTCAGGCTGTCGCCCGACTGCACCACGAAGCTGATCTCAGTCTGATCCGCGGCGTTCACCGGATCGATATAGCGCTCGCTCACCTTGCGCCATCCGTAACTGAGTATGCCAAGCGTAAGGATCAGCGCGCCCGCGCCGATCAGCAAGGGTCGAAGGATATGCCACAGCCAGGAATACCAAAACAGGCCGTACTCCCTCTCCTTCTCAAGGTCGGCATAGGTATAGTCAAGGTTCTGCCGTCTGCGTCTTGACATACTGTGCCCTACTGCACACCGGGCAGCTCCATGCTGAGCCCGGCCGCCCTGGTCAATATACCGAAAATATCCGCCATGGCCTGCTGCAGGCGCATTTCAGCCAGCAGATAGGCGGAGGTATCCGTGCCCGCGTACAGCAGGGACGAGATCTGAGAGAAACGGTTCATGTCTTCGGAGGGCATAGAGCTGTGGTTCATCGCAGCCACCTGCAGCAGCACCTGAAGGCGCTTATATTCCTTCAGGAGGGCCCTGGTGGTCTCGCTCTGGTCCACGATGTCCTTCAGCCGCTTATACTCGCGGCATTCTTCGCTGTCTTCTATCTGCCTGGCCAGGCTGTGAGCAATCGAATAATCCATAGAGCCTCCCATGAAAAGGCAAGAAAAAGGGGCCTTGCCTGGCCCCAGAGTACAACATTTTTCAGCCCAAATCAACAATGACGGGCAGTATCATCGGGTTTCTCTTGATCTTATCGAAGATGAAGCGGCGCAGCTCATCCTTGATGCGGTTTTTAATGCTGGGCCAATCGCTGCCTTCTATACGTTCATAGGAGCCTATGATCCTGCGCACCACCTCGCGGATGCCCTCTATGATGTCCTCATTCTCCTTGACGTACACAAAGCCCCGTGAGATCACATCCGGCCCGGAGACCAGCACGCCGTTGGTGCGGTCAAAGGCCATGGCCACGATGATCAGGCCATCCTGTGAAAGGTGCTTGCGGTCGCGCAGCACCACGTTGCCCACATCGCCAATGCCAAGGCCATCCACCAGCACGCTGCCGGTGGGTACGATGCCCGACAGCGCCACGCTGCCCGGGCTGATCTCGATCACCTGGCCGTTCTCAGGCAGTATGATGTTTTCGCGCGGCATGCCCATGCTCTCGGCCAGCTCCGCGTGCTGCCACAGCATCCTGTACTCGCCGTGAACCGGGATGAAAAACTCCGGCTTGACCAGCGCGTGCATCAGCTTCAGCTCTTCCTGGAAGGCGTGGCCGGAGGCATGCACGTCCGCCATGGCGTCATAGATCACCTCCGCGCCGCAGCGGTAAAGCTGGTTGATCACGCGGGATACATAGATCTCATTCCCGGGAATGGGCGAAGAGGACATGATCACCTTATCGGTGGATTTGATCTGCAGCTTGCGGTGCTCGGAAAAGGCCATTCGTGTCAGGCCGCTCATGGGCTCGCCCTGAGAGCCTGTGGTGAGCACGAGGACCTGATCGTCCCGATAGTTGGGGATGTCATCCAGTTCCAGCAGCGAATCGCGCGGGATTTCGAGCAGGCCCAGATCCATGGCCACCGTGGATACGTTCACCATGCTGCGGCCGACGAAGCAGATCTTCCTGCCGTACTGCAGCGCGCAGTTTACTACCTGCTGCACGCGGTTCACGTTGCTGGCGAACATGGCGATGATCACGCGGCCGGTCGCCGTGCTGATCTGGTCCACAAAGGTCTGGGCTACCTTACGTTCGGACATGCTGTAGCCAGGGCGCTCCACATTGGTGCTCTCGCACAGCAGGGCCATCACGCCGGCCTCTCCCGCCGCGGCCAGCGCGCCAAGATCAGTCACCCGGCCTTCCGAAGGCGTATAGTCAATCTTGAAGTCACCCGAATGGATGATGGTACCCGCTGGCGTAGTAATGATCAGGGCGTAGGCGCCGGCGATGGAGTGGTTGACGCGGACGAACTGGATCGTAAAACAGCCCAGCTGGATCACCTGCCTCGGCTCCACGGTATTCATTTCGATGCCGGTTACACGGTGCTCCTTCAGCTTGCCGCTGATCAGGGCCATGGTCATGCGCGAGCCGAAGATGGGTGCGGGCACTTTGGACAGAATGTAAGGCGTTGCGCCGATATGATCTTCGTGGCCGTGAGTAAAGACATAGCCCCGCACTCTGTCCCGATTCGCGTCCAGATAGCTGATGTCAGGGATCACAAGATCGATGCCCAGCATATCCTCCTTCGGAAAGGTCGAGCCGCAGTCAATGACCACCAGGTCACCCTCGCACTCAAGGGCGGTGATGTTTTTTCCGATCTCATCTATGCCGCCAAGGGGAATAATTTTCAGTTTTGGTCTACTTGTCACAAACATCTCCTCTATTCTCTATATAGTCAGCCGATCACACAGCTGCCAAAATCAATGCTTGACCGTCAGCGCTTTCTCATTTCAGCGCAGAGAAAGCTGTCCTGCTCCTCGATCTCAGGGTTGACTGCCACAATCTCCGGATGCCACCCGGCCTTCTGCCCCACCTTGCTATCCAAAATCTTGACGAAGGCAAAGCTGAGCGCCATCAGCGCAAGGCCGAGCAGCAGCATCACCGTTTCGTTGCCGGGCGCCGCCAGGCTGCCTATGATCAGGCCCAGTATCAGGGCCACGAGCGGGAACACATAAACCAGCATGGACAGCTTGAGCAGCTTGCCCTCGGGCATGCTCACGCTCACGCGGTCGCCTACCTCGGCCTGGCCGCCGCGCACCACTACTTCCGTCTTTTGCTGACCCTGCGCACAGCCATTGCAGCCCGCACACGCGCCCATCTTGTCAAAGCACACGCGCAAGCCCTGATCATCTTTACCTATAACCGTACCTATACGTATCATAATCCTCTCCTGTTTGAATCCTATCTTACCACAGTTTGCAGCACTTGCAAATGTCATTTTACCCGGCGAGGCCTCCCCATCCTGACAGCCTCATGCCAAAAAGCACTCCCCGTCAGGGGGAGTGCCTTGTGGAGGACCGGCAGCGACCTA
>DBQV01000055.1:288-5281 GCA_002305755.1 Christensenella sp. UBA1385 | reverse complement strand
TCGGCCAGCTCCAGCCCCGCGCGCCCGTCCTCCGCCTTGATGACGCTGTAGCCCTCGTGCACGAGCTCCAGCTCGATGAAGCGGGCGATCTTTTGTTCGTCCTCCACCAACAGGATCGTCTGCATCTTATCTCTCCCGCTCGTCGCCGCCCGTCTTCAGGCTGTCCACCACTTCGGCCGCCTTGTCCATCACACGGTTGACCCCCTCCACGCCCTGCGTGCCCGTAAAGCGGTAGCGCAGGCCGAAGAACAGGCCGATCACCATCGCCGGCAGCGTCACCCAGAAGGCGAAGATCAACAGCAGGGCAAAGGCAAGGAGCGGCAGGGAAAACAGGCGCTTTCCCGAGCGGCTGACGGTCAGATCCACCTGATTGATGCGGTTGATCAGCGAGACCAGCAGATCAAGCAGCCTCTGAAAAAAACCTCCCCGATAGGCCCTGCTTTCCTGCTTCACCGGCTCATCCGCGGGCCTGGTGGAGTAGCTGGCCTTTTCCTCACCGCGCAGCTTGCCCTGCTGCTCCAGGTACACCAGCGCGTCCAGCAGATCCCAGCCGCAGGCTTCCAGCGCCTCCTTGGCATCCTCGTAGCTGACCTGCGCCTTCTGGCGCAGTTTTTCAACCATTTCAAAGTGATCCATACGATCCTCCTTCCGTCATGGCGATCATACCAAGCGAAGATTAAATGAGCAAGCGCCGGGGATTAAGATTGAATGAGAACGCCGCCCCCCGATCGGCGAAACGGCGGCGCGGAAAAGGGGAAGGGACACGCGTATCCCTTCCCCTTGGTCAGTCGGTCCATGCTTGCGCTACAGAGCGCTCTCCGCGATGAAGCCGCGCATCAGGCCGCCGGAGGTATTTGCTTCCACATACAGCAGACCGCCCTTGGTTTTGGCCAGCACCTTGACGGAGCTGCCCGCGCTCAGCGCCACATCGTCTCCGTGCCCCTTGCCGGCAGGATCGCTGCCCAGCGTGGCTGCGCCGGTAAGGCTGGCGGAATGGCTGCTCCACACTGGCGCGTCGCCTGCGTAGTCAAGGGCTGCCTGATCCACATAGACAAGGCGGGAGGCGTCTTCGCCTACTTCGCCTACCGAGTAGGCGACCAGAGCGAAGCCATTTTCAGCGCCATAGGTCGTCACCTGGGTGCCGCCGGCCAGCTGCGCGCCGCCAAAGGCAAAGTAGTTTGTGCCGGGGCCCGCGTAGACAGGATAGCTGCCCTCCTTGATGATGGCTGCTCCGGGCAGCGGGAAGGCCTTGAAGCTGGGCGCCGGCGTCGCGGTCAGTTCAGGCGTCGGGCTGGGGGTCGGTTCGGGTTCAGGCGTCGGGCTGGGAGTCGGTTCAGGTTCCTGCGTAGCCGGGAGCGCGTAGTGGAACACCAGCACGGCGGGGATGGCCGTTCCATCCGCAGCGACGGTCACGGTTTGTCCATCGGTTTCGACCAGCACCCTGTCGCCAAGAGTAGTATCCTGCGCGAGCAGCGTATGTTCGCCCGCGGTCAGCTCAACGGTGTATCCGCCCAGCAGCGCGGATTCATCCTCCTGCTTGCGGTATTCTACCGTGTACGTGAAGGTGGCCGGCGCCTCTGTGGGTTTCTCTGTGGGCGTCTCAGTTGGCGTTTCGGTAGGCGTTTCGGTAGGCGTTTCCGTGGGTTTTTCGGTAGGCGCTTCCGTGGGCGTTTCCGTCGGTTTCTCGGTCGGCGTGGCGGTGGGATCAGCCTGCTTCACATAGCGGAAGATCACCTCCGCGGGGCTGGCCGTTCCGTTTTCGCTGACCGTGACGGTCTGCGTGGCTTCGCCCTGCCGCACCCAGCCCGCCAGGCCTTCATCGTTGGCGGCGATCGTGTGCGTGCCCTCGGTCAGCGTGTGCTCCTCAGCGCCCAGCAGCGCGTCGTCCGTGGTCTTATAGTAGACGGGCACCTTGGCCTGGCCCAGCCTGCGCAGCAGGAACTCCACCTTGCTCGGCGTGGCCGTGCCCTGCTGGTTCACCGTCACGGTGACGGTATCCGGGCCGGCCAGCACATAACCTTTGGGGAAGAGGGAGGGGTCGGCCTTCACCTCGAGGCTTTGGCCGCTGAGGATGGACAGGCTGTCCTCATGGAGCACCTTGCTGTCCGCCCGGTCAAGGTAGCGGAGAGGCACGGTGGCCGTGACCTGCGCCGTCCTGTAGACGAAGGTGATCACGGAGGGCGTTGCCTTGCCGTCAGCCGCCACAGTCACCTGCTGGGTGGCGCTGCCCTGCAGGGTGTAGCCGGCCGGCACGGCGGCGCTGTCGGCCGTGACCGTATGCGTGCCGGGGTTCAGCGTCTTGGTCTGCTTGCCGATCAGGTTGTTGTTCTCATCCCGGTATTCCACAGGCAGTTCCGCGCTGACCGCGTTCTTGCGGTAGATGAAGGTAAGCGCGCCGGGCGTGGCGACGCCCTGCGAGGATACGCTGACCGACAGCGTGGACGAGGTCAGCAGGGTGTAGCCGGCGGGCACCTTGTCCGCCCTGGCAGATACGGTCAGGCTGCTGCCCGGCATCACGGAGACACTGTCGGTCGCCAGCGTGGTGTTGGTATCGGTGCGGTAGTAGATGGGGATCAGCACCGGGTTCACCTGGGCGGTAGGCTCATAGATGAACACCACGGCGGAGGGGGTCGCCCTTCCGCGGGCGTCCACGCTCACCGTCACGCTGCCCGCGCTGATCAGGGTGTGGTTGGCGGGGATCAGCCTGGGGTTGGGCACGATGGTGGTGCTGCCCTTCGGGGCGAGCACGGTGTCGCTGCCCAGCAGCACGCCGGTCTTGTTGCGGTAGTACACGGGCACGCTGGCCAGCGGCGCGGCCGTCTGCACGGGGGCCTTGACCACATTGGGGTCGTTAAACAGCTTCTTGTTGGTCTTGGGGCCGGCGATGCCGTCCACAGACAGACCGTTCTGCCGCTGGAACTCCTGTAGCGCTTCCTTGGTCTGCTTGCCGAAGATGCCGTCCACTTTGCCCATCAGGTAGCCCAGCTCCTGCAGGCGGGCCTGCAGCTTGCGCACGTTTTCACCGCGGTCGCCTACCGCCAGCAGCGGCGCGGGCGTGGCCGTGGGGGCGGCTGTCGCCGTTGGGGCTGCCGTGGGTATCTGCGTGACCACGGCCGTGGGCGCAGGGGTAGCCGTCGCGAAGCCGGGCGGCGGCGGCGTGAGCGCCGGGCTGCTGACAGCAGAGCTCGACAGCAGCAGCGACATATACACGAGCAGCGTTCTGATCAAATCCATTTCTTCCACTCCTTCCGGGGCATGAGCTTTCTATCATATAACGGAAGAGAAGGCTCAATTCATGCAGGGAGACGAATTAAACTTTCAACCTGTGCAGTATATCATCTGGACGGACAGGATAAAAGGGCAGCGCTTTTCAGCCGCTGCTCTTCATGGATCAAAGAACCGGTTTTATTCCCGGCAGGAGAAACTGCTGTCAGTCAGGCAAAACGGTTTATTTGCCCTTGGAGAGCTGGCTGAGCACGACGTCAACCGCCTGTGTCAGGCTGAGGCTGCCCGATTCATAATCCCAATAGGCCAGGCTCAGGCCGCTGAGCAGCTCACGGTCGATCCGGCGGAAACTGCCCCGGATGGCTCTTTTATTCAATTCGGAGCCGCCTTCGAGCCCCTTGGGATAGATGCCTGACTGGTCGAAGGATTGTGAGGCCCTGAGGGCTTCCGGCTGCGCATAGGCGGCAATAAAATCAAGCGAGGCTTCTTTCATTTGGGATGCGGGCGAGGCGACAAGCGAGAAGGTGGACAGCTCGCTGCCCGGCCCATCCTGCGCATACAGAGGGACAGGCAGGTAGCAGGATTCGTCGCTCATGTTGGACAGCGCAATTTCAAACAGCGGCTTGGCCTGCTCGTCAGGCAGGCCGGCAATCAGGTCAGCTTCCTTCAGTGCCTTGCGGCCGGAGAACAAGGCTTCGATGACGGAGCGTTCCGGCTGCTGCTGCGCGGCTGCCATCTGGATGAGGAAATATGGCAGGCTGCCTTCCGCCGCAAGGAGGCGGTAAGCAGTGCTGTTCTGGCTGTTGTATTCTTTTAGTCTGGGGGCGATGGAGAACAGATCCTCCCAGCTCCACTTTTCAGGCAGATCAAGCGCAAGCTCTTTCAACAGCTTCGGCAAAACAACGCGGCAGAGCATGGGTCTGGCCCAGTGAGGCAGCGCATAGACTTTGCCGTCATCTGCGGGGAAAATCACTTTGTCCGGCCAATCCTTCAGCGCTGCTGCGATTCCCTCATGATCGCTCAAGGGCAGGGCGGCCCCGGCTTCCTTGAGGCGCTGCGCATCAGGGTTGCGCAGCAGGGCGATATCATACTTTCCTTCCAGCAAAAGCTGCTGGCCGTCCATGACGGGCAGGCTTTCGAGCCGGATTTCAATGCCCGGGTATTTTTCGGAGAGGGCTTTCAATGCGTACTGATAGCGGCCGTCGTCAGCACTGAGCGGCGCGATCACGTTCTCTTCAATCGCGATGTTCAGCACAGGGCTCTGGGCCGATGCCGAAAGGCCCATTGTGCACAAAAGCAAGGCACAAAGCGAAAAACATATCGATCTTTTCATCCTAAACATACCTCTTTCTCAAAGATAAAGTTATAGGGTGATGCTTCGTAAAGTAAGGTGCTGAGTGGCGATATATTCCTCTCCTCCATAGGCACCGCCACCGTAACCACAGTTGTTACAATACAGATCATATTCTTGATATACATTATAAATATTACAATTACTATGGGCTTGGACAGTGCATGGACGAACAAATCTGTATGATTTTATTGTATTCCTACGGGTGGCGGTTTGAGGGCCGCAAAAATCGCAAGAGATATAGGAAGTGGCAGCAAGCGCGGGAAGAATTAGTTAAATAATAAACAAAAAGGCGAGCATAAATGTCAAAACAGATTTTTCATCACTAAACTCCTTTTTGCGATTCAATTGCTACAAGAATCTGAAACGATTGCAACATTTGGAACTTGACAAAAATAATATAGTTTATTAGAAAAG
>DBQV01000055.1:0-225 GCA_002305755.1 Christensenella sp. UBA1385 | reverse complement strand
GCTGGGGAAGGAGTTGCCCTCGATCAGCGTGGGGCCCTGCTCGGTCAGCGCCACATCCCAGGCCACATAGCGCATGGAGGGCACCAGCTGCATGGCCTCCAGGCACATGGCCTTGGCCTCCTCAAAAAAGGGCAGCTCAAAGCCTATGATCTCGGTGCCCGTGATGGGGTGCCTGGAAAACACGTTGCCCGCCTTGTCGGCGGCCACGGTGAGCAGCCTGCCGCT
>DBQV01000058.1 GCA_002305755.1 Christensenella sp. UBA1385 | reverse complement strand
TATTTGAACATCGTGGAAAGCTCATCCCAATGGGTGCGCCAACTCTTGATGGCTGCCGGATATTTGCTGCCCCAGGTGCGTTCCAACTCTTCCAGGGATGCCAATCCAGCTTCCTCTGTCGGAGCCTTGTATATATGGGCTTCAGCGCCGCGGTAAATGCCTTCACGTCCTTGTAGGACACATAGCGGGTGCTGCTGCGGATTTGCTGGATGACGCAGTGCTGCACATCGGTTTTGGGATACACGGCAGCAATCGCCTCGCTGAAGCCGATCAAGCCGTCCACAGACGCAATCAGGATGTCTTCCAGCCCACGGTTCCGGAGGCCTGTCAGCACTCCCATCCAGTACTTCGCGCTTTCAGTTGCGCCTATCCATAACCCAAGTGCATCTTTCCGGCCTTCCAGGTCGGTGCCAATGCCGATGTATACGGCCTTGCGAACCACCGCCCCTTCCTCACGCACCTTGTAGTGGATGGCGTCCAGCATGACCATGGTATACACGCTCTCCAACGGACGATCCTGCCATTCCCGTATGATGGGCAATCACTTGTCTGTGATTCTGGACACTCGGGTTGCGTCCACCTCAATGCCGTACATCTCCTGCATGGTTTTCTCAATGTCTCGGGTAGAGGTGCCCTAGGAATACAGAAACAGAATCTTGTCCTCAATGGCCGAGATGTCCATTTCGTGCTTGGGCACGATGGCCGGTTCATAGCTTCCTTCACGGTCACGGGGCACCTTGAGTTCAATCTCACCCTGGCTGCTGGCTACCGTCTTCTTATAGTGGCCGTTGCGGCTGTTGCTGGTTTGCTTGTTGCGGTGATCGTACTTGCTGTACCCTAGCTCTTTTTCCAGCTCCGCATCCATAATTTCCTGAATCTGCCCTCTGGTCAGTTCCTTGACCAGCGCCTGTACGCCGTCCATGTCCCTGATGCCCCGCTCGTCAATGAGTTTCCGAAGCGGGCTCTTTTCTTGTTTCATCATGTGCTTTTCCTCCATTATTGGATTTTATTCCTTCACAGAGGTTACACAATTTTTTCAGCACTCTCAAATTGGAAGTTGTCAAACCATCCTTGACAGCAGGAAATCAGGATCTTTTCCTACAATAACGGCATCAGTGACATCTATTACGTCACAATCATTTTTCTTGTATTCGTTCACGAAACTCTGCTCACTATCGAAAACGATTTCTTTTCCGTACCACGGTTTCCCGGACTGAGGGGTCAGCTCCAAATAGACAGTTTTCCCTTCCAGATAAAAGGTTAATACGGTATGAAACTTGCCCTTTTGTTTATCATGCAGCAACCAAATTTTGCTTGAGACGCCATGATTAGCCAGAAGGGTTTTCATCAGAATGACAGCATCATTGCATGTGCCAACTTTTGCCCTCATTGTGTCTTCCGGACTTTGAATGCGGTATTCGGTCAATAGACGCTCAAAGAACTCTTTATCAAAGCCTTTCGTCATATCGGGCGTAAATCTTGTGCCGTTCAAATAGAATCCATATTCATAACCGTTGTCCAAAAGCTCCTTTTTCAGAAGAGCGCATGCTTCCGGAATCAACATCTCCACACCCCCACATACTCCGATTTGTCATTCTCTTAACTTTTTATTATACATCAGAATTATGAAAAAATCTGCCCGCCGTCATTTCCATTCAGGGCAATCATATACGAAACAAAATGCTTTCTTGACAGCGGCTTTTCGCATTCGTTTTGAAGAAAAAGTTTATCTTGACGGTGAAAAATCGATCTCAGACCTTACCGCAGAATGCCAATCTCTCATAAAGTCCGTATGCGTTTGCCCTGCATTTCCACTGAGAACAGTCATGCAGAAGTGTCAAACATGGGTTCACATTGCGTAGCGGTTGAAGCAATCCATTCATGTCAAGGGAGGAGCGGAGATTTGCGAAGCAAATACTGCCCGGCCTTGACATACCTTCCTTGGTAGAATGGGAAGAGGGGGCTGTAGGCCGCCTCAGGCTGTCCAAAAAGTATAATCAGGGAGGTACGAGGGCGAAGCCCGCTGATTTGGGGCCGCCCCAGCAGTCTCAATTCGCAATAATCACAGGCCATGCCTACTCCTTTGCTCATTGAGCCTTCGCCTCGCTTCTCCCGCCACAGGCGGAGCTCGGCTTCGACCCATCCGCCACCCGGAGAGCGAAGCGGAAAGGCGGATGGCCCGTCCCCTCCCCCGTCAAAGAACTTTGTTCTTTCACAGGCAAAACTACCCGCATCCGCCGCCACGCGGCAGCCTGCGGGTAGTTTTGCATTCGGCGTATGAACGCGCAAAACGAAAGGGTTTAGCCCCTGGCCTCAGAAGCTCACAGCGACCACGAGCCCGCCCATGTTGTCATCCGACACGGTGTAGCCGGCCGCGCCCTCGGGCAGGCGAAGCTGCACGTCGCCGGGATCGGCCGCCACGCGGAAGATCTCGTACTTGAGCTGCCCGTCTTCATACACGGCCACATGCTCGTTTTCCATCAGGTACTCGATATATTCTTCCAGGCACAGGTCCAGCTGATGCATCACCAGCGCGTGCGGCACGCCCACATAGCGGTAGGTATCCATCTGCAGGCTGATGGCCGTCTTGTAGGATTTGTCCACCGTTTCGGGGTAGGGATAGCCGGACACGGGGAAGCGGAACACATAGCCGTACTTCCAGCAGTTGTCATAGAGCCACCTGCCCTGAGCGGTCTCGTGGATCTTGGCAGCCTTCATGATGGGATCGTTCTGGTTCCACACGTCCACCTCCACCGACAGGCCGGCCTGGTAATCGCTGGTGCCGGGGTAGGAGACGGATTTCTTCACGGCCTCGATCAGGGCGTCGCCGGTCAGCTTGCCGTCCGCGGCCAGCTTCTCCATGCGGCTGTTAAAAAAGCCCGCCTGCGTATCCATGGAGCGGTAGGCGCCGCGGATGAGATAATCCTCCATGCCCTCTTCCTTGGCGGCGGCGATCATCTGGTCAAGCGCCTCGATGGCGGCGGGGAAAAGCGAGAGCACGCGCTCCTGCGTGGGCACCCTGTTGCCCGTCGTCTCCATGATGCTCTTCAGTTCGCCCTCCGCCAGCGAAAAATCGGCGGGCAGGCTGTGCCAGCGGTTGAGCAGCAGCAGGCCCCCCGTCAGCGCCTCGGCGCGGGTCACGGCCACCTGATCCACGCCCCGGACCGCGTAGCCCTTCAGGCTCACCACGTCGATCCCCTCCGCCTTGGGCTGGGGCCAGTCGGGCGTCACGTCCGGCTGCGCGCTGCTGCGCTGGGCCAGCACGGCGGCGTTATACTCCTCCACCAGGGCGTTGTTTTCCGCCACGATGCGGCTCTGCTCCTGCCGCAGCTGCCCCTGAAGGCTGGAGTCTATCATAAAGTAGGCCACCAGGAACACCGCCAGCAGCACCGCCAGGCCGATGATTATCCGAAGCAGCTTGTAATAGGGGTCGGACCTGTGCGTACCTGACATGCTTCTTCACCCTTTCTGCGCGCGGCGCACAAACAACGCAGCGCCAACAAACGGTCATTTTCCATCCAATTTATAACAGAATCATGACAAGAAGTCAATCTTTTCTCAATAATTACGATGGCTGCCGCCCGATGGCGCGCCCCGGCAGGGCCGCTCAGCGCGCCGCGCCCTCGCTGTCCCGGCCCTCCAGCAGCTCGCTGAGCCGCTCGAGAGCCTCCTTCTCATCCTCGCCCGAGGTCACCAGCATGAACTCGCGGCCGGACAGGGGCGTGATGCTCAGCAGCCCCAGCATGGATTTGCCGTTCACGCTGCTGCCGTCCCGCTCCAGCATCACATGGCTGGAAAAGCGGTTGGCCACCGTCACCAGCCGGATCACCCTCTCCCTTGTCATGGGCAGCTTGCCGCCCAGGCGCACCTTTCTTTGTAACACAAATAGACCCCCTTATTCCATCGGCCGGGGCGGCGCCCCGGGCCGGGTCAATCCCTCTTATCCGGCGTGTCCGCCGCCTCAAGGATGCGGTCCAGCCTGTGCTGCACGCCCGACTTGGAAAGCGGCGGCGACAGCAGCTCGCCCAGCTCCTTGAGCTTCAGCTCCGGGTGGGCCAGGCGCAGGCGCGCCAGCTCCTCCAGCTCCCTGGGCAGGCTGGTCAGCCCCCTCTCCAGCGAGATGCGGGTGATGGCCTCCACCTGCCGCTGCGCGGCGTCCACCTGCTTATGCAGGTTGCCCGCGTCGCAGTTGGCGGCGCGGTTGCTGCGGCCGCGCAGGCTGCCGGCGGCGCGTATGTTTTCAAACGCCATCATCGCGCGGGAGGCGCCCATCAGGCCCAGCAGCGTGGAGACCGAATCGGCCCTGCGCACGTAGACCACCTCGCTGCCGCGGCGCCGCGTCCTGAGGCTCTCTACCCCCGAAAGCGTGAGCAGGCGGGCCAGATGATCGGCGCGCGAGGCATCCTCCAGCGCGAATTCGGCCCTGTACCCCCTGTGCGGGTCGCCCATGCTGCCGCAGGCCAGAAAGGCCCCGCGTATCCACGCCCGGCGGCAGCAGATGCGGCGCACGACGCGCCTGGGCACGCTGGGCAGGCCCAGCCGGGCCGCGCCGGAGCGGTGATCCGGCGCCAGGCCGCGCAGCAGCGCGCGGCTGTCCTCCACGCTCAGGCGCAGCTGATACTGCCGCACGCCGCCGAAATTGGAAAGCCTCGTCATGCTGGGCACGCCCTTGATGCCGTAGCGCTCCTTGAGCAGGACAAAGATCCTTCGCAGCACCGAGGCCGAGCGCGTCTCGTACACCAGCTGCACCCGCCCCAGCCCGTGCAGCGAGATGGAGGCCGAGCAGGCGGTCAGCGCCGCCAGCTCCGAGCCCATGCAGCAGGTTTTCCCGGCCGGCAGGCCCGCCAGCTCTTGCCGCAGCTCCGCGCCGAAGCTCATTCCCCGCTCACGCCGATCAGGCGCACCTCCGGCTCCAGCGTCACGCCCGAGGCGGCCTTCACCGTCTCCCGCACGTGACGCATCAGGGCCAGCACGTCGGCCGCCGTGGCCTTGCCCACGTTGATGATGAAGCCCGCGTGCAGGCGGCTCACCTCGGCCCCGCCCACGCGGCAGCCCTTCAGCCCGGCCGCCTCGATCAGCGCCCCGGCATAGTAGCCCTCCGGCCGCTTGAAGAAGGAGCCGCAGCTGGGATAGCTCAGGGGCTGCTTCTCCCGGCGGCGCCGCTGGTAGTCGCGCACCAGGTTGGCGATCAGCTCCGGGTCGCCCCGGCGCAGCGCCACGGTGACCGACAGCACCGTCAGCCCCTCGTCCATCATGCGGCTGTGGCGGTAGCCGTAGCCGATCTCGCCGCGGCCCAGCCTGAGGCGCCTGCCCCGGCCGTCAAGGCACTCGACCTGCGTCACGATCTCCGCCATCTCGCTGCCGTAGGCCCCCGCGTTCATCAGCGCGGCCCCGCCCACGGAGGCGGGGATGCCCGCGGCAAACTCAAGCCCCGTCAGGCCATGCTCCCCCGCCAGGCGGCTGAGCCCCATCAAAGGGGCGCCCGCCTCGGCCGTCATGCTCTCCCCTTCCAGCGTCACGCGCGAAAAGGAGCGCCCGAAGTGCAATACCAGCCCTTCAAAGCCCTCGTCCGCCACCAGCAGGTTGGAGCCGTTGCCGAGCCTGAGCACGGGGATGCCCTCGCGCGCCGCGGCGTCCAGCGCCAGGCGGACGTGCTCCGCGTCCCGCACGTCCATCATCAGGCGGGCGGGGCCGCCCACCTTCATGCTGGTATACTCCGCCATCAGGGGGCCGTGCGCCAGCGTTTCCTGCGGAAGGAGCCGCTCAAGGCGCTCAAAAGGGCTTGGGTTCATATATTCCTCCGATGCTCGCTGGCATTATAACATAGCCGCGCGGGCGCGTGAAGCGGTCTTTGGTCAAAAAACGTCCGAATCGTATATATCAATCCGGATCGCAGCACAGGTGCAGAAAGAAGGCGATAGCCAGCAGGTCGGCGCAGCCGCCGGGGCTGATGCCCCTGCGCGTCACCTCGGCGCACCAGGCGCGCCAGGCCCCGCCTTCAAGGCCGTCCGCCAGCAGGCCCCGCGCCCCCTCGCGCAGAAAGCGCAGCCCCTCCTCGCCCGCGCGGTAGAGCACGTTGGTATCCTCCACCCGGCAAAGCAGCAGGGCCAGCGCGCGGATGCCCGCCCGGTCGATGCCCTCGCCCGCCCAAAGCGCGGCCCGCAGCGGCTCCAGCGCTTCGCGGGCCGAGGGAAAGCCCGCCGCGGCCTCGCCCCTCGCGCCCGAGGCCCCGTAGCGCCCGCGCGCCTCGTCCCCATGGCTGCCGCCCGGCGCGTCCAGCAGGGCCGGGGCGGCCACACGCCCCGCCAGCGCGCACAGGGCATCCGCCTCTGCCCCCTTGCCCAGCCTGCCCGCCGCCGCGCAGAGGATGCCCAGGGAGAAGATCAGGCCCTTGTGCGTGTTCGCCCCGCCCGTGGCGCGCAGCATGGCAGCCTCGGCCTCAAGGCCCGCGGGCCGCAGGCGGGAGAGCAGCCGCTCCGGCTCGCCCGGCTCCGCGCCCAGACGCGCGAAGCGCTCAAAATAGGGCTCAAGCGCGCAGGCGCTGTCCACAAAGCTGTAGTAGTCCATATCGCGGTGCGCGCCCGCGCTCTCCCTGTCCACCAGGCCGGGCTTGGGGCTCACGCTCACCTCGTACAGAAGGCTCCTGACGGCCTTCTCCGCCACCCGGCGGGGCCAGTCCTCCTCAGAGGGCAGGCGGGCCAGCAGGCCTTCAAAGGCGCGCTCCGTTTCCTCCGCGCTGTGGCGGCGCCCCGCCACGCAGGCCGCCGCGGGCCTCTCCCCGCAGACCAGGCAGGCCCGGGGCAACAGCCCCAGCCCGGCGCGCGACGCGCAGACGCCCTCGGGGCTCATCACGTCGGCATCCAGCAGCGCGCCGCCCGCTTCCTCCTCCTCAAAACGCACGCAGAGCGCCTTCACGCCCTCGCCGCTGTCCGCCGCGTAGTGGCGGGCAGGGCCCTCGGCGTCGTTTGTGTAAAGCAGCGGGGAAAGGGCGATCCCTTCCTTCAAAAAGCGGGCCTCCAGCGCGCGGCAGAGCCGGTCGAAGGCCGCGCCGAAATCCTCCCTGCGCCGCAGCCCGCTCGGGGCCCTCAGCGTCACGCTGACCAGCGTGCGCCCGCAGGCGCCCGCAAGGCGCAGCCTGGTGTGCCAGCGCAGCTCGCGCGCCAAAAGGACGGAACTCTCCATCTGTGTGACCTCCTGCCTGTCGTGCGTAAAAATTGTAGCATGCGCTTCCCGCCGGGCGCAAGCAAGCGGCCAGGCTGTTTCCCGGGGCGGGAATCGTGCTATACTGGTGCAAGTTAATGCCGCAGGGGGATACGCGCCATGGCGAAAGATTTTCTGATCGTTGACCTGGAGTTCACGCAGTACACGAGGCCCACGGGCCGGCCGCGCGCCTTTTTCCCGGAGATCATCGAGATCGGCGGCGTGCTGCTGGACGGCGGGACCTTTGAGGAAAAGGGCGGCCTGCAGCACTTTGTGAAGCCTCACTTCTTTCCAAGGCAGGCGGCCGAGAGCATGGCCTTCTGCATGATCACGGAGGACGACATGAAGCAGGCCGTCAGCTTTCAGACCATGCTTGAGAAGCTGAGCGCCCTCTACGCCCCCGGCCGCACGCTGTTCGTCACCTGGGGCGAGGCGGATTATCAGGTGATCGACGAGGGCTGCCGCAGGCACGGCGCGCAGAACCCCATCCGCCCGGAGGACTGTCTGGACCTCGCGGCCGCCTACAAGCGCTACAAGCAGGACCGGCTCACCACCGGCCTCAAAAGGGCGGCGGAGGAGCTGGGCGCGGAAACGGACGGGCTGTGGCACACCGCGCAGGCGGACGCCGTGAACACCGGCAAGGTGCTGCTGAAGCTGATGGAAAAGGGCTGGAAGCCGGAGGACGCCCTGGGCGCGTGAGAGCGGGGACGGGGGCGCTGAAGAAGGGCCCGCAGCGGAAGTCGTTTCGCGCCGCGAATGGATCAGATAAACAAGAAACTGCTCACACTTTGCCATAAGCGCGGCGAATGTGAGCAGCTTTTATTCACCGCGCGAGAGAGCTGGGACTTTTGTCACAGCCCCTTTTGTGTTTCCCGTCCTTCCCCGCTTTCCGGCCTCGGACGCCCGCTCCCTTCATACTGACATGGACTGACATCGCATGACATGGGCTGACATCTTTGCGCCCGGGTATTGCATTGTGCCGCCGCGCGCCGTAATATGAGAACAAACGTTCTTATTCATGTTGGCTGCGAAGGAGGTATCAGCGGGAGAACGATGGACATGTTCAGCCGGATCAGAGAGTTTTATGCCTTTATGGAGGCACGGCCAATGACGCCGCAGCAGATCAGCCTGTGGCACGCGCTGCTGCACTCCAACAACAGGCAGCGCTGGGCGGAGTGGTTCAGCGTGGCCGCTTCGGTGCTGACCAACCGCTCGGGGATGGACAGAAAGAGCATCATCCGGGCGCGGGAGGCGCTGAAAAGCATGGGCTTGATCGATTATCAGGAGCGGGGCAACCTGCCCACCTGCTACCGCCTGCTGGGCCCCGCGCCCTGCGCCGGGGAGGAGGCGGGGCCCGGCTGCCCCGCGGAGGAGGCGCCCGAGGAGGGCGGGCAAGACGCGCCTCTGCCTGCCCCGGCCGCGCCCCGCGCCCCGCGGGCAGCCTGTCGGGCAGACTCCGCGGCGGACGGCACTGCAGGCGACACGGCGGATGACACGGCGGATGACACGGCGGATGACACGGCAGGCGACACGCCGGGCGGCACGGCGGATGACACCCTTATATATACAAAGACAAAGACCAAGACGAAAACCAAGACCAAGAGCAGGACGGAGGGGCAGCCCGCTGGGGCGGGCCGCGCGCGCGCCGCCTTTCTGCCGCCCAGCCCCGGGGAAGTGGCGGCCTACTGCCGCAGCCGGGGCAACAGCGTGGACCCTCAGCGCTGGCACGACTACTACCAGAGCAAGGGCTGGCTGGTGGGCCGATCCCCCATGAAGGATTGGCAGGCCTCGGTGCGCAACTGGGAGCGCAACGCCTTCACCACCGCCGCCCCGGCGCGGGCCGCTCCCGCGCCGGAAACCGATCCCCCGCAGACGGCGGAGGAGGCGGGCTGGTTTGACTGAGCGGCGGCTGACAGGGAGGGCAGTATGACGGAGCCGATGAATTTGAAGGAGATGATCCGCCTTTTCCCCGGCTTTGACGGGGCCACGGACGGACGGGATGAATACCTGGGCGAGGACGGGCTGCTGTATTGCAGCAAGTGCCGCACGCCCAAGCAGAGCCGCTTTGAGGTGGGCGGCGAGAGCCTGCTGGTGGGGCATGTGTGCCGCTGCCGCGCCGAGCAGCTGGACAGGGAGGAGCAGGAGGAAAAGCGCCGCCGGCAGCAGCGGCGGGTGCAGCTGTGGCGGGCGGAGGGCCTGCGCGACGCGCGCTGGCACGCCCATCGGTTTGAGGGGGACGACCGGCGCGATCCCAACGCCTCCGCCGCCTGCCGCCGCTACGCCGAGCGCTTTGACAGCATGCTGGAAAGCGGCTGCGGCCTGCTGATCTACGGGCAGGTGGGCTGCGGCAAGACCTACCTGGCCGCCGCCATCGCCAACGCCCTGCTGGAGGAGGGGCGCTATGTGCTGATGGACACGCTGCCCGGCCTCACGGCGCGCCTGGGGGCCAATTTCGGCGCGGAGAGGGAGCACTGGCTGGGCAAGATCGCCCGCGCCCATCTGCTGATCCTGGACGATTTCGGCGTTGAGCGCGGCACCGACTACGCCATGGAGCAGGCCTACGAGGTGGTCAACGCCCGCTACCGCGCCGCCCGCCCCCTGATCGTCACCACCAACCTGAGCCTCAGCCAGCTGATGCAGGAGCAGGACCTGGCCCGCCGCCGCCTCTGCGATCGTGTGCGCGAGCGCTGCCTGCCCCTTTGCGTCAGCGGCCCCTCCCGCCGCCCCCAGATCGCCCGCGGCCTGTGGGAGCGGGCGGGGGATGTGATGGGCGGGTAAGGGGCCGTCTGGGGCTTTACCCTAACGTGAGGCTTCTGTCTTTCATCAGCCTGAGCATCCCTTGTTTCGTTTTTTCGGACAAGAAAGACTCTGCGGAAAGCTGCGCAAACGCGGGTTGAGTATGTATTCCAGACCGGGTTTTCGTTGTCTGCTCAGGCGCTCCATTCGGAGAGTAAGCAGTTTCATACCGTTCAAACCGTAACGATCATCCGAACCGATCTTCTATCAGGAAGATCTGGTTCGGATGATCGCGTGTTGGTCAGTCTGTCTGAAAACTCAAAGCATCGGCGATTTTATGTACGGATTGGCGGCAAGCTTCGGCCACAATATACAAAAACCGCCCTACTTTCTTGATAAATCAAGAGTTTCCAGGCGGTTTTGGTGCCGGAGACCGGACTCGAACCGGTACGGTGTTTCCACCGGGGGATTTTAAGTCCCATGCGTCTGCCATTCCGCCACTCCGGCAACGGAAGCATTATATAGGAGGCGCCCGCCGCGCGCAAGCGCGGCCGGCAGGGGCTACACCTTTTTGGTCATCCATTTGCCGCTTTCAAAGCGCAGGCCGAAGGCGACGGCGCGGATCATCATTTCGCCAAGGCTCAGGGCCCAGGTATAGGGCAGGGAGAAGTGCAGCACATAGACGGCGATAAAGCTCATCAGCGGGCGCAGGATGCTGACGCAGACCGTCATCACGCTGGCCACGTACAGGTTGTCGCCAGCGCCGCGCAGCGCGCCGGAAAGGGCGACGGCGTTCATCTGGATGGGCTGATAGAAGGCCAGCACCACCATGGAGGCGGTAGCCAGCTCGATCACCTGCGCCGCCCCCTGCGTGCCGCGGTCGATGAACAGGTAGGCGATGGGATAGCGGAACAGGGCCACGCCCGCCGCGATGATCAGCGAGATGACGGTGGCCATCCGCTGGGTCATCTTGCCGTAGAGCATGGACAGGTCGCTGCGCCTGGCCCCCAGGTTCTGCCCCACCAGCGAGGTGCCGGCCACGGCCAGGCCGTCGGCGAAGTTGAAGGTGAGGTTCATCATCTGCCCGGTGATGTTGTGCGCCGCGAAGGCCGTGACGCCCATGCTGTAGATGATGCGGCCGTAGATAAAAAAGCCGATGCGCACGCCGATCTGCTCGATCATGGCGTTGCCGCCCAGGCGCACGATGCTGCCCATGGTCTGCCTGTCAAAGCGCCATGTGTCGTGCCGGCTGATGTGCAGGTAGCTGTCCTTGTGCCTGGTGATTGCGTAGAGGGCCAGCGCCGTGCCGCTCACGATGCCGATCACGCTGGCGATGGCGGCCCCTCGCACCTCCAGCCGGGGGAAGCCGAGGTTGCCCCCGATCAGCAGGTAGTTGAACAGCACGTTGACCAGGTTGCTCACCATGTTCACCCGCAGCGTCAGCCTGGTATTGCCCACGCCGCGCATGGCGGCGTTCACGCACATGGACACCGCGTGGAAGGGCAGGCTGAGCGAGATGATGGTGAAGTAGTCGATGGCATCGCGCAGCACGGCGGCGTCATCCTGCGTGCGCGTATTGCCGCCCGCCAGCCGCATCAGCGGCTCGGCGACCAGGATGGACAGCGCCATCACCACGGTGGACATGATCAGCGCCAGCATGATGGCGTTGCGGATGGTCTGGTTAGCGGTCTCGCGCCGCCCCTCCCCCTTGCGGCGGGCCACGATGGCCGTTACGCCCACGTTGAGCGCGAAAAAGAGCGCCAGAGAGATCATCCTGGGCTGCACGGGCAGGTTGACGCCGGCGATGGCGTTCTTGCCCAGGATGCCCACCATCATGGCGTCAATGGAGCCGATCAGGCTGGTCAGCACCATCTCCGCCACGGAAGGGCCGGCAATGCGGCCTATGTTGCGGTAGGCTTCGCCGGTTTTGGGCAGGGGGCCGAGCCGCCGTCTTTCGGGCACAAGGCTTTCAGCACAATAGAGACGCCGCAGAAACGCGTTCAATAATATCCTCCAAATTCAGCAGTTGCATAAATTGTAGCCTACTCAGCCGCGATACGCAAGGCAAAGGCGAAAGAGGCCGCGACATTTCGGATAAAAACAGGAAGAATACATGCGGATTTGAAGAAAAAATCGGCACATGAAAGCCGCGTCCGCTCAAGCGGCGGGCGCGGCAGGATGCATGGACTGATGTCGGCTACTTTTCCCCTTCGCGCAGCTGGCCCAGCGCGCCGCCGGGATGGCGCAGCACATACTCCTGCGGAGTCATGGCCCGTTTTTCCTGCAGGATAACGCTGAGGGCCTGCAGCACCAGCACCTCAGCCAGGATAGAGGTGCGGGGCGCGCGGTTCATGGGGCCGCCCTCGTTTTGAACGGCGGCGGTCAGGTGCACGTCCGCAAACTTCGCAAGCCAGGAAGCAGGCTTGCCCGTGACGGCGATGATCTTGCAGCCGTTGTTATGAATGGCGATGGCGGTGGATTTCATCTCCGCGGTTTCGCCGCTGTTGGAAATGCAGATGACCACATCGCCCGCGACCAGCTGGCCGCAGGAGCCGTGAACGGCCTCGGTGCCGTGCAGAAAATAGGTGGGCGTGCCGGTGGAAGACATCAGCGAGGCGATATAGCCCGCCACATGCCCGGGCTTGCCGATGCCGGTGATGTGGATGCGGCGTCCCTCGCCCTCGGCCTGCCAGATCAGCTTCGCGGCAGCGTCCAGCTCCGCGCGGTCGATGGCGGAAAGAGTCTGCTCAAACTCTTCCCGCGCGGTATTGAGAAATACGGTCAATGCATCCATGTGATGCCCTCCTTATGCTTTCAGCGCGGCAAAGCGCGCCATGTCGACGCCTTTCAGCTGCATGTAGTCAAACACTTCCGCAAGGGAAGGCAGGCTGGGCTGCGCACCCATGCGGCTGACGGTGATGCTGGCCGCGTGCGCAGCGAACAGCATCGCGTCCTGATGTTTTATCCCCACGCAGGTAGCCGTGCAGAAGGCGGCCACAAAGCTGTCGCCCGCGGCGGTGGGGTCGGCCACATGCTCCACTTTGACGCAGGGGCTGAAGGTAAGGCCCTCCGCGTTGCCCAGCACCGCGCCCTCGCTGCCGCGGGTAATCATCACGTTCTTGACGCCGCGCCGGAGCAGCGCCTCGATGGCCCGCCTGCAATCCTCTTCCGTCACGATGGGGAAGCCCACCAGATCGGCCCCTTCGTGCTCGTTGGGCGAAATATAGGTGAGGTTGGCCAGATGCGCGTCCGAAACGGGCGCTGCGGGCGCCGGGTTGAGCATCACGGGCACGCCCGCCGCGTGGGCATAGGCGGCCACCAGCTCATTGATGCCCAGCGGTATCTCGTGCTGCAGCATCACCATGTCGTAGCGCCCGATCTCCTCCTTCAGAAAGGCGACCTCCTCCGGCCGGATCAGCATGTTCGCCCCGGGAATGACCACGATGCGGTTCTGCGTGCCCTGCTCGCTTTCCTGGATCTGTATGTTGCCGATGGCGGAGCTGCTCTCGTCCGTCACCATCACGCGGCTGATGTCCACCCCGCGCTCGGTGAGCGAGGCCAGCATGCGCCGGCCGAAGTCGTCGTTGCCCACCTTGCCCAGCATATCCACCCGCGCCCCCAGCAGAGCGGCCTGCACGGCCTGGTTGGCCCCCTTGCCGCCCGAAGCCGTGGTAAAATCCTCGCCCAGAATGGTCTCGCCGGCATTGACAAAGCGGCGCGCGCGCACGATCAGGTCCATCACAAAGCTGCCCACCACAAGGATCCTTGGCTTTTTCATACTGCTTACCATGCTTTCCCCTATTTTCATACAGCGGATACCCGTCCGTATGCCATATTAAGCCAGACCGCCCCCCTGTGTAAAGCAAGGAAGCTGTTATATCATCATCAAAAATTGCTCAGAAACGACATGCGCGCAAAAACCCGGCGAACGAATCCGCCGGGCCGGTGCTTAAGATGCGCCTCGGCTCACAGGTCCAGATCCAGCTCTTCGTCAAAGCTTTCCGGCAGCGGGCGGCCGTTCTTCTTCCTCTGGCGCACGCACTCGCTGAGCAGGTACTCGATCTGGCCGTTGACCGAGCGGAAATCCTCCTCCGCCCAGGCGGCCAGCTGCGCGTAGAGCCTGGCGGACAGGCGCAGAGGGATCTGCTTTTTGGCGTCCGCCATCTCAGTAAAGGCTCCCGCTGTTCACGACGGGCTGAGCGTCGCGGTTGCCGCACAGCACCACCAGGAGGTTGGATACCATGGCGGCCTTGCGCTCCTCATCCAGCTGGATGGAGCCGTTCTCCTCCAGCCGCGCGAGGGCCATCTCCACCATGCCCACCGCGCCGTCCACGATCATCTTGCGCGCGTCGATCAGGGCGGAGGCCTGCTGGCGCTGCAGCATCACGGCGGCGATCTCCGGCGCGTAGGCCAGGTAGGTGATCCTCGCCTCGATGATCTCAAGCCCCGCGCTCTCCACCTTCTGCTGGATCTCCTTGCGGATGCGCTCGGACACCACGCCGGCCGATCCGCGCAGGCTGCCCTCATCCGGCTCGCCGTCGCCCGTGGTATCCACATTGGGGGCGATGTCGTAGGGATAGATGCGCACGATGTTGCGCAGCGCGCTGTCGCACTGCAGCGAGAGATATTCCTTGTAATTGTCCACGGTGAACACGGCCCTGGCCGTGTCCGTCACGCGCCACATCACGGCGATGCCGATCTCGATGGGGTTGCCCAGGCAGTCGTTCACCTTCTGCTTGGCGTTGCTCAGCGTCATCACCTTCAGCGAGATCTTCTTGCCGGACGCGTCCATCTGCGAGGAGGCGCCCTGAGCTGAAAGGGCAAGCTGGAGCTTTTGCCCGCTCTCCACATCCCCGCTCTGGCCAAGATGCGTCTTGGCGGCGGGGTTCACGCCCACGCAGAAGGGGTTCACAAACCAGAAGCCCTCGTCCTTCAGCGTGCCGATGTAGCGGCCGAACAGCGTCAGCACCAGCGCCTCCTGCGGCCTGATCACCTTGAGGCCCATGAAGGGGAAGACCCCCACCACCATCCACACGATGCCCAGCGTCAGCGGCAGCGCGCCCAGGCCCCTGCCGGCGTCCAGCATCGTACCGCCCCAGATCACCAGCGCGACCGAGGCCAGATAGGCCAGAATCGCCGCGACCAGCACGGGCATCCCCGCCCGCGCCTTCAAAACCTTTTCCTGCATACCTTCACGCCCCTTTCGGAGGTGATGATATCATCTTGATATCAGATTGTCAAGGGGCGTCGTGCCGAATTTGCCGTGCTTTGTCGCGCTTCAGTCCTCCCTCAGCTGCCCCGGGAAGGCCGAGGCGGGCATGAAGCCGGTGAAGCCGTCCGGGGCCTCCACGTGGCACCAGTCGCCCGTCTGCCCCAGCAGCTTCACGGTCTCCCCAAAGGGGTAGCGGCCCAGGTTGGAGGCCTCCTTCCAGGGGTAGAGCTTCATGCCCACCGCCTGCCTGTTTTTGGGGGCGATCAGCAGCAGCGGCAGGGCGCTCTCCGGCTCTTCCCCGATGGCAAGGGGCTGCAGGTAACTGGTCATCATATAGCCCTCGCGCATCTCCAGCCGCACCCTGGTGTAGCCATTTCGGGAAGGGCCCAGCGCCACGGGCATCACGCCGGTGTAGTAGCGGCCCATCGACAGCGAGCCGCGCTGCCCGCTCCTCCGCAGGTGCAGGCGGTCCTCCGCCTTGGGGTTCTTCACATAGATCAGGCGGTGCCAGTCGCCCTCCTTCACTCGGGTAAAGTCGCTCTTCCAAAGCCACAGCGTCTTCTTTTCGCCCGAAAGGACGTATGCGACGGCCTCCAGCATGTCATCCTTCTCTCCGATGACCTGCACCACCTGATCGTGCGAGATGGCGTTGGTCAGCTGATCGCCGCTTTCATGCTGCGCGGCGGGCAGGGCGAACTCTGCGCTGCACCAGGCCTCGTAGGGCGTGAAGCCCTCCCCCGCCGAAACGGGCAACAAAGGCAAAAGGCACAGCAGCAGGCACAGGCAGACGATCGGACGTTTCACGGCGCATCCCTCCAAAGCATATTCTATATATAAGAAACGGGCCGGGCGGCCCGTTTCCTGCATGGTCTTGTTATTTTTGCTCTTATATCAGGCCCAGGAAGGCCGCCAGCTCCAGCGGCTCCAACCGGTAGGGGGAGCCCAGCCCCTGGAAGAAGCCGTGCGCCTCGATAAGGTGGATGCTCAGGTCGCTCCACCGCAGGGTCTTGCCCTTGCCGTCGGTGACGGTGGTGTTTCGCTTTGCCTCGCGCACCGCGTGCTTAAAGGGGCAGCCGATGCGGCCCATGTATTCCTCCACCAGCACGGTGTGATCCCCCGCCCGGGTCTCGATCCCCTGCCTGGCCAGGCCCTTTTCCGTCAGGGCGCGCATGGCCTCCGCCAGCTGCCGCTGCGTCAGGCCCGCGGCGCTCAGCTCGGCCAGGTCGCTCTCGATGATCTCGCTCAGCGGGCGGGTGTCCCCGCCCAGAAGGCTCTCGGTCATGTCCTGGCGCAGTTTGAGTTCGATGGGATTCTCTTTCATGCCGCCCTCCTCAGAACTTGTCGTAGAAGATGGTCTCGTCGGTAAAGCCCTTGGATTTGAGCACCTTGATGCTGGCGTCCAGCATGCCGGGGCTGCCGCACAGATAGGCCTCCTTGCCGGCGCCGCTGTCCACGTCGCGGTCCAGCGCCACGGTGACGAAGCCGGTGTTGCCCGTCCATTCGTCCTCGGGCTTGGGGAAGGCCAGGCAGGGGATGAAGCTGAACTGCGGATAGTCCTTCTCGATCTGGGCAAACTCCTCCACATAGTACAGGTCGCGCCTGGAGTTGGCGCCGAAGAAGAAGCGGATCTTGTGGGGCAGGCCCTTCTCGATCACATCGTAGATCAGGCTGCGGATGGGCGCCAGGCCCGAGCCGCCGGCGATCATGATCAGCTCCTCGCAGTTGCCGCGCAGGTAGAAATCGCCGTAGGGGCCGGAGAGGCGCACCTTGTCGCCTTCCTTGAGCGCCGTATGTACATAGCCCGTCACCAGCCCGCCCGGCACCAGGCGGATCAGCAGCTCCACATGGTCGTGCTCGGAGGCCTTGGAGGAGATGGAGTAGGCGCGGAAGGCCTCCTCCTTCACCTTGCCGTAGGGCTTGGAATAAAACTGCATGAACTGGCCGGCCTTGAAGCTGATCTGCTGGCCCTCGGGGATCTTCATGCGCACGCGCTTGATGTCGTAGGTCATGTCCGTGAGGGATTCCACCTCGCAGACGAACTCCTGGATGTTGAACAGCTCCTCCGGGATGCCCAGCTTCATGTTGCCCTTCACCTTGATCTGACAGGAGAGGCGCATGTGCTTTTCCCGCTCCTGCTGCGAGAGGTAGGGCTCCTCGGTGGGCAGGATGGGCCCAGCGCCCTCCAGCACCTGCACCTTGCACAGGCCGCAGGTGGCCTTGCCGCCGCAGGCGGAGGGGATGTAGATCTTTTCAGAGGCCAGGGTCGAAAGCAGCGAGCGGCCGCCCTCCACCTTCAGCACCTTCCTGCCGCCGTTGATGTCCAGCTCGCAGGTGCCGTAGTTGTTGAACACCTTTTCGGACAGCGAGATGATCGCGCTGAGCGCAGCGCTGATCAGCGACAGGATGCCGACCGTTCTCAGTATCACCGAAAAATCCATAGCGCCGCCTCCTTACTGTATCGTGAAGATGCCCGAAAAGCCCATGAAGGCCATGGCCATGATGCCCGTGATGATGAAGCTGACGGCCGTGCCGCTCATGCCGGCGGGCAGCTTGTTTTTGGCCATCTTTTCGCGGATGGCGGCCAGCATGTTGATGGCCAGCCACCAGCCCAGGCCCGAACCGATGCCAAACAGCAGCGTCTGGAGGAAGCCGTAGCTGCGGATCACGGTGAACAGCGTGACGCCGAAGATGGCGCAGTTGACGGTGATCAGGGGCAGGAAGATGCCCAGCTTGGCGTGCAGGTCGGGCATATAGCGGTCCATCAGCATTTCGAGGATCTGCACCACGGCGGCGATCACCATGATGAAGATGATGTACTGCAGGTACTCGATCTCAAGGGGCACGATGATGTAGTGGTACACGGCCCAGTTGATCACCGTGGTCAGCGTCAGCACCATGGTGACGGCCATGCCAAGGCCCGTGGCCGTCTTGTACTCGCCGGAGACCGACAGGTACGAGCACATGCCCAGGAAGTTGCTCAGCACCATGTTGCTGGTGATGATCGAGGCAAAGAAGATGACAAAGGGGCTGATCTGCGGCATGATGTTCCCTCCTTACTTCGCGGTCTTCGCGGCTTTCTTCGCGGCCCTGGCGCCCAGCAGCCAGATGAAGGAGCCGATGATGAAGAAGGCCGCCGGCGGCATGAGCATGATGGTCCAGGTCTCAAAGCCCGCAAAGTTGACGTTCATGCCGAACACGGTGCCAAAGCCCAGCACCTCGCGGATCAGGGCCACCATCAGCAGCACGCCGGTATAGCCCAGGCCGGAGAAAAAGCCGTCGATCAGCGCGGGCAGGGGCGGGTTCTTCTGCGCGTAGGCTTCGGCGCGGCCCATGATGATGCAGTTGGTGATGATCAGGCCCACGTAGGGGCCCAGGGTCTTGGAGATCTCGGGCAGGAAGGCCTTGAGGAAAAGGTCTACCAGTATCACGTAGACGGCGATCACCAGCGTCTGCGCCAGCATGCGCACGCGGTGGGGGATGATGCTGCGCATGGCCGACAGCGTCATGCTGGACAGCGCGGTGACGAAGCTGAGCCCCAGACCCATGACCAGCGAGTTGCTCATGGTGTTGGTCACGGCCAGCGAGGAGCAGATGCCCAGCACCTGCCGCAGCACCTGGTTTTCGGTGAAGAGCTGCCTGTTGATGATCTTGCCCGCCTTGTCGGCCATGTCAGTTCGCCTCCTTATCGAAGATCACCGCGTCCAGCGCGCGGTTGACCATGCTGAGCACGGCCTTGGATGTCTGCGTGGCGCCGGTCACGGCGTCCACCCGATAATCGCCATGGTCGCCGTAGCTCAGCGGGCTGCCCGCTGAGACGGGCACGCCCCGGAACTGCTCCTTGTACTGCGGCTCCTCGATGCGGCCGCCCAGACCCGGCGTCTCGTTTTGTGAGGTGAAGACCAGACCCAGCAGGCCGCTCAGATCCCCCTTCACGCCCAGGTAGCCGGAGATGCTGCCCCACAGGCCGGGGCCGGTGATGGGGACGGCATAGCCCAGGGTCTGGCCCCCCTCCTCGTACACATAGACCTCGTGGCCGTTCAGCTCGCCCGGCTTCACCAGCCGTTCAAAGGCTTCGTCCACCTCGCCGTCCGACAGGCCCTGCGCCAGGCCCAGCGAATCCAGCACGGCGCGGCGCTCCCTCAGGCGCGCGTGGCCCGCGATGCCGGGCTTGAGGCCCTCGTAGGCGAAGGCCAGCGCGAACACCAGCACGCCCGTCAGCGCCACCATGAACAGCAGCGTATAGATATGTCCCTTTTTCATGCGACTGCCTCCTTCGCCCGGGCCTTCTTCGCCTGTTTGTACTGCCTGTACTTCAGCTCGATCAGCGGGGTCAGCGCGTTGACGATCAGGATGGCGAACATCATGCCCTCGGTGAACAGCGAGAAGGTGCGGATGACCACCGTGATCGCGCCCATCAGGCCGCCCGCGATCCACTGCACGGTCTTGTCGTTGGGGGCGCTCACCGGGTCGGTCGCCATAAAGACGGCGCCGAAGAGCAGGCCGCCCGACAGCAGGGTGAACAGCGGCGAGGCCTGGCTGAGGCCCGTCAGCCAGAAGACAGCAGAGAGCAGGCCCGCGCCCAGCAGGGTGGAGGCCATCATCTGCCAGCTGGCCGCCTTTTTGTAGATCAGGTAGGCCGCGCCCAGCGCGATCAGCAGCGCGCTGGTTTCGCCCAGGCTGCCGCCCGTGGCGCCCAGCAGCAGCGAGCCCAGGGGCGCGGGCGCGCCGCCCGCGTTCAGCGCGATGATGGGCGTGGCCGAGCTGGCCGTATCGGCCGACAGCTGCGCCGACCAGTGCGCGAAGCCGCCCGGAAAGCCCGAGAAGGGCTGGGGCCACTGCATGGTCATCTGCGCGGGGAAGGCGATATAGACAAAGCAACGCCCGGCCAGCGCCGGGTTGAAGATGTTGCGCCCAAAGCCGCCGAAGGCGGACTTGGCAAACACGATGGCAAACAGCATGCCGATGAGCGCCAGCCACAGCGGCGCGCTGGGCGGCAGGCTGAGCGTGAACAGCGCCGCGGTCACGAACACCGCCTCGCTCACCTTGGCCTTGTCCCGGTTGATGGAACGCATCACCAGGTATTCGGCCAGCGCGCCGGCCAGCGCCGCGGCGATGCCCACCGCCACATGGCGCCAGCCAAAGAAGTATACGGAGCCCAGCGCCACAGGCAGCAGCGCCAGCAGGGCCGTCCGCATCATCTTTTGCCTGGTAAACACAGAAGAATACTGCATCCGCCTCACCTCGTCATTTGTGATGCAAAGATTATACATGATATTCGGTCCGATTAACAGGAGAAGATCATAATTTGCGCTCGCCGACGGTGCGAGACAGCGGTGGGCGGAGGCAGTGACCGGAGACGGCGATCATCCGGCAGAGGCCCGGCATCAGGCTTCAGCGCGGCAAGGCGGTCCCCGTGATCTCCGCAAAAAACGTAACATGTTCAGTTGATGTCCAATGCTTGACCCGCTTCATTTTATATCATATAATGCCTTTGTAATAGAAATAGATGTAACATGTTACGTTTTTTACCAACAGAGGCGCGCGTATGATGGCAAACAGAAGGGCCTACCTGGACAGGCTGATCGAGAAAAGGCACAATCCCTACATCAAGGTGATCACAGGCGTAAGGCGCTGCGGGAAGAGCTTCCTGCTGAAGACGCTGTATTGCCAGTACCTGTATTCGGTCGGGGTCACAAGGGAACAGATCGTGGTCATAGAGCTGGACGACGATCGCTTTGAGGCGCTGCGCGAGAAAAAAGCGCTGCGCGAGTATATCGAGCAACGCTGTTCAAGCGACAGCCTGCAGTATTACATCATGATCGACGAAGTGCAGATCGTCAAAGGATTCGAAGGCACGATCATCTCCCTGAACAACCATCCAAACTATGATCTGTACATCACGGGAAGCAATTCCGAATTCCTGTCAAAAGACATTTCGACCCGTTTCAAGGATCGGGGAATCGAAATACGCATGCATCCTCTTTCCTACAGCGAGTTTTACGAAACCTACAGCGGCGACAGGCATTTTGCGCTGAGAGATTATCTGACGTTTGGCGGAATGCCTTACCTGATGAACGAGCAGGATGAGGGAGAAAAAATCAGGTACCTGACAAACCTGATCAACAATACCTACCTGACGGACGTGGTTGAACGAAACGACATACGCCTGCCCGAAGAGCTCAGCGCTCTTTTTGACGTGCTGTGCTCAACCGCCGGTTCCCTGGTAAACCCCAGCAGTCTGGCCGGATACCTGCTGGCCGACAGGCATGTCAGGATCAGCAATGAAACCGTTTTTTCCTACATCGGCTACCTGGAAGACGCCTTTCTGTTTGAAACCGCGAAACGGTATAACATCAAGGGCAAGCAGTACCTGTCCACGCCGTTCAAATACTACCCGGAAGACGTCGGCCTGCGGAATGCCAGGATCAACTTCCGCCAGGCGGATCAGGGATTTGGTATCGAAACGGTTGTTTACAACGAGCTGAGAGGCCGCGGATACCTTGTGGATGTCGGTCTGCTTGAAACCCGGGAACGCGGCCGGGACGGAAAACAGATATACAAACAAAAGGAAGTTGATTTTATCGCCCGGCGCTCCAGCGAAGAATACTACGTTCAGGTGATGGACCGCATCCCATCCGGGCAGCACGGCATGAACGAGTATGACAATCTCAGGAAGGTGCCGGGCTCCTTCAAAAAGCTGGCCGTGATCAACATGCCCTTCAAGGCCTATTATGACCAGACAGGCATCCTGATGATCTCGCTGGAGGAGTTCCTTCTCAACAACCAGTCACTGAAGCTATAGTGTCAATGGGCGTTTCGTTTGCCCCAGGGCTCAGGTACGGAAATAAGCCGCTGTCACAAAAGCCCCAGCTCCTGCATATGATGAAAAAACTACTCGCGTTCGCCGTTTTTTACGGCAAAATGTGAGTAGTTTTTCGTTGATCTGATCAATTCGCGGCGCGCAACAGCTTGCGTGACAGGCCTTTTTCATCAGCTCACGCTGCAATTACTGGAAAATATCCTTGACCTTCTCCTTGAAGCTCTTCTGCTTCTCGCCTTCCTTGCCGCCCGCCTCGTCAAACTGGCGCAGCAGCTCCTTCTGCCTGTCATTCAGGCGCCTGGGGACCTCCACGCGCACGGTGACCACCAGATCGCCCTTGAGGCTCGTGCGCAGCCGCGGCACGCCCCTGCCCTTGATGCGGAAGGTGGTGTCGGTCTGCGTGCCCTCGGGGATGCGCTGCTTCACGGAGCCCTCCAGGGTGGGGATGTCCAGCTCCGCGCCCAGCGCGGCCTGCGCGAAGCTGATGGGCATATCCAGATACAGGTTGATGCCGTCGCGCCTGAACAGCTTGTGCGGGGCCACGGTGATGACGATCTGCAGATCGCCGCTGGGCCCGCCGTTGCGGCCCGGCTCGCCCTGGCCGCCCATCACGATCACCTGGCCGTCGTCGATGCCGGCGGGGATGTTCACGTTGGCCGTGCGTTTATGCCGCTGGTGGCCGCTGCCGCCGCAGGAGGTACAGGGCTCCTTGATCACCTTGCCGGTGCCGCCGCAGACGTGGCAGGGCCGCACCGTGACCATGAAGCCGCCGCCGCTGCGCACCTGGCCGGTGCCGCCGCAGGTCTGGCAGGTGACAGGCTGGGTGCCGGGCCTGGCGCCCGAGCCGTGGCAGACATCGCAGTTTTCATTGCGCGTGAACTCAAAGGATTTCTTGGCGCCGAAGGCCGCCTCCTCAAAGCTGATGCGCAGGTTGAAGCGCAGGTCGTTGCCCGGCTGCGGGGCGTTGCGCGAGCGCGCGCCGCCCATGCCGCCGCCGAAGAGCTGGTCAAAGATGCTCTCAAAGCCGCCCATCTGGCTGGGGTCGAAGCCGAAGCCGCCGAAGCCGCCCGCGCCGCCCATCTGCGGCCCCTCCATGCCGAACTGGTCGTAGCGGGCGCGCTTATCCGGGTCGGACAGCACCTCGTTGGCCTCGTTGATCTCCTTGAAGCGCTCTTCCGCCGCTTTATCGTTAGGGTGCAGGTCGGGGTGAGACTCCTTGGCCAGCTTGCGGTAGGCCTTCTTGATCTCCTCCTGGCTGGCCGTCTTGCCGACCCCCAGCACCTCGTAATAATCTCGTTTTGCTGCCATTCATCTCTCCTGATAGGATCCCCCGGAGCCTGACAAACCCTGGCCGGGGGGTCTGTGCGTGAGCGCCCTGAAAGCCACACGGGCTGCGGGCGGAATCGCCCGCAGCCCCGGCGGAAGCCCATCGGGGCTTGCGTCCAGTCAAAGCCCTGAAGGGAGGGGAAGGGCTCCGCCTTCCCCTTCCTGGGGCAGGGTATCAGTGCACCTCGCCGTCCGCGTCCACCGAGCCGTCCGCGTTTTCCACGGGGCCCTGCTGCGCCGCGCCCTGCGGGCCGGCCTGCGCGCCCTGATCCTGGTAGAGCTTGCCGAAGATCTCGTACACCTTCTGCGTCATGCTCTCCATGGCGGGCTTGATCTCGTCGGCCTTGCCGCCCTCGCGCACCTTCTTGAAGTCCGCGATCTGGCTCTCCACGGTCGCCTTATCCTCGGCCGAGAGCTTGCTGCCGTTGTCGCGCAGCTGCTTTTCCAGATCGTAGATCAGGTTGTCGGCGCGGTTGAGGGTCTCCACCTCTTCCTTGCGGCGCTTGTCCTGCTCGGCGTACTGCTCGGCCTCCTTCACGCGGGCGTTGATCTCGTCCTCGGTAAGGTTGGTGGTGGCGGTGATGGTGATGTTCTGGCTGTTGCCGGTGCCCAGGTCCTTGGCGGACACGCTGACGATGCCGTTCTTATCGATGGCGAACTTCACCTCGATCTGCGGCACGCCGCGGGGCGCGGCCGGGATGCCGGTCAGCTGGAAGCGGCCGAGGGTCTTGTTGTCGTAGGCCATGGGGCGCTCGCCCTGCAGCACGTGGATCTCCACGGTGGTCTGGCCGTCGGCCGCGGTGGAGAACACCTGCGACTTCTCGGTGGGGATGGTGGTGTTGCGGTCGATCAGGCGGGTGAAGATGTGGCCCTCGGTCTCCAGGCCCAGGGACAGCGGCGTGACATCCAGCAGCAGCACGTCCTTCACCTCGCCGCCCAGCACGCCGGCCTGGATGGCCGCGCCGATGGCGACGCACTCATCGGGGTTGATGCCCTTGAAGGGCTCCTTGCCGGTGATGTTCTTCACGGCGTCCTGCACGGCGGGGATACGGGTGGAGCCGCCCACCAGGATCACGCGGTCCACCTGCGAGGCGGTCAGCCCGGCGTCCTTGAGCGCGGTCTGCATCGGGCCGATGGTGCGCTCCACCAGGTCGGCGGTCAGCTCGTTGAACTTGGCGCGGGTCAGCGTGATGTCCAGGTGCTTGGGGCCGTTGGCGTCCGCGGTGATGAAGGGCAGGTTGATGTTGGCCGCCATCACGCCGGACAGATCGATCTTGGCCTTTTCCGCGGCTTCCTTGAGGCGCTGGAAGGCCATGCGGTCCTTTTTGAGGTCGATGCCGTTCTCCTTGCGGAAGCTTTCGGCGATGTAGTCGATGATGCGGTTGTCAAAGTCGTCGCCGCCCAGCAGGGTGTCGCCGTTGGTGGCCAGCACCTCGAACACGCCGTCGCCGATCTCGAGGATGGACACATCGAAGGTGCCGCCGCCCAGGTCGTAGACCAGGATCTTGTGCGCCTGCTCCTTGTCAAGGCCATAGGCCAGCGAAGCCGCGGTGGGCTCGTTGATGATGCGCAGCACCTCCAGGCCGGCGATGCGGCCGGCATCCTTGGTGGCCTGGCGCTGGGCGTCGGAGAAGTAGGCGGGCACGGTGATCACGGCCTGGTTCACGCTCTCGCCCAGATAGGCTTCCGCGTCCTGCTTGAGCTTCTGCAGGATCATGGCCGAAATATCCTGCGGGGTATAGGTCTTGCCGTCGATGGTCACCTTATAGTCGGTGCCCATGTGGCGCTTGATGGACGAAATGGTGCGGTCCGGATTGGTGATGGCCTGCCGCTTGGCGATCTGGCCTACCAGACGCTCGCCGTCCTTGGAAAAGGCCACCACGGAGGGCGTGGTACGCGCACCCTCGGGGTTGGTGATGACGACGGGCTCGCCGCCCTCCATCACGGCCACGCAGCTGTTGGTGGTGCCAAGGTCAATACCGATAATCTTGCTCATATCAAAATCCTCTTTCTCTTCCTGATTGATGGTTGTGTCGTTTTTGACGGTTGCGGTCCTTGTGAATATCTGCAGCCCGGGCTCAGTCGACGATGACCTTGACCATGGCGTGGCGCAGTACGGTGTCGCCCAGCATGTATCCCTTCACCAGCACCTGGGCCACGGTGCCGGGCTCTCCCTCATCGGGCGTGCCCTGCACCACGGCGTCCTCAAGGCGCGGGTCAAAGGGCTCTCCCTGTCTTGAGATCACGGTGACGCCGCGCTTTTCAAGGGCATCCATCAGCTGCTTGTGCACCAGGCGCAGGCCGCTGAGCAGGGCCTCGTCGGCGCTTTCCTGCTCCAGCGCGCGGTCAAAGTTATCGCACACCGGCAGGATGGTCTTGATGAAGGCGGCCGCCCCATCCTCAAAGGCCTCGCTCCTCACCTGGGCGTTGCGGCGGCGGAAGTTGTCAAAATCCGCCTGCACGCGCTGGGCCATGTTCAGGTACTCGTCCCGCTGGGCCTCCGCGCCGGCAAGCGCTTTGGCCAGCGCCTGGGCGTCCGGCAGCTCCGCGGTCTCCTCCGCGGGGAGGGCTTCCTCGCCCTGCGCGGGTTCTTCCTGCGCCGGGGGCTCCTGCGCCCTGCGCTCCTCCGCCTGGTCTTTTGAATGCTTCATACGTCCTCCGGGTCAGTTGTTGTTGCTTGCTTTCAGCATATCGCTGAGCGTCTGCCCGGCCACCTTCAGGGTGCTGAGCACCTTCAGGTAGGGCATCCGCAGCGGGCCCACGATGCCCAACGTGCCCCTGTGGCCGCTGCCGACATCGTAATAGCAGGTGACCACCGACAGATCGTTCAGGCTCTCCACGCCACACTCGGGCCCTATGTGCACGCCGTAGCTGCGGTCGCTGTCCTGCCGCAGAAGCTCCATCAGACAGCTGCGCTCGTTGAGCGCGGCCAGCACCTGCCGGGCCTTTTCCACGTCCGCGTACTCCGGGTGCTGCAGCATACGGTGCGCGCCGGCCACCTTCAGGCTCTCGCCCTCGCTCTCACGGGCCAGCTGGCCCGCCAGGTCGGCGATGCCGCCCAGCACCTGCTGGTCGGCCGGGGCGTAGCGCGCGAACACGCTGAGCATCTGCTGCGCCTCGCGCAGGGTCTTCCCCCGCAGGCGCTCGGTCAGCATGCGGCTGATGGCGTAAAGGCCGTCCGCGTCCAGCATATCGGACACGCTGATCACGCTGTCGCGGAACACGCCGCCGTCGGTCACCACCACCACCAGCGCGGAAGCCCGGCTCACGGGCACCAGCTGCAGGCTTTTGATCCGCAGCGCCTCGTGCCGCGGCGCGAGCACCGCGGAGGCGTACTGCGTCATGTCGCTGAGCGCCTCGGCCGCCTCGGCGGCCAGATCGTTCAGCCCGCGCAGCCGGCTGATGAAGGCGTTTCGGATCCGCTCCGCCTCCTCGGCCTCCGGCTCGCCCGACAGCCGCTCGCGCAGAGCGTCCACATACAGGCGGTAGGCCCTGGCGTTGGGCACGCGCCCGGCGGAGACGTGGGGCTGTATCAGATAGCCCAGCTCCTCCAGATCGCTCATCTCGTTGCGGATGGTGGCGCTTGAGATGCCGGAAATGTACTTGCCCGAGACGGTGCGCGAGCCGACCGGCGCCGCGGTGGACACGTAATCGTCGATCACCGCCCACAGGATGCGCCGCTTTCTGTCATCCAGCTGCAAACCCGTCTCCTCCTTCCGCATCTCTTCCGGGCTTTAGCACTCTCACATGTCGAGTGCTAATCCCTGAGCACAATCTACCACGCATCCCCCCCGCTGTCAATAGCGCGGCAAAAAAATATGGAAAAGTTTCGCCGGCAAGGGCGCGAAGAAAGGCGCGAAAAAGCCGCCCTCACGCAAAGGGCGGCCCAGGTCGTCAAAAAAGTATGATCAGGGAGGTATCGGAGGGCGAAGCCCTCTGATCATGATCGGCCTCGGCGACATGTGCGGCGAAGCCGCAAGCCTTGCGCAGCAAGGGTTTCCTCGCTATCCGCCGCCCGGAGAGCGCAGCGAAAAGGCGGATGGCCGGTCCCTTTCCCCGTCAAAGAACTTGATCCTTAGACGGGCTGAGCCGCCCCCGCGCAGGGGGCGGCCGATAGCGCGGGCCTGACGGGGCGTCAGCCTTCCCGGCGCAGCTGCTTGCTGATGTCGTCCAGCGCGTTTTTCAGCGGCGCGCTCTGGCGGCTCAGCGCCTCGATCTTGGCGCAGCCGTGCAGCACGGTGGTGTGGTCGCGCCCGCCCAGGCACTCGCCGATCTTGGGCAGGGAGGCGGTCGTCAGCTTGCGGGAAAGGTACATGGCCACCTGCCGCGGCACGGCGAAGCTCTGGTTGCGGCGCTTGCCGCGCATCTCCTCTTCGCTGATGGCGTAGTACTGGCAAACGGCGGCGATGATGTCGTCCACCGAGATGGAGGTGGGCCTGTGATCGGCAAACACCTCGCGCAGGGCCTCCTCGGCCAGCTGCATGTCGATCTCGCGCCCAGAGAGGCCGGCATAGGCCACCAGGCGGTTCAGGCTGCCCTCCAGCTCGCGGATGTTGGAGTCCACCCGCTCGGCGATCATCTGCAGCACGTCGTCGCCCACGCGGATGAGGTCGTCGTTGGCCTTTCTGCGCAGGATGGCGCAGCGGGTATCCACATCGGGCTTCTGGATATCGGCGATCAGGCCCCACTCAAAGCGGCTGCGCAGCCGCTCCTCCAGCCGGGCGATCTCGCGCGGAGGCCGGTCCGAGGAGATGATGATCTGCCTGCCCGCGTTGTGCAGGGCGTTGAAGGTGTGGAAAAACTCCTCCTGCGTGCTGTCGCGCCCGGCGATGAACTGGATGTCGTCGATCAGAAGCACGTCCACGCTGCGGTACTTCTCGCGGAAGGCCGCGTTGCGGTTGCTCTGGATGGCCTGCACCAGCTCGATGGTGAAGGTCTCGCTGGTCACGTACTCGATGCGGGTCTCGGGCTTCTGCTCCAGGATATAGTGGCCGATGGCCTGCATCAGGTGGGTCTTGCCAAGGCCCACGCCGCCGTAGATGAAAAAGGGGTTGTAGGCGTCCGCCGGGGCCTCCGCCACGGCCAGCGAGGCCGCGTGGGCAAAGCGGTTGCCGCTGCCCACGATGAAGGTATCGAAGGTGTACTTGCTGTTCAGCTTGGGGGCGGGCTTGCCCACGTTCACCTGGCCGCCCTTGCGGTAATCCTCCGCCTGCTTGGGCGTGAGGATGCTCAGCTGCACGTCGCTGCCCATCACCTGCCGGATGGCGTTGGAAATGGTCACGGAATAGCGCGGCACCACGAAGCCGTGATAGAAGTCGGTGGCGGCCTCCACGTAGTAGCGGTCGGCATTCAGACCCAGCGGCTTCAGCGCGGCCGCGATCCAGGTGGAGTAGGTGACGTCGCTCATCTCCGCCTTCATCAACTGACATGCCGAATCCCAAACCGCCTGATAATTCACAGAGCCGACCCCCATTGTTTGCATTGTTTTATACATCCGCAACACTCTCTTAACCTAAAGGAGAGGTCAAAAAAACACCGCTGATCAGATCCTGTCCGATAGCTGTGGATAAATGGTCTGTGGATAATCGCTATCAACATCCACTTCGGGGCGTAGGATACCACAATCGCGCCCTTTTTTCAATGCCGCGGCCGCCCCCAAAGGGCTGCATAGCGCCCCGCCTGTTGATAACCCCGAAAAACTACAGGTAGTTGTCCGGCGCCCCGCCGACCACAAGCCACAGCGGGAAAACCGTATACAATTCATCGTTGTTGCATATTTATTCTCGTTCGCGGCCCGGAGCCGGAATGTTTTTTTCTGCGGCGGGGCCGCCGGGACGGCGCAATAGTTTATTCAGCGTTTAATCAATACCGCGTGTTGACGACAGCCTGTATGAGCGCGGTCCCGGAGAGGGGCAGAGCCGCAGCCCGCCGCGCCCGCCGGGGGCAGCATCGCCAGCGGCAGCGCCGACAGGGCGGCTGTCAGCCCGCGCCGTCTCACGGACGCGCGGCCTCTGCCGAGGCCCTCAGCTCAAAGGCCAGATGCGAGGCATCCACCCCGCGGGGGTCGAGCGGGCAGAGGGCCCCTTCTCTCAGCGGCATGGCCAGCCACAGCCCCAGCCGTTCCCCTGCTGCCAGCGCAAGAAAGACAGGCTCGCCAAAGGGCTCCGCGCCCAGGGCACGGTAGAGCGCGGCGGTCTCCTCGCTCAGGGTCGGCGCGATGCGCAGCCGCAGAGGCGCATCCGACAGGTTCTCCGCCTCCAGCCAGAGGCGGGGTTCCTCCAAAAGGCGGCAGCCGCCCGGCAGGGGCAGCAGGGCCAGCGGCTCCATGCGGGCGCGCAGCGCAAAGGCCGCCTCTTCCTGCGCGGGCTCAGGCAGCGCGCTTGCTTCGCTCCGCCCGCCCTCCGGCAGCGGGCCTTCGGCCGCCGCATCCGCGGGCGCGGATTCCTCCTCAGGCTCCGGCCCGGCTATCGCTTCTTCCACAGGCTCAGGCAGCGCGCTTGCTTCGCTCCGCCCGTCCTCCGGCAGCGGCCCTTCAGCCGCCGCATCCGCGGGCACGGATTCCTCCTCAGGCTCCGGCCCGGCCGCCGTTTCCTCGCTCGGGCGGCTTTCGCCGGGTTCAGTCCGGCTGTCCGGGGCTGCCGCACGATCGGGCGGGCAAGCCTCCCCATCGGCCGGGGCATCCGGCTTCGCCGCACCGGCGCCGCGATCCCCTTGGGCTTCACGGAGGGGATCCGCCTCGGCGTCTTTTTCAGCGCTCTGCGCCCAGGCCGCTTCCGTGTCCGCGGGCGGGGCCGCCCCATTCGCGTCCGCGTCGGGCGTCCCATCCCCCCGCGGTTCCGGCGCGGCTTCCCGGGCCCCTTCTCCCGATGCCGGCATCGCTTCTATTATTATATTGGCTTCGGCTTCTATATGGGCTGCGGCCTCCCCCTGTCCATCCGCCGCGGCGATTTCTTCATCATGGAACACCGGCAGGAGGGCCTCGGCAGGGCCTTCCCCGGCGCCGTCCTCACGCAGGTCCGCCCCGGCTCCGGCAGCCCTTCCCGGCTCCGCCGTCCCCCAGGCCAGCAGGGCAGACAAAAGGAGCGCCGACAACGTGACAGCCGCTGACCGTCTCATCCGGCGCTCCTCCGATCATTCGTATCATATCCGCCGTGCCCCCTCGTCCCAGGGGCGCCGCTCATCTGACCAGCAGCCGCAGCTGCGTGTTGACCTCCAGCATGGTCTTTTCCCCGCTCACCGCGTCCACGCCGTAGCGCACCAGCCAGGCCGAGTACTCGCCCGGGGGCAGGGGCTCGTCGTCCGGCAGGGCGTGCAGCTCGATCCCCTCCACATAGCCGCCCGGCGGCACGGGCTTGCTCTCGCATACCGAGATGAACTCGTATTCGCCGTCAAAGCCCGCCGTCTGCCGCTGCGCCAGCAGCTCCTCCTGGGTGCGGTGGGGCGAGCCGCTCACCCGCTCCAGCTCGGCCTGCGACAGCTGCACGCTGTACACCAGATCCCTCCGGGCATCCACAGGGTTGAACAGGCTCAGGGGCACGCGCCGGCCGACCGTTTCCAGGGCGATCAGATCGCTCTCGATCACAAAGGGCAGCTCGATGACGGCGCTGAGCATCATGGATCGCCTCGTCTGCGGGTCGAAGGGCACTATCACCAGCTCCGCCTGATACCTCCCGGCGGGCAGGCTCCGCCCGCTGGGCAGCGTGCCCAGCGCCATGTTCTGCGCGCAGCTTCCAGGCGGTATGCCCTTGCTCTGCGACAAAACGATGTAGCTGCGCTCGGGGTCAAAGCCCTCGACCGCGCTCAGCGCCTCGTATTCGGCGTCGCCGTAGCCGGTGATGCCCGCCTGCCGCAGCAGCTCCGCCACGGAGATGCGCAGCTGATAGACCGCGATGGCCGTCGCGTCCACGGGGTTGTAAAGGCGCGCCCCGCTCGCCGATAAGGGCGATTCAAACACCAGCAAGGCCGGCACCTCGATGCCGACCACGTTGGCCCCGGGTTTCTGCCCGGGCCGGGGCTTCTCGCCGCCCATATTCACAACCAGGGTCTCGGTCTTCACCGGGGGGCTGACCTGCATCTCCAGCTCAAAGCCTTTGCCCAGCGTCTCCTCGGCGACAGAGCCGGCCCCGGCAGCGCCCGGCGCCAGCATCAGCAGCGCCGCCGCCAGCGCCAGGGCTCTCCCGCGCCTTTTCACGGCGCCTGGACCGGCGCCCTGCTGATATTGAACCTCACGGCCACCGTCATGGCCTGGACAATCTGCTCCGCGGTCAGATCCTCCGTCAGCATGGCGGCAGCGGGATAGATGCTCAGGTTTTCAAGGTATTCAGCCCCGCGGTCCGCATAGCTCAGCGCGTAAAAACCGCTGTCCGTTCCGCCCCTTTCCATATCAAGGGGCACGTTGTCATTGCTCAGCCGCACACTCACGCTCTTGCGCTTCGCGCCCAGCACTCCCCCGTCCGCGGGCTGCGTGACAGCCGTCACCTGTATGCGCCCGTCAAACTGCCCGTCCGAAGAAGGCCGGGAATTGTTGACCAGGGTAAAGGGCACGCTCACGGTGCTCTGCGGCGTATAGTAGGCCAGGCCGTCCGCGGCCCGGACCCGCCTGACGAAGGTGAGCGAGGGGGTGTTCCAGCTGATCTTCAGCGCGATGGTGCCCGGCTCATGGATCTGCACGGTGGGCTGCACGCTGACTATCACGTCCTTGGGGACCGTATAGCCGGATTCCACGGTCTCCTCCGACCCGGCCGCCTGCCCCAGCGCGCAAAGCACGCAAAAAACGCACACCAATACAAGCAGCCTTTTCATCAGCGCACCCCACGTTGTGTGAATTTTGCCCCAGGGCAATGAAATTGAAAACCAACATTATTGTACATGATATGCCGATGATGTCAAGGGGAGGCGGGATGTTTTTTCAAACTTTTTTGTAGGAGTGTCAAACATAGG
>DBQV01000012.1 GCA_002305755.1 Christensenella sp. UBA1385 | reverse complement strand
AGTGCCCAGCAGCGTGGGCGCGCAAATGCCTGCCATGGTCATGGCCAGGCTCAGCGTTTCCCCGTCCAGCCCGTAAAGGCCGAAAAAGGGCGCGCGGATCAGGAAGACCAGCGTGGCCATGAAGGCCCCGATCCCCAGGAACATCACCTGGATGCGGCCGGAATAGACCCGGGCCAGCGCCCGGTCGCCGCTGCCGACGGCCTTGCCCACCTGCACGGCCGCGCCGCTGGCCAGCGCGAAGGTGAACAGCGTGCCCAGGTTGAACAGCATGTCGGTCACGGCCACGGCGTTGATCATCACGCGGCCCATCTGGCCGATGATCACCATCTTCATCATGCCGATCAGGGCCCATTGCGCGTCCGTCAGACCGACCGGCAGGCCGTACCTGGCGTAATCGCGCCAGGCCCAGCGGCGGTGGCTCAAAAACTCGCGCGCCCGGATGGGCAGCGCCTTTTGTACGCGCAGCAGGTAGAAGGTCACAATGGCGGCTTCAATCAGCCGGGAGAGCACTGTGGCGATGGCCGCGCCCCGCACGCCCAGGGCGGGGAAGCCCAGCTTTCCGAAGATCAGGATGTAGTTGAGCGCCACGTTGGAGATCAGCGAGCCAAGCGTGGCATAAAGCGTGACGCGCACCACCTCCACGCCGCGCAGCACCGCGATGGCGGAGGCCGTGAGCGCGTAGGGCAGGTAACTGAAGGCCAGCACCGGCAGATACTCAAGTGCCAGCGCGGTGATGGCCGTCTCCCTGCTGCTGATCACCAGGCTGAGCACCTGGGAGGGGATCAGCAGGATCAGGGCTACCACAAGCGCGGCAAAACCAAGACACATGCTCAGCGCCGTGGAGCACAGGGGCTTGATGCTGTCCGTATCCTTCTTGCCCCAGTATTGGCTCACCAGCACCACCGCGCCGGAGGAGAGCCCCAGCAGCGCGGCGTTCACAAAGTTGGTGATGCTGTTGGACTGGGCGACGGCGGCCAGGGACAGCCCGGCCGTATCCAGCCGGGAGACCATCAGGTTGTCAGCCATGGTGACCAGGAGCGACATCAGCGATTGAAACGCCGTGGGCAGGGCGAGACGGAGTATGGAACGGTAGAACGACTTGTCTTTCATGTTGAGCGGCCTTCTTCTGCTTATATACGCCAAATGATAGCAGGGTGAGCAGGAGGCGTCAATCCCGCCGCGCCCTTTGCTTGACAGCCTGCCCCTCGGGTATCAATATACAGGTGTCCCTGTACATCGTGAAAGGAGCGAGACCTTGATGAGATATTATCTGGAATCCGTTGAGCGGGTGCTGGAGGAAGTGCGGAGCACGAGGTCCGGCCTCGACAGCGGGGAGGCGGCGCGGCGCCTGCAGAGCGGGGGGCGCAACAAGCTGGACGAGGGCGAGCGCGTGACACTGCTTCAGCGCTTTCTGGCACAGCTGAAGGAGCCCATGCTGGTGGTACTGATGGTGGCCGCCCTCGTTTCCGGCCTGACCAGCCTGCTGCAGGGGGAGCTGGAGCTGACCGACACCGTTATCATTCTGGTGGTGGTGCTGCTCAACGCCCTGCTTGGCGTTTATCAGGAGAGCAAGGCGGAAAAGGCCATCGAGGCGCTTCAGAAGATGAGCGCCGCCACCAGCAGCGTGCTGCGCGACGGGCACGTGAGCGCCGTGCCTTCGGAGGAGCTGGTGCCGGGCGATGTCGTGCTGCTGGAGGCGGGCAGCGCGGTGCCGGCGGACTGCCGCATCATTGAATCCGCCAGCCTGCAGATCGAGGAGGCGGCGCTGACGGGCGAATCGGTGCCGGTGGAAAAGTCCGCCGAGGAGCTGGAGAGCGGCGATGGAAAGGATGTGCCGCTGGGCGACCGCAAGAACATGTGCTTCATGGGCTCCACCGTGGTCTACGGACGCGGCCGGGCCGTGGTGACCGAGACCGGCATGAACACCCAGATGGGCAGGATCGCCGATACTCTGGCAAAGACGGTGGAAGGGGCCACGCCGCTGCAGATCAAGCTGTCGCAGCTGAGCGGCCTGCTGACCAAGATGGTGCTGGCCATCTGCGTGTTCATCTTCGTTTTCAGCCTGGTCACCAGCGGAGACTACAGCTTCACCCACATGCTGGAGGTCTTTATGATCGCCGTCTCGCTGGCGGTGGCGGCCATCCCCGAGGGCCTGGCCACGGTGGTCACCATCGTACTCTCGGTGGGCGTGACCAATATGAGCAAGCGCAACGCCATCATCCGCCGGCTGACCGCCGTAGAGACGCTGGGCAGCACGCAGATCATCTGCTCGGACAAGACCGGCACGCTGACCCAAAACAGAATGACGGTGGTGGACAGCTTTTCGACCGATGAGACGCTGATGGCGAAGGCCATGGCGCTTTGCTCCGATTCCGAGCTGGTGGACGGCGAGGCCGTGGGCGAACCCACGGAAAATGCATTGGTGAACTTCGCCAATCGTCTCGGCCTGCCCAAGTCGGAGCTGATGAAACAGTATCGGCGCGTTGGCGAAGCGCCCTTTGATTCCATGCGCAAGCTGATGAGCACCCTGGTCCTGGATGAAGCGGGCGGGATCACGCAGTTCACCAAGGGCGCGCCGGACGAATTGCTGCGCCGCTGCNNNCAACGCCGGCATGGCCTCCCGAGCGCTGCGCGTGCTGGCGGCCGCCTTCCGGGATTGGGACGCCATGCCGCAGGACCTGCGGCCCGGCGCGCTGGAAGAGCAGCTCGTATTTCTCGGCCTGGTCGGCATGCTTGACCCGGTGCGGCCCGAAGTGCTGCCCGCGATGGAGGAGTGCAGGCGGGCCGGCATCCGCCCCATCATGATCACTGGCGACCACAAGGACACCGCGGCCGCCATCGCCATGCAGCTGGGCATGATCTCGGGGCCGGAGGAGGCCATTACGGGCGCGCAGCTGGATGAGATATCGGAGGAAGATTTCAGGGAGGAGGTCACCAAATACTCCGTCTACGCGCGGGTGCAGCCCGAGCACAAGGTGCGCATCGTCACCGCCTGGGAGGATCGCGGCAAAGTGACGGCCATGACGGGCGACGGCGTGAACGACGCGCCCTCCATCAAAAAGGCTGATATCGGCGTCGGCATGGGCATCACGGGCACGGATGTCACCAAGAACGTGGCCGACATGGTGCTGGCCGACGACAACTTTGCCACCATCGTTCACGCGGTGGAGGAGGGACGGCGCATTTACGACAACATCAGGAAGACCATCCAGTTTCTGCTGGCCTCTAACCTGTCGGAGGTGCTGGCGATCTTTGCCGCCACGCTGATGGGCTTCGTGATCCTAAAGCCTGTGCATCTTCTGTGGGTCAACCTGATCACCGACGTGTTCCCCGCGCTGGCGCTGGGCCTTGAAGCGCCCGACCCGGGCATCATGAACCGGCCTCCGCGCGACAAGAACGAGGACGTGTTCGCGGGCGGCCTCGGCGCGGACGCGCTCTATCAGGGCATTCTGGTAGCGGCGCTCACCGTGCTCTCCTATCTGCTGGGCCACTTCATCGAGTCCGGCGCCTGGGAGCTGGTCAACTCGCGCGACGGCACCGCCATGGCCTTCCTGACCTTGAATATGGCCGAGGTCTTTCATGCCTTCAACATGCGCTCGCAGCGCGGCTCCGTGTTCGCGCTGAAGACTCACAATAAATTCCTCTACCTGGCCATGGGGCTCTCGCTGGTGCTGACCGCCGCGGTGCTCTACATCCCCTTCCTGAGCCAGGCTTTTGATCTGGTGCACATCAGCCTGAAAGAATACCTGATCGCGCTGGGCCTTGGCGCGTCTACCGTGCCGATCGTGGAGACAGTAAAATTCTTCCAGAGAAGAACAAAGAAAAACTGAACCGTCTTTGCAAAGAGCCGCCGGACACAGCATCCGGCGGCTCTTTGCAAAGGCTTTGTTTATTGCTGATACAGCGCCACGTATTCTTCCAGCGCCAGGTTGTACTGCTCCATCACGCGAGAGTGGGCCTCGCCCACATAGCGCACATGCCAGGGCTCCGCGTCGAAGCCCGTGATGCGCTCCTTATCGGCGGTATAGCGCAGTATGAAGCCGTATTCAAAGCAGTGCTCTTCCAGCCAGATGGCCTGCTGCGTGTCTCCGAAGTAATAGCCCGGCACTGTCAGGTCAAAGGCAAGGCCCGTGTGGTGCTCGCTGGTGCCCGGCGGGGCCACGCTGCGCTCAGCAGCCCTGCGGGCGCTCTCCTCGCTCTTTTGTTCCTCAGTCATCTGGCGCTTGATCTCAAGGTCCAGCAGCTCCTGCTGCCGGGCCCGGCTGCGGTAGCCTTCGCTCACCTGCCAGGTCTCGAGCCCCTGGGCCTTGGCGGCCCGGATCATTTTGATCAGCGCCTGCACGGCCTCGCGGTTGCCCTGCACGGCAGGATCCTTGAGGATCAGCAGCCCTTCGGGCACCGCGCTGCGCAGCTCCACCAGGTCGGGCGCGGTATAGCTTTCGGGCAGAGGGTGCTGCCGATTTACCAGCAGAGGAGCGGCTCCGGCGTCCTTCGGCAGCACGGGCGCGGGTGTCACCTGCATCTTCTGCGCGGCCTCGCTGTAGATGAGGTTCAGTGTTTTTTCGCCCGCCATGCCGTCCGCCTCCAGCCCGTGCTGGGTCTGGAAGCGCATCACAGCCTCGGAAGTGCCGTTTCCGTACTGCCCGTCCAGATCGCCCGTATAGTAGCCCAG
>DBQV01000021.1 GCA_002305755.1 Christensenella sp. UBA1385 | reverse complement strand
CGCAATAGGACGCTGTATCGGCCCATGCTGGTGCGCCCGCCGCTTGAAACGGCGGGGCTCGTGAGCCTGTCCGCCGTCTCTTATGTGCTGACCGCCGTGCTGGTGACGCTGCTTTGGATGGGCCTGACCGCGGACTTGGGGATGCCACAGACCGCGCCGGAGGGAATGCCGCGGGCAGGAGACGCCACGGAGCTGATGGTTGCGCTGCTGTGCGGCGCTTTGCTGCCCGCCCTGTGTGAGGAAATGCTGTTCAGAGGCGTGGTGCTTTTATTCTTTGAACGCAGGATGAAAGCAGGCTTTGCGGTCTTTCTTTGCGCCCTGCTTTTTTCACTGCTGCACTTTTCTGCGCAGGGCTTTGCTGCGCTGCTGGTGATCGGATTGTTGCTCGGTGCCCTGGTCCTGCGTTTCCGCAATCTTTGGCTGGCCGTGCTGTTCCACTTTCTTTACAACGCTACGGTGATCGTGATGGAGACGCTGGAAGGCGGCCCATCGCCGCAGACAGTGTTTCTGTGCGCCGGTATATTTCTGGCAACCTGTTATCTACTCTTCAGAAGGAGGGGGACTGAGGCATGGAACTGATGGCGATCGGCTGCGATGGGACCTACCCTTCCGCGAACGGGGCCTGCAGCGGCTATCTGGTGAAAGCGGAGGGAGCATGCGTGCTGATGGACTGCGGCAGCGGCGTGCTCTCCAAGCTGATGGCTTTGATGGACCCGGCGGATCTTGATGCCGTGATTCTCACTCACTGGCACAACGATCATGCCAGCGATCTGCTGGTGCTCCGGTATTATTTGCAGCTGCGTCGACGCAGAGTGACGCTGTATGCGCCGCTGGATGAGAGCCCGCTGCGAAAGCTTTGCGAGTGCAGTGAGTATGATTTGAAAGATATTTCAAACGCGGAAGAGATCGGGGTATTCGGCGTGAGGACGCAGCGCACCAGCCATCCTGTGCCCTGCTATGCCGTGCGATTGAACCACAGGGACAAGGCGCTGGTCTATACCGGAGATACCAACCGATGGGAACCGTTGACCGAATTCTGCCGGGGAGCGGATGTGCTGATCTGCGATGCCACGTTCCGCAGAGAAAGCTGGCATGAACAGCTGCCCCACCTCACTTCTTCCCAGGCGGCTGAACTGGGCAGGGCGGCAGGCGTAGGGAAAACCATCCTGACGCATTTTCAGCCTGACTCTGACCCTAAGAGCCTCGTGGCGGAAGCACAAGAAGTATACAAAGCCTGCGAAGCAGCTGCCGCCGGGGTCTGGCTCACGCTGTGAATTCAAGATCCTTTCTTGCGCAGAGGCCGCTTGTCTGCTTTTCTATCAGCTTCGGGCTGGGGATACTGATCGGCGGCCTGTATGGCGGCGCGCCGATGACCTTTCCTGCGGCGGGCCTCGTGCTGTCGGCTGCGCTCCTGTTTGTCAGATGGCGCCTGCACCTGTCCACAGCGCTGGCGCTTTGTTTTATGATGCTGTTTTTTGGCATTTTCAGGGCTTCCGCTGCGCTGAATCCTGTCGTGCCGCCAGAGGGGACATACCGCGTGTCAGCCTCCGTCCGGGGATTGGCCGAAGTGCGTGAGGATGACGGACGGGTAAAGGCAAGCCTGCGCAACCTGAGGCTCGTGGATGAAGCTGGAAAAGAATATTACGTGAAGGCTGCATACTGGACCTATTTTCCGACAGAGAAAGCCCGCCTCTTCATGGATGGGCAGACGCTGAGCATGATATCCAATCTGTATCACCCATCCGGCAGGCAGAATCCCTACGGATTCAATTTCCGGCTGTACCTTCTGCAAAAAGGCATGGGCATCGGGCTCAGCGGAGCGCGGGATCTGACCATAGAGGGACCGGCGCTGGGCGAACATGCAAGCGTCTGGATAAGGGCAAGGCTCCTGTTGGGCGACAGGCTGGAAAAGGCCATCGGAGAAGGAGGCGTCCTGATACGCGCTCTGCTTCTCGGTGATCGCAGCGGCCTCGAGGAAGAAACGCGGGCCAATTTCCGGGATGCGGGAATCGCCCATGTGCTTTCGGTATCAGGCCTCCATGTCGGGCTGCTGGCCTTTGGCCTGTATCGGTTGCTGAAGAAGGCGGGACTCGGCTCGAGAAGGCGGTTTGCGATCATTCTGGCCGCGCTGGCGCTGTACTGCCGCCTGCTGGACTTTGCGGCGCCTGTGCTGCGCGCTTCCGTCATGATGGCGGTGATGCTCGGCGCTGAGCTGGTGAACGAGAGGGCAGATCCACTGACCTCGCTGGCTCTGGCCTTTCTTCTGATCCTGCTGATATGGCCGCTGGAGCTGTTTTCGGCAGGGTTTCAGCTCTCATTTCTGGCTGTTCTCGGCATCCTGACGCTCGGTGACAGGCTGACTGTTCTATATAACAGCCGGAGAAAAGGACGGGGAAGGCGCTCAACGATCGATCGCGCAGTGTCGGCTCTGACAGCGGCGCTCTCCGCCAGCCTGTTCACGCTGCCGGTCCTTCTCAATACCTTTCACTCCGTTTCGCTGATCGGTTTGCTTGTCAGCCCGATTGCCTGCGCCGCGGTGGCCATCCTGATGTACTGCGGTCTGTTTTTGCTGCCCTTTGCCCTGATCTCAATACCTGCGGCAGCGGTGCTGGCGGTGCCGCTGCGCTTCCTGCTGACGCTTTTCACGGATGCCGTGAGCCGGGTATCTTCGCTGCCCTTCGCTTTGCTGTGGGGACCCGCAATCACGCCTCCTGCCGTGGCGCTGTGGCTGGCGGCGCTGATCTGCATGACCAGATATGCAAGGGCGGGCAAGGCTCGCCTCCGGCTGCTGAAGGCCGGCATTTGCCTGGCGCTTTGCGTCGGCCTGACTTGGGGCCTGTTATGGAAGGATGGAAAGCGGCTTCGGTACACGCTGCTCAGCACAGGCAGCGCGGATGCGGCTGTCATTGAGGACGGCCGGCGCACTTATGTGATCGATACGGCGGATCATGGTGGCGATCTTGCGGCCTATCTGCTGAGCAAGGGCAGAAGTGTGGATGTGCTGTTTCTTTCGCATCTGCACAATGACCACGCGGGCGGCCTGCGGCAGCTGCTGGAACAGGGGGTGCGCATCGGCAAAATCGTTCTGCCCACGGGGGCTGAGCTGGCGCGCCGGGAAGATGGAAGCGCGGATCTGCTGGCGATGGCCGAACAGGAAGGCATCCCCATCGTGCACGCGGACCGGGGGGATTCATTTGGCGAAGGGCGTGTGAAGATGGAGGTCCTCTGGCCGATCTATGGTAAAATCTATCCGGGCATGGACGCCAACCATCACTCGCTTGTGCTGCGCATCGGCATGAACGATCTGACGCTGCTCAGCGGAGGCGATCTGAGCGGAGAGTATGAGATGTACTCGGCTGTGCCCGCGCATGTGCTGAAGCTGGCGCACCATGGCGCGAAGACGGGTACCGGCGAAGCGTATCTGAAGGCCGTTTCACCTAAGCTGGCGCTGCTGACTGCAGGTCCGGGCAGGATGTCCGCCGCGTCTTCGGTGCTTAAACGGCTGGAGAATATGGGAATACCTCTCTGGGGCACGCAGAGTGGGCGGGCGCTCATTCTGGAAGCGGATGAGGCGGGAGTTTTTCAGCTGCGCCACTATGGCGATCGGGGGATATGATGACAAGGGAAGAGTTCTATCAGTCGCTCAGGACATCAAACCTGCTCTCCTGCTACCTGTTTGAGGGAGAGGAAGAATATACCAAGGAAAGCGCGCTGCGCGCGCTCCGGGAGACCGTGCTGCGCGATGATCTGACCGGCCTCAACGTCACCGTGCTGACGGATCCGGACGCCGACCAGCTGATCGCCTGCGCCGAGACGCTGCCCATGATGGCGGAGCGCCGCCTGGTGCTGGTGAAGGAGTGCTCCATGCTGGAGGGTGGGAAGACCGGCGAGGAGGGGGAGAAAGCCGCGTCAAAAGGCGGGGCTGCCGATAGAATCGCGGAGTATGTTACCCGCCTGCCTTCGACTACCTGTCTTGTTTTTCATGTGAAGGGCAAGGCCAACGGTGTGCGAAAGCTGCATAAGCAGATCGCGAGGCTGGGCGGCGTTGTCAGCTTTGACAAGCTGGATCAGGGCCTGCTGATCAAATGGGTGGCCAAGGAGCTGAAAGGCTACGGCAAACAGATCGACAGATATACGGCGGAGCAGCTGATCTTCGCCGTTGGGCAGGATATGCACAGGCTGCACAATGAACTGGCCAAGCTGGCCGCCTTTTCTGGTGACAGCGGCACGGTAACAGGCCAGGATGTGGCGGCCATCTGCACCAAATCCACGGAGTACAAGGTGTTCGACTTGTCTGATGCCCTGGTGCGAGGCAACGCTGCGCAGGCAGGCAGGCTGATGGACGAGATGCTGAAGGAAGGCGAACAGCGCCTGATGCTGCTCAGCCTGCTGCAGAGACAGTACAGGCAGCTGCTGTTCGTCAAGATCCTGTCGGCCGCCGGAATGCCCTTGGAGACCATCTCCAGGCAACTGGGCGTGGCGCCCTTCATCGCTAAGAAGCTTCAGCCGCTGGCGCAGCCTTTCGCGGCGGAAGCGCTGTATCAGGCGCTGAACATGCTGGTTGAGACGGAGTTCGCCGTGAAATCTGGCCAGATGCCGGAGGAAGGCGCGCTGGAGCAGGCGGTCTATCGCCTGATCGCGGACAGGAGAAGGGAGATGGTCTCATGAGCCTTGATCTGGCAGCGGAGCTGGCCGCCTGCGGCGTCAGCGCAGGCCCTTATCCTGAAAAGATGCAGGCTTATTATGAACTGCTGATCGAGTGGAACCGGAGGATGGACCTGACCAATGTGCCGCCTGAGGAAATGCCCCTTAAGCACTTTGCGGACTCCCTGCGGCCGCTCTCTCACGAGGTCTGGTTTCCCAAGGGCTGCCGTCTGATCGACGTGGGCACGGGGGCCGGTTTTCCAGGCCTTGCGCTGGCCATCGCCCGACCCGATATGGAAGTGGCCCTGTTGGATTCGTTAAGAAAGCGCTGCGACTTTCTGGAGACCGTGTCAGCCGGGCTTGAGCTTCGGAATGTCAGCGTGCTGCATGCCCGCGCTGAGGACGCGGCGAGGGGGCCGCTCCGCGCTTCTTTTGATCTGGCGGCGGCGCGCGCAGTCGCTCCCATGCGCGTGCTGCTGGAGTATCTGCTGCCTTTCGTCAGGGTGGGCGGCAGCGCGCTGTGCTGGAAGGGGCCGGGCCTGCAGGATGAACTCAAGGAAGTAAAAGGCGCCCTCTTCCTGCTGAAGGGACGGCTTGGCGAGCGCTATTTTCTGGGGCTTCCGGGCATGGATCACAGCGTGCAGGCCGTTATGAAAACGGCGCCTACGCCCGCCGTTTATCCAAGGCAAGCGGGCATGCCCAAGAAAAAGCCCTTATGAGGTTAAAGAAGAAAATACATACATGCCGATGCCTGCGGCGATGGCGAGATTCAGAGAATCAATGTCGCCGCTGTGAGGGATCCTGACGGCCTGGCCGAGAGAAGCGAACTCCTGAGGAAGGCCGCTGCCTTCGTTGCCCAAGATCAGGGCGTAGGGGCCGCTGAGACCGCGCGCCGCTTCTTCGGGCGGCAGGGCGCCCGTCAGCATGAAGGGGAAAAGAGCATGAGCGGGATAGGCTTGCCGGTACTGTGAAAAGTCGTCATAGCCGGCGATCTCCAGGGAGAACATCGCGCCCATGCTGGCGCGTATCACGTGCGGATCATCCCAGTCCGCCGCGGGGCGGATGACGGCAATGTTTCTGAAACCGAAGCCCAGTGCCGTACGCAGCATGGTGCCGAGGTTGCCCTTGTCGCTCGGATGGTGCAGTACCAGATGCTTTTCGTCGGAGGAAAGGCTGCCCTGCCGTTTTTCAAACACTGCCGCGGCGAAAACGTTCTCCTTGCCGGACAGCCGGGCCAGCGCGCGGTCAGCGGTCTCCACGCGGATTCCCTGTTTTTCGCACAGCCGCATCAGGCCGTCTTTCGCAGAGCCCTCCGCCAGCCTGCTGCTGACGATGACCCGCCGCACGGCGTCCGGCCTCTTTCTGACGGCTTCCATACAGGGGAAGAGGCCGGGGGCGTAGGAGTAATCCAGTTCTTTTCGATAGCTTTCAAGGCTTGGCATGGCGCAGGCTCATTTCATGAATTGCTTCAGCAGGCGCTGCCTGCTTTCAGAATAGGGCGGGTAGCGGAAGGGGACGTCTGTCTTTCCCTTGATCAGCACGCTTTTGAAGTGCGTAAAGGTGTCAAAACCGTATTTGCCGTGATAGGCCCCCATGCCGCTTTGACCGACGCCGCCGAAGGGCAGCCTGGGGTTGCCCAGATGCACCAGCGTATCGTTGACGCAGCCACCGCCAAAGGAGATGGAGCGCACCAGCGCTCTGGCCTTTTCCTCATCCGACGTAAAGACATAACAGGCGAGCGGCCTTTCTCCTTCGTTGATGCGGGCGACCGCGCTTTCGAGTGAGTCATAGCTCAGCACAGGCAGCAGTGGGCCGAAGATTTCTTCCCGCATGACGGGCGAATCCCAGCTGACATCCTGAAGAAGGGTCGGCGCGATCCGCTTTCCGTCTCCCTCGCCGCAGCAATAGACCTTGTCCTGCTCGATCAGCCCCATCAGCCGCAGGTAGTGCCGCTCGTTCACGATCAGAGGCCAATCCGGAGATTCCAGCGCATTGTCCCCGTAGAATGCCTGCCACTGCTTGGCGATCAGCTCCATCAGCCTGTCCCGCACATCGCGGTGAACCAGCAGATAGTCCGGCGCCACGCAGGTCTGTCCCGCGTTCATGCCCTTGCCAAAGGCGATCCGCCTGGCGGCCAGCTCCAGATCGGCGTCGCTTTCCACGATACAGGGGCTTTTCCCGCCTAGCTCCAGCGTCAGCGGCGTAAGCGTTTCCGCGGCGCTTCGCATCACGGAGCGGCCTACCTGAGCGCTGCCGGTGAAAAAGATATAATCAAACTTCTCCTTCAGCAATGCCCGGCTGGTTTCGGCATCTCCAGTGATCACTGCGGCCCGATCGGGTTTGGCCCAGCCTCCGACCAACTCCTTCAGCAGGGCGGCGGTGGCGGGCGCATATTCGCTTGGCTTGAGCACGCAGCGGTTGCCTGCCGCAATGGCCGCGATCATCGGGGCGACGCTGAGGTAAAACGGATAGTTCCACGGCGCCATGATCAGCGCGAGGCCATAGGGCTCGGGGCACACAAAGCTTCTGCCCGGGAAGGTCGCCATTGAGCCGCGCACGCGGCGCGGACGCATCCAGCGCTTGAGATGCCTGAGAGCAAACCGGATTTCCGACAGCACCAGGCCCGTTTCGCTCATCAGGCTTTCGGCGGCGGATTTTCCGAGATCGCTTTTCAGAGCGGCGTGGATATCCTCCTCCCGCTCCTCAATGGCGTCCAGCAGGTGAAGCAGCAGATCCCTGCGCTCGTGGTAAGCCGCAAAAAAGGCCGCGCGGCTGTCAAGGGTCTGCAGCGCCGCGGCCTGCTCATCCCGAAAAGCCTGCCTTTGCAGGGCTATGATCTCATTGGCGGTCATAGGTGATGATTTCCTCCAGAAGTTTCAGCGCTGTCTGCTTTCCGTCCGTGCCGATCTCGCTTTCCGGCCCTACGCAGGAAGGACATCCCTGCTCGCAGATACATTGCAAAATAAGCTGCCTGGCGTGCCGCAGCAGCGTGCCCCGCATATGGTAGGCCTTTTCAGCAAGGCCGATCCCGCCGGGGCTGTTATCGTAAAGGATGAGCGTGGGCCTGTCCGTGATGGGGCTCTTCACCTGATAGACGACCGCGATGTCATGCGGGGAGCACATCAGGTAAAGCGGCGCGACGATCCTCAGCGTGTTCGCGATGCCCAGCATGCCGTTTTGCAGGCTGTCCTTCTCGTAGCGGCCGGCAGTCTCCTCGCTGAGCGTCATCCACATGGCCTGTGTGTGCATTTCCGTTTCAGGCAGGCGCACGGGGCCATAGCCCAGGCTCTCCCCGGTGTCGAATTTCATCTTTTTGAAGATCTTGACCAGAGACGTCACCTTGATCTCGCCGTAGGCGGCATGATCATCCTCGCTCTCCACATCCAGCAGGCTGAGGCTGATATTGAGATCGGCATCGGTGTAGTAGTCGACGCTGACATGGCGGATATAAGCCTTGCAGGCATCGAAATCAAGCTTCTCTACCTGATACTGCACGCCCTCGTGCAGATAGATGGCGTTTTCGTGCAGCAGCATGGGCACGGTAAAACGATCCATTTCGCCGACCACGCGCACATGGGCCGGGTCGGTGACGTCCATGATGAGAAAATTCTCAGTCATTGCGCTGCGCAGGCTGATCTCGCTGGCGGGAAAATCCTCCGCCGACCAATGCCACACCTCGCCTACCTTTCTCACAATGCCGGATTCCTGCAGGAACTGCAGCATGCTGTCCACGCCGGGCGCATTGCCGAAGGCCTCGCCCTCCTTGAAGGGCAGTTCGTAGGCAGAGCATTTGAAGTGGTTGAGCAGTATGTAAAGATTGTCGGGGTTCAGCAGCGCGTTCTCGGGAGACTGGCTGAAAAAATACTCTGGGTGGCTGATGATATACTGGTCAAGCGCGGCGCTGGAGGCCACGAGCACGGTGATAGACTTGCCCTGTCTGCGGCCGGCTCTGCCGGCCTGCTGCCAGGTGCTGGCAATGGTGCCGGGATAGCCGCAAAGCACACAGGCATCCAGGGCACCGATATCGATGCCCAGCTCAAGAGCGTTGGTGGAGATCACCATATCTACCTGCCCGGCGCGCAGGCTTCGCTCAATGTCGCGCCGTTCGCCCGGCAGATAGCCGCCGCGGTAGCCGCGTACGCGGGTCGACTGGCCGATCTGATCACTGGCCTGATCTTTCAGCGCCTTGGTCAGTACCTCCACCTGCACACGGCTCCTGGCAAATACGATGCTTTGAATTTTGTTGTTCAGCAGCATGGAGGCCAGCATGCGCGTCTGGTGCAGAGCGCTCTTGCGGATGCCAAGCTGCCTGTTGACCACGGGCGGGTTGTAGAACACGATGTGCTTTTCACCCATTGGCGCGCCGCTGTTTTCTATCAGCGTGACCGGCCTGCCCGTCAGTGTTTGCGCCAGCTCGCCGGGATTGGCGATGGTGGCGCTGCAGAGTATAAAGCGGGGATGGCTGCCGTAGAAAGCGCAGAGCCGCAACAGCCTCCTCAGCACATTGGCCAGATTGCTGCCGAAAATGCCGCGGTAGGCGTGGATTTCATCGATCACGATATACTCAAGGTTCTCAAACAGCTTGACCCATTTGGTATGGTGGGGCAGTATGTTGGCGTGCAGCATGTCCGGGTTGGTCACCACCACATGCCCCGCCTGCCGGATGGAGCGGCGCGCAGCCGCGGGCGTATCGCCGTCATAGGTGTAGGTCTTGATATCGACATCCAGCAGCGTGATCAGGTCATACAGCTCCGCCACCTGATCGGCCGAAAGGGCTTTGGTGGGAAACAGGTACAGCGCGCGTGCGTCCTGGTTTCTGAGGATGGAGGACAGCACGGGGATGTTGTAGCACATGGTCTTGCCGGAAGCTGTGGGGGTGACGACCACGATATCCTCACCCGCCATGGCCCTCTCAACCGCGGCGCTTTGATGCGTATACAGCCTGTGAATGCCTCTCTTAGCCAGTGCCTCCACGATACGGCTGTCCATGCCCGCGGGCATGGGGCCGTATTGCGCGGGTCTAGGTGGGAGAACCTCCCAGTGGCTGACACAGCTCATGAAAGAGGGGTCCCCGCGCAGGTAATCTATCAGCTGATCTAAATTCATTCGTTTCTTTCGCTGCCTGACTTACAATTTTCCGCCGCGTCCGCCGTAGGAATGCCCGCCGCTCGAACTGAAGCGGGCGCCGCCCGAAGAGCCGCCGCCGCCCCGGCTGCCGCCCGATGTGTTCTGCTCTATCTTCGTGCGCGTAACCGTCTGATACAGGTAGATCTCGCTGCTGTCGCGCAGGCGGAGCGAATCCGGCGAGGCGTAACTGTATGCGCCGCGCTGAGGTTTTGCGATGTTCAGCTTGCTCTTCATGACCGAAGCGGAGACGAAGCCCACGCCCGCGCCGCCCAGCAGCAGGAAGGGCAGGTAGCCGGCGGCGTCTTCCGCCGCCTCGCTCAGAGTGGGCAGGCGGGGCGTGGCGCTGAGTGCTCTCGTCCCGTCTTCATTGGGGGTGCTGTAACGCGACAGCTTCCGTTCCACCGCATGCAGGTAGGCGTTCATGGCGCCGTAATAATCGCTGCTGTCCAGGTAAGGGCGGAGCAGCTCGTCCAGCGCCTCGCCCCCTTCGTCGGCAAAGAGCTGCATGCCGATGCCGCGGCTGGCCTCATAGTATTCTCCCAGATCGAAGTTAAAGGAAAAGATCAGACCGTTTGGAAAGGTGTCGTAGTCGTGAAACTCATCATAAAAGTCGGCCGCGAACATTCGGGCGGACTGCCCGCGCGAATCTCCGGTGGTGACGATGACGGTATCAAAGCCATAGGTATCATAGATGGCCTGCATTTTTTCTTCCAGCGAGGCGATTTCCTGGGCATCAAAGATGCCGGCCTGATCGGCCACGTGAGACAAAGACTGGGCCTGCGCTGCGCCAAAGGACAGCAGCAGGATGAGCAGCACCGCAAAACCTGTTTTTTTCATGATCAGATGCCTCCCACTTTCAAAAGCAGGGTCACTGCAACGTAACCCAGCACAGCCGAAGCGCCGGCAATACCGAGCGCCCAGCCGAAGTACTTGCCCCTGGAGTAGGGGATGTTGGTGGTCAGCTTCCCTGTCTGCCCGTTGATGGCGAAGGTATAGGGCTTGCCGTCCTTGATGGTCGTGATCTGCCACAGGGGAAAGAGAACGGGCGCGGATTTTCCCTGAGGCACGCTGATCCTTTGTCTGCGCGGCGTCACGGAGGTGTAGCCGCTCACGGTTTGGCGCATGACGCTTTCCGTTGTTTCTGTGATCCTCGAATCGGCTCTCTGCTTGCATTCTTCCGCGCTGACATCGGCTCTGTCCGCCATCGCTCCGGAGAGCACCTCGGGCGAAAAGGCAATGGCTTCTTCCGTTTTGTAGGGTTCCAGGGTCTCGGTGATGGTGTTGTCGATGCGGCTGTGCGCGTCGATCGGCAGGTCTTGAAAATCGATCGTTCCGGCCCGCCGCACCAGAAAGTGCCGCGTGATGGTCTCCAGATAGCTGCCGCTGCGGCGGGTGTGCACCTGCGTGGCGTTGTAGGTGATGTCCGCGTCTGCCTGGCAGCTGAACAGCCAGTAAGGCACGTACAGCTGCATGATCTTGCTGATTTGATTGTTACCCTTCAAAAAGGCGTTCGGCAGCATTTTCTTGCCGCGGAAATACTGATGGAACGCTTTTTCGGCCTCCTCTTTTTTGACCAGGAAGGGAATGACCTTTTCCGGGCGGGTGCCGGGTGTAAACTGTGCCGGAATAATGGACGGGCTGCCGCAGAAGGCACAGTTGGTCGCCACGGTCGTTTCGTCCGTGACCAGCTGGGCGCCGCAGGATGTGCAGGAGAAGGTTCTTGTCCTGTCCGCCTCCTGCTTGGAATATTCGGTGCCCTGCATCTCCCAGTTGATGCTTCCGCTCTCCTGGCTGTCTATCTCCGCAACCTGGCGGACGGTTTCACCCGTGAACGAGTTGCCGCAGTTGCCGCAATCCAGTGTCTGGGTATCACCGCGATAGATCAGAGGAGCGCCACAGGAGGGGCATTTATAGGTAAGAGTGGACATGCAGTGCCTCCTTTGCCTTATTGTTTTACTACTGTATCTTACATGTATCGCGTGTATTTGTAAACAATCCCGGGGTATATTGCCCTTGTCTCCGTGACAGCTTGCGCGGCGGGCGATTGTATGCTACAATGCGCTTAGTCAAAGAAGGTCAGATATTCTTTGGCTGTGATTGGAGGGTCTATGCGGCTAAGCGATACGATAGAAGAATTCATCAAAACGATGATGGCGCAGGATGAGCAGGAGATCGAGCTCAAACGCAATGAGCTGGCGGAGTATTTCAGCTGCGCGCCTTCTCAGATCAACTATGTGCTGTCCACGCGCTTTACACCCGATCATGGCTATATCATTGAGTCGCGGCGCGGCGGCGGCGGATATATCCGGGTGATCCGTCTGAGACAGAAGGCTGAGGATCTGATCCACTATCTCTTAAACGAGAGAATCGGAGATTCTATCGACCTGAAGTCGGCGGAAATACTGCTTCGTCAGCTGTCGGAGAGGGGCGAGCTGACGCGCGGCCAGGCGGAGCTGATGTATTCAGCGTTGACGCCGCAGGCGCTGTCGGTGCCCATTCCCGAGAATATGAAAGACAACATGAGGGCAAGGATACTGCGCAGCATGCTGCTGAACGCCGCGCGCAAGACAATGGCCTGACAGGAGGAACTTTATGAAATGTGACGGCTGCAAGAAAAACGAGGCGACCCTCGTGCTGCATATGATAGCCAACGGACAGGTGGCAACCAGATCGCTGTGTATGGACTGCGCGAAGAAAGCCCATGAAGAGATGGCTCAGGCTTTTTCCACGATGGGGATGACGCTCTCCGGCATGGATGAACTGGGCGCGGCGGCGAGTGCGGATGCCCCTCGCGAGGAGCTGCATGTGCCGCGCATGATCTGCGCGGCCTGTCGGACGGCCTATGAGAACATTGACCATGACACCGTGTTCGGCTGCCCGCAGTGTTATCAGGCTTTCCACGAGCAGGTCGTCAGCTATCTGTCTGACCTGAAGGGGCAGGAGCAGCGCGCGGAAACGGTTCAGGTCATCGGTATTGAGCCTGCGCCTACGACGGAGAACGACTTGAAGCAGCTGCTCAGCGAGGCGCTGAAGGCAGAGAACTATGAGCAGGCGGCCAGCCTGCGCGACCGACTGAAGGAGCTGAGCCGGCCACAGAAAGGCACGGCGGAGGATGCGGATGAATGACAGCGTCTTGACCTGCTTTGCCGATCTGCGCAGGAACTACGCGGCCTACCCTTTTGAGAGTACCATGCTGGAGGCGGACAGGCAGAAGCTGACACAGCGTGTGGTCAATGTGCTGGAGGGCCGCGAGGAAACCTGGATTCTCTATGAAGCGCGCGACCTCGACCTGAAAGCCCGGGTGGCGCTGGAAGAGACGGAGCTGGTGGACGGGCGCTGGCTGCAAAACCCGGCGGCCGTGCTGCTGGTGAGGAGCGACCGGAAGGCGCTGATCTGCCTGCATGAACAGGATCACATTCTGATCCGCGTGGCGGCCGATCCCGATCACATCAAAGCTGCCGTCGGCGAAGCCAAGGAGATTGCGGCACTGCTGGCGGAGCAGGCGCCCTTTGCCAAGGATGAGCGCATCGGTTGGCTTACCGCCAAGCCGCAGTACGCGGGCACGGGGGTGCAGGCAGGTTTCCTGCTTCATTTGCCCATGCTGACAATGATGCAGCAGATTCGCGGCCTGTCGCAGAAGGTGAACGGCACGAAGCGCTTCTGGCTGGAAGCGGTGGCCGGGGACGAAAAGAACCCTGGCGCGCTCTATCTGCTCAGCAGCCGCTTTACCGCCTACAGCCGTACCGAATCGCTGATCGAGGCGGCCTTGCAGCAGATGGAGGAACTTACGCAGAAAGAGGATAACCTGAGAAGAAAGGTGCTCAAGTACGCTACCCGCTCGATTTATCTTGATCAGATCTACAGGGCGTGGGGGATATTGCTGTACGCCAGAAGGCTTACGCAGACCGAATTCCTGTCCTACTGGTCCAAGGTGCGCCTGGGGGCGCGGGCCGGGCTGCTGCCTGTGGAGCTGTCCGCGGTAGACGCCCTGCTGCGCGATACGTCTGTCGGCAGGCTGATTCAGAAGACAGACGGCGTGCTCGATGAACACGCGATACATTTTATCCGCGCCGATGTTGTCAGATCGGCGCTGCATGGAGGAACATAATGCCTATTTTCGGTAAATTTGATGAAAGCGCCCGGCGTTCTGTAGACGCGGCGCGTAACGTGGCCATTGCTTTGAGGCACCGCCATATTGGCACAGAGCATCTGCTCTACGGCCTTGTCAAGGAGGCGCGGGATTACGCGCCGAACCTTCCCAAAAACCTGACGCTGGCTTCTGTGCAGTACACCATCGCCCAGCTGATCCCCCAGGATGAGCAGGCGCCTCAGATGCTGGAGCTTTCCGCCAGGATGAGAAAGGTGCTGGAGGACAGCGTATATGAGTCTCAGCGCATGGGCTCTCAGTCCGTCACCGCCACTCATCTGTGGATGGCGCTGCTGTCTCAGGAGGATTCCACCGCCGTGCGCGTACTGAACCTGCTTGGCTGCGACCTGGACAGCATCAGGTCCGGCGTGATCGAGGCTCATATGGAAAAAGAAGGCGCGGCCGAGGGAGAAAACGGACAGAAGATATTGCCCAAATACAGCAGGGATCTGACCCGGCTGGCCGCTGAGGGCAAGATCGACCCCGTGATCGGCAGGGAGAGAGAGATCGAGCGCATCGTACAGATACTGTCAAGACGTACGAAGAACAACCCTGTTTTGATCGGAGAGCCCGGCGTCGGCAAGAGCGCCGTGGCGGAAGGGCTTGCCCAGCGTATCGTGAACGGCGATATTCCCGAGATGCTGAGAGAAAAAAAGCTGATCTCTCTGGATATCGGAAGCCTGGTCGCGGGCACCAAGTATCGGGGAGAGTTTGAAGAACGGATGAAGGGCATCATCGACGAGCTGCGGGAAGATCGCTCCGTGATACTGTTCATCGACGAACTGCAGAACATCGTCGGCGCCGGCAAGGCGGAGGGCAGCATTGATGCCGCCGGCATCCTGAAGCCCGCACTCGCCAGGGGCGAGCTGCAGTGCATCGGCGCCACAACGCTGGCCGATTACCGCAAAAACATTGAGAAGGATGCCGCTCTTTCCCGCCGCTTCCAGCCGGTCATGGTAGAGCAGCCCAGCCCCGAGGAGGCTTTGGCCATCCTCAAGGGACTGCGAAGCCGCTATGAGGATCATCATCACGTGGTACTGACGGATGAGGCCCTGGAGGCCGCCGTGCAGCTCTCCTCCCGTTACATCAATGACCGATTCCTGCCGGACAAGGCGGTGGACCTGATGGATGAGGCCGCTTCCAGGGTACGCATTCACCGCGTGGCCAAGTCGCTGGACCTGAGCGAACAGGAGCAGCGCGTGGAGGAGGTCAAGCACCAGAAGCTGGACGCCATTGAGCAGCAGAACTATGAATTGGCCGCCCAGTACCGCGATCGGGAAAGAAAGCTGCGCACCGAGATAGAGGAGGCACGCGCGCGCTGGAAAAAGGAACAGTCCGACTTCCGGCCCGAGGTCAGCGAGGAGGACGTGGCGCAGGTCGTTGCGGGCTGGACAGGCGTGCCTGTTCAGAGAATGACCATGGCCGAGGGCGAAAAGCTCCTGAAGCTCGAAGAGACGCTGCACAAGCGTTTGGTTGGTCAGGAGGAGGCCGTCAGCTCCGTCAGCCGTTCCATCAGGCGTTCCAGAGCCGGTCTTCAGGATCCCAAGCGCCCGATCGGTTCCTTCATCTTCCTTGGCCCGACGGGCGTGGGCAAGACGGAGCTCTGCCGCGCGCTGGGCGAGGCCATGTTTGGTGATGAGGATGCCGTGATACGGCTCGATATGAGCGAGTACATGGAAAAGCATACTGTCTCCCGCATGGTCGGCTCGCCTCCCGGCTACGTGGGCTTTGATGAAGGCGGCCAGCTGACCGAGGCCGTGCGGCGCAAGCCCTACAGCGTGGTGCTATTTGATGAGATCGAGAAGGCGCATCCGGACGTATTCAACATGCTGCTGCAGATTCTCGAGGACGGACGCCTGACCGACAACATGGGGCGCGTGACCAGCTTCAAAAACTGTATCATCGTGATGACCAGCAATGCCGGCGCGCAGCGCATCATGGGCGGCAAAACCATGGGCTTTGGAACCGATGCCGATCAGCCCCTTGAATACAGCGAGATGCAGCGCCGGGTGATGGACGAGGTGAAACGCATGTTCCGGCCCGAGTTCATCAACCGCGTGGATGAGCTGATCGTCTTCCATCCGCTGACCGTACGGGATATCCGGCGGATCACGGAGATGATGGTGGGTCAGGTCGCGGCACGCCTGATGGAGAACACTGGCGTTGTGCTGGAGCTTGAGCCCGCGGCGCTTGACATGCTGGCCAAGGAAGGCTACGACCCGCAGTACGGCGCGCGTCCGCTGCGCCGCGTGATCCAGCGCAAAATCGAAGATGCGCTCAGCGAAAAGGTGATCGCCGGCAAGCTGAGCCGGGGCGATCGGCTGGTGGGCCGGATGGAGGGAGACGAACTTGTCTTTGATAAGCCGGAATCACAGGCCACAGAGAGCCGGGAACCGGAACCCGTGATGAATCACTGATATTGTTTACGACTGACATGCGGCGGCCGGAGTGATCCGGCCGCCGCATGTCGTGTTGGGATTATGCTTTTGAGGCCATGATCCTTGAATTATGTCTCAGGCCATCATACAATGAAAACGTGTGCGCAATCTGGAAGGGAGGCGATGAATGTGAAGCTGGACAAAGTGATCGCCGTGCGAAACAGCAAGACAGTTTACCGAGATGGCGATGCCTGTATCAAGGTGTTCGGAGAGGATTACTCCAAGGCGGATGTGCTTAATGAAGCGCTTAACCAGGCGCGCGTGGAAGAGACCGGCCTCAACATCCCAAGAATCAGGGAAGTGTTGAGGGTGGATGGCAAATGGGCTATCATATCCGACTACATCGAGGGAAAGACGATTTCCCGCCTGATGAAGGAGGACCCGGATAGGAGAGACGGGTACCTGGAGCGTTTCGTCGATCTGCAGATCGATATGCAGTCGCGCACGGCCCCCTTGCTCAACCGGCTGCGGGACAGCCTGGCCCGCAAGATCGTCAAGGCCGAGCTGGACGCTACCACACGCTATGCGCTGCACGCGCAGCTGATGAGCATGCCCGTGCATAACCAGCTGTGCCACGGGGATTTTCATCCCAGCAACATCATCATCGCGGCGGACGACACACCCTATGTCATGGACTGGGCGCACGCCACGCAGGGCGACGGTTCGGCGGATGTGGCGCTCACCTATCTGCTTCTTTATCACGGTGACAGCCCCGAGACGGCGGACCGTTACCTTACGCTCTTCTGCGACAAGAGCCGGAGCGAACCTCGGTACGCGAAGAACTGGATCCCCCTGGTAGCCGCAGCGCGGTCGGTCCGTGCCAGGGGCGAAGAGCGGGCCGCGCTGCTGCGCTGGGTCAGCGCCGCTGAGTGCGAGTGAGGGAGAAAAGATGAAGATCACGGTTTGTATAGGCAGCTCCTGCCATGTGAAAGGGGCAAGGCAAGTGGTGGAAAAACTTCAGGATCTTTTAAAACAGCATCGACTCAGCGATCGGGTTGAGCTTGGCGGCACATTCTGCATGGGCAGGTGTCAGGAAGGCGTGTGCGTGAAAGCGGATGATACCTTCTGTTCGGTGACGCCGGATAGCGTTGTCCGCTTTTTTGAGGAGCAGGTGGTTGCGAGGCTCAGGGCATGAAGATTGAAATCTGCGTCGGCAGCTCCTGTTACCTGAAGGGCGCGCCCGAAATCGTGCATATGACGGAGGAGGAGCTGAAGCGCAACGGGCTGAACGATTCGGTGAGCCTGAGCGGATCTTTCTGCACGGGCAGGTGCAACCGAAGAGGCGTGACGGTGTCGGTGGACGGCGTGGTGCATACGGACATTACACGGGAAAACTTCCGCGATTTTTTCGCATCGCAGGTGCTGCAAACGACGATAATGGAAAGGCAGGCTGTCCATGACAAAGGTACTGACGCTTAAAAAATCCAACTGCCGAAACTGCTACAAATGCATCCGGCACTGCCCGGTGAAGGCCATCCGCTTTTCCGGCAATCAGGCCTACATCATCCATGAGGAATGTATCTATTGCGGTCAGTGTTTCGTAGCCTGCCCGCAGGATGCCAAAGAAATCACCGGCGAGATTGAGAAGGCCAGGGTCCTGCTGCAAAGCGGAGCGCCCGTCATCGTAAGCCTGGCTCCCTCCTTTGTGGCAAACTATAACGGCGCCGGAATCGGCGCGATGCGAAAAGCCATCAGGGCGCTGGGATTCTTTGATGTTGAGGAGACGGCGCTTGGCGCCACCATGGTCAAGCGGGAGTATGACCGCATGCTCAGAGAGGAAGGCAGGGATGTGGTCATTTCCTCGTCCTGCCACGCTATCAACCTGCTGCTGCAGAAATACTTTCCCGACCTGCTTCCCTGCCTTGCGAACATACTTTCGCCCATGCAGGCGCACTGTCAGGATATCAAGCGCAGGATGCCTGAAGCAAAAACTGTATTTATTGGCCCTTGTGTCGCCAAGAAGGACGAGGGGGAGCACTCTTCGGGGCTGGTGGACGCAGTGCTGACCTTTGAGGAGCTGAGCCGTTGGCTGGCGGGAAAAGGCATTGCCATCGAGGCCGAGCAGGATTCTGATGAGAACAGCCGCGCACGCTTTTTTCCTACTGCCGGCGGTATTCTGCGGTCCATGGCAAAGGACGCGCCGGGCTACACCTACCTGACATTTGACGGTGTAGACAACTGCATCGCTGCGCTGAAGGACCTGCGGGAGGGAAGGATCCACCGCTGCTTTATCGAGATGTCGGCCTGCGTTGGCAGCTGCATCGGCGGACCCATCATGGAGAAGTACCATCGTTCGCCGGTGATGGACGCGCTGACCGTGTCGCGATTCGCGGGGAAGAAAGATTTCCCGATTGAACAACCTGAGAGCGGCATGCTGCTCAAGCCCTTCAAGCCGATGAAAACTGAGGCGATTAAACCAGGGGAGCAGGAGATAGCCGCCATACTCAGGCAAATGGGCAAGTTTCGTGCGCAGGATGAACTGGACTGCGGTTCCTGCGGATACGACACCTGCAGGGAAAAGGCTGTTGCCATCTATCAGGGCAAAGCGGATATCTCCATGTGCCTGCCTTTTCTGAAGGAAAAGGCGGAGAGCTTTTCGGACAGCATCGTCAGCAACACGCCCAATGGCCTTATCGTTCTCAATGAGAAGCTGGAGGTGCAGCAGATCAATCAGGCGGCCCTGAGATTGATGAATCTGCGCGTGGCGTCCGATATACTGGGCGACAGGGTGGTACGCATCCTGGATCCCAAGGTATTCATGGATGTGCTGACCACCGGGCGCAATGTAATGGATCTGCGGGTCTATCTGGCAGAATATGGAAAGTATGTGGAACAGACCGTAGTCTATGACCGGGACTACCATCTGCTGATCTGCATCCTGCGGGATGTGACGGATGAAGAACTTCAGCGCCACAAAAAGGAGAGCATCGAACAAAAGACGATAGAGATCGCCGACCGGGTGGTGGAGAAGCAGATGCGGGTCGTGCAAGAGATCGCCTCTCTTCTGGGCGAGACAGCGGCGGAAACCAAGATCGCCCTCAGCAAGCTGAAGGAGTCGATCGTGAATGAATAACCTGTGCGCCGATATTGGCTACCGCAGCATTAACCACGTGGGAGAACAGCTTTGCGGAGACCATGTGGATGTGGTGGAGCAGGGGGAGAATTCCTCGGTCATCGTACTGGCGGATGGGCTGGGGAGTGGGGTGAAAGCAAGCATACTTTCAACTCTGACGGCAAAGATCATATCCACGATGATGGCAGAGGGCTTGACGATAGAAAACTGCGTCAACACCATCGCCGCCACACTGCCGATCTGCTCGGTGCGCGGGGTGGCCTACTCCACCTTCACCATCATTCATCTGATCGATAACGATGTGGCAGAACTGATCCAGTATGATAACCCCGGGATCATCATGCTGCGCGACGGAGCGTACTATGACTACCCAAGCATTGAAATGTCCATCGGTGGCAAGAGGATCTGTCGCTCCAGCATAAAGCTGCAGGAGAACGACCTTCTGGTGGCTATGAGCGACGGCTGTCTCCACGCCGGGATCGGAAAGACACTCAACTTTGGCTGGAAGAGAGAGGACATCGTCAGCTTTCTGGAGACTATGTACGACGGCAGCGTGACGGCTAAGACGCTGTCCACCATGCTGATCGATGAGTGCAACAAGCTTTATGGGCAGGAGCCGGGAGACGATGCCACCTGCTGCGCGGTTCGCATCCGAAAACGGGTGCCGATGAACCTGATGTTCGGCCCCTCCGCCAACAGGGATGATTCCGACCGTATGATGGCGCTGTTTTTTTCAAAAGAAGGCAAGCACATCATTTCAGGCGGAACGACATCCACCGTTGCTGCCAGGTATCTGGGGAAGCCCCTGAGGCCCAGCCTGCGCTTTGAGGCATCCGACGTGCCGCCGACGGCGGAGCTGGAGGGGGCCGACCTGGTGACTGAAGGCGTGATCACTATCAACAAGGTGCTGAGCTATGCCAGGGATTATCTGAAAGACAACGAAAGCTACCGCCAGTGGTGCTACAGGCACGATGGCGCGTCCATGATCGCGCGGCTGTTGTTTGAGGAAGCTACGGACATCAATTTCTACGTGGGCAGAGCCATCAACCCCGCCCACCAGAACCCTGAGCTGCCCATTAACTTCAACATCAAGATGAATCTGGTGGAGGAACTGTCCTCGTGCCTCCGTCAGATGGGCAAGCGCATCAAGGTCAGCTATTTTTAAGGAGCGGCGAATGAGAAAGTTTGATACCAAGGTACAATATCTGAAATACAAGGTGCTGCGCGAGGTGGCGCGCAGGGCCTGGGACGATACATTGCTGGAGCAGGTGCTGGACATTCCCAAGGTGATCGTGCCGGGCAAGGAGCCGACCATGCGCTGCTGCGTCTACAAGGAACGGGCCATACTGGCCGAGCGCGTCAAGCTGGCCATGGGCGGCAATGCCAACAATCCGAATGTGATCGAGGTGCTGGATATTGCCTGCGACGAGTGCCCGGACGGCGGATACGAGGTGACCAATGCCTGCCGCGGGTGTCTGGCTCATCGCTGTGAGGACGTCTGCCGTAAAGGAGCCATCACCTTTGATCTGAAGCATGTGGCGCATATCGACAAAAGCAAGTGCGTGGAATGCGGCGCCTGCTCGCGCGTATGCCCCTACACCGCCATTGTCAGCCGCCAGCGCCCCTGCCAGAGCGCCTGCAAGGTGAAAGCCATCGCGATGAACGAGGATAAGGCAGCCACCATCGATCGGGAGAAGTGTATCGCCTGCGGGGCCTGCGTGTATCAGTGCCCCTTTGGCGCGATCATGGACAAGTCCTACATCCTTAATGTGATCGACATGCTGAAAAAGAGCAGGGACGGTGCTTTCAAGGTCTATGCCATGGTCGCTCCCTCCATTTCCAGCCAGTTCACCTATGCCAGGCTGGGGCAGGTGATCGCTGGACTCAAAAAGCTGGGCTTCTACACCGTTGTAGAGGCCGCCCTCGGCGCGGACATGGTGGCTCAGGCCGAAAGCCGGGAACTGGCAGAGAAGGGCTTCCTGACGAGCTCCTGTTGCCCGGCCTTTGTGGACTACGTTCACAAATCCTTCCCAACGCTGACGGGTTACATTTCGCACAATCTCTCGCCTATGGCTACGCTGGCCAAGTACATCAAGCAAATCGATGAAAATGTTAAGGTCGTCTTCATCGGCCCCTGCACGGCCAAGAAGATGGAAGCGAAGAAGGATACCGTGAAGCCTTATGTGGACGCAGTGATGACCTTTGAAGAGCTGCAGGCACTTTTTGACAGTGTGGACATGGACATCACCCAGCTGGATGAGGAGATACTCGAAAATGCCTCTTACTTCGGCCGCATCTTCGCCCGATCGGGCGGCCTGACCGATGCGGTGGCTCAGGGCCTTAAGGAGCAGGGGCTGACAAACTTTGAGTTTAAGCCCGTTCCCTGTGACGGAATCGAGGAATGCCGGATGGCGCTGCTCAGAAAGAGAAGCAACGCGCTGGACGGTAACTTCATTGAAGGCATGGCCTGCGTGCATGGATGCATCGGCGGTGCGGGTTGTCTGACGCACGGCGACAAGAATAAAAACGAGGTGGACAAATACGGCCGCGAAGCACTGGAAAAGACGATCCGTGACGCCGTTTCCATGGTGAACCTGAAGTAAAGATGCATGAGCAAGGGCAGCGCCCGAGGAAACTTTCCGGCGGCGCTGCCTTTGCTTGACCTTTCATGAACGCGGACCTTATAATGCTTTTGTTTGAAACGGAGGGATGTCAGATGGCGGAGAAGAAGAGCTTTTATATCACGACCCCAATTTACTATCCCAGCGGCAACATGCATATCGGCCACACGTACACCACGGTGGCGGCGGACAGCATTGTGCGCTTCAAAAAACTGACGGGCTACAACACCTACTTTCTCACCGGGACCGATGAACATGGTCAGAAGATCGAACGCAGCGCGCAGAAGGCCGGTGTAAGCCCCAAGGAATATATCGACCCCATTGTGGAGGAGACCAAGGCGCTCTGGAAGCTGATGAACGTGCAGTATGACGACTTCATCCGCACGACGGACGAGCGCCACACGAAGGCCGTGCAGAAGATCTTCCGCCAGCTGTACGACCAGGGGGATATTTACAAGGGCTCCTATGAAGGGCAATACTGCGCCCAATGCGAAGCCTTCTGGACGAGCTCGCAGATACTGGAAGGCAACCTTTGCCCTGATTGCGGCAGGCCGACCGAGCTCGTCAAGGAAGAAAGCTATTTCTTCCGCATGAGCAAGTATCAGAACTGGCTGATCGACTATATTGAGACCCATCCCGATTTCATACAGCCGCCGAGCCGCGCCAAAGAGATGCTGCAAAACTTCCTGCTGCCCGGGCTGCAGGATCTCTCCGTAAGCAGAACCTCCTTCTCCTGGGGAATCCCGGTGGATTTTGACCCCAAGCACGTGATCTATGTGTGGATCGACGCGCTCTCCAATTACATCACGGCGCTGGGCTGGGGCACGGATCATGACGAGCTGTACAGGGCCTACTGGCCCGCGCAGGTTCATCTGGTGGGCAAGGAGATCATGCGCTTCCATACGATCTATTGGCCCATCATGCTGCATGCGCTCGGTCTGCCCATCCCGCAGCAGGTGTTCGGGCATGGCTGGCTGCTCTTCGGCGCGGACAAGATGAGCAAGTCCAAGGGAAATGTGGTCTATTCCCAGCCGATTGTGGCCAGATACGGTGCGGACGCGCTGCGCTACTACCTGATGCGCGAAATGCCCTTCGGCAGCGACGGCAACTATACCAACGAGGCTTTCCTGACCCGCATGAACGCTGATCTGGCCAACGACCTGGGCAACCTGGTCAGCCGCACGGTGGCCATGATCGAAAAGTATTTCGGCGGCGACGTCCCCGCCCCCGGACCGTTTGAGGATGTGGACAAAGCGCTGATCGCGCGCGCGGCCGCGCTCCCTGGCGCGGTGGAGGAGCAGATGAATGCCCTGCAGTTCTCCATGGCGCTGCAGGAGATCTGGAAACTGATAGGCGAAAGCAACCGATATATCGATGTGACGCAGCCCTGGGTGCTGGGCCGGGACGGGAGCGGCAGGAAACGGCTCTCCACGGTACTGTACGTGCTGGCGGAGTGCATCCGCTTTGTGGCCGTGCTGATCGGTCCCGTGATGCCATCCACCCCTGACAGAATCTTTGAGCAGCTGGGCCTTGATGATGCTGACCTGAAGACCTGGGAGTCCCTCGGCAGCTTTGGCCGGCTGCCCGGAGGCCTCAGCGTGAAGAAGGGCGAAGCACTTTTCCCGCGCGTGGAGATCGGCAAGGAGCTGGAGGCGCTGGCCGAGGCGCAGCATGCCATGCAGGCCGTCCCGCAGAAGGAGCCTGAAAAGAAGATTGAATTAAAGGAGAACGAGAAGCCCGATAAGGCGCAAATCACGATCGACGATTTTGCGAAGATGGATCTGCGGCTTGCCAGGGTATTGGCCTGCGAGGCCGTACCCAAGAGCGACAAACTGCTCAAGTTCCGCCTGGACCTTGGAAAAGAGGAGCGGACGGTGCTGTCAGGTATCGCCAAGTTCTATAAGCCCGAGGATCTGGTGGGTAAGCAGGTGGTGCTGCTGGCCAATCTGGCCCCGCGGAAGATCCGGGGCATTGAGTCTCAGGGGATGCTGCTGAGCGCCGCTTCGGAAGATGGAACGCAGCTCAGCCTGCTGGGCTGCGAGGTGTCCATGCAGCCGGGTGCGGAGATCGGCTGATGCGGCTGTTTGATACGCACTGCCATCTGGATGATGAGCGCTTCGGTGAAGACAGAAACCAACTGATACAAGCCTTGCCTGAGCAAGGCTTGGTTTATTGCGTCACGGTAGGCAGCGATATCGCATCTTCCGAGCGATCGATCGGACTGGCCCATCAGTACGGGTTTCTCTATGCGGCGGCCGGCCTTCATCCACATGAGGCCGCAAAGGCGGAAAAAACCTGGGAAGAGAGACTGAGACAGCTCCTTGGGGATGAAAAGGCCGTGGCGCTAGGGGAGATCGGGCTCGATTACTACTATGATTTTTCCCCGCGTGGGCTGCAGAAGCAAGTTTTGCTGCGCCAGCTTCACATGGCGCGGGAAATGGAACTTCCTGTGATACTGCATGTTCGCGACGCGCACGGAGATATGATCGACATGCTGCGGGCGCTCGGTGACGGCCGCCCGGGCGGGGTGCTGCACTGCTTTTCAGGCAGTGCGGAGAGCGCGCTTGAATATGTCAGGATGGGATTTTATATCTCCTTCGCCGGGCCTGTTACATTTAAGAACGCGGAAAAACTGCTGCTGGCGGCGAAGGCGGTGCCGCTTGACAGGCTGCTGATCGAGACGGACAGCCCGTATCTTGCGCCTGTTCCGATGCGCGGAAAGAGGAATGACCCATCCCTCATCCGGCATACATGCGCAAAGCTGGCGGAACTGCGAGGCATGAGCGAGCAGGAAATGGCTGACCTGACCTGCGAAAATGCCATACGCTTTTTTGGCATCGGCTCCGCGCTGCGGTCAAAGTGATTGCGGCTTTGTGACAAATAAATGAAGAAAATCAGACGCAAGCTACCGATAATGACCTGAATATGATATACTTTATTGTGCGCCTCTGCGCTGAGGGGGTACATCTTGCAGGAACCGATTGTGTTGGCGTCCGGATCGCCCAGAAGGTTTGAACTGTTGAGCCTTTCCGGTCTTCCCTTTGAAGTGTTTGCTCCCGAGGTGGATGAGCGTGAAACGGGCGCCCCGCAGGACGTGGTGCAAAAGCTCGCCATAAAAAAGGCAAGGGCTGTTCGCGGTACGCATCCGGGCCGCGCCGTTCTGGCGGCGGATACGCTGGTCTATGCCAGGGGCGAGGTGCTGGGCAAGCCAAGGGACGCCGAGGACGCTCTGCGCATGCTGCGCCTGCTTGAAAACGGCTGGCACGAGGTCTTTACAGGCGTGTGCCTGATCGACCAGATGGGCGAAGAGCAGGTGGGAGTGGAGGGGACCCGCGTGCATTTCACGGCCATGCCGGCCGATGAGATGGAGCGCTATGTGGCCAGCGGAGAGCCTTTTGACAAGGCCGGGGCTTATGCCATTCAGGGCAGGGCAGGCATGTATATCTCGTCCATCGAAGGCAGTTACTCCAACGTGGTGGGGCTGCCTATGCATCTGGTCAAGGCCTTCCTTGACCGCGCGAATATCAAGCTGATCTGATAGGAAACTGTGTATGGCCATCATTGCGCCTGATCTGGGGATAGATTTAGGGACTTCCAACACGCTGATCTATGTGCGGAAAAAGGGGATCGTCATTGACGAGCCCACTTTGCTGATCGTATCGGGCAGCACGAAGCGCTCCATCAAGTCGATCGGACAGGATGCCAAGGCGCTGGTCGGACGTACCTCCGGCGGCGATATCGCCGTGCGCCCCATGCAGGACGGCACCATCAAGGAATACGACATGACCGAGTCCATCCTGCGCTTTTTCATCCGCAAAGCCATCGGCGTGTCGCATCTGGTGAGGCCCCGCGCTTTTATCACGGTGCCCTGCCGCATTTCTGCGGTTGAAAAACGCGTGGTGCGTGAGGCTGCCGTGGCGGCGGGCGTGCGCCGCAACGCCATCCACCTGATCGAAAAACCCTTCGCATCGGCGCTTGGCTCCGGTCTGCCCGTATTTGCCCCCGAAGGCTCCATGGTGGTGGATATCGGCGGCGGTACCACCGAGGTGGCCATCATTTCCATCGGCGGCATCGTCAGCTCCAAATCCATCATGACAGGCGGCATCAAAATGGATGAGGCCGTGATGAACTATCTGAAGCATGACTACAATATGCTGATCGGGGACCGCATGGCGGAGGATATCAAAATCGACTGGGGAACGGCGCTGCCGCCCAAAGAAGACCGTAAGGTAATGGTTCGCGGGCGCGATATCATCACAGGCCTGCCCCAAACGGCGGAGATCACCGCGACCAAGATCTATGAGGCGCTGCACGGCCCCTGCCAGCAGATTTTGTCCGCCATCCGCACGGTGCTTGACAGCGCCCCGCCGGAGCTGGCCGGGGACATCCTCAGGAAGGGCATCTATCTGATGGGCGGGGGCTCGCTCCTGTATGGGCTGGACCGCTACCTGGCCAACGAGCTCAGCCTGCCGGTGACCATGGCGAAGGATCCCATGATGTGCGCTGCGGAGGGCGTTGGCAATTTGGCGGAGAATGCCAGCCTGCTGCCAAGGATTGGCCGCTCTACCTTTATGCGTGATGAGGCGGAATGAGAAAAAAGCAAGCGTCTCAAAAAAAGAAAACGGAAGCGAGAAAGCAGGCGCCTCAAAAGCGCGGGAGCACGGGACCCGCTGCCTCCGGGCAGCAGGCCGTCGGGCGGCTGGCCGGTATCGGCGCGGTCGTGGTGCTGCTGGTCGTGATTGTGATGATGATCGCCTCCGTATTTTTCCCCGATGCGGCGATGCTCGCGGCGCCTCGCGACTGGATCGGCAAGGTGATCACGCCCGTGCAGAGCCTGTTCAGCAAGGCAACGGACAGCGTGGTGGCCTATCTGCGGACGCTGAAAATACGCTCGAATCTTGAATATGAATATGAACAGTCCAGAATCCTGATCGAAGAGCTGCAGGACCAGGCCATGCTGGCAGAGCATTACCGCCTGCTGCTGGAGACCTATAAGGACCTGGATGACGAGATAAGCCGCAATATCGATCTGGAAGGCGTAAAAGCCAACATCATTGCCCGCGGGGCGGATAACTTCAGTTATACCTTTACCATTGATGCGGGTAAGAATCAAGGCGTGGACAACTACATGGCCGTGGTGTTTTCCGGGGCGCTCGTCGGCTATACCTATGACGTGAAGGATGATACGGCCCAGGTGCGCGGCATCGTTGACAGCAGCGCCAACGTACCAACGCTGATCGAATCCAACCGCGATCAGGGCTATGTGAAGGGGACGCTGGCGATCGACGGCACCTATTCCTGCCGCATGTATTACTTTAATTACACCTCGCTGCCGCGCCCTGGCGACCGCGTGGTGACGTCCGGCGTGGGCATTGAGTTCATCAAGGGCATTCCCGTGGGCGAGGTAGTGGAAAGCACCCGCAATCTGGACGACAGCAAGCAGTACATCGTCATTAAGCCTTACGCCGATTTTGAGCATCTGGAGCATGTGGTGGTGTACAGGTACAAACCCGCCTACGCTGAGGAGGCGCCGGATAACCGTACGCAGGCTCAATCTACCTTTGTGCCGCTGCCTTCCATTCAGCCGGTGCCCACCTACATAGGCCAGCCGGAGCCCGCGCTGACGCCGGGCCCGGACGGTGTGATCCCCGAAAAATCCGAAGGGCCGAGCCCAACGCCTGCACCGACCGATACTCCGGCCCCGACAAGGGACCCGAACGCTACGGTGCCCCCGCCCAATTATGAATACAATCAGAAGCAGATCGTGCTGGAAACGCTGCCGCCCCTGGTGGAAACGGCGGAACCCGTCAGCACGCCGGAGCCGACGCCCACCTTCTCCGTGACTGATATCACGGTAGAGGAAGACCCATGACCGCGGTTATTCGCTCTCACCTGAGAGGCCTGCGTTATGCCTTGGTCAAGTTTGCCAGGGTCAGCTTTCTGGTGCTCTTATACTATCTGGTGCAGACCTGTGTGATCCCGCATCTGAGGATCAACGGCATAGCGCCCAACCTGTTCATGATATGCTCCGCCATACTGACCGTCTGCTACGGCAAAAAGTATGCTTTTGCCAGCGGCGCCGTGTTCGGCATCCTGCTGGAAAGCATGCTGCCCAGCATCCGCATCTTCAATCTGGTGATCTATCCCGCGCTGACGCTGCTGTGCGCGCAGATTTTCGCGGATATGAGCGAGATACGCCGCGAACTGCTTCGCATCAAGATCGCTCAGCGGCAGGCGGAGAGCAGGATCGTGGCGGTGGACGGCGTGCGGCCCGGAAAGCGGTTCCATTTGGATTTCAGGCGCAAATCTGCCGACGATATGGAGCCGCATCTGCGCATCTTCCTCAATGCGCTGATGCTCACGCTGCTTTATGATCTGATCGTGCTGATCTATTCCGCCCTGGACGGTGTGCCCATCGGCTTTGACCACTTTGTCCGGATGGCTCAGTCCCTTGCTTATACGGCGCTTTGGTGCCTGACCATGTTCCCCGCCAGATGGTTTCTGGGCTTCTATTCCGCAAGGTTCGGCAGAAAGAGGAGCGAGGATGGCGTGGGGGATGAGATCGCCACCTCGGAAAAACTGCTCAGGGAGCTTGCTCTTGAGCCGGACATGCCCAGCCTTTCCTCGGCCTTTGGCCGGGAGCCCTTGATCAAGACTTCAAAACAAGCGGAGCAAAAGGACGGCGGCGAGCAGAAGGCCGATCCCGACGCAGAATCAAGGCCTGCCGATGGCGCCGTGCCGGAGGCGCAAGGCGGCGAAAAGCCGCACGAAGAACCGCTTGAACCGTCTCAGACCGAACCTCAGGGAGAGGAGGAAAAACATGAAGTTTGAAAAGAGGATCAGCCGCCGGTTTATTGCCTTCGCGGCGGTGACTGTGTTGCTGTTCGGCGTGCTGGGTTACCGCCTGTACGACCTACAGATCACCAAGGCTGATCAGTATCAGAGCTCTGCGGAAGTGAACCGCGTGAAGAATATCCGCCTGACGGGCACCCGCGGTATGATCACCGACGCCAATTCCGTGGTCCTGGCTATGAGCGAAGACATGTACAACGTCACCTTCTACCGCAGCAGCAAGGAAAACAGGGCGAGCGACTATAAGCGCCTGACGGATTCCATTCTCGAAGTCATCGCCATCATCGAAAGGAACGGCGGACAGCTGAGCGTGACGATGCCCATCGAGCGGGATGAATCGACCGGGAGCTGGGTGTTCAACTTCGGAGATGTGTCGCAGCGGGCCATAGAGATCCGAGAAAGCCAGTGGCGCAGCAACCACTATCTCTCCGTCGAAAGGTATCCCACGGCGGAAGACTGCTACAATAACCTGCTGAGCCGCTATGATCTGGCCGGGCGCGATCTGCCTGAAGAGACCATCCTGAAGGTGATGGCCGTTCACTCGGAGATGAACATGAACATCTTCCTGTCGATGCCCATCGTGATCGCCAAGGACGTGGCCGCTGCTACGGCCACCGAGATCATCGGCCGCAGCATGGTGCTCTCCGGCATGGATATCCAGGTAGGAGAAAAGCGCGTCTATCCTCAGAAGAATCTGGCGGCGCAGGTGATCGGCTATGTCGGCAAAATCTCCGAAAGCGACAATTACGAAACCGATCTCAAACCGCTTGGTTATGCGCTGAACGATGTTATCGGCAAGGATGGCATCGAAAAGAGCATGGAAAACTGGCTGACCCCCAACATCACCAGCCGTCAGGGCTACCGCGTGATGGAAAAAGACAGCGCGGGCCGCTTAACGCGCGAGATATCGCGGCAGGAGCCTGAAAATGGCAACAACGTCAAGCTGACCATCGACGCCGCGGCACAGCGTGCGGCGGAGGCGGCCATTGCCGCCAACGTACAGTCCACCCGCAGATACCAGGAATCGAAGCTGGTGGATCCGCGCTGGAATGAGACCAACCGGGAGAAGCTGGAGTCGCGCGACTTTGACCAGTACCCCATGAAACTGGCCGAGACCGGTGTGATGGTGGTGCTGGAGGTAAAGACGGGCAAGGTGCTGGCTATGGCGCAGTACCCCACCTATGACCTGAACGCCATGGTCGCCGGCGGCAAGCCTGCGGCCGATCTGCTGCTCGACCCGCGCAATGTGATGCAGAACTACGCCATCCAGTCCAGGGCCGAGCCAGGCTCCATCTTCAAAATGGTGCCGGCGATGGCCGCCCTGACCAACGGCGTGCTGAAGGTAACGGATACGATCACCGACGAAGGCCCCTTTATGGCCTATACGACCAAAGTGGAGGACGCGCCGCGCTGCTGGGTGTCCAATAACAACAGGTACCAGCACGCCAATCTCAACATTGTCGGCGGCATCAAAAACTCCTGCAACTACTTCTTCTATGAGATATCCAGCCGCCTGTACGGAAAGACCGGCAGCAACCTGCTTTATAAGTACGCGGCGGAAATGGGCCTGAGCAGCAAGACCGGCATACAGTTGCCGGGCGAAAAGCGAAGCGTGCTGGGCAGCCAGACCTCCCTGTACGACCAGACTGCGCCAATCGACGAGCAGGAGACCAATGTGCCCATGCTGGTGGCGGCCAGCATCAAGAAGCACCTGAAGGAGATAGGATCGGCCAACGGCATCGAATACGACGATGTCCGCCTGGATACCGCGATCAAGCGGCTGATGGACATGGCCGTGAACACGCCGTCCGACGATTGGTCAGACGCTATGCGTCCCATCCTGATGGCGGAGCTCAACATGCCAAGAGACCTCGTCTGGCGGCAGTCCACCGTCGGCGATATCTGGGTCTACCTCAACGATATCAAGTGGGGCGGCAGCCAGGAGATCCAGTTTGGCATCGGTCAGTCCATCACGCTGCTGACGCCCGTGGCAGTGGCCCGCTACGTGGCCAGCCTGGCCAACGGCGGCGTAGTCAACAACCTCTCGATCGTTGACTCCATCACCTCGCCCGACGGCGATATACTCAATCAATATCAGCAGAGCGTACTCAACCGGCTGAAGGATGCCTATCTTTACCTGCCCTACATCAAACAGGGGATGCAGGGCGTGGTGGACGACGGCGGTACCGCTTCACGCAAGTTCAGCAATTGGGCCCATAAGGACGAAATCTGGGCAAAGACCGGCACTTCTCAGCTGACCATAGGCGGCATCAAACTGGATGTGGAAAATAACGGCTGGTTCGTGCTGCTGACACCATTCAGCACCGATGCTGAGATCGCCGTGATCACGCACATCCCCAACGGCATGTCCGGCGCTGAGACGACCGGTGCGGCCAAGGATTTTGTGGACTGGTGGATGGCTAACCGCGACAGCATGTCCAACCAGTCGACCGCGCCGGTGGGCGGCAACGAACTGATGCCCTGAGGCAGGAGTTGTGAGATGGGAAGACTGATACTGGTCGCCTCGGGTAAGGGCGGTGTGGGCAAATCCACCATTGTTTCCTCCATGGCTGTTGCACTTGCCGGGCGCGGCCTGCGCACGCTGCTGCTGGATGCGGATGTAGGCCTGCGCAGCGTCGACCTGATGATGGGCATACAGGATAAGGTGCTGTATGAGCTGGCCGACTGCCTCAGCCTGCGCTGCACGCTGCGGGAAGCCGCCGTAACGCACGGAAATTTCCCCCTGCTTCATATCATGACATCGGGGCAGGACGCACGGCCCAAGGATTTTGAGCCGAAGGCGCTTTCGCGGGTGACGAGAACACTGAAGGAGCGCTATGACATGGTGCTGGTAGATGCGCCGGCAGGCATCGGGCGGGGCGTGAAGAATTTTGTCCCCTTTGCTGACGAGATCATACTGGCGGCTACCGCGGATGATGTCTGCCTGCGGGATACCGAAAAGATGGCCGGGATGATGATGGAGTCCTGTGGCAAACATCCCTGGCTGATCATTAACCGCTTTGACAGGCGCTATGTGAAGCAGGGCCTGGTCAGGGAGCCTGCCTCTTCCGCCCTGGCGCTTGATCTGCCCCTGCTTGGCGTAATCCCTTATGACGAGAGTGTTTACAGTGCGATGGTGCAGGGGAAAACGATCCCGGAAGGTGCCTGCGCAGCCACCGCTAAAGCGATTGACGGTATTTGTGACCGGCTGCTGGGCTTGCCGCCGAGACGACGCGGAGGCCTGCTTGGCCAGCTCTTTGGAAAGGAGCGTGAGGGCGTATGATGGGTCATGAAGACGACAGAAGGACAAAACCGCATTTTGACTTCATATTGCTGGGCCTGATGTATCTGCTGATAGCCATCGGGGTTGTTTCTATTTCAGTGGCCACCTTCAATCCGGACATCAGCGCCGAGGTGCCGCTGCTGAACCGCATACTGAATTCGGAATCCGGCCGCTGGCAGGCCATCTTTGCCATTGCTTCTCCGGCGGCTGTGTGGTTCATCGTGTCCATCCCCTACGAGCATTTCCGATCCTATGCCCGCGTATACTACTACGGGGTGTTGAGCCTGCTGGTGATCGTGCTGGGCGCGTCCTCCATCCGCAACGTGAGCGCCTGGCTGGAGGTGGGCCTCGGCCGCATGATACAGCCCGCGGAGTTTGCCAAGATCACCATCATCCTGATGCTGGCGCGCGCCATGGCTAACAATCCCAAACCCATGAATACGCTGAAGGACGCCGCGCGCATCATTCTGATCTTCGGCCTTCCTGCCGGCATTACCGTCCTTCAGAGCGAGATCGGCTCTGTTATCGTGATGGCGGGCATTTTCTACCTGATGATCTTCTTTGGCGGAGCAGACTGGAAGATACTGACCTTCCTCGGCCTGATTGCGGCCATCGGCGTAGGTACCGTGATCGCCTACGGCCTGATCAGCGGATCGGAGAACTTTCGTCTGCAGCGCATCCTCTCCTTCCTTGACCCGAGCAAGTACCCCCTGAGCGGCGGCTATCAGATACTGAACTCCGAGCAGGCTATCGGCTCGGGAGGGCTCAAGGGCATCGGTCTGTTTGTGGCCGGATCTCTGAGCCAGCTCAACTTTGTGCCGGAGGATTGGACGGACTTCATCTTTGCCACCGTCGGCGAGGCCGTGGGCTTTGTCGGCTGCACGATCATTGTGGTGATCTACCTGCTGACCCTGCTGCGCATGCTGTATCTGGCGCGTTTTACCTACGACAAATTCGGGCGGATGATCATCATCGGCGTGATGAGCATGCTGTTTATCCACGTCTTTCAGAATATCGCCATGACCATCGGCCTGATGCCCATCACCGGCATCCCGCTGCCCTTCATCAGCTACGGTGGCTCCAACCTGCTGACCAACGTAACGGGTGTGTCGCTGGTGCTGAACGTGGTAAAAAACCGTTCCAACGCCATGCCCAGCTATACCATGCCTGTCGCCATTGCCTCTACCCATCGAGGGGGTCTGAAGAAGAAAAAAATCTATGTCAACAAGACGAGACAGGCGACGGAAGAATAGCGGACGGAGAGGCTCTTCGTTCATATGTTGCCCAATGCCAAAATAAGATTTGAGTGTCCCTTGCCATTGCCTATGTCTCATAGTATAATCGCCCATGCTTTACGAAAGCGTCTATGACAGAAGCATGAAAAGGGGTTATCGCGTGTGCTGGTGAAATGTCCGAAATGTGAGCTGAACTACATGGAAGATACCGAGAAAATGTGCAAGGTGTGTTTCCGTGAGATCCACGGCAATGTGCCGCCGGAAGAGCAGGAGCTGTGCACCATCTGCAACGAGGCGCCGGTTGTGCCCGGAAAGGTGTTCTGCGCGGTCTGCCTGCGTGAAATGAACGGTGAGAAGCCCTCGTCCGGCGTTGAAGGAGCGGAGGATGACGAGCCCCTGCTGACGGGTGATGAGACCGTGAGCACGATGGACGAAATCGTGCCCGATCTCAATGACAAGGATATCCCTGAGCCCGAATATCAGGAGATCGATAAGAACCTGTCTCTCGAAGAAATGGAAGAGCAGGAAGACGGCGACGATTCGGAGGAAGATGACGACAACTGAGCGTCCGACCATATTTGCCATCGGTGATTTGCACCTCCCCGGCGGCGCCGAAAAGCCCATGGATGTTTTCGGCGCCCACTGGGAAGGGCATTTTGATAAGATCGCCGATGACTGGACGGCGCGGGTCAGGGCCGAAGATATCGTGCTCATCCCGGGCGATATCAGCTGGGCCATGAAAATGGATGACGCAAAGCAGGATCTGGATGCTATCGGCCGTCTGCCGGGCAGAAAGCTGCTGATCCGCGGCAACCATGATTATTGGTGGAGCTCTGTGTCACGGCTCCGCGCTCTGCTGCCGGAGGGCATGTTCGCGCTGCAAAACGATGCCCTCGCGATGGATGGGTATGTGTTTTGCGGTTCGCGCGGGTGGATGCTGCCCGATGGTGAAGGTGACAGCGAGAACCACAGGCTGTATCAGCGCGAGCTGATGCGGATGGAACTGTCGCTGCAAAGGGGAAAGGCCCTCCTGAAAAACGGCGATTTGCTCATCGCCATGATCCACTACCCGCCGGTGGAGGCCTCCGGATGCCCCACGCCCATGAGCCGCCTGTTTTCAGCCTATGGTGTCCGGCACGTTTTCTACGGGCACCTGCATGGCCCCGCGGGTGCTTCTGCTTTCCGCGGGGGATGTGAAGGCGTGGCGTATCATCCCGTTGCCTGCGATGGCCTGGGATTCAGGCTGTTTGAGCTGCTCGCGCCATAAAGAAAGTGGGGCCCGGTGGCGCTGAGAGGCTGCCGTAAATCGTGCTCTGTCCAGAAAGGAGCTTTAGGCGCCTTTTTTTGATGGTTGGGTGGTGACGAGTGCAATTGCTGAACCTCCATGAGTCATTGCAACTCTAACCTTTCTGTTATAGATCTGCGAACTTTGGTCTGCTTCATTGAGAAAAGGCAGACCTGTTGTTTTGCTTTCCAGCCAAACATCTCCCAAAGATAAAAATCATCATATCATATAAAATTATCCATAAAATTTGTTTGTTTTGACGATATGTTCGGACGTCGATTTCTTCTTAGGAATCGGTGTTCTTATTTACAATTCGAGAAACGAACATCGCTTCCCTTTAAGACTGAAATCCGATCCCCTCAGAGACAAAAGCAAGCCCAAACGCCTTGAATTACGGGGACTTTCGGTTTGACGCACTGAATTTTCGGGTGGTAAATTGTGTCTGCAAGAGGCAATTAGTGGCGATTGGTGGTGATAAGGTGTCGGATGATAGGGAGATGGGCGGCAATCAGTCCACAGAGTACCGGCAGGCCGACACCCGTCAGAGGAAGCTGAAGGGCTTCTTCGGTGCGTACAACCACAGTGTTGATGCCAAGGGCCGCATGATCGTTCCCCAAAGTTTCCGGGAGAGGCTGGGCGAAGACATCGTGATTGGCCTCAATATGGCTCAAAACAGCATCGCCATCTACCCCTATGAGATCTGGGAGAAAAAGGTAGAGCTGTTGACCCGTCTGCGGGATCAGGATGCGCGGGCCGAGAAATTCCTTGACAGGTTTTCCAGGTTTTCATTTGACAATGTGAGCTTCGACACACAAGGCAGGGTTCTGCTGCCCGCGGCACTGCGCGAGATGTATCTGAAGGACGCGACCGGCGTACAGGTGTCCGGAGCCAATGACTATGTGAAGGTCGTTTCCAGCAGACAGGCGGAAATCGAGACCCAGAGCTTCAATGACGAACACCCGGATGTGCTGAGTGAGATCAGCCAGATACAGGAGGGCCTTCGCAGCCGAGCGAACGCCTGAGACCGCGGGAGGTGAAAAAGCGTGACCCAGTATGCACAGTCCCCTAGACAGAGCAACTATGTGGCGGCGGGCAGCGGCATCTGCCCTTTTGAAAGAATCGTGGTGGCCAATACCGTTGAACTGCCGGGTCTTGAGAGCGAGGATGGGAGCAGCCGCGTTGCCTATAGGGCGGATCATGTCAGGCCGGCACGGCGCTTTGGCATACCGCTTCCTTGGGCTGTCTTGCTGATTGCAACGACAATTGTTATAATGAGCGCGCTCGTAATGAGCACGGCCCGGCAGAGCGGCGCTGTCAGAACAGAGATCGCAAGGTTGAAGGACCAGTACTCCTCTTATGAAAAGGAAAGGCTGTCTCTGGATGAGCAGCTGAGCGCCGCCAAAGACAGCAACTTCATCTGCTATTACGCTTCGCAGAATCTCGGCATGAAGCTGGCTCTGCACGATGAAACCGTCAAGGTGACCGTGCGCAGTACGGGCGCCACCCAGGAGAGCCTGCTGGCAGGGATCGGATCTTGGTCGGGGCATCGGTGAGAAGCCTCTCTGAAATGAAAAGTCGAACCAGAACAATAGCCGGTATCAACGGCTTTTGTTTTTCGACAGGGTGGAACAGGTAACTTTTCCGAAAGGTACGCAGTTATGAAACTATCGCAGTTGGCGGGCGAAGCCGCCCCATATTTTGTTGAGCAGCGCGGGGATTGTGAGATCTCCGGTCTTGCGCAGGACAGCCGCCAGAACATGGCCGGCAGTCTGTTTTTTTGCATCAGCGGGGCGCGTTCGGATTCGCATCAGTTTGCGGCGCAGGCTGTCCAGAATGGAGCTGTTGCGCTGGTCGTGACCCGTTTTCTGGATGAGGTGAATGTGCCCCAGCTTCTGGTCAGTGATGACCGGGCTGCCATGGCCCTGCTGGCCGCGGCGTTCTATGGACACCCCGCGCGGCAGATGAAGCTGATCGGCATTACAGGCACCAAGGGCAAGACAACGACCAGCTATTATATCAAGGCCATACTGGAGGAGGCGGGGTGGACCTGCGGCCTGATCGGCACCACGGGCAATATGATAGGCAGCCGATGGATGAAAAGCAGCCTCACCACGCCCGATCCCATCGATCTGCAAAGAACACTGCGTGAAATGGCCGACAGCGGCGTGCAGGCCGTCTGCATGGAGGTATCCGCGCACGCGGTCAGCCTGAAGCGGCTGGAAGGCCTTCAGTTCGAGGCGGGATGCTTCCTGAACCTGTCTCAGGACCATCTGGATTTCTTCGGCGATATGGATCGCTATTTTGAGACCAAGAAGCATTTCCTGACCGGCGGCATGGTGAAAAACGCCGCGATCAATGTGGATGATGACCGGGCAGCCGCGATCATACGGGATTTGCCTGTCCCGCACAGCACATTCGGCATCTGCACCAATGCCGATATCTTTGCCCGGGACATCGAGATCAGCGAAACAGGCGTCTCTTTCAAGCTGACGCTGTGGAACGAGCATTCCTATCCCGTTCACCTGAAGATGATGGGCATGTTCAACGTTTACAATGCGCTGGCGGCCTGCGGCCTCGCGCTGATCATGGGCGTGGAGCCGGAGGCCATTTGCCGCGCCCTTGAGAACGTGCGCAGCGTGCCGGGCCGCGCCGAAGTGCTCGATACCCGCACGCCCTACATGGTGATACTGGACTATTCCCATTCGCCGGATGCTCTTGAAAATATACTGAAGACAGCCAGAGAGTTTGCCAGGGGACGTGTGATTGTGCTGTTTGGCTGCGGCGGCGACAGAGATTACCTGAAGCGACCCAAAATGGGCGCGATCGCGGGCAGGCTTGCAGATTATTCCATTCTGACCAGCGATAATCCCCGAAACGAAGACCCAATGGACATTATCAGGAGCATAGAAACGGGCATCAGGGAAACAGGTGCGTCCTATGAAGTCATGGAGGATCGTCGTTCAGCCATTGCCCGTGCCCTTGACCTGGGCCGGGATGGGGATGTGATCATCTTGGCCGGCAAGGGGCATGAGACCTATCAGGAGATCAGCGGCGTGAAGCGTCCCTTCAATGAAAAGCAGATCGTGCGCGAGATACTGGCCCAATCGAAGGAGGACAGGCAGTGATATATTCCGCGGCCGCTGCCGCGCTGGCCTTTGCGATCGCGGCGCTGGGCATGCCTTATCTGATCAAAAAGCTGAAGACCATGCAGTTTGGTCAGACCATTTATGAGCTTGGCCCCAAAGCGCATCTTAACAAGCAGGGCACGCCCAACATGGGCGGCATCCTGATCGCGACGGCGGCGGTGCTCTCATCGCTTGTGTTCTCCTTTGCTCAGGCGGATGCCTGGAAGCTGCTGCCGGTGCTTCTGGCCTCGCTTGGCGCGATGGCCATTGGCTTCCGCGATGACTATATCAAGAACATCCGACATGATCATGAGGGGCTGAGACCGAAACAGAAGGTGATCGGCCAGGTGACGGTCGGGATCCTGTTTTCTGTTTATTGCTATGTAAAGCTCGGCGGTGGCGTCTATCTGCCTTTTTCCACAAATATCTGGGATCTGGGGCCGTTTTATGTGCCGCTGATGACGGTGCTGTTTGTGTTCATGACCAACAGCGCCAATCTGCAGGACGGCGTGGATGGCATACTTTCCTCAGTTTCCGTGGTCGGCGGGCTTGCCTTTGGGCTGATCGCGCTGATGATGAGGGCCGCCTATGGCGGTACGGCCATGGCGCTGCTTTCTTTTGCGCTGGTCGGCGCCTGCGCGGGGTTCCTCATCTACAATCACTACCCCGCAAGAATCATGATGGGCGATACCGGCTCCATGTTCATCGGCGGGGTGTTCTGCTCGGCAGCTATGTTGCTGGGTCTGCAGTTCTGGCTGATCCCCATCTGCTTTACCATGATCATGTCTTCGGTGTCTGTGATCATGCAGCGCGCCTATTTTAAGGCGACGCATGGTAAAAGGATCTTCAAGATGTCGCCGATCCATCACCATTTCGAGCTGTCGGGCATGAGCGAAAAGCAGATCGTGCGGATGTACGCGCTTGTTACGCTGGCGCTGAGCGCGCTGGCTGTGCTGGTGGCGCTGCCGCTGAAGGGATAGGGATGGATACGCAGGAACGGGCAAGGTGGCGGGGCAGGAGGGTATTGATCGCGGGCCTGGCAAGAAGCGGACTGGCCGCGGCGGAGCTTCTGCTCCGGCATGGCGCGGTGCCCACGCTGTACGACGCGAAGCCTCTGGAACAGCTCGCCGCAAAAGACAGGATAGCTCGCCTGATCGGGGCGGGCTGTCAGGACGGGACAGCGAAGACGGCCGAGGAGCTGATGCCCGGGTGCGATCTCTTGGTGCTGAGCCCCGCGGTGCCGATCGATTCCGCGCTGCCCGTGCTGGCGCGAGAGATGGATATCCCTGTGATGGGGGAGCTTGAATTGGGGTCTCTGTTTGCAAAGGGGCCCGTTTTTGCATTGACGGGAACGAATGGCAAGACAACGACTGTCAGCCTGCTGGGCGAGATGATCAGGGCCTCGGGCAGGAACACGGCTGTCTGCGGCAACATCGGCTATCCGGTCTGCGCTGCGGTGGCTGAACTGGCGGAGGGAGACCCGATCGTGATCGAGGTTTCCAGCTTTCAGCTCGAAAGCGTCCGGACTTTTCATCCTAAGATATCCGCCATCACCAACATCACACCTGACCATCTGGACCGTCACGGAAGCATGGCCAGATACATCGCGCTGAAAAAACGCATCTTTGAAAACCAGGACGCGGAGGACGTTGCCATTCTGAACGCCGATGATCCGCTGCTGCGCCAGATGGGTGAAGACCTGCGGTCACAGACGCTGTGGTTTTCAGTGGAAGGCCCGGTGAAGGACGGGGCTTTTCTCCGGGATGGTCGGGTTGTGCTGAATACTGGAAAGCATGAACGGGTGCTGCTGAAAGCGGATGAGATCAGGATCCCGGGCAGGCATAACCTGCAAAACGCGCTGGCCGCGGCCCTGATGGCAGCCGCGGGCGGAGTGTCCGATCAGGCGATCGTACGCGCTCTCAGGGAGTTTGCGGGCGTGGAGCATCGCATCGAAACGGTGAGAACGATTGACGGCATCACCTACATCAACGACAGCAAGGGGACCAACCCGGAATCGACGATGGTGGCAGTGAACGCCATGATGCGGGATACCGTGCTGCTGGCGGGCGGTTACGATAAGAAAACGGGCTTTGATGAGCTGGCCGCGGCGATTGTCTCAAGCGGCAGGATCGTTCACGTTGTGCTGTTCGGACAGACCGCGGAAAAAATCGAAGAGGCGCTGCGCGCTGCAGGCTTTCACGGCATTTCGCGCGCGAAGGATATGTTTGAAGCCGTAGATCTGGCGCGAAGGCTGGAAGGATTCACGGGCGGCAACGTACTGCTTTCGCCCGCCTGCGCTTCCTTTGACCAGTTCAGCGACTACGAACAGCGGGGTAGACAGTTCAAAGAGTACGTCTTTGCGCTGAAGGAAGAAGTCCATGGCCACAAACGGGTTTGAATTTTATCCGCCGCCGGAACTTCCCGAGAGTCAGAAAAGGAAACCGACCGCTCAGGGGCAGGCAGAGCCCGGCACGGGATATCCGCAGGAACATCCGGAAGCGGGAGACTCCCGACAGCCTGTGCCCATGACGCCCGGCAGGCGCATGCTGATCATCAGTTGTGTGCTGCTGATGGCCGTCAGCGTGGCTTTCATACTTCGCGCGACGCTGTTCAGCATCCGGTATGTGCGGGTGATCGGGATCAGAAACCTTACCTGGCAGCAGGTCGCGGCATCCGCAGGCATCGACCGATCCAGCAACTACTTCAATATCAACGAAAACAGCATTCGGGAGGGGATCAACGCCAACCGATTTCTGGTGTATGAGCGCATGCAGAAGGTGTTTCCCAATGCTGTGATCCTTTATGTGAGGGAGCGTCAGCCTGTCGCCAGCATCGACTACATCGGTGTCTCCTACATCATGGCCGATGACGGGCTGATCCTGTCGCAGACCACTCAGCTCCCGGACGAATATCAGCTCATGCGGGTGTCAGGCCTCGCTCTTCGAGATATTCGGGAGGGCCGCGTGCCCCTCAGCACCAAAGAGGGGCAGATTGAGGCCTGCGTGGCGCTGACAAAGGAGATTTTCGCGCAGGGCTTCAATAATGAAATCGCGGATATCAACCTGTCCGAGCCCGGCAGCATCTACCTGACGACGCGGGACGGCTACTCCATCCACCTGGGGGCCGCCGAGAGCCTGAAGGCCAAAATAGGCACCGTGAGGGCTGTCCTGCCTGAACTGAGAAAGATGGGGCGCGTGGGCGGGACCATAGAAGCCACCGTCTGGGGGGAGGCGACGCACCGCCCGGATTCGCCCTGAAATGGCTTCTGAAGGGCGGAAATGGCTGAATTCATAGGAAAGCTCTTGCCATTGTATAACAAAACAGTTACAATAAGTTATCCAAATGACTTCCTGTTTAGGGTGTATTTGTGCTTGAAGGCAAGTCATACGGCAAAAGCCAGAGAAATGGGGATGAACGTTCGATGAGAAGCACGATCACGGTCATCGATTTTGGTACGAGCAAGGTCGTTGCGCTCGTTGCCGAAGTTTCAGGCCGTCAGCGCACGGACATCATAGGGGCGGGGATCGCCTCCTATGACGGTTTTGCTGACGCCCGATGGAATAACCCTGATATGGTGAATGATACCATTGCTCAGGCCATCAGAACCGCAGAGGAGCAGGCACACACCAATACCAGAGAGGTCTACGTGGGCGTGCCGGGACAGTTTTCCCGCATATACACGGTGGAAGTCAAGGTGGATCTGCAGGGTGCGGATCCGCATGTGACCTCCCGCGATATCGAAACGCTGTTCGCTCTAGCCAATGAAGAAGTGCGCGAGGTGAGGGGCACCCCCATCCATCGCAGCCCGGCCTGGTTTGTGATTGATGACGGCAAGAAAACCCTGGAGCCGCTCAACCGCCATGGCAACGAGCTGCGCGCGATGATCTCCTATGTCATTGCCGATCAGTTTTTTATAGACGATGTTTCCGAGCGCCTGCGCGCGGTGGGAAAGACCGCAAGCGGCTTTTTCTCGACCCCGATGGGCGAGGCCATGCTCTATATTTCGGATGAGGAGAGGGATCGCACGGCGCTGCTGATCGACATCGGGTACCTCACCACCGAAGTGATGGCCGTAGAGGGCGATACCATCATCTTCCACAGAAACATACCTCTGGGCGGCGGCCATATCACGGCTGATCTGACCTACGGGCTGGACATACCGCTGGATCAGGCGGAGCAGATCAAGCGTTCGTACATCTTCGGCGCGCCCAGCTCTCAGCCCTCTTTTGACGTGCTGGGGCAGGATGGGCGCACACAGACATTTGCCTATCAGAAGGTCTCGGAGATACTGGATCCCCGCGCGGAGGAGATCTGCGAGGAGATCAGCAAGTGCGTGAAGGAGTCCGGCGTGCGGCTGGGCAACTGGTCCGTGGTCTATCTGACGGGCGGCGGCCTGGCCATCAACAGGGGCGGGCGTGAATTCCTCGGTGAACGGCTGGGGCGCCCGGTGCGGGATTTGCCGCGCAAGGCGGTGAAGCTGTCGAGCCCCGTCTATTCCAGCGCGCTGGGCCTGCTGGACCTGATCATCGATACCAAGACTGGCTCCGGCTCCGCACCGGGAGGTATCGGTTCCTTTTTCCGCAGTTTGTTTGGCGGCTGAAATGAAACCCAAAACAGGAGGACAATCCATGCTTGAGTTGCAGCAGGTGGAGCAGGAGCAAAAGAACAATTCTTTTGCGACGATCAAGGTGGTTGGTTGCGGCGGCGGCGGCACCAACGCGGTGAACCGCATGGTCGAGGCCAAGCTGAAGGGCGTCGATTTTATCGCTGTCAATACGGACAGCCAGGCACTCTCGGCCTCTAACGCAGACTACACCCTTCAGATCGGCGAGAAGCTGACCAAGGGCCTGGGCGCGGGCGCGGTGCCGGACATCGGTAAGCGCGCCGCGGAGGAAAGCCGCGAGGAGATCGCCCAGATGCTCAAGGGAGCGGATCTGGTATTTGTCACCGCCGGTATGGGCGGCGGCACTGGCACCGGCGCTGCGCCCGTTGTGGCGGACATTGCCAGAGAGCTCGGCTGCCTGACCATCGCGGTGGTCACCAAGCCCTTCCAGTTTGAGGGCAAGCAGCGCATGCGTAATGCCGAGATGGGCATCAACGAGCTGAAGCAATACGTGGATACGCTGGTCGTGATCCCCAATGACCGTCTGCTTCAGGTAGTCAGTAAGGGAACTTCCATGCTGGAAGCCTTCCGCGTGGCGGATGATGTGCTGCGCCAGGGCATCCAGGGCATCTCCGATCTGATCGCGCTGCCGGCCACCATCAACCTCGACTTCGCGGATGTGAAGACGGTGATGGAATCGGGCGGCATGGCCCATATCGGTATCGGCAGCGGTAAGGGCGAGAACCGTATGGTCCAGGCCGCAAAGAACGCCATTTCCAGCCCGCTGCTTGAGACCAAGATCGACGGCGCGCGCGCGGTGCTGATCAACATCACCGGCAGTGAGGATATGCCGATACTCGATATCAACGAGGCGGCCCGCCTGATCCAGGAGGCGGCTGACAGCGAGGCCAACATCATCTTCGGTGCCGGTATCGACAACAGCCTCAAGGACGAGGTGCGCATCACCGTGATCGCGACCGGCTTTGAAAAAACAAGCTTTCCGGTGCGCGATACCAAGAAGAAGGCGGCCAAGCTGCCGCCCATGCCCTACGGGGCCGCCGGCGCTGCCTATAATCCTTATGAGAACAGGACTCCGGTTGATGCTCCGACCGGTCAGCCTGCCGTGCCCTCCTTTGAGGCCCCGCAGGTGCCTTCCATGTACGATCAGCAGGATACCTCCTCATTCTTCCCGACGCCCGGTCGTCCCGGCGGGGCTCAGATGAATATCCCTCAGCCTTATGCGCCCGGCTATCAGCAGCCTGGTTTCGGAGCGGGCTATGTGCCGGGACAGCAGCCCTTCGTGCAGAGCCCAAGCGCCTATCAGCCGCCCGTACAGCAGCCGGCTCAGCCGGTTTCCACAGCGGAGAAGGATGATCTGGGCGTACCGGCCTATCTGCGCAAGGCGAAAAAGTAATACTCGGTTGATCGATCCGGGAGAGTCCGCGGACAGGGAACAAACCATCCGCGGCGCCGAAGGGGACTGCAAAAACTCTCAGGCTACAAGACCGGATCGGGACGAAACTCTGGAAAGCAGCGATGCACCGACGAAGCAACTCTGCGCTGCGGAGGAATCTTCAAGGTTAAGAAACAGAGGCACGCAAGAAAATTTGCGTGCCTTTTTATACAAGGAGGATGAATATGGAGAAAAAGACGCCGCTTTATGATCTGCATATCAAGCTGGGGGGAAAGATCGTTCCCTTTGCGGGCTATCTTCTGCCCGTTCAGTATCAGACGGGCGTGATCGCGGAGCATAACGCGGTCCGCACCGCCTGCGGCCTGTTTGATGTGTCCCACATGGGCGAGATCGAGTTTGAGGGCCCGGATGCGCTGGCGCTGCTGCAGGAAGTGCTGGTCAACGACATGGCTGGTATGGAGCTGGGCCGTGTGCGCTACAGCCCCATCTGTAACGAGCATGGCGGCATTGTGGATGATCTGGTCTGCTGCCGTATGGATGAAAATCGATATCTGCTGGTCGTCAACGCCGCCAACAAGGACAAGGACTATCGGTGGTTCGTTGAGCACCGTCACGGCGACGTGAGCGTCACCGATCTTTCGGACGGGTTTGCGCAATTGGCGTTGCAGGGCCCCAAAGCGAAGGAAATCCTGTCCAAGCTGTCCAAAGAGGATCAGCTGCCGGTCAAATACTATACGCTGAATCAAAATGTCGCGGTAGCAGGCATCCCCTGCCTGGTGTCAAGAACAGGCTATACGGGAGAGCTTGGTTATGAGCTATACTGCAAACCGGATCAGGCGGTGGAGCTGGCCGAGGCGCTGCTTGAAGCGGGCAGGGACGAAGGCTTGATTCCCTGCGGGCTGGGCGCGCGGGATACGCTTCGGCTGGAAGCGGGCATGCCCCTGTACGGCCATGAGATGACGGACGACGTGTCGCCTCTGGAGGCTGGGCTATCTTTCTTTGTCAAGATGGACAAGCCTTCATTTATCGGAAAAGAGGCCCTCATTGCGGCGGGAGAACCAAAGCGCACCCGCATTGGCCTGGTGGTGACGGACAGGGGTATCGCGCGCGAGCATTGCGCCGTGTACCTGGATGGCGAGCAGATCGGAGAAACGACCAGCGGCACCATGGCTCCCTACCTGGGCAAGGCCATCGCGATGGCGCTGGTGGATGCTTCCAGGGTGGATCCCGAGGGTGAATACGAGGTGGATGTCAGAGGGCGAAGGCTGAAATGCCGATGGACGGAGTTGCCCTTCTATAAGCGGAGCAAATGATCAGCGAGTCTGATTGATATTTTGAGGAGGATTGAACCATGAGTTACCCAAACGAACTGAAGTACACCAAAACCCATGAATGGATCAAGGAAGAGGGCGACAGCCTGTTGATCGGCCTGACCGACTATGCCCAGAAAGAACTGGGGGATATTGTTTTCATCAACCTGCCCACGGAGGGCGACGCCGTGACCGCCGGCAGCTCTTTTGCCGATGTGGAGTCTGTGAAGGCAGTCAGCGAAGTGATGAGCCCTGTCAGCGGCAAGGTGACCGAAGCCAATGAAGCGCTGGCGGATGCCCCCGAAGCCATCAACGAGCATCCCTACGAGGCGTGGATCATCCGAGTGGGCGAGATCACGGAGACCGAAGAGCTGATGAACGCCCAGGAATACGAGGAATTTCTGAAGGAGGCCTGAGTATGGGAAACTATCTCCCATCGACCCCGCAGGAACGGGAAGCCATGCTCAAGGCCATCGGCCTGCAGGAGATCAACGATCTGTATCACGATGTTCCTGAAAGCGTGCTGCTGAAAAAACCGCTCAACATACCCAAGGGCCTGTCCGAGATGGAAGTGCGCGAAAAAATGCGCGGCCTTGCGGCAGAAAACAGGAAATTTGATACCATACTGCGCGGCGCAGGGGCCTATGACCACTACATCCCCGCTATTGTGACCAGCGTGACATCCAAAGAAGAATTCAGCACCACCTATACGCCCTATCAGGCGGAGATCAGTCAGGGTATTCTGCAGAGCATCTTTGAATTCCAGACCATGATCTGTGAACTGACGGGTATGGATGTCAGCAACGCATCCATGTACGATGGCGCTTCGTCCGCGGCGGAAGCCGTGATGATGTGTTTGGACCGCCGGCGCGGCACCGTGCTGGTGTCCGGCAGCGTGCACCCCGAGACCATTGAAACCGTTAAGACCTATTGCTGGGGCCGCAATGTAGAGGTGTTCGTCGTCCCGGTGAAGGACGGAAGAACGGACGAAGCCGCTCTGAGTTCCATGCTGAATGAGAAGACGGCCTGCCTGCTGACACAACAGCCCAATTTCTTCGGACAGCTGGAGGACGCCGCACATCTGAATGAGCTCGTCCATATGGCAGGCGCTAAGGCCGTGATGGCCGTCTACCCGACCTCCCTCGGGCTGCTTGAGACGCCCGCCGAGCAGGGAGCGGATATCGTGACGGGCGAAGGCCAGCCTTTGGGCATGGCGCTGAACTACGGCGGGCCCTATCTGGGTTTTCTTGCGTGCAGAAAGGAATTGACCAGGCTGCTGCCGGGCCGAATCGTAGGCCAGACCAAGGATGCGCAGGGCAGGAGGGCCTTCGTGCTCACACTGCAGGCGCGCGAGCAGCATATCCGCCGCGAGAAGGCCAGCAGCAATGTCTGCTCGAACCAGGCCCTCTGCGCCATGACGGCAGGTGTCTACATGGCGGCACTCGGCCCGGACGGCCTGCGCCAGACCGCGGAGCTGTGCTACCATAAGGCCCACTACTTTGCCAGGGAGCTGCAAAAGATACCGGGGTTTGTTCCGGTGTTTGACGGGGAATTCTTCAATGAGTTCATGACAGGCTGCCCGATTGAGCCCACGCTGCTTGAAGAACGCCTGGCGGAAAGAGGAGTGCTCAGCGGCCTGCCTACACCGCAGGGAATGCTGTGGTGCGTGACCGAGAAGCTGAGCAAGGATACGCTTGACGACGTTGTCAAAATCATCAGGGAGGTGTGCGCGCAATGAAACTGCTTTTTGAAAGCGGCTCGACCGGCCGCAAAATGAGCTATCTGCCTGCCTGCGATGTGCCGGAGACGGAACTGCCCAAGAAGCTGCGCAAGGAGCCTCCCAGGCTGCCCGAGATGACCGAAGTGGAGCTGTCCCGTCACTATACGCGCCTTGCCAAGCAGGCCTTTGGCGTGAACAACGGCTTCTATCCGCTGGGCTCCTGCACCATGAAGTATAACCCCCGTATCAACGAAGCCGTGGCCGCGGACCCGAACTTCCTGGGGATCCATCCGCTTCAGCCTGCATCCAGCACCAAAGGCTGCCGTGATGCGCTGGCCCTGGCCCAAACGCTTCTGTGTGAAGTGACAGGTATGGACGCCATCACCTTTCAGCCCGCGGCCGGTGCGCACGGCGAGTATACCGGTCTGCTGCTGATCAAGAAGTACCATGAGCTGCGCGGAGACAGCAAGCGCAGCAAGATCATCGTCCCGGATTCGGCCCACGGCACCAACCCGGCCAGCGCCGCCATGGTGGGTTACGGTGTGATCAACATCCCGTCGAACGCTCAGGGCTGCGTTGATATGGAAGCGCTGAAGGCCGCCTGCGGCGATGAGGTAGCCGGTTTGATGCTGACTAACCCCAATACTTTGGGCCTTTTCGACCCGAACATTCTGGAGATCACCAAGCTGGTGCATGAGTGCGGCGGCCTGTGCTACTACGACGGCGCAAATCTGAATCCCATCATGGGCAAGGTGCGTCCCGGCGATATGGGCTTTGATGTGGTGCATCTGAACCTGCACAAGACATTCTCCACCCCGCACGGCGGCGGCGGCCCGGGCTCCGGCCCCGTTGGCTGCAAGGCCTTCCTGAAGGAGTATCTGCCCAGTTCGCTGATGGGTGAAGGCAGAAAGCCTCACAGCATCGGTCAGGTGCGCTCATATTATGGCAATTTCGGCATTGTGATGAGGGCGCTCACTTATATCCTCACGCTCGGCTCGGACGGTATTCCGGCCTCGGCCGAAACGGCGGTGCTGAACGCGAACTATCTGATGCAGCAGGTCAAGCAGTATTTCCCGGTGGCGTATGACCATACCTGCATGCATGAGTTTGTGTTGACGCTGGAAAAGACAAAGCACGATACCGGCGTATCGGCTCTGGATGTTGCTAAGGGACTGATCGACCACGGCATGCATCCGCCGACGATGTATTTCCCGCTGATCGTTCACGAGGCTCTGATGCTGGAGCCAACGGAAACTGAGAGCCGTGAAAGCCTTGATGAGGCGGCGGCGGCCTTTAGGGCCATCAGTGAAAAGGTGGTCAGCGATCCCGCCAGCCTGCACAACGCGCCCCTTACCACGCCGATCTCAAGGCCGGATGAGGTGACCGCTGCGCGCAGCCCGATCCTGCGCTACCAGTTTGAGAATTGATTTTGACTGATTTGATACACTAAAAGGCTGCGGCGATGCACGTTTCGCCGCAGCCTTTGTCGATGGAAGAATCAGAAGACTGCCTTGGAGCTGGCTTTGCTGGGGCGCGAGCGAGCCTTACCGCTCCAGCTGCCCAGGGCAAATCCGACTGCCGCGGGCACCACATAGCCAAAACCGCTGCCGCCAAAGGGCAACAGGTCAAGGATATGGTCGCCCAGGGGCTTCAGGGGCCCGATGGCGCGCGCGGCCAGCACCGCGCAGACCAGCAGCGTGCCGATGACAGCTCCGCGAAAGGCGCCGTCCGATTTGATGTATTTTGACAACAGGTTCAGCGCGATCAAGACGATGCACAGGGGATAGATGACCTCCAGCACAGGCCCGGAGATGGAGATGATGCCTTCCACACCCACGAGCGAGATGCCGAAGCTGATAGCCACCACAATGGCGCAAAGCAACCTGTAACTGACTTTTCCGCGGCTGAGTCTGCTAAAATACTGAGCGAAGGTGACCGTAAGGCCTGAAGAAGTGGTGAGACAGGCGAAGAAAATGACGAGCGCCAGAAGGATCCGCCCGAAGTGCCCGCTGAGCATCAATGAGGCCCGGCTGAGCATCGCGGTGCGGGAAGAAAGCTCGCGCAGCGTTCCGCTGCCGGATGCTCCGATCCAGGTATAGCCCAGATAGACCGAGCCAAGCAGGGCAGCCGCGATGATCGCAGCGCGTACCAGGATACCGTGGCCTTCCGCCCTTCCATAGCCTCTTTGAGAAATGAAGGCGGCGATGGTGCCGCTCATCACCAGGGAGCCGATGCCGTCCATGGTTTGGTAGCCGGAGGAGAAGCCGTAGTAGAATACGCTGCCCTGTACCACAAACCGTCCGAAAACTCTTGATTTATCAAGGAAAACGGACGGTTTTTGTATGTAACGGTTGAGATTTTATCCCAATTCGGGCAAAAATCCGCCGATGCTTTGTGTTTTCAGACAGTCTGACCAGATTCTTGTCGGGCGTGCCTATGGGACGCAGTATGCTGAGCGCGATGGAAAGCAGCAGAAACAGCATGAGCAGGGGTGAAAGCACGCCGCCGATGGTATCGATCACGCGGCTTTCCGAAACGCTGAGGGCATAGGTGACGGCAAAAAACACCATCGATACCAGCGCGCTGACCAGGCGGATGTCCGCTCCTTCCGAAAGAAATGGAAGCACGCTGAGTTCGATGGTAGTGGCCGCGGTGCGGGGGATAGCAAACAGGGGACCGATCATCACGAGTATCAGGATGTTAAGCGCTATGCCCATTCCTGGCCAAGCCCGGGCGCACAGTTTGTCGGGCGCGCCGTCCAGGCGCACAACGGTCAGCGTTCCCAGCAGCGGCAGGCCCGCTGCCGTCAGTATAAAGCCAAACGCGGCGATGCCCCACCTGTCGCCGGCCAGCACACCCACATAGGGAGGGAAGATAACATTCCCCGCGCCAAGGAACATGGCGAACAGCGTCAGACCGGCAATCAGGGTGTCACGAAACTTTCTGCTTCCCAAAACACGGCCCCCTTTTCAATGCGATGTTTTTTTTCTGTATTTATTTTACAACATTCGGCTCCGTCTTGCAAGGGGATCGGCAAACGCGCAGATTCAAAAAAGAGCCGCCACGAGGCGGCTCTAAAGTCAAGCGCTATCAGAGAATGTATCGGCTCTTGGGCGCGGGAGCGGCAGCCATTTCCTGCTGCTTTTTCTGGAATTTCTCGGCCTTGTTGCCAAGCACGGCGTAGGAAGCGATCTTGGATTCTTCCACACCTGGCTGATTGAAAGCGTCGATATCCAGCAGCTCGCCCACATAGGCGGTCACCAGTTCGAAGAAGTAGATCAGCTGGCCGATGGTATGTTCGTTCACAAGGGGGAGCGTAATGGTCTGGCTCATGCGCTTTGCTTTCAGAAGGGCGTATTCCGTGCCCAAACGCTCCGCCTCGATCAGCTGGTTGTGGCTCTTGCCGCCGAGGAAAGCGACATCCGCAAAATCCTCGCAGCCGTGGGGAATGGTCGTCTCCGACCGGAACTTTTCCACCTTGAGCAGCGTGACCACTTTGTCGTAGGGGCCTTCGGTGTAGAGCTGCAGCTGGCTGTGCTGATCCGTCACGCCCAGGGACTTGGCGGGCGTTTGTCCAACATTGACCGGCTCGCCTTTGCGGGTTACGTTTTTGCCGAGGCTTTCGGCCCACAGCTGGCAGAACCAGTCTGCCATCAGCTTTAGACTGTCGGCATAGGGCATCATCACATGCACGTTGATACCCCTCTGCTGCATCAGCGCATACTGTATGGCGGCCTCCAGCAACGCGGGGTTTTTCCAGAGGTCGGCCTCGGAACAGCGGGCGTCCATGTCAGCGGCTCCTTTGAGCATGGCCTTGATGTCGATGGCGCAGACGGCGGCGGACAGCAGCCCGACCGGGCTCAATTCGCTGAAGCGGCCGCCAACGGAGGAGGGGATATAGAACAGCTTGAAGCCTTCCTTCTGCGCCAGCTTGATCAGGTTGCCCTTCTCGCGGTCGGTGGTGGCGATGATGTGCCGCTGCCAGCTGTCCGGCACCTGCTTTTTCAGGGCCTCGGAGATGATCAGGTATTGACTCATGGTTTCAGCCGTGGCGCCGGACTTGGTGATGATGTTGAAACAGGTGGTTTTCAGATCGATCACATCCAGCAGGGCCTGCATGCGTTCGGGATCGATATTGTCTTCCACATAGAAGCGGGGACCGCCTCTCTTTTCATCGCTCAGTTCGTTGTAGTGAAGGTGGTTAAGCGCCTGCTGCACAGCGATGGGCCCAAGCGCGCTGCCGCCGATGCCAAGCACCACGAAAGCCTTAAACTCACCCCGAACTTTTTGAGCGGTATCAAGTATATCTCTGACGATGTCATCCTGATTGTAGGGCAGTTCGGTCCAGCCCAGCCAGCCCGTTCCGCGGTTTGCTTTCACCGCTTCAAAGGCAGCTGTGGCGCGGGGAGCAAGGGCATCCAGCTCCTTTTCCGTCAGACCGAACTTTTCGCCCAGCATATCGCTCATCAAATGGTTTACATCAAGACGTATTTCGGGGCTCGCATCGTGTATGGAATCAAACATCTTGCCGTCCTCCTTTATCATGCCCAATATTATAACACAGCGTATCGGCGTTGACAAAATGCTGAACAGTCACCTATAATATGTCTACGGCTGTGATGGGAAGTGGATGCAACCCCTGCCTGAAGAGAAGGAGACCTTGGCTGCAAGTCTCCCGGCAAAGCGGCATCGTGACACCCCGGAGCCGCCGGCGAGAGCCGGCGCGGACCCGCGTTATCGGTTTTGAGCGGCACTTTACAGTGCAAGCAGGGTGGTACCGCGATTTGATCGTCCCATGCATATTGTATGCGTGGGCTTGTTTTTTGAAAGGGGGAGCCATGGTACAGGCGCCAAAGGGAACAAAAGATTGTCTGCCGCAGGACAGCTATAAATTTCAGTATATTGAAAGCCTCATGCGCAAACACGCCGCGCTGGCGGGGTACCGTGAGGTGCGCACGCCGGTTTTTGAACATACTGAGCTGTTCCTGCGCGGTGTGGGCGATACCACGGACATCGTACAGAAGGAGATGTACACCTTTACCGACAAGGGTGGCCGCTCCATCACGCTGAAGCCTGAGGGAACAGCGGGCGCTGTGCGCGCCCTGATTGAGGGAAAGCTGTATTCACAGGCCCAGCCCGTCAAGATGTACTACATCAACAACCCAATTTTCCGTTATGAAAATCCGCAGCACGGCCGCCTGAGAGAGCATCATCAGTTCGGCATGGAGTGCTTTGGCGCGAAGGAGCCTTCGGCGGACGCCGAGCTGATCTCCACCCTGCTGCGGCTGCTTGCCGAGCTGGGGCTTGATGATCTGACGGTCAATATCAACTCCATCGGCTGCCCCAAGTGCCGCCCCGTCTATCACCAGAAGCTGAGGGAATATCTTGCCGGACGCATGGACCAGCTGTGCGACAACTGCCGCGAACGCTTCGACAGAAACCCATTGCGCGTGCTGGACTGCAAGGAACCCGGCTGCAAGCGTGTGGTGAAGGGCGCGCCCATCATCCTGGATAGTCTGTGTGAGGAGTGCGCCGACCACTTTGAGGGCCTCAAAAGGCTGCTGGACGCCGCCCATGTGAGCTATCAGGTGGATCCCTTCATCGTGCGAGGGCTTGATTATTACACGAAAACGGTGTTTGAGATCATCATGCACGGTCAGCGCGAAGGCCTGGCGCTGTGCGGCGGCGGGCGCTATGACGGCTTGGTGGAACAGCTGGATGGCCCCGCGCTGCCCGCTGTGGGCTTCGGCTTGGGCATTGAGCGCGTACTGCTGGAGCTGGAGACCAGGGGGATCGCGATGCCGGAGCCTGCCCAGTACCAGGTATTTGCCGCGAACATTGCGCCGCAGGATTTTGAGGATGCCTTCCGGCTGGTGCTGGCTCTGCGAGATGCGGGCATCCGGGCGGACTGCGACCATACGGGGCGCAACCTGAGAGCGCAGTTCAAATATGCCAACAAGCTGGGCATCAGGGTAATGGCGATCGTGGGGGGCGAAGAAAAAGAGCGGGGGAACGTTCGCCTGCGCGATATGCAAAGCGGACAAGAAAGCGAAATACCCGCACAGGATGCGCGTGACAACATTGAAAAAATGCTGAGAGGTTGATGAAAATGGCGGAGTTTTTGGGCGGATGGAAAAGAGATCTGCGCTGCGGCGAAGCGCGTGAGGAGATGGCCGGCCGTCAGGTGACGCTGATGGGCTGGGTGCAGCGCGCGCGCAACATGGGCGGCGTGATCTTTGTGTGGCTGCGCGATATTTCCGGTATGGTGCAGGTGGTATTCAACGCCGATAAGCTGGATGAGAAGACCTTCGCGCTGGGAGGGTCTCTGCGCTCTGAGTATGTGTTGGCTGTCAAGGGAGAAGTGGCGCTGCGCGATGCCTCCGCCGTCAACGCCGGCATGGCTACCGGCCGGGTGGAGGTGCTGGTGAAGGAGGCCAAATTGCTCAACGCCTCCGAAACGCCGCCTATCTATATCGAGGATGATGCCAAAGATAATGAGGCTGTCCGGCTGCGCTACAGGTACCTTGACCTGCGCAAGCCCTCCATGCAGCAGATGATGATCAACCGCTCCAGGGTCATCAATGCGATCAGGGAACACATGATCGCCGAGGGTTTCGCCGAGTTTGAGACACCGATCCTCACCAAGTCCACCCCCGAAGGCGCACGCGACTTTCTCGTGCCCAGCCGTATCCATCCCGGTGAATGCTACGCGCTGCCGCAGAGCCCACAGATTTATAAGCAGCTTTTGATGTTGGCCGGCATGGACAAGTATTTTCAGGTGGCCCGCTGCTTCCGCGATGAGGACAGCCGCGCCGACCGTCAACCGGAGTTTACGCAGCTGGATCTGGAAATGAGCTTTGTGGAGCCCAGGGATATCCAGACCGTGGTCGAGGGAGCTTTTGCCAACGTTTTCAGGAAGATCAAGGGTATCGAGCTTCAGCTGCCCCTGCCGCGCATGACCTGGAAGGACGCCATGGAGAAGTATGGCAGCGACAAGCCCGACACCCGCTATGACATGCAGATTGAGACCATCAACCAGGTGGTCAAGGGCTGCGGGTTCTCCGTGTTTGACAGCGCGGTCGAGGAAGGGCAGACGGTCTGCGCCATTACCGCCAAGAACGCCGCCCACCTGAGCCGCAAGGAGATGGACGCGCTGGGTGAATACGCCAAGACCTATCACGTGAAGGGGCTGGCCTGGCTGGCCTTGCATGAGGACGGCACCGTGCGCTCCTCCTTCGCCAAGTTCTTCTCGGAAGATAAGCTGAACGAGCTGCTCAGACACATGAAGGTGGAAAAGGGCGACGCCCTGTTCATCATTGCGGACAAAAAGCTGATCGCCCTGACGGCTATGGGCCAGCTGCGGGCCAAGCTGGCCCGCGAGCTTGGCCTGATCGACAAGAACAAGTACAACCTGCTTTGGATCACGGAATTCCCGCTGCTTGAGTGGAGCGAGGAGGAGCAGCGCTATCAGGCGGCGCACCATCCCTTCACCATGCCAATGGAGGAGGATTTCGAGCTGATGCAGCAGCACCCGGAGCTGACGCGTGCCCAATCCTACGATCTGGTGCTCAACGGCATCGAAATGGGCTCGGGATCCATCCGTATTCATGCTTCCGATTTGCAGGAGAAGATGTTCAGTCTGCTCGGCTTTACGCATGAGGAAGCTTGGAAGCGCTTTGGTTTCCTGCTTGAGGCCTTCAAATACGGCACGCCGCCGCACGGCGGATTTGCTTTCGGCATTGACCGTCTGATGATGATGCTGTTCGGCGCCGAAAGCCTGCGTGACGTGATCCCCTTCCCGAAGGCGCAGAACGCGGCCTGCCTGATGATGGATACGCCCAGCCGGGTGACGGATGACGCGCTGAAGATGCTGCATGTGCATTTTGACGAGGATGTGAAAGGTTGATCTGGCGACCAGATGCTGCATGAAATCAGTCCGCTGCGCTTAGACAACGCCTACTATCCTCATGTGATCCAAAACGGTGATACGGTGCTTTGCTACCAGGGAGACGCCATACTGGTCAGGGACCAGGGAGGCGTCTCCTATCCTGTGTTCGACGGCAAAAAGATGGATCCCGCCCGCTTTATCTACCTGTTCGCCATTGACGGGCAGAAATACTTCTTATCCTTCAGGGCTGTTTGGGCACCAGGCTTTCGCTTTCAGGCGGTACAAAAACTGCGCGGAGCGCAGCCCCAGCACCTGGCCTTTGCCGGCGTGCTCGGGAGTCACTTGTACAGGTGGTACAGAGCACGCAAATATTGCGGCGTATGCGGCCATCGGACCGTGCATGACGGCAAGGAGCGCATGATGCGCTGCCCCGCCTGTGGCAACCGGGAGTACCCCCAGATCATGCCCGCGGTCATCGTGGGCGTGATTGATGGAGACCGGCTGCTGCTCACCAAATACGCTTTGGGCGAAGGCAGACCTGCCAGACCGCACTGGGCCCTGGTGGCAGGGTACACTGAGATCGGTGAAACTCTGGAGGAGACCGTAAGGCGGGAGGTGATGGAAGAGACGGGGCTTGAGGTGGGAAACATCACTTACTATAAGAGCCAGCCCTGGGCCTTCACGGGCTCTCTGCTCGCGGGCTTCTACGCGCGCGTAGTGGGATCAGACAGCGTGAAGCTTAACGAACAGGAGCTTTCGCAAGCGGTCTTTGTGAGCCAAAAGGAGATCGAGGTACCATATACCAACGTGGCACTGACCAATGAAATGATCTGCCTGTTCCGAAAGGTGGGGCCGGAGGTGCTGGTGAGACGTGATCCTATGAGGCAGGAGCCTTACGGACCGGCCGAGAAGCGGGAGACTTTCAGATAGGTCTGTCTCACTGAGAGTATCCCAAGCAGCTTCGTTTCGGCCTGGTTTGCAGGTCTTTATCACCGATATATACTTATTCTGGGGAAGTGCATAAACTGTATATATCTTTACTTCTTGAGATAAGCGATTGCTGTGATCGAGCTGCTTCCTTGTATTGCGCAATCGTCATAAAACTTATATAATTTTACAGGTTACAGTTAGCCCATCAACGTGAGAAAGAGGAGAGAAAATGTCAAAAGTACATGTATTCAATCATCCTTTGATCCAGCATAAACTGAGCATTATGCGCGACAAGAATACCGGCACAAAAGAGTTCCGCGAATTGCTCGATGAGATTTCCATGTTGATGGTATATGAAGTAACGCGAGATCTGCCAACGGAAGAGATCGAAGTGGAGACCCCTATTACTCTGACCAAGTCAAGGACCTTGTCCGGCCTCCCGATTGGCGTGATCCCGATCCTGCGCGCGGGCCTCGGCATGGTGGGAGGGATCATGAACCTGGTACCCAATGCCAAAATCGGGCACATCGGCCTCTATCGCGATCCTGAGACCTTGCAGCCGGTCGAGTATTACTGCAAGCTTCCGGCGGACGCTGAGCAGAGGCTTTTGCTTGTGCTCGATCCCATGCTGGCGACAGGCGGCAGCGCTTCCGCCGCCATCAGGTTTCTGAAACAGCGCGGCTGCAATCACATCAGGCTGGTCAATCTGATCGCTGCCCCGGAAGGCGTCAAGCGGATAGAAGAAGATCATCCGGATGTAGATATCTATGTGGCGGCTATGGATGAGAAGCTGAACAGCCACGGTTATATCGTTCCCGGATTGGGCGACGCCGGCGACAGGCTGTTCGGCACCAAATAAACTGACCCGGGCGGAAACGGAGCACATTCCGACTTTCGGAGGCGGCTGTATGATGAAATCACTGCGTGGATTCAGAATGACAGCCGTCTTTTTGTTTGTGCTTTTGCTTTTGGGTGCGAATGGATTTTCTGAAGGAGATCAGGAGCAGGAGCACAACCATCAATACGGCGAGTGGAGCACGGTTGTGTCCGCCACCTGTGGAGCAACGGGCGTTCAGCAGCGAAGCTGCGCGTGTGGGGCAAGTGAGAGCAGCGAGATTCCGAAGCTCACACTTCATCAGTATGGGAAAGGGGAAACAAAGGTCAAAGCGGACTGCACCAAAGAGGGTTGTATCGTTTATACATGCAGAGTATGCTCGGCTGACCTGACGGAGACCGTGCAGAAGCTAAGCCATCGATATGGCTCATGGGTGATCGCGGAGGAACCGAGCTGCTCACAGGGCGGACTGATGGTACGGACCTGCATCGGCTGCGGCAAGACGGTAGAAGAAAAGCTGCTTGCAGATCCTCACATCATGGGTGAATGGAAAGAAGAACCGAGAACGGCCTGCGATGTACCGGGCAACAGAAGCAGACAGTGTCAAAACTGTGCATATTCTGAGACAGCGACCGTGCCTGCGGGGCAGCATCAATATGATAAAGCGGAGCGCGTGAAAGAGCCGACCTGCGAATCAGATGGAGAGGAACGGGCGGTCTGCAAAGCGTGCGGATATGTCGAGCACAGATCGCTGCCAAGGCTGCTCCACCAATACTCCGTTTGGGAGGTTGTCACGGCTGAAAGCTGTGATCGGGAAGGCCTGAAAGCATGCGTTTGTTCGAACTGTGGCGACAGAATCACGGAAGCCATTGCTGCCAGCCCGCACAGCTTCAGTGACTGGAATATCTTAAGGGATGCAAGCTGTGGGGGAGAGGGGGAAGAGTCTCGCGTTTGCGGCCACTGTGGGTATGAAGAAAAACGCGCGATTTCAGCGAAAGAACATGCTTTCGGATCGTGGAGGAAGCTCAGTGCCGCCGATTGCGAGAACGGGGAAAAGCGTGAACGAAAATGTGAAAGCTGCGCATATACCGAAACGGAAAGCGAGGCCGCGCCCGGGCATCGATTCTCATCCTGGATAACGATCAAGGAGCCGGCCTGTGAACAGATCGGTGAGCAGCTGCGGACCTGTTCGGTTTGCGGCAAGAAGGAAAACCGGGAAATCAAGGCCTTATATCATGTCTATACCGAGTATAGCCAGATCAAGCGGGAAACCTGTCACAGTGAGGGCGTTTATGAGCGAACCTGCACGTTGTGCGGAGTTGTAATGCAGAAGACAGCCCCTATGACCGAGCATACCTTTGGCAGCTGGGAAAAACCTGTTTATCAGCGCTGTGAGGACGGCGGCACACAGTCAAGGCGCTGTGATGTGTGCGGAACCGAGGAATCCAGAAGCGTCAAGCCCCGGAAGCATGCGTTTGCCAGATGGGAGACCGTGCGCAAAGCCTGGTGCAATGAAGCAGGGGAACAGACGAGGAAATGCAGACACTGCGAACATACTGAAACGAGGGCCCTGGCGGCCAAGAAACACTGGCCCGGAAGGTGGCGCACGGCGGAACCGGCCCGGCTGTTTGCGCCCGGGAAGCAGATCCGGCTTTGCAGGCGCTGCGGGGACACCATCGAAACCAGAAGCTATACCCTGGACAAGAAGCATTTCGCGGTCAGCTTCAACGCTTACGGTATTCTGCTTTCAGAGCTGACGGGACAGAAGCAAGAATTCGATTGTTTCATCACACCTTTCCGCACAGATATGCAGGGAGAGCAGACTGTGCCGATTGTCGCTGATGCCAAGCATGTGGTGGGAAATCTGCATCTGCTTATCGAAGACGATGATCTCAGGCTTTCCTGTTCTTTCTATGACGAGAGAAGTGAAGTGCTCAAGGTTTCGATCCGGTTCTTTACCGAGCTCGACAAGGTAACGCAGAAAAATGTACAAAAGACAAGCCGCCGGTATCAGTTTGAGACGCCGATCAGCATCAGCAAGACCTTCGGCGGCGCGAAATATGGCATGCTGATTTTGAACTGCCAGGGGGTTTATGATGCCGAGAGCGGGAGCAACATATTGCTTGAGGACGCTTCAAAAGAGATCGGATTCGAGATGCTGCTGGACGAGATGAGGCAGATGACGAAATTCATGCAAAGCGGGAACGGTACATAGGCATTTGATAGCGCAAAACAAGGCGCGATGATGCGTCCCGTTTTGCTGTGACCTGATGCTGCGGTCAAGCGTTATCGTGTTTTTTTCCGGTGAACTTGCTTTCCGTCCCATTGAGCAAGCGGCCGATGTTGCTTCGGTGCCTGTATGCGCCAAAAAGAAGCAGAAGAAAAGCCCAGACGCCATAGGGCCAGAAACCGCGGGTGAAGGGAAGAAGCAGCGCGGCAGTCAGCAGCAGGGAGAGGCTGCCTAACGATACATAGCGGCTGAAGTAGATTGCCAGCACAGCGACGAGCACCGCAACCAGCCCTTCCGGAAAAACGTTTAGCAGCAAAACGGCCGTGGAACAGGCAATGCCCTTTCCGCCGCTGAAGCCATAGAAAAGCGGCCAGTTGTGCCCAACAACGGCAAAAAGACCGGCCAGAAGGCCGCCGTCCCGTCCGCCGATCATCCGGCCCAGCAAGACGGCAATGGCCGCCTTCGCAAAGTCTCCTGCAAAGGTCAGAAGACCCAGCCTGAGCCCCATCACGCGGATCGCGTTTGTGGCGCCGGTGTTCTTGCTGCCGTGCTGCCTGATATCGACTTTCTGTCTCTCTCCCAGCACGATGCCCGAAGAGAAAGACCCGAGAAAATAGCCGATGACAGCGCAGAGAGCCAGATGCAGCCAGTTCATGTCATATTCTCCTCTTTCTTGCGTTCGCGCAGCGTCAGCCTGATCGGCGTTCCGATGAAGCCAAAGGCCTGACGGAGCCGGTTTTCAAGATATCTTTCATAAGAAAAGTGCATCAGCTCCTCATCATTGACAAACAGGACAAAGGATGGAGGGAGCACATCGTTCTGCGTAGCGTAATAGATGCGAAGCTGCCTGCTTCCGCTCCGTGGCGGCTGAAGAGAGATCTGCGCTTCTCCGATGACCTCGTTGAGAGCGCCGGTCGTGATGCGGCGGCTGGCCTGTTCATAGACCTCGTCCACCGCTTCCCAGATCGTGTTGATCCGCTGTCCGCTCAGGGCTGAAACAAACAGAACCGGCGCGTAATCAACAAATTTCAGCGTTTCAAGCACTTCTTTGCGGTACTTTTCAAACGTGCCTGTTTCCTTCTCTATCGAGTCCCACTTGTTGACTACAACGATCATGGCCTTTCCTTCGTCTTTCACCAGGCCCGCGATCTTGGTATCCTGTTCCGTCACGCCGTCATTGGCATCGATCACCAAGAGAGCGACTTCGCACCTGTGGATGGCGGTAAAGCTGCGCAGCACGCTGTAGCGCTCCAGACTGTCGTCTTCAATGGCGCGCTTGCGCCGTATGCCGGCCGTATCGATCAGGTTGTATAGCTTGCCGTTTTCGTGCTCATACAGCGTATCAACGGCATCGCGCGTGGTGCCGGGAATATCCGACACCATCACTCGCTCCTGCTGCAAGAGACGGTTGGTGATGCTGCTCTTGCCGACATTAGGGCGGCCAACGATCGCAAGCTGGACAGGCATAAGCTCTGTCGCTTCGTGTTCAGGAACGGGGGGAAGGCTCTTGACAATGGCATCCAGCAGATCGCCAAGGCCGAGCATATTGGCTGCGGAAATCGCAATAGGATCGCCCAATCCGAGGCTATAATATTCGTACACATCGTTATCAAGGCCCTGAAAATCCACTTTGTTGACGACCAGAAGGATGGGTTTTTTAGACATTCGCAGCATCAGCGCGATCTCCTCATCCTGATGGGTCATGCCGCTTCTTGCGTCCACAAAAAAGCAGATCACATCGGCCGTTTCCACGGCGATTTGAGCCTGCCTGCGCATCTGAGAAAGCAACACGTCGTCGCTTTGCGTATCGATACCCCCGGTATCGATCAGCGTGAAGGCGCGCCCCGTCCATTCTGTATCGGCGTAGATGCGGTCGCGTGTAACGCCGGGCGTATCCTCCACAATGGCGATCCTGTGGCCGGCTATCTTATTGAAAAAGGTTGATTTTCCCACATTAGGCCGACCCACAATGGCGACCAGCGGTTTACAGTTCAGCATGCCTCTCTCCTTCACAGCTTTGCTGAGAATCAGGCTTCTCATCGCATTGCGCGGCACGGCAAAAGCCACAGTCAATCAGCAAAAGTATTATGATGGATTGGCTCATGGGTGTCAAGGAAGGCCGGCCTGCGGGAAAGAGGCAGCAAAATGCCGCTCCGATCGGTCGGAGCGGCACCTGGCGGAGAGTCAGGGATTTGAACCCTGGGTGGGGTATAAGCCCACACACGATTTCCAATCGTGCGCCTTAGACCACTCAGCCAACTCTCCATCGCTTACGTCAGCGGGTGATATGATAGCACAGGTATTTGCGTTCGTCAATCAAAATCTGATTATGATTTTGTGATCCGGCAGCGGTCTGAGAAAGAAAGCACATCCCTTTACGGTAACTATTCTATCCATAATAACACATTGTCTTTTTCGGCAATGTCACTTTTGGATTGGATATTGACAATGTATGAATTGGCATGTATCATGCTCCTATCCCTAAGGAGGTAAGTATTGATGGATTCTGTTTTGTTCTATGATGTGCAGTCCAAGGCCGATCAGCCTTTCAGCGTAGAAGGTCATCATGTGCCAGACGAACTGGCAGAGGCCAGCGGGGTATGGATATCTGCGGCCGGCGCATCCATGCTGTCGCAGGGCTCTCACGTGCTGAAGGATGTGGATTGCTGGCTGTGGATCGCCGCCCAAAATGGTACCTTTACGCTCAGCAATGATGAATTCAGTATTCAGCTGAAGGGGAAAGAAAGCTGCATGGTACCGCCAAACACGACAGGGCTTCATCTGGTATCCGAGCAGGAAACGCGTATGCTGTGGCTGATGGTTTCCGGGCCGCTTTCCGGTATGTTTCTGCAAAAAATGGGCGCGCTTTCCAAGATCGCTATGAAGCAGGGCGCGCTGCCATCCCAGCTCAAGCTGGCCAAGCACATTGTGCAGGCCACGGTGCGTGTAAGCGCCGCTCAGGATGCTTCTTCCGCCCAGCTGCAGCAACTGCTTTGGGCCATGCTGGCCTCTCACAGCGGGCAGCCCGTAGCGATGGACGCGGTGCTTTCCCACGAAATCGCCAAAGTGATCGACGCCATGCGCAAGAACCAGTATAAAGACAGCTTCAGCCTGAGCGATATGGCCAGCCTCAGCCGGATGCCGGTAGAGACCTTTCGCAAGCGCTTTGTCTCCGAAGTGGGCATGCCGCCGCAGAGCTATCAGCTGTTCTGCAAGATGGAGCGTGCTAAAACGCTGCTCAAAGAGGGCAGCACGGTCAGACAAGCCGGCGTGGAAGTGGGCATGAGTGACCCCTACCATTTCTCCAAGACCTTCAAAAACATTGTAGGGATGAGCCCGTCCGCTTACAGTAAGACGGCGCAGCAAGGCTGATGCCCAGCTTTGGAAAGATTTCGCGGCAGGAGCTGATGAGCCTCAGCCCTCTGCAGCTGGCCTACATAGGAGATTCTGTGTATGATCTTCTCGTGCGCGGTCATCTGCTGCGGGACAACCGCAAGCTCCTGGCCATGCACAAAAGCGCCGTGGCGCGCGTGAGCGCGGTCGCGCAGGCAAAAACCTTGGCGGCACTGCTTCCGCACCTTGAGGAGGACGAACTGGAATATGTTCGCCGGGGCAGAAACGCACATGCGCGCCACAGTGCTCCAAAGAGCGCGACCGTCGCTGATTATGCGGCGGCCACCGGTCTGGAGACCCTGCTTGGCTATCTTTATGTGCAGGGCCGTGAGGAGCGGCTGAAGGAATTGTTTCAGCTGACGCTTGAGGATCAGGATTCATAGCGGCTCTGTTTCCAAACGACGTTGATATAGATTAAGGAAGGATTATGGCGTTTTATAAAAAGTATGCTCCCGACAAGAGCAAGGGATTCGGCGGGTTTTCTCAAGGCAAGAGCGCGCGCTTCAGGCAGGAGGAAGGCAGCCGAAACGGTCGGAATGCTCCCGCCTCCCGCGAGGGCGGATACAGTCAGGGCGGCAGGCCCTCTTCCAATTCATTCGATAAGAGAGGGCATGACGCCTATCCGGGGCAGCGTGAAAGCGCCGGACGGAGCGGCCAGGGCTCTTATTCCGGCAATGCCCGCTTTGATCGGACCCAGAGCCAGCCTGCGCGCAAAGGATATTCGTCAGGCTACCGTCCTGTAGAAGGGGAATACCGCCGCGCTCCGGCCGGTATGAGACCCTCTGCGCCGAGGCGATTTGTTCCAAAGGCTGAGCAGGTGGCGCCTCCCGCTCCGGTTGCCGTGGCGCCCCAGACGCACCTTGAGCCTGAAGTTCCTGAAAACCTGCTCAGCGGCCGCAACCCCATTCGGGAGGCCATCAAGACTGGCCGTGACATTGAAAAGCTGCTGGTCGCGGAAGGGGATCTTTCAGGTTCGGCCCGTGAAATCGTTTCGATGGCCAGAAATGCCGGCATCATGGTGCAGACAGTGGAGCGGTCCAGGCTGGACCAGATCACCCGAAACCATCAGGGCATGATCGCCTTCGCCTCCGCCTTCGCTTATTCCAGCGTTGATGAGATACTGGATACGGCCAAATTAAAGGGGGAGGAGCCGTTCATCGTGATTCTTGACAAAATTACGGATCCGATGAACCTGGGTGCCATCATCCGTTCCGCTGCCTGCGTGGGGGCGCATGGCGTAATCGTGCAGCAGCACAGGGCAGTGGGGCTTACCCCATCGGCTGTCCGCGCTTCCGCGGGCGCTGTGGAGCATGTGAAAGTTGCTCGGGTGACCAACATCAACCAGACGATTCGTCAGCTGAAGGACCTGGGGATCTGGGTTTATGCGGCGGACGCCGAAGGAACCGACTATCGGAAGGTGGATTTCAAGGGCGGATGCGCCCTGGTGATCGGCAATGAAGGGGAAGGCATCAGCAAGCTGACTCTTGAACTGTGCGACACGTCCGTTTCCATCCCCATGTCGGGCGTGATCGATTCGCTGAATGCTTCTGTGGCAGCGGGTATTCTGATGTATGGCGTTTACACCGGCAGGGAAACCAAATAAGGCATTTTTTGGGCATGACGTCTGATTCGATTCATCTTGGCGGAGATCATGCGGACTCCCTTGAAGGCAAGAGCGATGAGAAGCTTGTCGCTCTTGCCCAGCAGGGAGATTCCGCCGCATTGATCTACCTGCTGGAAAGCTATAAAGGCCTCGTGCGCATGAAAGCCCGGGGCTATTTTCTGATCGGCGCGGATCATGAGGATATCGTGCAGGAGGGCATGATCGGCCTGTACAAGGCGATCAGAGACTTCGACACTGCCAAACAGACCTCCTTCCGCGTCTTTTCCGACCTGTGCATCAAGCGTCAGATCATCACCGCCATTAAGACGGCTACTAGACAAAAGCATGTCCCGCTGAACAGCTATGTGTCTCTCAACAGGCCTGTTTATGAAGAAAATGATGAACGCAGCCTGATGGACGTGACAGAGGGCAATGCGACCAACCCAGAGGAAGTATATATCAACCAGGAGGAAATGGCCTCCATGCAGATCATGATGGAAGAGGCTCTCTCCGGTTTTGAACGGCAGGTGCTCAGCGCCTTTCTGGATGGCAAAAGCTATCAGGAAATCGCAGAATCCATCGGCAGCCATGTGAAAGCAGTGGATAACGCGCTGCAGAGAATTAAAAAAAAGCTCACGCGCTATCTGAGGCAGAGGGAAGGCTGATGGCCTATTTCATGCGTTCAAGGCGTCGGGAACGGTTGACAAAGCATTCAGCCACAAGTAGAATATATCGTGATGATTCTGCGGGTGTAGCTCAATGGTAGAGCTCCAGCTTCCCAAGCTGGTCACGTGGGTTCGATTCCCATCACCCGCTCCAAGTCTCCTTTGCGGCATTGCCGCATAGGCAGCAAAGCCGGCCAGAAAACCGGCGGAGCCGGCATTGCGCCAGGCATAGCGTAAATTGTAGGAGGAGATACCCATGGCAAAGCAAAAATTTGATCGCTCCAAGCCGCACGTCAACATCGGAACGATCGGGCACGTAGACCACGGCAAGACGACGCTGACGGCAGCAATCACGATGGTGCTGGCGCGTGCCGGCGGCGCGACGGCGATGCGTTATGACGAGATCGACAAGGCGCCGGAAGAGAAGGCGCGCGGAATCACGATCAATACCTCGCACGTT
>DBQV01000030.1 GCA_002305755.1 Christensenella sp. UBA1385 | reverse complement strand
CGCCATAGCCCCGGGATCCCTTCCGGATATCAGTAGACGGAGTTGGGATCAAGATACTCGGCTGCGTTTGTGCGGTCAACGATCGCGGTGGGGATGACCTTGACGGCGTCCACGGTTTCACCGGAGAGCACGGCCACGGCAACGTCCACGGCGTCTTCAACCATCAGCGGGCTGTACAGGGCGCTGGCGATCCAGATGTCCTCATTTTCGGGCATCATGTTGAAGTATTCCTGGCAGCCGCCGCCGCCGGTGATCACCTTGATATCCTTGCGGCCGGCATCCGCGATGGCCTGCAGGGCGCCGATGGAAGTCTCGTCATCCAGAGAATAGATGGCATCGATCTGCGGGTTGGCGGCCAGGATGTCGGTCATGTCGTTCAGACCGGCTTCGCGGGTAAACTGGGTGGCGCGCTCAAGGATGGTCATGTCGGGAGCGATCTCCTTCATGACATCCATGAAGCCCTTCATACGCAGCTCGGACACGGAACCGCTGGTGGGCACGGGCAGGGCAACGACGGTGCCGGTCTTGCCGATCTTGTCCACGATGTACTGCGCGCTGGCGCGGCCCATGCCTTCGTTGTCGCCGGTTACCAGATAGATGCCCTGGGCATTGATCTGGATATCGAAGTTCACCACGACGATGCCCTCGTCAATGGCGGTCTGGATCGGCACTTCCATGCCCTCCCACTGGGGGAAGGCCACGATGGCCTGCGCGCCCCAGGTCTTCAGATCGTCAAGCTGGCCGGTCATTTCCTCAGCGTTGTTGGAGGTATAGAGCTTGTATTCCACCTTGTCAGCCAGCTCTTTGCAGCGCTGCTCGGCATGGTAGGCCACGCCGGCGACCCAGCCGTGGGTGACGGCGGGAGCCAGAATGCCGATCTTGTACTTGGGGGTTTCGGCGCCCGCGCTCAGGGCGAACATGCCGAGCACCATGCTCAGCGCCAAAACCAGTGCGAAAAGTTTCTTCATGACTGTGTTTTCCTCCGTTTTTTTGATGGCGGGCCTGAAAACAGAACCCTCGTCTGAAGCAGCGGCACCATGTTTTATAACGGTATGAACCGCCTTTCCTCTTGCACCCGATAGTAGCATTCTTTCCCTTGTCTGTCAACGGAGATGTTATCGACCAGCAGGGCCATCGCGCATGAACTGCCTTGCCGCTTTGATAACGGCTTTCCGCTTCTGTACTTTGAAAATAGCTCATCTTTGCGGTTCAAGATGATTTCAGGCATAACTCTCATAAGGCCCAGACGCGACTGCCCTCGATCGAGCCGTCAGAATTTACGAAGTCTGATCTTGGAGGTCATGTTTCATGCTGTGAATGAGCGCAGTCACCCCATCCCGCTTGATCTTTCCGCCGTCAGCGCCTGATCAGCAGCACGCTCACATCGTTTACGTTGGTGCCGGTGGGGCCGGTGACGATCAGCCCGCCGGATTTTTCCAGGGCGTGGTAGGCGTCGTTGTCTTCCAGAACGCGGAAGACGTCGATGCCCTCGCGCTGGAGCCCGGGCTGCGTTTCGCCGTCGGCGTAGCCGCCCGCGGCGTCGGTGGGGCCGTCCGTGCCGTCGCTGCCCACCGAGAACACGCAGGTGTCCTTCAGGCCGGCGATGCTCATGGCGGCCGAAAGCGCCAGCTCCTGGTTGCGTCCGCCCTTGCCCTTGCCTTTCAGGCGCACTACGGTTTCGCCGCCCGCGATGAAGGCGAGGGATCTGTCGCTCTGCTGATGATACTGAGCGACTGCGCCAAGGAAGCTGCCTGCCTCCCTGGCCTGGCAGGCCAGGCTGGCCGTCAGGATGTGCGGCTCATAGCCCAGGCTGCGCGCTTCCTGTGCTGCGGCGGCGCACAGGCCCCTCACGCTGCCGGTGACAAAACTGTGCGCGTTGCTCAGCTCCTTGGGCGTCTCCTGCATCAGGCAGCTTTCAGCCTCCTGCGAAAGGATCAGCCGGTACTTGCCCACGATGTGCAGGGCATCCGCGCGGGTGCTGCTGTCCGGGTAGGCGGGGCCCGAGGCGATCATGTCCAGTGGGTCGCCGATGATGTCGGACAGGATCACGGAGTAGACCTGGGCGGGCTCACAGAGCTTGGCAAAGCGTCCGCCCTTGACGCGGCTGAGGCGCTTTCTGATGGTGTTCATCTCCACGATGTCGGCGCCGGAGCGCAGCAGCTGGTCGGTGATGCTCTGCAGCTCCTGCGCGGGGATGAGCGGCTGCTCAAACAGCGCGGAGCCGCCGCCCGAGATAAGCAGCAGGACGCTGTCTTCGCTCGTCAGGTGGCTCACCAGGCCGATAGCCTCCTCGGTAGCGGAGAAGGAGTTGGCGTCCGGCACGGGATGGCCCGCCTCGCGCAGGCGCAGGCTGCCCAGATCGCCCATCACATGGCCGTACTTGGTGATCACGATGCCGTCCTGAATCCGATCGCCCAGCGCCTCGTGGGCGGCCTTGGCCATCTGCCAGGCGGCCTTGCCAAGGGCTACGAGGATCACGCGCCCCCTGGGGTTGAAGCGGATGCCCGTCAGCGCGGACTGCACGGCGGTATCGGGCAGCGCCGAGTGGATGGCGGACTGGATGATCCGATCCGCGTCTTGTCGCAGACTCATGTCAAACCTCCTTTGCTTTGAAAAAAACGGGCCGCGGCGGCCTCGGCACGCCACGGCCCGGGGGTCGGTATCAGATGAAGAGGGAGACAAGCACCACGTTGATGATGCCCGCAATGCCCAGCAGCAGGGTGCCGAGGGTCTGCGTGCGGTAGCCGTCCTTCACTTCCATCTCGCTGAAGTTGGTCACCACCCAGAAATAGCTGTCGTTGGCATGGGACACGGTCATCGCACCGGAGCCGATGGCGATCACGGTCAGCGCCAGCTGCGCGGGCGTGGTGAAGCCGATGGTCATCATCAGCGGGGCCAGTATGCCCGCGGTGGTGGTGATGGCCACGGTGGAGCTGCCCTGCGCGGTCTTCAGGATGGCCGCCAGCAGGAAGGGGAAGAAATAGCCGAGCGTGGCCAGCGCGCCGGAGTTCTGGGAGATGAAGTTGACCAGATCGGTGCTGGCGATCACCTTGCCCAGCACGCCGCCCGCCGCCGTCACAAAGAGGATGGGGCCGGTCACGCGCAGGGTGTCATCGGTGATGGCGTAGAAGTCCTTCAGCTTGCCGGCGCCCGCGAGCACCAGCACGCCCAGCAGCACGCCCACGGCAAGGGCCATGATGGGTGTGCCCAGGAAGGTGATGATCGGCACATTCAGTCCGCCCATGCTGAAGGCGGAATTGAGCGCCATCAGGATGATGGGCACGATGATCGGGGCGAAGCTCATGAAGACGCCGGGCAGCTTGCCATAGCTGGCCACGAGCTCCTCATAGCTCTGCACGGTCTTGCCGCTGTCGGCCTCGATCTCGTCGCGGGACTTGACCTTTTTGCCGATGAGCTTGGCGAAGACGTAGCTGATGATCAGCGGGAGGATGGAGCAGAGCGTGCCGATGGCCATGACCATCAGCAGGTTGACCGGCTGGCCCAGGCCCTCGGCCAGGCTGTTGGCCGCGGCAATGGGGCCGGGCGTCGGGGGAATGAAGCAGTGGGAGATGTAAAGGCCCATGGACAGCGCCACGGCCGCCGCCACGGATGAGGTGCCGGTGCGCTTGACCAGCGCCTTGCGGATAGGGTTCAGGATGACGAAGCCGCTGTCACAGAAGACGGGGATGGACACGATCCAGCCCATCAGCAGCATGGCCAATTCGGGGCGCTTCTTGCCAACGACCTTGATCACGCTGTCCGCCATCCTGAGGGCCGCGCCGGTCTTTTCCAGCAGGTTGCCCACCAGAGCGCCCAGGATGATCACGATACCGATGCTGGTGAAGGTGCCCGAGAAGCCCTGGCCGATGATGCCGGGGATCTTCACCAGCTCAATGCCGGCCACGATCGCCAGCAGCAGCGAGACGAGCATCAGGCTGATGAAGGCGTGCACCCTGAGCTTGGAGATCAGCACGATCATCAGTACGATTGCGATGACGAACGCAATCAACAGAGGTATACCAGTCATAAAATCACCTCCTATGAACTGAGCGGCATATTCTGCGGCCGCTTCTGATTTACTTGTATTATACATAAAACGGGTGTATGCTCCTATACACTCTGTAACAAAAAGAGGCGCGTTCTGGCGGAGTTTTCGTGGAAAACAGACTGGTTTTTTGTTACGGAGAACAAAGCGGGCCGCTTGGCGGCGAGGAGGCGCGCATGACCATCTCAAGAGAAGTAGCGCAGGAGATCATTGACGAGCTGGGCGGCGTGCTGGGGCAGCAGCTCAACTTTATGGACGCTAAGGGCTTCATACTGGCCAGCGCCACCCCCGAGCGCGTGGGAAGCTTCCACGGCGGCGTGGCTATGATGATCCGGGAAGGGCTCGCCGAGCTGACCGTCTACCGGGACAATGAGTACGAGGGCGCGCGCATGGGCTGCAATCTGCCGCTGATGATGGAAACCCGCCTGGTGGGGGCCATCGGCATCACGGGCGAGCCGGCGCAGGTGCGCAAGTACGGCCAGATCATCAAGAAGATGACGGAGATCCTGCTGCGCGAGAGCGACGAGCAGCAGCGGCGCAAGCTGGAGAGCCGCATCCGCACCCGCTTTCTGGATGACTGGATCATGCTGGAGCAGAACCCGTCGGACCCTTCCTTTCTGCGGCGCGCGGCCGCGCAGGGCATCGACGTCGCGCTGGCGCGGCGCGTGACGGCGCTGCGCATCGAGGATATCACCCGCTATACAGATTCAAGGCCCGGACAGGAGCTGATCGACAGCATCAACCGCTGGGTGCGGCAGGCCTTGGATCATACGGAGGGCGCGATTTTTTCCAAGACCGCCTCGGTGATGATCTGCCTGGTGCCCGCGCAGGATGACGAGGGCATGCTGCGTTTCGTCCGCCGGCTGACGGACGGTGTGATGCGCCAGTTTCGGGTGAGGCTGCTGGCGGGCGTCGACCGGGCGGAGGACGCCGGGCGTGTCTCCATGCACGAGGCCTGGACCAAGGCCAACAAGGCGCTGCAGGCCTGCGCCGCCCGTCCGGAGGAGCAGATCATGTTCTATGACGACGTTACCTATGAGATGTTTCTGGACGATATCCCGCGGGAGACCAAGGAGACCTTTGTGAGCCATCTTCTTCGCGGGCTTGGCCGCGACGGTATGCGGGAGTACGCTCCGCTGATCGCCACGCTTTACCGCATGAACGGCTCCATCACCCGTACGGCCGAGGCTCACTTCATGCACAAGAACACGCTGCAGTACAAGCTGAACAGGCTGACCTCCCTGACAGGGCGTGATCCGCGGGCGCTTGAAAACGTGCCGCTGTACACGCTGGCGCTGCTGTTTATGAAGGAAGCGTGAAAAGGCGCGCGGGATCCGGCGTTTTATTTCTCGTGTTGACAAAATTATAGTTGATGTTTCCATAGTTATGCGTTATGATGCAGACAGGGGACAGGAAATGCCCCTTTGTTGATTACCCATTGAAGAACAGGAACATGTTTTTGATTTAACATGTAGTACCGGGAGGTTGCATGAAGAGCTACATTCGCAAGCTGGCGCTGGTGCTTGCAGTTGCCATGGTGTTTTCTCTGGCTGGACGGGTATCGCGGGCAGAGGAGACGGAGAGCCCTGTGCAGACGGAAGCCCCCGCGCAGGAGGAAGCGCCCGCTCAGGAGGAAGCGCCCGCGCAGGAGGAAGCCCCCGCGCAGGCGGAAGCGCCTGCTGAACAAGCGTTTTACACTGTCTATTATTATGGAATGGACGGCGTGCTCTTGTATACGGAAAATCTGCCAGGAGGAGAGAAGGCCACGCAGCCTTTCCGGATCCCTGAGCCGGAGGGAATGGCTTTTGCCTACTGGTATCGGGTGGATGAACAGCTTCAGGGCAGGCAGGATAAGGAGTTCGTGCTGGATACACCGATCACCGAGACCCTTTATCTGTGCGCGCTGTATCTGCCGCTGACCGTGGAGCAGCCTGCCGAACAGGAGAGCGCCGCCGGAGCGGAGCAGCCCATCATGGCGGCTGATTCTGCCGAAGCGGAGCAGCCTGCCGAGCCGGAGCAGCCCGCTGAGCAGGAGAGCCCTTCTCCTTTAGAGCAGCCGCAAACCCGCGAAGCGACCGAAGCCCCGCAGGCAACAGCCGCGCCGGAAAAAGCGGTCAGGCTGTCCATGTCCATACTCAGCGATAAGCCCAAGGCGGGCGACACCATCCTGCTGAGCGCGGAGCTGATCGGCTATGATGGATTGAACGCGCAGATCGACTGGCAGTACGCCCGCAATGAAGAGGATGCGCGAAACGGTTTGTTTGTTTCCGATGGTGTCGGAGGGGACACCCATTCCTTCATCCTGACGACGGAGAGCTACTATTATATCTGGCGCGCCGTTGTGACCGAGCAGCCCTGAGCGCTGCCGTTTGCCGTTTTTGCGAGTGATGGAAGAGAGGTTTAATATGCTGCGGATAAAAAGATGGACAGCCCTGCTGCTGGCGGTGATCATGCTGATCACTTCTTCGCCGGTGGACGTCCTGGCGGAAACGGTGTCGGATCTGCTGGATACCCGCAGTTTTGTCAACGCCATGCTTGCGCGCAGCGGCGGCTATACGGTGACCTTTAACTATGATGATGGCGTGACGCCGCAGGTGGTCATCTCGAATGTTTCCTACAATACGTTCCGCGACGATCTGATGCGCGACAACGGCATTCCGCAGACGCCCACGCGGGAGGGGTATGAATTCCGCGGCTGGGTACCGGCCAATGTTTCCTACATTCAGGCGGATACCACCTATACCGCCATCTGGTCCACGCAGAACAAATACACCCTGACCGTCTACTACCTGTTTAAGGAGGATAACAAGGTCGCCGCAGAGACGGTGATCAATACTTACGCTGTAGACGAAGGGTATTCTATTAAGAGCCCTGATGTGACGGGCTATGTGGCGGAAACGTCTGAAGTTTCCGGCACCGCGGGCGATGATTCCTGGGAGGGCCAGACCGCCAAGCAGGTATACGTCTACTATGGGCCCAGCGGCAGCACAGGGTACAGAATTGAATACCTGCTGGAGGAGCTTGATCCAGAGGACGGCTATACGGTGAAGGACACTCTGACCGGCACGGCGACCACCGGCACCTATGTGGAGGTCAAGGAGGAGGAGGCTCCCGTCTATGAGGGTTTTACCCTGCGCCCGGGCCAGGAGCTGCGGGCCAAGGTGGTGCCGGAAGGCAGCACCGTGCTTCAGGTCTATTACACCCGCAACACCTATAATCTGAGCTTTGACAGCCGGGGCGGCACCTATGAGGAACCGGAAGGGCACAGATACGGCGCGCTCATTTCGGCCCCTTCAGACCCCACCCGCACGGGCTACGCCTTTGCGGGCTGGTATGATGAGTCAACGGATGCGCCTTATACGTTTTCCACCATGCCGTCCAAGGATGTCAGCCTGTACGCGGTGTGGACGCCGCTGAAGGCCAGCTATACCGTGGTCTACTGGCTGCAGGACGCCAATGATTTGACCAAGTATAATTTTGAATCCTCCCGTGTCGTAACGGGTGCGACGGTTGGATCCACCGTCCAGGAAACCACTGCGCCGGTCAGGCGTGTGACCAACGCCGCCGGACAGTCCATACCCATTTCAAGGTTTGCCAAAAGTGACAGCGCGGTCGTGCAGGGCGACGGCTCGACCGTGGTCAATGTTTATTCCGACCTGATCGTATTTACTTATACATTTTATTTGTCTTCTCTTAATGGTCGTTATAATCAGATGGTATTTCAGGGAACGACCTACAGGGACAATGACAAAATATACAGTCTGACGGCCCGCTATGGCGAGAGCCTGACGGGCAAGTGGCCCTCCCCGGTAAACGCGACATTCACGCACGGATACTATTACAATTACAGATTTACCGGGTGGCGGCCGAGCTTTGTCAACACCCTTTGGGTCACCCAGCGCTGGGACATTACCGCGGACATGCTGCCCTCAAACGGCACCGGCGTTACGCTGACGGCACAGTGGGCGCAAGCCTCCCAAAAGACAGTCAGCTATATGCTGGAGAGACTGCCGGACGAGAGCGGCGGCACGCTGTATAATGGCAAATATTATATCAAAAGCTCAGACTATTCGCAGGAATACTACTCTAACTCGGATTCGTTGAGCGCCAAAGACATCGATGGAATGCAGTATGTTGGCAGCGGCGGCGGCAATCCTGATTTTGTTTTCTATTACGACCGCATCCGCAGCACGCTCTCCTTCAACACCCAGGGCGGGCCGACCCCGCCGGAGGCGGTTGACGGTATCATGTACGGCGCCAAGCTGAGCGGCTATGAGCCAGAAAGCTATATAGGCACCACCTATGAAAAGGACGGCGTCACCTATATCTTTGACGGCTGGTATTATCAGGCAGAGGCCCAGGATCAGGTAGACTGGCCCAGCGCCACTATGCCCAAGGGCGACCTGGAACTGTTTGCCAAATGGAAGGCGCCCATCCACACCGTCAGTTTCTACCGGCAGGCGGGCGACAGCGTGCCGTATGCCACCATCTACGTGCCCCACGGCCAGTCGGTGCAGCAGGTGCTGGACACCGATCCCAACCAGAGCCTTCCCGCGCCCGTCAATCCGGGCTACGATTTTGTCACCTGGCGCTTTGCGGGCGCATCCGGCGCCGCCTTCTCTCTGGGAGGCGCCGTGCAGCAGGATACGGCTGTCTATGCCCAGTGGAAGCTGAATAACAACATCTCCTATCGGGTGGAATATGTGGACGCCGATACCCTTGAGCCCATTGCCGCCCTGCCCGCCGTCACGCGCAGCGGTTACTATGTCGGCCAGACGGTCAGCGAGCAAAGCCCCTCCCTTGGCGGCTATCTGGTGGACCGCCCCATCAAAACGCTGGTGCTGCAGCCCACAAACAACCTGATCCAGTTTAAATATAAGGCGAAGGATCCTTTTGGCTATGACATCATCGGCCGCCGTTCGGATACAGGGGAAGAAATTTATAATGAGCACGTGAACGGCGAACCTAACGAATACTATGTGACCGTCACAGCCCCTTCTATCCCCGGCTACGTACCCATGGCCCCGGCCCAGCTGTCGCGCCAGCTTTCTTATGATGCGGAGCAGAATCACTTTATCTTTTACTATCTGCCAAGCGACCTGTATGCTGCCTATAAGACCCAGTATTAGATCGAAGACCCCGAGGGCTTCAGCAGCGGCAGTTATATCCTGCTGTCGGAGCAGACAAGGGGCGGGCAGATCGGCCTGACCGCGCAAGCGCAGATGCGCAGTTATCCGGGCTATGAGTTTGAAACCTGGCACTCCACGCAGAGCGGCACCATCGTGGCAAACAAGAATGGCGAGCAGTTGGTGCTGAAGATGTATTACTCGCTCATCCGTGGCGATGTGAAGGTCACAAAGAGCTGGAAAGATGAGAAGAATAGCAGCCGCCGCACAGAGGTGACGGTGGACCTGACCAGCTCCGCCTACGCAGATCTGCACAAGGTCGTGACGCTGAATGCGGAGAATCAATATAGCACTGTGCTTCATGACCTGCATGTCTATGATGTGACTGTATCGGCGACGGCGGAGACGGTCAGCGCCTCGCCCGCCACCTTTACCCTGAGCGAGACCGCGATAGGTGAAACGGCCGTTGCATCGGCCGGGCAAACGGTGGGCTACTATACCTATCAGGGCCCGCAAAGCGTGGTCTGGGCGGGCGAGAGTACCGAGCTGATGGTCACCAACACGCTGACACGGGCCGACTATACCATCCACCATTACCTGCAGGGCACCACGACCCCTGTCGCGGCCGACCAGACGGGCAGCTATAAGATAGACGAGGACATGCCTCTCAAAGCCGCCACCGCATCGGGCGACCCCAAGCTGTATGACGCCTATGCTGGCGCCGTGCCGGTTAGCGCCCCGGGCAGCCATAAGATCGCTGCCGGGGTCAATGAAAACGGTCTTGAGAACGAAATCACGATCTATTACCGTGTGCCGCTGACGATCCATGCCCAAAA
>DBQV01000054.1:1758-3082 GCA_002305755.1 Christensenella sp. UBA1385 | reverse complement strand
GGCACGGCGATGATGGTGTAGTTGGTGTAAAAGGTCTTCAGCGTCTGCTGCGCCACCATCTTCACCGGGTCGCCGGAGACCATGAAATAGAAGATGCAGGCCACCATCAGGCCCATGGGGATGGGCATGCGCAGCACGAACACCAGGGCAAATACGATCAGGAATACGATCAGCGGCAGGCTCATTCCTCTCCCTCCTTCCGGGGCTCCTGCCCGGACGCTTCCTTGGCTTCTTCCTTCTGGGCTTCCTCGATGGCTTCCTCCACCTCGGAGCGGTTCTGCATCAGCATGGCCTGCACCTCCTCACTGGAGGCCAGCCCCGAAAACACGCGGAAATCGCGATACAGATCCTGCAGGGCGTAGAGCATGATGATGACCATGAAGGGGATGTAGGGCAGGTAGATGATATCGAGCCCGATCTTCAGCACGCTGGTCTTCTGCATCTTCATGAACAGGATGAACTGGGCGCTGGGCACAAAGGCGTAGGCGAAGGCGATGAAGATCAGCAGGTTGCCCAGGAAGGAGACCAGCGCCTTGCCGCGGGGCTGCAGCTTGTCGTACACCAGGGTGAAGGTCACGTGGCTCCGCTCACGCTGGGCATAGCAGGCGCCGAGGATCACCATCCACAGGTAACAGGCCACGGTCACCTCGTAGGCCCAGGGGGCCGGCGCGCGCAGCACATAGCGGCAGAAGATCTGCCAGATGAAGGTGACGAACATCAGCACGAAGCTCAGAGCGGGGATATACAGCTCGATCAGATCGCGCGGCAGCGCAATCCATTTGTTGATCTTGTGTTCAGATAGGCTTGGCACGATCATTCCTCCGTTATTCAGGCCGGTCCGCAGAGAGAGACCTCCGGCGGCGCGCCGGTCATGCGCGCCGCCGGAGAGCCGGAAGAATCAGTCCATGGACTGGATCCTGCTGAGCAGGTCCTTATCCCAGCTGTCGGAGATCGGGTCGTTCAGGTAGTATTCGGTCACGTGCTTGCTGAAGGCGTCCACGTCGGCCTCATAGATGCTCAGGCCCTTTTCCTTGAAGGAGGCCACCAGATCGGCCTCGCGCTGGTTGTTGGTGTCGTCGCAGAACTGGCGGGCGGCCTCGATCGCCTGGCGGACGATGTCCTGCTGGGCGGGGGTCAGGCTCTCCCACTTCTGGGTGTTGATGGCCGGCCACACGGAGTCGACCAGGTGGTTGGTGAGGGTGATGGATTTCTGCACCTCGTAGAACTTGGCGCTCTCCACGGTGGGCAGGGGGTTATCCTGGCCGTCGACCACGCCGGTCTGCAGCGCCAGATACAGCTCGGAGAAGGAGATGGGGGTGGGGTT
>DBQV01000054.1:1105-1726 GCA_002305755.1 Christensenella sp. UBA1385 | reverse complement strand
CGGCTGCCCAGGTAGAAGGCGGCCAGCGGCAGCAGGCCCTGCTCCTTGGACACGCGCTCAAACACCTCGCGGCCGATCTCGCCGTTGAGCACCTTGGTCATGTGGTCATAGTTTCTGAAGACGTAGCCCGCGGTGAACATGGAGATCCAGGGCGAGCCGGTGGTCAGCCAGGACGCGCTGGTCAGCGTCATGTCGGCGTCGCCGCCCACAACGGCCACCAGCTCCTCTTCCTGGGTGAAGAGCACGGCATCGGTGTAAAGCCCCACCTTGATGTTGCCGCCGGAGAGCTCCTCGGCCTTTTCCTTGAAGACCTGCATCGCCCGGGCGTGGGTATCGGTGGAAACGGCGGTCAGGGTGACGACCAGCTTCGTCTCCGGGCCAAGGTCCTGCGAGGCGAACGCCATGGGGGCCAGGCTCAGCAGCAGGGTGAGAGCCAGAGCAAGGGATAGGGTCCTTTTCATAAATATGCCTCCTTGATTATTCTTCGCTCCGCGCGTGCGCGGAGGGAACAGCTTGGTTGGTTTCGGCCTTCTGCCGCTCGGTGTAGGCCGCGACATGCTTGCGGGACTGCTCCAGGTGCTCCAGCATGGCGGTCTGCGCCTCGTCCGGGCTGTGCTTTTC
>DBQV01000054.1:0-1096 GCA_002305755.1 Christensenella sp. UBA1385 | reverse complement strand
TTGAAGATGTTGGACATGGTCTCCACCAGCAGCACCAGCAGGCGGTTGCCCGCGGCCTGCGCGATGCGCAGGTGAAAGGCAAAATCCGTGTCGCGGCGCAGGCGGGTGGGGATGCTGCGGTCCTTAAGCATGTTCAGCTGCTCGCGCATGGCGGCCAGATCCTTTTCATCGGCGCGCAGGGCGGCCAGGCGGGCCGTCTCCGTCTCCATCAGGATGCGCACGTCGTAGATGTCGTTGTAGTCGATGCCGTCCATCAGGATGATGCGGGACAGCATGGCCGATACGTTCGCCGCCTCCGGCTTGGTGACCAGGCTGACGCTGCCGCGGCGCGAATCCACCAGGCCCCGCTCCCGCAGCAGCTTCATGGCCTCGCGGATGCTGGCGCGGCTCACATGGAAGCGGCCGGCCAGGGCCTGCTCGCCCGGCAGCTCCTCCCCCTCCATGTGGCGGGAAATGATCTCCCTCTCCATCAGATCGGCCACCTGCTCGTACAGGTGGGTGGTGGTGAGGCTTTCGTGGCTGAATGCGTCCGTCAAGGCAGTCGCTCCGTTTTCACACGCACAGCTGGGCGGAAAGGCTGCGCACCAGCCTGTCCATCTGCCGTACTTCCTCGCGGAAGGTCTCGCTGAGGCCGCGCGCGTCCTTGGTGCGGGTGAAGATATCCATGGGCAGCTTCTCGATGGCCTGCAGGTGATATTTGGCGTTCACGGGGTAGTACTGCCGCTCGATCTGCGAGGCGCAGGTCAGAAGGCTCTGTACCAGTTCGGCGTTCGGGTGATCGGGATGCCGCGTCAGCCACACGTAGGGCCGCGGATGGAAGTTGGCCATGATGCCCGAGTAGCCCGGCGCGCCGTCGCGCAACGACTGGAGCAGCGTGGTGGTGTTGGCGTTGTAGAGCTTGAGCCTGCTGCCCCGGATAGCCTCTACGCGGGCGCGGATGGTCTCGGCGTCGCAGCAGGTATCCTTCAGAAAGTAGAAGCGCCCGGTGGCCGCCGCCTCGCGCAGCACGGGCAGCGACAGCAGCCGCTTGTAGGGCTGGGGGCACTCGTACAGGCCCAGGCGGATCTCCTCGGGCACGCGCTCCAGCAGCTCGTGC
>DBQV01000062.1:3096-33337 GCA_002305755.1 Christensenella sp. UBA1385 | reverse complement strand
AATAGGCTTGGTAATAGATTTGGATACCGAAACCGAAACCAGCACGGACAGCGCCACAGCCGTAAGCAGTATCAGCATGATCAAAAATACAGACGGCATCATGCTGCTCATCAGGCTGTTGCGATCCGTAATGGTAATCAGGCGCCAGGGTATGTCCGTGCTCTCGGCGCCCCGGTGCACGATATACTCGCGTCCATCTGCCCCGAAAAACTGCATCTGTTTCGTCCATTCCAATGCATGTTCTCCATCTTCACCCATCATGCCCTCCCAAGCGAAATGATGAGAGCTCAGAACCTGCTGCCCGAGCTCATTGAACAGCAGCGTCTGTCCTCTGTGCCCATTCTGGCTATTTAGAGAGTTGTAAACAGACCATTCATCCAGAAGCATAACGACCGTTATCTTTTCTCGCGCGACGGGGAACGAGATGCGGTAGATGATCGGGATCACATCTCCTGAAAACTTATATAGCTCATCCCGCTGCGCAACACCATACCAAACCCCTCCGTTCTCCTCGTTGCTGAGTTTTTGGGCAAGTTCAGTCGCAGCGAAATCAAAGTTCTTCCGATATCCCTGTGACAGCTGAAAATAGGCGCCGTGGGAGGTGACGATCATACAGGAACGGACATACTTCAGACCGCTCACGGCATTCCCGATCAGAGTAGACATTGCGCTCAAGGCATAGATATCCGGCGTTCCCTGGTCTCTGGAAGATTGTTTTATAAGGATCTGCCGAAAAGCCGGATCAGAGCACATCCGAGTCACATGCTCGTGCTGCATTTTGAGATTGGAAAACAGCATACCGGACTGCACCTCCAGCAATTCTCGCGTGGAAGTGTCGTAAACCAGTTTCACCTGCTCAAAGGATCGAAACAGGATAAAAGCGCAGCAGGCTACGCCGATCAGGATCAGAGAAAGGCACAGAAGCAGAATTTTGTTTCTCAGCCTATGGAAGCCAGATCTCATCCGTACGTTCATGTTTCATTTCCCGCGCATACCGCTTAACCGCCAAAAAGCGAGGCCTCCGTCATCGCGCAAAGGGTGTGATAGACAGGCAGATGCATCTCCTGCACCTGCGCCGTCTGCTCCGCCGGAACCGTAATGGCGATATCGCAAAGCGTTTTCAGCCGTCCGCCCGCACCGCCGGTCAGGCCAATGGTTTTCATTCCGAGGGCCCGGGCGACAGCCGCGGCTATCAGCGCGTTATTGCTGTTTCCGCTGGTGCTGATGGCAATCAACAGATCCCCGCGGCGTCCGTATGCCATCAGCTGCTGGGCTGCCGCCAACAGTGGACTCTGATCATTTTGCACCGCCGTGTTCAGCGCCGTGTGCTGCGTCAGATCGATCACGGGAAGCCCTTGCTGCAGCAGTCCCGCCGCCTCCGGCATAATATCCGCAGTATGCTTTTCAACAGCGCTCTTTACTTCGGGCTCCAGAGGGCGCTTCAACAGGAAGCCTTTCATCAGTTCCCCGGCGATATGGCCGCAGTCCGCGCAGCTCCCTCCGTTCCCAATCAAGAGCAGCTTGTGCCCGCGCCGAAAGCATTCGGCCATCTCATCCGCAGCCTGCCGGACAGCTTGCCGGCAGACTTCCAGCGCCTGATACCTTTCAAACAGGTCTTCAAACAGCGCCTCTGCTTCTTCCTCCGCGTTTTTTCGGAAGTTCGCCGGATCGATACCCCTTCCGGCAGCCGCGGTCATAAGGCTCGCCAGGCAGCCTGCTTTTTCCCCTGCCTCCGCGGGCAGAACACGCAGATCTTTTCTTATATAAGAAGCGGTCTCCCGGCGCATAGCCAGCAGCATTCTCTCCGCTAACAGATCCTGACACCGGCCGTCAATGCTTCCGATCACAATGATCTCCGGGTTGAAGGCGTCCACCAGCGGCGCCAGTCTTCTGCCGAGCCTTTCCCCAACACGCCCGAAAAATGTCTTCGCGTCCACATCCCCCTTCCGGGCGTAAGCCGCCAGCACGTTTTCATCCGCGTCCTCCGGGCAGATCCCATCCCTGATCCACGCGGGTTCCCGCCCGTCCGCAATCATCCTCCGAGTGATATCCACAGCCTGGCGCTTCATACCGTTTTCACCTGTGAACCCTCCAAAACACCCGGCCGGGGAAGAGCCGATTGATCCTCCTTCCTTCAGGCTCACACGCCCGGCTTCTCCTTCCGTCCCGGTCAAGCTGTTCAGAAGCCGTCCTCCCGCAATGATACCGGTATCCATGCCTGTGTCCAGGTCAAGGTAAATCATGCTCTCCGTCCCTCGTCCCGCTCCCATCTTCCATTCCACCAGCGCGCACGCGTCGGCTTTGTTCTGCAGAAAGGAAGGCACGCCAAAGTGTTCAGTCAGCATCTCTGTGATCGGAACATGTTCCCATCCGGGCAGACCGGGTGAACAGAGAATCATTCCCCGCTGTGCATGGAATGGACCGCCGCAGCTGACTCCGATCGCAGACAGCGCTTCCCGCGCGATATGCTTGTTCTCAAGCAGATCCTGAGCAGCCCGGCACAGATGATGAAAGGTATGGTCAAAGCCCCGACTGATATCCGTGTCAAACCGGGCTTCATCCATGATATGAATGCCCCGGTCTATCTCAGCAAGGGTCACGGCACACGCCGTGGCACCGATATCCATTCCAATCCATCTGTTTTTCATATGTTCATCCTCCTTCGCGGGATCCACGCCCTGCGGCAGCGGCTGACGTTTTCATGATCAGACTGATCGTTCGGCAAACCGCCACACAGAGAGAGAAGCTTGCTCCATCATTCTCTTCAGGCAAAGCAGCTTCCTGACGCGCGTGGGGCGCTCTCTGCGTTTTGTGAGCCATAATGATTGAGCCGAAGCTCATGGCTTTCATGTGCTAATCATATCACTTGTGCATGCGTCGCGCCAGAAACTTAACCTCTTTATTATTCTAAAGTTATATGCAGGCAAACGACGGAATAAAAGAAGAGAAGAAGGAGAAGGAGAAGGAGAAGGAGAAGATCTGCTGCGCATACAAGTTTTTCCCACCCCCGCGGGGGTGGGAAAACGGAAAAGATAGTAAATTAAGGAAGGAATCCTCGGTACACCGCGATCGCGGAACTGCAGCAAAATAGCGAAGCTGACCATAGTATCCTATTGACCGGCTCCGTTCCCTATCACGTATCGCGGGCTCTACTTTGTGATTTCCACAGCCAGATGCTCAATGGCCGTGTGCCGATGCATGTAGATGACGTGCAGCAGGCCGTCAGGGCCCTTTGCCATGGCCGGCTGACACTTGTTGCCGGGGGCGGGGACAAGGTCCAGCAGCTTTTCCCAGGTTTTTCCTTCGTCGTGCGAGCAGGCCAGCGACAGGGGGCTGCGCTCGTGCCAGTCCGCCACGGGCGTATCGTTATAGGCCATCAGGATGGTCTCGTCGTCCCATGACATTGCGTCTATCTTGGACTCGTTGTTCACAATGCCGGTCGGAACCGGCTGGGTCCAGCTGCGCCCGCCGTCCCGGCTTTCGGCGGTGTAGCTGGTGAGGGAGCGGATGCCCGCGCCCCAGCCGGTACTGCCGGGGCAGGTGCGGGTGAACATGCGGATGACGCCGTCGGGCCGCAACACCAAAGCAGGCTCGCGGATCAGGTTGCCATCCTGCGCGGACAGGATGGGCCCCTTTTCCCATGTATCTCCGTCGTCGCGCGACAGATAGATGCGCACCGCGCCAAAGTATTTGTCCGGCAGCTCGCTGCTGGTGGAGGCGAGCACGATGGTGCCGTCCGGCAGCAGCACGCTATCGTTGGAGGCATGACCGGACGAGATCCCGGCAGGACGGGCCGGCTCCCAGGTAAACCCTCCGTCCCTTGTCTTTCTGGTCCACAGCTCGTCGCGCCCGTTGCACCAGGTGGTGAAATTGACTTCTGTATCCAAAAATTTGGCAAACAGCAGTATGATTTCACCTTTCTTGTTTTTGATGAACACCGGGTCGTGGCAGCAATAGCGGATGTCGCAGCCCACGGCATCCGGCTCCGACCATTTCTCTGCGCCAGGCGCCAAAACGGATACCCAATCCTTGGCGTCACGGCCCATGGGGTCTCCGTTCCACTGCAGAAAGCCGCCGTTCCAGACAGCCAGCAGGTTGCCGTTGTCAGCCAGCGTCAGGCTGGGCATATGGTAGCACTGCCTCTCGTCAAACCATTCCACGAGCCATTTGCGGCCAACGATTTTTGCTTTCATTCCCTGTTCCTCCGTTTACTTTTCAAGGCGTATCAATACGCTTTCCATGGCGGGCAGGCTGATTGACAGCCGCTGCCGATCATCCAAACGCACATCGGCGCCAACGGCTGACGCGTCCCACGCCGGAGACTTTGCGCAGGGCCATGGCAGAGAAACCATTCCCCCATCCACGCTGTCAAAGGAGCCGTTCACCAGATAAATCCACCTGGCCTCCTCCGTTTCAAAGCAGTAGGGAATCAGATAGGGCGCCCTCTCCGTCATGGGAATCCTGCTTCCCGCGCAGCGCAGCATGTGCTGCAGAATCTCCTGCCGCGCCGCGTTCAGCAGCATGGGCGGGAGCTCCATGATCCCGTCCAGATGCCCATAGGGATAGATCAGCGTTCTGCCGTTCACCACTGTCTGTCCCGCGCAGGCGCGGGTACGGCGGGCGCTGAAAAAGGCCGTAAACTCTCTTATCCGCGCCTCAGAATCATACCGTATGTCCGCCGCGTCGCTGGCGGAGATAACGGCGGAGGCCCTGGCCCGCTCGCGTCCGCGGAAGACAAGGCCGGGCAGAGCTTCCTCATAGGTATATTCGCCGCCGTTTTGCCGCATCCAGCGCAGGGAACGAATGCCGGCCAGCGCGCCAAGCCCCATCTCCACCAGCGTCTCCGCGGCATCCCCGCTCAACAGCGTGACGTTGTCCGCCAGCAGCCGCGTGATCTCCTCCCTGCTGAAATTGCGCAGCACCTGCCCCGAGACGGCTACCGTTTCTCCCGTCAAATCCGGAGAGCTCACATAGGAAAACGGTATCCCAAGGGCCGGCAGCAGACCGCCGAAGAAGGCATCCCGGGGGTAAAGCTCCTCCATGGCTTCCCCGTGAGCCGTGTGCAGGGTATAGCTGCTATCCGGACTGACCAGCACCCGCACGCCGAGCCGTTTTCCCCGGAAGGCCCCGGAGACCTGCATACGGTTCAGGAAAGGCTTGATTTCCCTCAGCATGCCCTCATACCCGTCCTCCGGCACGATGCCGTTTCCATTGAGATCATACAGATCAATGGTCATGCCCTTCAGTTTCATGGGCAGGGCGCTGATCAGCTGAAAGCGGGTAAACCTGCGAGATTTGGACAGCAGGGAGTAGGGGTAGTTTTCCAGTTCCGGGTAGACCTCCGTCTCCTCGGGCAGCAGGCTGGCGCACAGCATGGACACCATGTTGAAGCGGACCAGATAGGCGCCCGGGGCCATTTCCTGATAGGCGGGAAGATGCACCCGGCTGACAGGCGGCTGCCCCGCGGCCAGGGTTCTGAGCAGGGAAGGCCAATCCCGTCCCTCCGCCGCGTGCACCTGCGGCACGCTGCTCATCAGCCCGATTTTGACCGTGGGATTCACGGCGCGAACCGCCTCTGCGATCGCCCGGGCAGCGGAGAGCATGGTTTCACGGGCGACATCCAGCCAGATTTTCCGATAGGGATGAGGCGGACCGGGGCGCAGCACGCCCGCCACAAACTCTTCCCTCGTCAGCTCCTTCCCGGCCTGTTCACCGTACAGGCGCATATGCTCACCGCAGAAGCATCCGCCCCAGATCAACGGATCGTGATTGTGCAGTCTGAAATCATCCTCCACCCACAGGATGGACGCATCAAGCCGGGCGTAGCGGGCATACAGCCCCCCGATGTAGCGCTGCCACTCTTCGCACAGCGGGCAGACGCACAAGCCCGCCTCGTTCCCACAGGGATCCACCATGGGACGGAAGGGCTGAGAAGCGGGCAGCGTTTTGCCAAGATCCGCGTGCATGATGCTGTGCCATTGGTTCACGGACAATGTGATCTTAAGGGGCTTCAGTTTGCCGCGCAGGTCCTCCATCAACTTGAGCCAGACATCCTGCTCCTCGTAGGTCATGTGCCCCGTGTTCAGCTCCTGCACGTTGGCGAACACACAGACCTCATCGATCTCCGCCTCCTCGGCCAGGCGCAGCAAGGCCTCAGTCTCCTGCCTGTCGTTGAAGCCCGGATCGCAGCAAAAGCGGAAAATGTACTGAAAGGGGCTGCTCATTCAGCCCTCCTCCACGGGGAAATCGTACCAGGACAGAATGGGCAGCCTCATGCAGTCACAGGGGATGCAGGCACCGGAATCCATACGCCACATGCCGTGAAGGCGCGCGTTCGGCCCCAGACTTCTTTCAAAGACAACGGTAAGAGAATCGCTACCGACGCTGTAGGACAGGGGCCGGATCAGGCCATGATCGTCCTCCGCGTCAATGGGCAGGCGCTCCCCCGGCACATCATAGGGGTTGATCCAGTTGCGGATGCGTGAAAAGCGAATCTCGACAGTATCCGGCGCCTTCCTCACCGCGCTTTCGATCTCCGGGGCCATCCAGTCGTAAGGCTTTCCGAAAAGCTCTGCCAGCACGGCGCGTGCACAGCGTTCCCCGATGACCAGATTCCCCTGGGCGGAGTTGTGGATAAAGTCGTACAGCGCCACATCCTGGGAAGGAACAAGCAGCACATTGTCCATCGTATGCCACGCTTTCCGCTGCGCCTCCCGCACGATGCCCCATTGCCGATCAAGCCGCTCATTGCTTTCGGTCATGCAGCGGTTGATCTGCACCGTCACAAAAGGCAGCCGGGGTGCCTGCAGCGCCTCCCGCGCGGCAGCGACAAAGCGCTCAAAGCGCGCCAGATAGGTATCCGCGCTGTTTTCAAAGCCTTCGGCCTCCCCCTGGATCCACAGCACCGCCTTGGGGCGGATCTCGCCCAGCATGGCCAGCATGTTGCGCAGCAGCGCGCCGTTTTCATCCGGATTCCACCAGCGAAGGGGCGCTCCGCCATAAGCGCAGGGGACCAGCCCGATGGGGTAGCCCAGCTCCCTGCTGAGGCGCTTGGCGAAATGCAGCCAGGGGCTGTGCCCGGGGTTGTGATTCTCATAATGGCCTGTGTACAGCGCCCCCGTTGTGTCCCCCAGAGGATGGGTAGCCAGGTCCCATTGTCCACTGGATCGCAGCACGTGCACGCCAAGATCCGGCGTATCCTCCACCGGCCCCTTGGCGCGGCCTGCCGCATTGCTTTGCCCGGCGATGACATAGATGTCCCCCACGCCGATCTGATGGATCATGTCCCCGCGGGTACAGGAAAGGCCGTCCCAGCCCTCGTATTCCATATAGGTCTCTATTCTGTATGGCCCGCCCGCGGGCACATGAGGAAAGGTAATCTCCCAGCCTTCACCTGCAAAATCGCACATTGTCCAGGGGACAATGTCCTCGCCTGTGGCTTCCAGGGCGACCCTGGCCTTGACGACGGTCAGGCGGCGGTCCTCCATGGTGCGAAACGTCAGGGGCAGCTCCTGGGACAGGCGCACCCGGTGGCACCGGCCCTTCAAATGAATGGCAGCCGTACCATCTGCTCCCTGCTGAAAAATCTGCCAGGGCTGAGCGCCAGAGGCGATCGTTACGCCAAACTGCATTGCCGTATCCCCCTATCTGTATTCGTCACCGGTCATCATGGGCTTCACACGGCCCATTTTCCCGCCCGCATGCACCGCGTGTATCCAGCGGTATGCGCCGCCCTCTTCCTCCATCAGCACGCCGCAGGCCGCCAGCCGCTTCAGCGCGTTCTCCGGCAGCGTTCCCGAAGCAAGGGTGCCGCTGCCTTCCGCGGCCTGCAGCCTGGCGAGTGCCTCCGGAAAATCCCTCAGGAAGGTGGGCGACAGGAACAGCGTGTCCTCGGCAAAATAGCCGTCATAAGGGAAGGGATCGCCCCGCACGGGCGTCAGGGCCAGAACCGTCATGGCAGGCCCCTGGCAGGGCGCGATCTGCCCGTCGCCCGGCCAGACGACATCCACACAGTAGGCGCAGTGGATGTCTGCCACGCCGTCAAACCGGGCCGCCCGCACCCGGGCCAGCCCCCGGGCATCCGTTTCAGCCTCCAAACACAGAGGAGCATCCCGCAAAGGGGCGGTGTTCACAGTGCCGTCTTCGTTCCAGTAGGGTTGAAACCGAAAGCGCAGCCTCTTGCCGGAAACATCCTTCCCGGAGCAGGAAAGGCATGCCTCAAAGGAATTCTCATAGCGTGTCTCCGTCTCATTCATGCACCGCTTCAGCGTCAGCGAGGCGCGGGCCGGCATGTTTGCCGCGCAGTCCGGGCGGAGTACCTGCCCCCAGATGCACATATCCTGCTGGCCAAACCCGCTGTCTCCGCCCAAGTGGCCGTAGGTGCCCACGCGGCCATCGGGCAGGTTCAGCATGACGGGCTGATAGAGCTTGGGGACATCTCCATCCGGCTCAGTGCGCACCCAGGTTTCTCCCCGATCCGCCGACAGAGAGTAACCCAGATTGCGCCGATAGCCGATAATGCAGCCCGTCCGCCCGTCCCACACCAGCGTCTCGGGCACATGTCCGCCCTGCGGGTTGCGGAGAGGGTCCGTGGGCGCGCCCTGATAAATAGGCAGAAGGGGACTGTTGATCCACCCGTCATCCGTGAGCCGCACCTCCTGCCGCCCGACAGGCGTACCCTGCACATCCCCCGCAATGAACAGCAGACAGTTTTCCTCCGGCTCGCACACATCATACTCGTGCGCGCCTATACCCGGCAATATATAGTGGGGCGCTGAAAAGTGCACGCCGTCGCGCGTGGTCATAAAGCAGGCCTGAACCCTGTTGAGCTGCGTTTCCCCGGGGAACACGGTGTGCCGGGTGGAGCGCTCGCGCCCCACGCCCCAGGGGGAGCCCTGAAGGCTGAGAAGGAGAATGACAGTGCCGTCCCTCAGCGTGCGTGCCCGCCACATGTAGGGCACGTTGCCCTGAAGGATCCTTCTTTCGCCCGTCCAGGTGCTGCCGCCGTCGCGGCTTTGCTGCACCCTCAGCCAGTCGGCCCAGGCTGTCCCGTCGTCGTTGCAGCGGGGCACATCAAAGCCGATCAGCCGCCCGTCCGGCAGCGCAGCGCAGCAATAAGCGCTCTTTGCCTTGAGACAGCGCCCCGTTTCACGAAAATGCAGCCCGTCCTCCGACCGAAGGAAGACCCGATAGGCCGTCTGATCGGGCGTGCCGCACTCCACGGAGCCGTAGGAAACGGGCACGCAGGCGGCTTCCGCCATTTCCAGCCTTGTCGGACGGTACGAGGGGTTCTGCTCCCGCAGTATCTCGTCAAAGCTCAGCCCCACATCGCCGTTTGGATAGAAAAAGACAGTGGCCCAGGCCGTAAAGCCGGGGCGTATTTCCGGAACGTAGACCGGAAGAGCCTCAAAAGGGCCTTCCCAGGGAATCCTGTCCATCATGTGCACACCTCAGCGCAGCGCTTCCGCCGCTTCTTTGATCTGTTCTTCCCGCTTGATGCCGATCAGGGCGCTGACCACGCCCTGCTGCGCCAGCGCCCAGCGGAGTGCGTATTGTGTCACGGTCACGCCTGCCTGCTGCGCCTGCCGTCGGGCCTCCTCCACTGTCTGCCAATCCCTGCCCGTCATCGGCTTCATCCATCCCGGTTTTTCCGTCATACGGCTGTCTGCCGGCGCGGCCGAAGCGGCCGTGTATTTGCCCGTCAGATACCCGCCGTGAAGCACCTGATAAGGCACCACGCCCAGCCCTTTCTTGCAGCAAAGCGGCAGCAGCTCCCCGAGAGCCTCCTGATCGATCAGGTTCATCCGAGGCTGGCACAGCACGGGCGGCGCAATATTCTCCTCCTTGGCTGCGCGAAGGAGGGCCGCAAGCTGCTGCGCCGTATAATTGCTCACCGCCCACGCGCGGATCAGCCCTGCCCGCAGCTCCTCCCCCATGGCGCGGGCGATCTGCTCGGGCGGCGTGTCGGGATCGTAGCGATGCAGGTAGTACACATCCACGTAATCGGTATTCATCCGCTTCAGGCTGCGCCGCAGCTGGGCGCGGATGGCGGCCGGGGCGGTCATGTCGTCCTCGGGCGCGCTGCCCACCTTCATGCCCAGCTTGGTGGCTATCACGAAATCCCGTCTGCGGCCCTCCGCCGCCTTTCCAACGATCTCCTCCGCCACGCCGCCCGCGCTGCCCGCCGTACGGCTGTAGCCCTCGTACATGTTGGCGGTATCCACAAAATTGATGCCGCACTCGTCCAGCGCCATCCTCATCAGCCGGATGGCCTCCTGCGCGGGTACGGGCGTGCCGAAGGTCATGGTGCCCAGGCACAGGCGGCTGACCTTCATATCGGTTCGGGGAATCACAGCATACTTCATGCAAGCCTCCGCGTTTTTACACCGCTTTTGCCATCGCGTCCATGGCTTCCATCCGCGCCAGCAGATCGGCCACCGCTTCCGCCGGCACCTTGCCGGGCGCCCAGGAAGCGGGTCTGCGGAAACAGCGCAAGGCGTATCCCCTGGCCCGCATCAGCTCCTCAAAGGTATCGATGATGCCATACTGCCAGCCGACGGCCAGGAAGGCGGTAAAGGCTTCGCAAAGCGGTCTGGCTTCCTCGGCTCTGCCGTCGCGGACCAGCCGGTATACCTTTGCGTAGAACTCCGGCAGCAGGTTTTCCCAGGTGCCGATGCAGCCGTCCGCCCCATACAGCAGCCCCGGCAGCAGCATCTCGTCAAAGCCGGAGTACACGGTCTTTTCGGGATATTGCAGCTTGATCTGTCTGAGCAGGAACACGTTCCAATCGCTGAGCTTGAGCCCCGTCACGCCGGGGATATCCAGCAGCCGCTTCATCTCGTCCATGCCCGCGGTCATCCCCGTCACGCCCGGGATGTAGTACACGAACACGGGCGCGCCGGTATCGGCCAGCGCCCTGTAGTACTGAACGATCTGATCCCAGCCCTTTCGGGGCGGGACGCTGGCTACAGCGTCCGCCCCATGAGCCATGGCATGCTCGGCCAGGGCCACAGCCTCGCGGGTGAATGTCTGCCCCACGTGCACGATGGCGCACTTCCCCGCCTTTTTCAGGTCGGGCAAAAGCATCTCCACCGTTTTCTCCCGCTCTTTCCGGGAGAGGCTTCCACCATCGCCGGTGCCTCCGTTGATGTATAGGCCGTCAATCGGCGAGCGCATCAGATGCTCACAAAACCGGGCTAAAGCGTCCAGATCCACGCCGTCGTCGGGCGTGCACGGACTGACGATGGGCACCACGATACCCCGCAGCCTGTCTGTTATCTGCATTTCACGTCTCCTTTGCGGGCGAAGCAGCCGGAAGCGCAGGCTTCAATTTCCGCTGCCTTCCGGCCGCCCGATGGATCGGTCTTTTCAACCGCGCAGCTCCGCCGCCGCGGCCTTCAGCCCCTCGCACATGATGCGCATGCTCTCATCATCGATGCCGCACCACCAGGGGAAGGAGAAGCTGTTGTCCCACCACTTGTCCAACACGGGGCAGTCATAGGCGCCCATGCCCTTCTTCCGGAACAGGGGATACCTGTACAGGGGATAGTACTGCACGATGCAGCGCACGCCGTATTTCTGCGTCATCAGATCCAGCAGATCGTCCCTGGTCTTGCCATAACTGCTGCCGTCATAGTGCATGACGTACTGATGCACCACATATCTTCCCCCCTCCACGACGGAGGGGAAGGATATCTCCGGCACATCCCTGAGCCATTCCCGGATGCGCCTGTCCTGGGCAATCAGGATCTCATTGTTGGCGATGACGGATTGAAGCTGCACGGAACCAAGCGCGCACTGCGCTTCGCCGATGCAGAAATTCTGCGGCCAGCGGTCCTCCAAGAACTCATCCACATTGCTCATGGCCGGCTTCCAGAACCTTTCCCGTGGCCCCTGAAAGGCGCACAGACCGTTGTGACGTATGCCGGGCACCCGGCGGGCGATCTCATCGTCGCCGCACACGAACATGCCGCCCTCGCCCAACGTGGTCATGGTCTTGGCGGCGTGAAAGCTGAAGCACCCAAAGTCGCCGAATGTGCCCACATGCTGTCCGTCGATGCGGCAGTCCAGCGCCTGGGCGCAGTCCTCCACCACCTTGATGCCGTGCCGCCTGGCGATGGCCACGATGCGCTTCATGTCACAGGGGATACCCAGCAGGTGAACGGCCACCACAGCCTTGGTTTTTTCGGTGATTTTTCTCTCAAAATCATCCGGGTCGATGGTCCAGGTGTCCGGATGAATATCCGCCCACACGATCTTCGCCCCCAGATCGGCAAAGGGTATCGCGGTCGCGCAATAGGTGTAGGCGGGGATGATGACCTCGTCTCCGGGCCGGATGCGGCAGAAAATGGCGGCCAGCTTCAGCGCGTTGGTGCAGTTGTTCACTCCGAAGGCGTATTTGCTGCCGACAAAGGCGGCAAAATCCTTTTCAAACTGTTCCAGATATTTCCCCTGGGTCTGGCCCTCGGCGTTGCGCATCACGTTCACCACAGCCTGAATCTCTTCCTCGGTGTAGGGATGCTGCATTTGCGGGAAAATGACCTTGTAACCTTCCACACGGCCCCGGCCGGAGGGATCGGACAGTTTTGCTTCCTGAGGCATAGCAGTTTCCTCCTGATCTCTTGCGTCTGTATGCTCTGCGTGTCCCTCCCGGCGATGCCGCCGAAGAGACAGAAAGGGAGGGAGAGAGCTCCCTCCCTCCCGGTCATAAAGTCGATTACTTCACGCTGGCTCTGGCGGCCGCGATGGCGTCGTTCACCATCTGCTCCAGCTTCGCGGCGCCTGCGGCCTCATACTCGGCCTGATACTTAACCCAGCCCTCTTCGATATCCAGCTGACCGCCGATCATCTGGGTAAGGTACTGGTTGGTGATATCTGCCAGCTTGGAGCGGATGTCCGTGGCTTCCGCGGGCAGGCTGATCAGGGTGTAGTACTGGGGAAGATCCACCACCAGGTCGCCCACAAACTGGCCGGTGACGCCCATGGCGTACTCCAGCAGCCCGGAATACTCCGCATCCTGCCAATAGCGGCTGTTGTCGATGGGGTGCGTGGAAGCGTCCCACCAATCGCGGTTGGTGAAATCCACCTCGTACTCGCCGCCGGCAAACATGGGGCAGAACCACACATACTTGCAGCGGCCGTCGTTGTAGCCGTAAGCGGAGTTGACGCTGTTCCAGAATTCCGAGCCCTGATCCTCGCGGTATTGGTAGTTGTTCGTGTTGTGGATCAGATCCTGCCCCGCGGCGGAGGCCAGATACTCGATCAGGTCCAGCACCCGGTCGGGATAGGAGCAGCTGGTCGGAACAAAGTAGTGATAGGAGATCCAGTTGAGCAGGGAGTACACGGTGCCGTACTTTCCGTCCTTGGTGAGCGCGGTGCCAAGCACCAGATCGTCGGTCTTGGCGTCGGGATGAGCTTCCTTCCAGGGGCGGTTGTAGAAATCGGCGTACTGGCTGGGGAAGCCGAAGCCGAAGTCAGCCGCGGCGATCTTTCCGGCTGCGAAATCGGCGTAGGCATCGTCAAAGTCGCCCTTGATGCCCAGGTTGCGGTCCAGCGCGCCGGAGGCATACAGGTCGGCCAGCAGTTTGATAACTTCCTTGGATTCCTCTCCGGTCGTCCTGAGCACCCAGTGCTCGCTGTCCGTGCCTAATTCGCCGGTCTGCACAAAGCCGGTCCAGGCATCGCCGTTGGGGGCCATGATGCTGGTGCCCATGGGTACGGCGAAGGTGTAGTTGAAATAGTTCCAGTCGGTCAGCTTGCTGTTGCGAGGCCAATAGCCCACATAGCCCTTCTCCGCGCAGGCCTTCATGAAGGCGGTGAACTCATCCAGGGTAGCGGGCACCTTGCCGCCGTTCACTTCGTCCAGAATGGCCTTGTTGTAAGCGGGCACACCGCCGTAGACGGGGCTTGCGAAAGAGAAGACGGAATAGAAGGCATAGGCCTTTTCCGGATCGCCGGTGTAAAGCTTGTTGTATGCCTTGTATTCATCCGAGTTCATGATCTTGTGCAAGATAGGATAGCGGTCCGGCTCAGCGTTGACAATGGCCGCCAGGTCGTACACCAGCTCTTCCTGCACATATTTCTGGATCTTGTCGGTTTCGCCGAAGGAGCAAAACAGCTCAGCCGCTCCGCCCGTGAACAGCTCGGTTTCCATGCGGTCGATGAAGCCGTCGGTGCCGGTGTCATATTCCAACTGGATATTCACCGCCTCTTCAATGGCCTTCTTGATCGGGTCGTTTGCCATGCCTTCCACGTCGTCCGTGCTGTTGCCGAACTGCGCGAAACGGATGGTCACCTTCTGCCTGTCGGCATTGCCTTCCGTCAGGCCGGGAAGCGCCAGAGACAGCGCCATCACCAGAGCGACGAGAAGCAGCAGGGTCTTTTTCATAACAAGTGCCTCCTTATTGATTTTCTTACTCCGCCGCAGCGGAAATAGAATCGGAAACCGGGGTCATTCCTTCACGGCGCCCAGCGTGATGCCGGCAGTGAAGTATTTCTGCAGGAAGGGGTATACGCACATGATGGGCACCATGGCGCAAATGATGGTCGCCATGCGCAGCGCCATGGGTGGCGGGGGCTGGCTCCCCAGGCTCATGGCCCCCTTGCGCACCTGGTTCATCATGGTCTGATCCACCAGCATACGCCTCAGCACCCAGGCGAAAGGCTGCAGGTTGGTCTTGTTGCCAATGAACATCATGTAGCTGTAGTAGTCGTTCCAGTTAATCACCGCGATGAACAGGGAGATGGCGGCCAGCATGCTGCGGCTGATGGGGGTGACCACCCGAAAGAAGGTGCCCATCTCGGTGCAGCCGTCCAGCAGCGCCGCCTCCTCCAGAGACTTGGGGATAGAATAGGAGTAGTAGTTGCGCATGATGATGAAGTAGGTGATATTCAGCACGCCCGGCAGCACCATCACCCAGAAGGTGCGGATCAGCCCCAGATCCTTATACAGCATGTACTGGGGAATGAGGCCGCCCGAGAAGAACAGATTGAACACCACCAGGGCATTGATCAGCTTCATGCCCTTGACGTGGGTCTTGCTCACGCCATAGGCCATGGCGGCCGTCACGAACACGCTGGATACGGTGGACAGCACCGTCTTGGCCACCGATATCCACATGCTGTTGAGGAAGGATCGGGTGGAGAAGATAGCCACATAATACTGAAAATCCACTCCGCCCTTGGGCACAAGCATCAGCCCGCCCTTGACGAACTCGCTGTAAGGGGTGACCGAGGCAACCAGCACGTACCACATGGGGTATACGCAGAGCAGCGCAAAGAGGGTAACGAGCACAAATATGAAGACATCGTAGAAGTTGAAGCCGAACCTCTGCAGCATACTGACCCGGATGCGTTGTTCATGATTCTGTTGCGTCACTCGGTCCGCCTCCTCTCAAAAGATGCCCTGCACGTCCAGCTTGGAAACGTAGCGGTTGGTGATTCCCACCACGATCAGGCCCATCACGTTCATGATCAGGTTCATGGCGGTGGACAGCTCAAAGTCCGTGCCGCCGCCCCCCAGGCTGATGCGGTAAATATAGGTGGACAGCACGTCGCCGGTGGAGAGGACGTAGTTGTTGTACAGGTTGTACACCTGATCGAAGTTGGAAAGGAAGAGGCCCGACAGCTGCAGGATCAGCATGATGACCACGCTGGGCAGGATGCGGGGAAAGGTGATGTGTACAATGGCGTTCCCGCGGTTGGCGCCGTCGATGGCTGCGCTTTCATACAGGGCCGGATCGATGCCCGAGATGGCCGCCAGGTAAACGATGGTGGAATAGCCCGAGGTCTTGATGATATTGGTGATCACCAGTATGCTCCGGAACATCTCAGGCCGCTTGAGAAAGTCCACCGGCTCACCTCCCGCCGCCACGATGAGCTGATTGACCAACCCGCCCGAATCCCCCGTGCCCGGAGACTCCAGAAACACCTGCACCAGGCCCGAAAAAATCACCCAGGAGAGGAAATAAGGCAGATAGACGCAGGTCTGCATGACGGACTTGTACTTCTTCAGCCTCAGCTCGCTGAGCATCAGAGCCAGGAATACGTTGAAGGTGAAGCCGAAGAGCAGATTGTAGAGATTGATAATGATGGTATTCCTGAACGCGCGGATGAAGTTCGGGTCGCCGACCATCCTCTCGAAGTTGCCAAGGCCGATCCACTGGCTGTTCCACACGCCGGCCTTGGGCGAGTATTTTTTGAACGCCAGCTGGATGCCGTACATGGGCCCGTAATCGAACACGGCCATGAAGATGAATCCCGGAAGCACCAGCATGTACAGAAACCAGTACTTCCTGATATACGCCAGAAAGCCTGGGCCCCGCTTTCTCAGGTCATCCTGACTCAGGGAACGAGCCTGCTGTACCATCATGAATTCCTCTCCATTCAAGCCTGATAATTATTAGTAATATTATCGTCCGCACCGCCTGCGAGGGGACAAGGTCCGTGAGTAAAAATCCTAAAACCCGGAATCCCGCTTGACTTCTGCTTCACATCGTGGCAGAATATGGTTGAAATACGACCGAATTCACTATAACAAGTTTGAAACCGGCTGTCAAGTATTTCAAAGATAATTATTACACTATTACTAATAAATCTCGATCGGAGGGAAGGCGTATTGAAGCGGATCGGATTCATAGGGTATGGACTGCGTTCCAGAACCATGCTTCGCGCCTTCCGTTCTCTGGAGGCGGAGATTGAGGTCTGCGCCGTGGCGGACCCCGCCTGGCGGGAAATCGCGCCCAAGGTACGGGAGGACCCTTACTTTGCGCATACCGTCTGGTACGAGGATGGGGAGCAAATGATGAAGAAGGGCGGCTTGGACGGAGTCTTCGTCGGTACCCGCTGCAGCCTGCACACCCGCTTTGCCTGTCTGGCGCTGAAGGAAGACCTTCCTCTGTTTCTGGAAAAGCCTGTGTGCGTCTCCCGACAGCAATACGAGCAGCTGAAGCTGGCAGGGCTTGGAAAGGAAAGCCGGGTTGTCGTTTCCTTTCCCCTTCGGGAAACCTCCATCGTGCAGGAGATGGAGCGCATCGTGCGCAGCGGCATCCTGGGCAGGATCACCATGGTGCAGGCGGTCAACAACGTGCCCTACGGCAGCGTGTATTATCACAGCTGGTACCGCGACCCCTCGGAGACAGGCGGGCTGTTTTTGCAGAAAGCCACCCACGATATGGATTACATCAAGTACCTGATCGGCGAGAGACCCGTCTCCGTCTGCGCGAAAACAGCCAAGCTGCACTTCCGCGGCAGCCGCCCCGCGGGGCTCACCTGTCCCGCCTGCGTGGAATACCGCAGTTGCCGGGAAAGCAGCTATACGGTAGCGCATCTTTATCGGGAAGAAGTGCAGGGAGAGCAGTGCTGCTTTGCGGAGGATACGGGGAACGAGGATACCGCCTCCATGATTCTGCAGACGGAAAGCGGCGCCCTGATCGCCTACAGCCAAATTTTCATGGTCAAAAAGAGTGCCGCCCGCCGCGGCGCACGCCTGATCGGCACGGAGGGCAGCGCGGAATTCGATTTCAACACCGGAAAGATCCGGGAAGACCGCTATTTCACGCCGCAGACCGTGGAGCACGTCTTCAGCTCAGCCTCCGGCCAGCATTTCGGCGGTGACGAGGCGCTGGCGCTGGACTTCATGTCCGTGCTGAACGGCGGCAGCGCGCGATCCGATCTGACGGCGGGGCTGGAAAGCGCCGCCATTTGTCTCGCGGCCCGGGACGCGGACGCCGCAGGCCGGTTCATCCCCATTGAATATTAAGGAGAAGAAACACACATGTTGGTCACTCTGCAGGAAATACTAAAAGATACCAGAGAAAAACGGTACGCGGTCGGGCTGTTTAACTGCGTCACCCTGGAGATGACGCGCGGCATTCTTCTGGCGGCGGAGGAACTGCGGTCCCCCGTCATCATCGGCCCGGCCCAGATACTGCTGCCGCCCGCGTCGCTGGAGGATTACTGCGATATGATGCTGGGCATGGCCAGACGCGCCAGGGTGCCGGTCGCCCTGCATTTCGACCACGGGTTTGACCCTGATCTGGTGGAGAGAGCCATCGCGCTGGGGTTTTCCTCGGTGATGTATGACTGCAGCCTGCTGCCCATAGACGAAAACATCCGCCGCACGAAAGATATGGTGAAAAAGGCTCACGCCGCGGGCTGTTCCCTTGAGGCAGAGATCGGCCACGTGGGCTCCAACGAGCGCTCGGTGGGCGCGCGGATCGCCGACTCTGTGTACACCGATCCGGAGGACGCGCGGCTCTTCTGCGCGGAAACGGGCTGCGACGCTCTGGCGGTAGCCATCGGCACCGCTCACGGCCTGTACGACACGCCGCCCGCACTCAGCTTCGACGCCCTGCGGCACATCCGGGATCTGTGCGACACGCCCCTTGTCCTGCACGGCGGCAGCGGCCTGAGCGAGGAGGATTTCCGACGCTGCGTGCTGGACGGCATTTCAAAGATCAACATATTCACCCACAACAATCTGGCCGCGGCCAGGGCAGCTGTGCAGAGCTTCTCCGAAAAGACGGGCGCGTTTGAATTGATGTCGCCAATCGAGGCGGCAGTCAGGCAGGAAACGATGCGCCATATCCGGATGTTCGGCAGCGAGGGAAGGGCATGAACCCCTGCCTGCTGGCCATCGACGCAGGCACCACCTCTGTCAAGGTCTGCCTGTTTTCCCCCGCCCTTGAGCTGATTGGCAAGAGCGTGCAGGAGTATCGCCTGCAGACATCGGAAAACCGGGCGGAAGCAGCGGCGGAGATGTATTTAGACGCCATCCGCAAAGGGCTTCTGGCGATCGATGCCCGTAACGCCCCCATCGCGGCCGTCGGGCTGACCGCGCAGGGCGAGACCCTGACCGTGACGGACAGGCAGGGCTGCCCTCAGCGCCCCTTCCTGGTATGGCTGGATCAGCGGGCGGATAAAGAGGCGGAGGAGCTGAGCCGCCTGTTCCCAATCGAAACCTACTATCGGGAAACGGGGCTGCCGGGATTGACCGGCGCTTCCCCCCTGGCCAAGGCGCTTTGGCTGAGGCGGCACGAGCCGCAGCTGTTCACCACCGGACATAAACTTCTGCTGTTGGAGGACTTCCTGCTGCGTCTCATGACTGGCCGCTTTGTGACGGAGAAAACGATGCAGACTTCCACCGGGTGGTTCAGCCTGCGCGGGGACGGCTGGTGGCAGGCGGCCCTGGACGCGGCAGGCATCGGCAAGGATGCCCTTCCGCAATTGCTCGGCAGCGGCGCATACGTGGGGAGGTCAACCGCCGCCGCGGAGAAATGTCTGGGCCTGCCCGCCGGCATCCCGGTCTTCACGGGCGCCATGGATCAGGTGAGCGCTTCCTATGCCGTGCGCTGCCTGATGCCCGGCACATCTACGGAAACGACCGGCACCGCACTGGTTGCCGGCGCCGTTCTGAAGCGCCTGGACGGCCTTGAGAGAACGGGCGCTTCGCCCACCACGGTATACCGGCATGTGGAAGACGGAGAATACATGCTTCTGCCCATCGGCAATACCGGCGGCATGTGCCTGACCTGGTTCCGCGACCGCTTCTGCCCGGGCATGGCGTATGAAACGCTTGATACTCTGGTGAAAAACGTGCCGCCCAGCGCGGAAGGGCTGCTCTTTCTGCCCTTTCTTGACGGAGCGGTGGACCCGGACCTCTGCCCGGAGGCGCGCGCCGTGTTTTTCGGCGGCACGCTCTCCATGGGGCGGGAGCATTTCGCAAGGGCCGTGATGGAGGGAGTTGCTCACCTGCTGGCAGATATGCTGGGGATCATGGATGCATGGGGCGTGCCGCCCGGCCCGGTGTGCTCCCTTGGCGGCGGGGCCCGGAGCCCTGTATGGGAACAGATCAAGGCGGACATCTGCGGCCGGGAGTTTTTCACCCTTCCCTGTGAGGAGGCCGCAGCTATGGGCGCAGCGCTGCTTGCCGGCAGAGGAGCGGGGATCGTGGGGTCAGCCCTTCCCAAGCCCCGCATCGCCGCCCGCTACCCGCCAGATCCCCGGCGTCGGGCCCTGTATCAGGCAGCCCATGAAAGGTATCAGCAGCTATACCGGAGCATCCGACCGCTGTTTGAAGGAGGATCGAACCATGGCTGAGAAGCCGCGCCTGGGCATCCTGGCCCTATTGATGGAGGGTTATGAGCCGATATTCCCCGGAATCACCCGGGCACAGACGGACTATGTGCGCGCACTCGCGGAGGGGCTCTCCGAGGTGGTGGACTGCGTGTTCCCCCATCCAGCCCTGAACCGCAGGGACGTTGAGGAGCTGACGGACCGATATAACCGGGAAAAACTGGACGGGATACTGATCATACTGTGCAGCTATTTCCAGGGGCAGTATCTCGTGCGGGCCATGCAGGGCAATCGCCTGCCCCTGGCCCTGGCGCTGGTGCAGCCCGACGAAACGGTGGACGAGGGCTTTGAAGAGTGGGAGCTGACCGTCAACCAGGGCATTCACGGCTCCCAGGACAGCGCTAACTGCCTGATGCGCGCGGGCATCCCCTGCCTTTACTTTGCCGGAAGCCGCTTGGACGGAGAACTGCATCGTTTTGTCGCGGATTTCGGCGCGGCGGCGCAAGCCGCGCAGTTCCTGAGGCGCATGCGCATCAGCGTCATCGGCAAGCTGCCGGGCATGGGCGATGTGATCACAGACGACATGGCCGTTTACCGCCATTTGGGGGCGGAGTTCATATACGATTCCATTGGCGCGGTGCAAAGCCGGTGCGCTTCGGTCACTCAGCAGGCCGTCGCGGACCGCGTCGCCCGCGAACGCGAGCTCTTTTTCATCGACCCCGCCATGGCCCCCGGCCAGCACGAGGAAGCCGTGCGCATGTACCTGGGCATCAAAAAGTTTCTGGAGGAAATGGGTTACGACGGATACACGCTGCACTTTGAGGAGTGCGGGGCCGACGGCCGCTTTACCCAGCTGCCCCTGCTGGCGGCCTCCAATCTGATGGCGGATGGGTACGGCTATGCCGCCGAGGGCGACGCCTCCGCGGCTATGATGGTGGCCCTGATGCACCGTCTGTGCGGAGAAGCCAATTTCAGCGAAATGTACATGATGGATCTGAAGAGGGAAGCCATCCTCTTCTGCCACGCCGGAGAGGGCAACTGGAAGACCTGCCGGACGGACAGCAAGCCCTATCTGATGAACCGTGTGATGGACGAGGGCGGCCTTGACAATCCCCCCACCCTGATTTTCACGCCCCGGCCCGGCCGCGCGCAGGTGATGAGCCTGGTACACATAAGCGGCACACGGTTCAGGCTGGTGTACGCCAAGGGAAAAATACTGGATGAGCACGGCCTGAAGAAGATCGACATGCCCTACATGTTCTTCCGGCCCGATACGGGGGTCTCATCCTGCGTGCGGGCATGGCTGGAAGCGGGAGGCACTCACCACGAGACGGTGGTGCCGGGCGATCAGGAAGCGCGCATCCGTATGCTCTGCCGTATGCTGCAGATCGAATTTTGCCCCGTCTGAGGAGGTTAGTATGCTGAAAAACGTTCAACTGTCGCTTCAGGATATGCTGGGCGAAGAATACATCGCATCCGTCTGCGCCGCCCGGGCTTTTCTGACCGGGGAAAGCGAGAGCAGCCTGCGGGCCGTGGCGGAAGAAAGGGTCGACTTTTGGCCGCAGGCCTTTGCCCGCCGTCAGGAAGAACTAATGGACCGGGTTGGGCAGCAGGCCGTGCCTTCTTTTGCCGATGCGCAGGGAGGAGCGCCCACACGCGCCTATGCCGCCGCTCAGCACACTCCAGCCGCTCCCCTCAGCGGTCTTGGGGCTTACAGGCTGGGAGAAGACGGTCGGCTGTACTTTGCGGGAAAGAGCGAGCATTACCAGATCCCGCTGGGCCACGCTTTCCCGGGTTATCGGCTCATCGAAAACGCCAAGCGTCTGGGCATCCCCAACGCCACGCATAACAACACCCGCGGCTACATCACCCGTACCCTCGAAAGGGCTCTGATCGCCGCGGCCAACGGCGTGAGCGCGGACAGCCCCCGAATGGAATCCATCCTGAAAGAAAAAAAGCCCGGCGTGCTCAGCACCGTCATCAATCTGGAAACGGGCTCCCTGGCCGTGGAAGCGGCGCTGAAAATGATGCTCGCCAGATTCTATCCCCTGGACGGCCGGCAGGAAGCCGAATACGCCGGAAAGACCCCGGTATTCCTGGTGATGGCGGATCACGCGGGAGGCCTGACGGGCAACTATCACGGCACCACCGTGCTTGCCCAGACGCTGAGGGGGCTTTGGCCCTCATGGTACGCCCAGGCCGAAAGCGCCGGGCTGTACAAGGCGGTCTCTGTTCCCATCAACGATCTGACCGCGTTTGAAGCGACTCTTCGCCGCTTCAATCAGGGAAACTTCAAGACAGCCGGCTTCTGCCACGAGATCGTCCTGATGAATTACGGCGGCATCCGGCTGGACGAAGCCTATCTGCGCGGCACCTACGCGCTTTGCCGGGAAACGGATACCCCTGTGCTGTGCGACGAGATACAGTCCTGCGCCTGGTACGACGGGCTCTTCCTCTTCCGTCGCTACGGCCTCACGCCCGATTTCGTCTCTGTGGGGAAGGGCTTCCCCGGCGGCGAATACCCCGCCAGCAAGGTGCTCGCCAGCGGCGCTTTCGATACCATGAGCCAGTTCGGCGCCCTAGTGACCAACGGGCAGGAGGAGCTGGCCAGCCTGGCCTACCTGATCACCATGGCCTTTATCCGGGAGAACGGTCCGGCCATGGAGGCCGTGGGACGGCGCTATCACAGCGAACTGGAACGTCTGGCCAAGCAGCATGCCGACCTGTGCGACGGCGTGACCGGAGACGGCCATATGAGCGCGCTGTCCTTCCGGCGCATGGAGCAGGCCAACGCTTTTTGCGCCCATCTCAACAAGGCTCTCTGTATCGACGCCAGCGCCCAGACCTATAAGATCAGCTGCCCGCCCGCGGTGCTGACCAAGCTTCCCCTGATCACATCGGAACAGATGGCGGATCATCTGATAGCGCGGATGGAAATAGCGCTCACGCAGGCGCGGAAGGAGGCTGCCAATCCATGAAGGAAACCATTGATTTCGGCGTGATCGGTTGCGGGCTGATGGGCCGTGAGTTTGCCAGTGCCTCCCTTCGGTGGCTCCACCTGAAGGGCGGCATCCCCAGGCCCCGGATCATCGCGGCCTGCGATACCGTTGAGGAAAACCTGAACTGGTTCCGTCAAGACCCGGACACCCGGTATTTCTATCGGGATCACCGGGAGATGCTTGAAAGCCCCGAGGTGGAGGCCGTGTATTGTGCGGTGCCGCACTTTCTGCACGCCAAGGTGTACGGCGACGTGATCAGGGCGGGCAAACATCTGCTGGGTGAAAAGCCCTTCGGGATGGATCAGGCGGCTTGCCTCGAGATCGAGCAGGCTATGGCCGAAAATCCGGATGCCTTCGTGCGCTGCACCAGCGAGTTTCCCTATTATCCCGCCGTGCAGCAGATGGTCTCCTGGTATCGCGAGGGAAGGTTCGGCAAGATCATCGAGGTCAGATCGGCCGTCAAACATTCCTCCGACATGGATATCAACAAGCCCATCAACTGGAAGCGGACCGTGGCCGCCAACGGCGCATACGGATGTATGGGAGATCTGGGCATCCATGCGCTGCATCTTCCCTTCCGTCTGGGTCTGATGCCAAGGACCGTCAGCGCGGTGCTGGCAAACCTGGTCAGGGCGCGGCGGGATGCCGCGACCGGCGAATGGAAGCCCTGTGAAACCTGGGATAACGCCCTTCTGCTGTGCGAGGGAGAAAACCCCGCCGGCGACCGCTTCCCCATGGCCTTCGAGATGAAGCGCATGGCCCCGGGCTGCGCCAATACCGTGGAATATGAGATCTATGGCATGGAGATGTCCGCCAGGTTCTCCACGGATGATCCCAACGCCCTGCGCTACACGGTATCCCACGGGCAGGAACAGGCCTGGGCCAGGCTGCCCGTCGGGCAGAAGACGCTCTATCCCGTCATCACGGGCGGTATCTTTGAGTTTGGCTTTTCAGACTCACTGCTGCAGATGCTCGCCGCCTATGTCAGTGAGCTCAGGGGCCTGCCCTGCCCCTTCGGCTGCCTGACGCCGCGAGAGGCGAGAAAAAGCCATGAGCTGCTGACAGCAGCGCTCACGGCGTATGAAACCGGAAGGGCGGTCACCCTGCCGCCGACGGAGCCGGACCGCTGGAACGCCGCACCACCAGATGCGGAGAGTACTCGATCTTGTGAAGCATCGGCATCTGGCTGCCGTTCAGCTGTGCCTGGATCATGCTGACCGCTTCCTGGCAGCGCACGCGCATCTGATGGTCGATGGTGGTCAGCCCCAGGGCGGCAAGCCGCGAGTGAAACACATTGTCGAACCCGCACACCGAGAAATTCTCCGGCACCCGAAGCCCGCGGGCATCCAGCTCATCCAGGATACCAAAAGCCGTCATGTCATTCACGCCGATCAGCGCGGTAGCTTCCGTGCCGCGGTTCAGCAGCCCGGCTGTCAGGGACCGCCCTATGGAATACTCATAGGGCATATCGTCAAGCCTGTCCTCTTCTTTGACGTTTTCCGCCGCCAGGACCTCCAAGGCATCCTTCAGCCCGAATTGACCCAGCTGCCACCTGATCCCCTGAAGGCGCTGGCCGCGGGCCAGCGTGAGCTGGTTGAAGGGGGTGGAAATGAACACCATCTTCCGATGGCCCAGCTCGTACAGGTGTTCAGCCAGCATGGCGCCTGCCACCTCGTTGCTCAGCTCGATGGAGCAAATGCGCAGACTGCTCTGCTTTTCCCCGATGATCACCGTGGGAACGCGGCGGGCCAGCAGCTCTGTCTGCGTCGGAAAGCTGGGCAGAAAGGTATAGATGATGCCGCCTGCCAGTCCGTCCGCAAAGGTTTCCAGATACTGCCTTTCCAGCTCGGGGCGGCGGAAGGTATTGCAGATGACCGCCTGAAATCCTTTGGTCTCCGCGCAGTCCTCCACAATGCGGGCCAGGTCCGTATAGTAATGATTGGTCAGCGTGGGGACCAGCAGAAGCAGCATGCGTCTTCCCTCGCCCCGGCTTTGCTTTTTGCGGTAGACGGGAGGCTGGTAGTTCAGCTCCCGGGCGGCCCGCGCGACCCGCTCCCTGGTTTCTTCACTGACGGGAATGTTCAGCTTGCCGCCCATCACCAGGGACACCGTGGTCTGAGATACTCCCGCCAGCCTGGCAACATCCGTGGACGTGGCTTTTTTCATCTATTATCTCCATCCGGCATTACTTGATTTGCTTTGTTTTTATTTTATTCGTTTTCCCTGCCCTGTCAAATCGGGCAGATCTTGGAAAAGAGAGGAAACAGAAATGGACTTGGTTTCACGCACGGCAAACCCGCAGGGAAGCATTCTGGCTTTGGGAGAGCTGCTGGTCGACCTGATCCCCGCCCGGGAGCACATGCGCATCCGGGATCCCGGCCCTGTTTTGAAGACGGCCAGTGGCTCTGCGGGCATCTTTGCCTGCGCCGCCGCCAGGCTGGGCGCGCCGGTGGGCTTCATCGGCAAGGTGGGGCGCGATCCCCTGAGCCGTCTGGTGACTGAAGCGCTGGAGCAGGAGGGCGTCGATACGCACGCCATCACGGTGTCAGATGACGGCGCCATCGGCCTTGCGTTCATCGAGTACACGCAGTCGGGACGGAACTATCAGTATTACCGCAGCGATTCCGTGGGAAGCCGGCTCCGCGCCGAAGAGGTGGATGAGGGCCTGGTTTCCCGGGCCTTTGCGCTTCACTTTCCCGGCATGCTGCTGGAGCTGAACGAAAGCATCCGTGGTGCCTGCATGAAGGCGGCGGAGCTGGCCAAAAAGCACGGCGTGCTCCTGTCCTTTGATCCCAACATCCGGCGGGAAATGTTCCGAGACGAGCAGGCGAAAAAGCGCCTGCTGGAGATAGTGCGCCGGGCGGACATCATCGCGCCCACGCTGGATGAGGGGCGTCTGCTGACCGGGAAAGACACCCCCGGCGATGTGGTGCGCGCCCTGCGGGACATGGGGCCCCGCGCGGTCGCCCTGACCATGGACAAAAACGGCGCGCTGGTGTGCGTGGAGGATCGCGCCGTGCTCGCCGACGCCGTCCTTGTGCAGGAACTTGATCCGACGGGCGCCGGGGATGCCTTTGCCGCCGCTTTGTGCGTCGGCATCCGCGAAGGGATGGATACAGACAGGCTGGCCATGTTCTGCAACGCCGTCGGAGCACTGACTGTGACCAGGCGCGGCAGCATCGGCATGGCGCTGCCCACCAGAGAAGAGGCAGATGCCCTGGTGAGTTCCGGGGCATCCCGCATACACGAAATCGCGTTGTCACACATTGCATGAAGGAGGATAACACAATGAACGGCATCAAACAGCGCCTGAGGGCGGGAGAACAGCTTCTGGGAACCATGATCACCGCCTTTGCCAGCCCGGATCTGGTCAGGATCCTGAAAAACTGCGGCTTTGACTTCTGTATGGTGGATTGCGAGCATGGTTCCTTCACCACCAGAGAGACGGCGGAAATGATCGGCGCCGGAAGGGGCTTTGATATGCCTGTGCTGGTGCGCATCCCGGAGATCCGACGCGAACACGTGCTTCATTATATGGAAATGGGCGCATCAGGCCTGCTGCTGCCCAATACGGAGAGCGCACAGCAGGCCCGCCAGCTGGTGGACTATGCCAAGTACGCCCCTATGGGCCACCGTGGCGTTTCCCTGTCCAGGCCGCACACGGATTTCCGCAAGGTGAACGGACCGGAATATATGGCCCAGGCGAATGAAGAGACGGTGATGATGTGCCAGATCGAATCCCAGGCGGGGGTGGAGCACATCGACGAGATTCTGGCGGTGCCCGGCATCGACGCTGCGCTGATCGGCCCGAACGATATGAGCCAGGACTTTGGGATGCTTGGCCAGTACGGCCACCCGCGCATGACGGCCGCCTTCGAACGCGTGGTTGAATCCGCAGCTGCCCACGGAAAATGGAGCGGCGTGCACTTCGGCGGAGCGGAGGCTTTGAAGCCCTGGCTGCACAAGGGCATGACGCTGAACATGTGCAGCAGCGACATCGGCCTCCTGTCCCTTGGCGCCAAGGCCATCAGTGAGCTGCGCGGAGAAAAACAACGTCATACCGAACTAAAACCTTAGTGCTTTGACAGGCTCTTCTTTTCTGTTATTGCGTTGCCTCGCTCAGTCAGCGCAGCGTTGCTATGTCTCCTTCGCTCGACCTGGCAAAAGCGAAAAATCCTTCGTCTATCTGTGCGCCAAAATTTTTGTTCAGTATCAAATCATGCAAAACAGCAAAAAAACAAAGGGCTATAACGCAAGCCCTTTGTCATGTGGTACGCCCGGCGGGATTCGAACCCACGGCCTTCAGAGTCGGAGTCTGACACGCTATCCAACTGCGCTACGGGCGCGCGCAGCCTGAAAACACAGCGTTTTCAAGGCTTCGCAAGTGTAGCACAAGCATTCACCCCTGTCAACGGCGCAGGCCGCCAGCGGTCAGAGCTCAGAGCGTCAGATCAGTTGACCCGGCAGCTTCAGTCGCTGTTTTGGCGGGAAACGGCTGTCAAAATCAAGCAGTGCGCTCTCATCGACGCTTTCGAATTCAGGGCAGAAGCGGATGCGTCCGCCCGCGCTTCCAAGGCCGCCCGGAATCAGTTCACAGGCCATCAGCTCGGGAAAGGAGGAACCATCCTCCATGATGATGCCGAAATCCGCCGCCGCACGAAAGCCGAAACGGCGATAGTAGGCGGGATCGCCCGTGATGACGGCGCCGGGGAAGCCCATGGTGCGGGCGCGGGCCATGGTGCGGCGGATCAGTTCGGTGCCTATCCCCCTGCGCTGATGGTCCGGGTGTACGCTGACAGGGCCAAAGGTAAGCAGCGCCAACGCGCCTCCCGTCTGCCGCAGAAGCTGTGAGCGGGTATAGAAAATCTGCCCGCAGAGCGCGCCATCTTCAAGGCACAGCTCATTGAGCGCCTCGACAACGCTCTCGCTGCCGCGAAGAATATGCAGCAGATAGTGTTCAAAGCAGCCCGGGCGATATACATTCCAAAAGGCCTCGCGCGTCAGATGCTCTACCGCGTCCCAATCCGAAGGCTTTTCCGGGCGAAACTCACGATGGCTCAATTGCATTTCTCCTTGTCCGTCTGCCTTACAGCATCAGCTCAACGCTTAGCGGCGCGCGCCCCAGCAGCTCGGCCGACCGCTCATCCGGCAGGCTGCCGCCCGCGAAAACGCTGATCGGTCCATGTTCATAGAAAAGGCTCCCGTCGTCGGCGACCAGAGATAGCGCCTGCGCTGGCAGCTCAAAGCTGTGTTCCCTTTCCTCTCCCGCCTTCAGGTGGATGCGCGCAAAGTGCGAAAGCCGAAAGCGCGGCACGCGCACGGAAGGCCTGTCGTGGCGCAGATAGACCTGCACCACCTCATCGCCGTCCCGGTCCCCGGCATTGCGCACGCGCACGCTGCCGCGCAGGGTTTCGCCGGGAGCGGCGGAATGGACCCGGAGGCCGCTGTATACGAAGCTTGTGTAGGAAAGCCCATAGCCGAAAGGATACAGGGGCTTGCCGGCAAAGTACCTGTAGGTGCGCCCCTCCATGCTGTAGTCGGTGAAGGCGGGCAGCGGGTCGCTGCTGTGATAGAAGGTGACAGGCAGTCTGCCTGCGGGGCTGAAACGGCCCAGCAGCAGATCGGCCACGGCCTGACCGCCCTGCGCCCCCGGATAGAAGGCCTGCACAATGGCGTTGGCCCGCTCCCCAGCGGGGCCAAGATCGACGGCGCTGCCGGTCATGTTCACGATCACAGTCGGTTTTCCGAGCTGAAGCACGCGCTCCATCAGCAGCCTCTGACACTCGGGCAGCAACAGGTCGGCTTTGTCGCCCGTCCACTTCCCCCCGCTGCCCGTCATTTCCTCTCCCTCGATGCTCTCGTCCAGACCCACACAGAGCACCACCGCATCCGCGCGGCGGGCCACCGCCACCGCGTCGCTGAGGCCGTCGCCCGCATAGCCGGGGCTCTCCCCCTCATCCTTCCACAAGTGGCAGCCGCGGGAACGGAGGATGTCGGCCCCCGGCAGCGACCTTTCCAGCCCCTCCAGCACGGTCACAGCCGCGCCGTAATGCCCGTGGTAGTTGCCCAGCAGCGCTGCATTGCTATCCGCGTTGGGGCCGATGACGGCCAGACGCCTGATCTTGCTCCCATCCAGCGGCAGCAGTCCGTCATTTTTCAGCAGCACCAGCGACTTCCTCGCCATCTCCAGGTTAAAGGCCCTGTGCTCTTCCGTATCTACCGATTCATAGCCCAGGCCGTCCCAGGGAGTGCACTTGTCAAACAGACCCAGGCGCATGCGCGTGGTCATGGCGCGCACGCAGTTCTCCCGGATCAGGTCCTCGGTAATGAGCCCCTTTTCAAGCGCCGGGATCAGCTGCCGGTAGGTATTGCCGCAGTTGAGGTTGCAGCCGTTCCGCAGCGCCAGCGCGGCGGATTCGGGCGCGGCGGGGGTGATGGCATGATGCAGGTGGAAATCCGCCAGCGCCCAGCAGTCGCTCACCGTGTAGCCATCAAATCCCCACGCCTCGCGCAGCGTCCTGCCAAGCAGCGCAGGGCTGGCGCAGCAGGGCTCGCCGTTGGTGCGGTTATACGCCCCCATGAAACCTTCGACCTTCGCCTCTTTACAGAGGGCCTCAAAGGCGGGCAGGTAGGTCTCCGCCATATCCCGGGGCGAGGCGACGGCGTCAAACTCGTGCCGCAGGGCCTCGGGGCCGGAGTGCACAGCAAAGTGCTTGGCGCAGCCCGCGGCCTTCAGATAGCGGGGATCGTCTCCCTGCAGGCCCTTCACAAAGGCCACGCCCATGCGCGAGGTGAGATAGGGATCTTCCCCGTAGGTTTCCTGTCCACGGCCCCACCTGGGATCACGGAAGATATTGATGTTGGGGCTCCAATAGGTCAGCCCCTTGTAGATGCCGTAATCCCCCTCCTGCTGAAAGGCGTTGAACTTGGCGCGCCCCTCGGTGGAAATGATCTCCGCCGTTTTCTGCATCGCTTCGGCATCGAAGGTGGCCGCAAGGCCAATGGCCTGCGGGAACACGGTGGCCAGTCCGCAGCGCGCCACGCCGTGCTGCGCCTCGTTCCACCAGTTGTAGGCTTTCACGCCCAGGCGGGGGATGGCGGGCGCGTTGAAGCAGAGCTGATCGGCCGCCTCCTGCACCGTCATGCGGGCCACCAGATCCCGCGCGCGC
>DBQV01000062.1:2597-3046 GCA_002305755.1 Christensenella sp. UBA1385 | reverse complement strand
ACACAGCGCAGAGCCAGCGCGGATCTCTACCCGGCTGAACCGAGTGAACCTCGGGGGCGGAACGGTCTCAGAAGAAGCGTCTATTCAAGCGATCCGCGGAACAGAACCTTGGTGGACACATAGCTGAGCTCCTGCGGGGCGTCCGGGTAGTCAGCATGGAACATCAGCTTGCGCGCCAGGCTGCGGCCCAGTTCCGCCTCCGCTACGTGCACCGTGGTGATGCTGCCCNNCGCCTCGTTCCACCAGTTGTAGGCTTTCACGCCCAGGCGGGGGATGGCGGGCGCGTTGAAGCAGAGCTGATCGGCCGCCTCCTGCGCCGTCATACGGGCCACCAGATCCCGCGCGCGCTCCTCAAAGCCGAGGCTTTCATCCAGATAAGCCGGCTGTTTGTTCATATTTCTGTCTCCTTCCCGCTCATCCTGTTGACACAGCGCAGAGCCAGCGCGGAT
>DBQV01000062.1:0-2506 GCA_002305755.1 Christensenella sp. UBA1385 | reverse complement strand
ACGTGCACCGTGGTGATGCTGCCCGCCACGCCGGGATATTCCGGCGTGTTGTCAAAGCCAGTCAGAATAAACGCTTCATCAAATTTACGGCCGCAGCCCTTCATGTAATCGTACACAAGCTCCGCCATGTAATCGCAGGCGCAGACGAGGGCCTCGGGCCAGTCCGTCAGCCCGGAAAGAAAGCTCGTCACGTGGCTCTGATAACCGTGCAGCGGCATGGGGCCGGTAAGACAGATGCTGGGGTCGGGCTTCAGGCCCGCCTGCCCCAGTGCCTCCTCAAAACCCGCATAGCGGTCAAGAAAGGTCTGCGCGCAAAAATTATCGCCGATAAAACCTATCCTTCGGCAGCCGCGCTCCAGCAACCGCTCCGTGATGGCGCGCACGCTGCGCCGCCCTTCCAGCAGCACCAGGCTGCCGTGCAGTTCCTCCGGGCTGAGATGAGGGGTGCAGTCCAAAAACACCTTGGGCAGAGGCTGCGCCGCAAGCAGGCGAAGCAGCTTTTCATCATAGACGTTGAGCACGATAAAGCCGTCCGTCCCGCTGGGCTGCAGCGAAGAAGGCAGCGCGTAGCCCGGCCGCCAGGCCGCAGGCATATAGGTATACATCAGCTTGATGCCGTGAGAATCCAGCTCTTCCGCCGCATGATGGATGATCCGCATCCAGAATGTGGCGGTCTCGGGCCTTGCGACCACGATGGAAAAGGTACGCCTGGACAGGCCGCCCAGGCGGGCGGGAGAGAAGCTGCTCATTTCTTCGGCGGCACGCTGAATCTGCCTTCTCAGCTTTTCGGACACGCCGGGCCGGCCGGTCAGCGCCTTCCAGACCGTCACGCGGGAAACGCCGGCGGCGTCCGCCAGCTGCTGCATCGTGGCCTTGTTCATGCCGACCCCTCCGAACAGATACGAATAGCCAAATGATACGCCGCCCGCCTGCAGGCGTCAACAGACCCATCAGGCAAGTGTTTTGCCCCCGCCGCACGCTCGCGGGCGCTTCGCTGCGGCATTGCGCCGCGGGCCCGCAGCAGCTATAATCATCTCAAACGGAGCACAGCTGAGGCCCGCAGGCGGGCTGCCAATGGGGTCGTTTGCTCCTTACACCACATCGAACCGAGCGGAGGAGAAAAATATGGCAAAGATCATCGCGGCAGCGCTTCCCAACATTCCCTGGCAGGACAGGCCCCAGAACGCCCGCGGCCCCGTCTGGCGCTACAGCGCCAATCCCATCATCGGCCGCGACGGCAACAAGAGATCCAACAGCGTGTTCAACAGCGCCGTGGTGCCCTATCAGGGCGGATTTGCAGGTATTTTCCGCTGCGACAGCCGCTCCATCAGCATGGATCTGTTCGCCGGCTTCAGCGACGACGGCCTGCACTGGAAGATCGATGACGAGCCCATCCAGATGCAGGGCGCGGATGCAGAAGTGCTGAAGGTGGATTATCGCTACGATCCCCGCGTGTGCTTCATGGACGGGCGTTATTATGTAAGCTGGTGCAACGGCTATCACAACATGCCCACCATCGGCCTTGCTTACACCCATGACTTCAGGACCTTTACCCAGCTTGAAAACGCCTTTTTGCCCTTCAACCGCAACGGCGTGCTCTTCCCCCGCAGGATCGGCGGTGTATATATGATGATGAGCCGCCCCAGCGACAACGGGCATACGCCCTTTGGCGACATCTTCGTCAGCCAGAGCCCTGACCTGGAGCTGTGGGGCCGCCACCGCTACATGATGGGCACGATCAAGAGCAACGAATCCGCCTGGCAGTCCACCAAGATCGGCCCCGGCCCCATCCCGATCGAGACGGACGAAGGCTGGCTGCTGATCTACCACGGCGTGATCACCACCTGCAACGGCTTTGTCTACCGCATGGGCAGCGCGCTGCTGGATATCGACGAGCCCTGGAAGGTGAAATACCGCAGCCTGGACTACATCCTCGGCCCGACCGAGCTGTACGAGTGCGTGGGCGACGTGCCCAACGTGGTCTTCCCCTGCGCGGCGCTGACGGACGGAGCTACCGGCCGCATCGCCATCTACTACGGCTGCGCCGATACCGTGACGGGCCTTGCCTTCACCACGGTGGATGAACTGCTGAGCTTCACCAAGGAATTTTCCCGCAGGTAATGCATGATACAGCAAAGACCGCCCCTCTTTCGTCCTGAAAGTAGGGCGGCTTTTATGTGGGGCGGGCAGCTTGTGTTCAATCTTCCAGTACGTCGCCCCGGATGCTCAGCGTGGTCACCTGCCAGGGGATGAACTTGCCGCTGTTTTGCATCGCCTGTACCAGGGCGCGCTCAAGGCCGCCGCAGCAGGGCACCTCCATGCGCACCAGAGTGACCGTTTTGATGGCGTTGCGTTTCAGGATCTCGGTCAGCTTGTCGGCGTAATCGACGGGATCCAGCTTCGGGCAGCCGATCAGCGTTACCCTGTTTTTCATAAAACGATTGTGAAAATTGGCGTGGGCGTAGGCCGCGCAGTCCGCCGCGATCAAGAGATTCGCCCCGTCAAA
>DBQV01000057.1 GCA_002305755.1 Christensenella sp. UBA1385 | reverse complement strand
GTCTTGTTGAAGCCGCCCCAGATGCGGCCGTCGATGGTCAGCTGCTCCCACTCCTTCTCCGGGATCACCTCGGGGTCGGACAGGATGGGCGAAGATTTGATGTAGTCGGTCAGGTCCATGATGATCCCGTCGTTCTTCATGTCGTAAAGCTGCTGCAGGCTGACGTAGATCAGGTCGTACTGCTCGCCCGCGTTCAGCTTGTTCATCAGCACCTCGCCGTAGTTGGCGGCGGGCTTTTCCATCTGGATGTCCAGCCCGGTACCCTTGCTGAAGGCCTCGGCAAACAGCTTCATCTCCTCCTCGTCCTTGCCGCCGGTCACGGCGGTCAGGATCTTCACGGTGCTGCCTGCCTCCGCCAGTGCAGAAGCCAGGCCGCCTGACAGCAGCATGACCAGGGCCAGCATGAGGCCGATCCATTTCCTGGGGCTCAGATGTTTCATCTTGCTTTCCTCCGTTTGATATTGGTGGGGCGCTGCCCGGGGGCGGCCTCACTTTGATATATTTTATATACCATAAATAGCCTCGGTATGACAATATCGTTTTGGCGCATGCTGACAATTTTTATACTGTATTGACCCGAATATTACATAGAAATACAGGACTGGGCCAAAATGGCCGGATAATATCCGAAACGGGCTTGCTAAAGTTTGATATATTTGATATAGTTTTTTCGCAGAGCGGGGAGGGGTGTTTCATGGGCGAAGGAGATTTTCTGTACGACAGGATCTATCGGGAGCTGGCGGAGGACATCGAGGCGGGCAAACGCGCGCCGGGCGACCGCCTGCCCACGGAGCAGGAGCTGGCCGCGCTCTACGGCGTGAGCCGCATCACCAGCAAGCGGGCGCTGAACATGCTGGCCGAGAGAGGCCTGGCCGTCAGGCGGCGTGGGCTGGGCAGCTTTGTGCGCCGGGAGGAGCCGGCCGCGCCGCAGCAGGCGGCAAACGGCAGGGCCTCCTTTACCCTGCGCAGCCAGAGCCTGCGCCGCGTCGCGCTGATCATGGAGGACCTGGGCGAATCCTATTCGCTGGGCCTGTTTTATGAGATCGACCGGCAGGCCAGGGCGCTGGGCATGCAGGTGTGCGTGGAGCTGAGCTACGGCGACCAGGCCAACGAGCGCGGGGCCATCCACAGGCTGCTGGCGATGAAGCCGGACGGCCTTCTGATCATGCCAGCCCACGGTCGCTACTACAACACCGACCTGCTGCGCCTGGTGCTGGACCATTTCCCCGTGGCGGTGATCGACAGACCGCTTTACGGCATCCCAGCCCCCTGCATCTACACGGACAACCGCGCGGCGGGCGACCTTTTGTGCACCCACCTGATCGAGCAGGGCTGCCGCAGCATCGCCTACGTGACGGCCGATATGAGTGAAGCCGTCTCGCTGGAGGAGAGGTACCTGGGCTATGAGCAGGCCATGCTGCGCGCGGGGCTGGAGAGCGCGCGGCCCGTGATACTGCCCCGCATCGCACGCTTTGAACACTCCAGCGAGGCCTCCGTTCTTCAGCGGCACGAGGAGGAGGCCTTCCTGACCGACTGGCTGCGGCAGAACCCGGGCGTGGAGGCCATCATCGGCTCGGAATACGGCATCGCTCACCTGGCCCGCCTGGCGGCGGAGGCCGAGTGCCGCAGGGTGCCGGAGGATCTGTGCATCGCCTGCTTTGACGCCAAGTACGGCTATCTTGGCGAATACGGCTATACCCACATCAAGCAGGATGAGGCCGCCATCGCCGCCAGCGCCCTGGAGGTGCTCACCGGCATGATGGAGGGCAAGAACCTGAGAAGGCAGACCCGCCTGATCCCCGCCCGGCTGATGGTGGGTGAGAGCACGCTGCGGACAAAATAACGCAGCCTCTCCCCGGCGTACAGGATAAATACAAGCCCGGCTGTTTCATTCGGCCGGGCTTTCTTCTTATAATAGCCGGCAAGGGAAGGGGGCTTTCGATGAAGGGGAGCAGGGAGCTGAGGACGGCCGCGGTGAAGACCGTCCCCGTGGCCGCGGGGTATCTGGTGATGGGCTTTGGCTTTGGCGTGCTGCTGGTCGCAAGGGGCTACCCCGCCCTGTACGCCCCGCTGATGGCGCTGTTCGTCTACGCGGGCTCCATGCAGTTTGTGCTGATCGACCTGCTGGCCGGCGGCGCGGGGCTGATCGAAACCGCGCTGATGACCTTCTTTGTGAACGCGCGGCACCTGTTCTACGGCCTGTCCATGCTGGATGAGTACAGAAGGGTGAAACGGGGCCGCGGCTACCTGATCTTTTCCCTGACGGACGAGACCTATTCGCTGCTCTCCTCCGGCCTGCCCGAGGAGGGGCTGGACGCCGGCCGGTATTATCTGGGCGTTTCGGCCCTTGACCAGGGCTATTGGGTGCTGGGCTGCCTGCTGGGGGGCCTGGCGGGCGAGGCGCTGCCCTTTGACTTCCGGGGCATCGAGTTCTCGATGACCGCGCTGTTTCTGGTGACGCTGACTGACCAGTGGATGAAGGCGCGGGACAGGCGCCCGGCCGCGATCGGCCTTGGCTGCGCGCTGGCGAGCCTGCTGCTGTTCGGGCCCGGGCAGCTGATCCTGCCCGCGATGGCGATGATACTGATCCTGCTGCTTTTCATCCGGGGAAAGGGGGCCGAGGCATGAACGCGCACGAGCTGCTGACCGTGCTGGTGGCGGCGCTGGTAACGGCGGCCATCCGCTTCGCGCCCTTCGCGCTCTTCCCGCCGGGCAGAAAGACGCCCGCGGCGGTGGAGTATCTGGGCCGCGCGCTGCCGGGCGCGGTGGCGGGCCTGCTGGTGGTCTACTGCCTGCGGGGGCTGCACTTCGGCGCTCTCTCCGGCTGGCTGCCCGAGGCCCTTTCCGCCGCGCTGGTGGTGATCAGCTACAGGCTTATCAGAAACAGCCTGCTGAGCATCGCGGCGGGCACGGTCTGCTATATGCTTCTGCTGCGGCTGGTGGTATAATGTCCGCATGAATGCAAAGGAGGATATCCACATGAGCTTGCCGCGCGTCACGGTATGGAACGAGTTCATCCATGAGAACGAGCATGAGGCCGTCCGGGCCATCTACCCCGAGGGCATCCACGGCTGCATCGCGGCCTTCCTGAAGGAGGCCGGGCACGAGGTGCAGACGGCGGTGCTCTCCCAGCCCGAGCACGGGCTGACCCAGGAGGTGCTGGACAGGACGGACGTGCTGATCTGGTGGGGTCATGTGGCGCACCAGAAGGTGGACGACGAGGTGGTGGAGCGCGTGTGGCGGCGCGTGGTGGCGGGCATGGGCCTGATCGTGCTGCATTCCGGCCATGCCAGCAAGATCTTCCGCAAGGTCTGCGGCACGCCCTCGGGCTTCCTCCGCTGGCGCGAGGCGGGCGAGAGCGAAGTGGTGTGGGTGGTCGAGCCCTCCCACCCCATCGCCAGGGGCCTTGGCCCCAACTTTGTGCTGCCGCACGAGGAGATGTACGGCGAGCGCTTCAACATCCCCGCGCCGGACGAGCTGGTCTTCCTGGGCTGGTTTGAGGGCGGCGAGGTCTTCCGCTCCGGCTGCACCTTCCGCCGCGGCCGCGGCAGGATCTTCTACTTCCAGCCCGGCCATGAGACCTTCCCCACCTACCACCAGAAGGAAGTGCAGCAGGTCATCAAGAACGCCGTGCTCTGGGCCGCCCCGCAGGATGAGATCAGGGTGGGCACCGAGGAAGTGAGCTACACCCCCGCCGAGCCCGTGATGAAGCTGCGCGATACCGGCTTCAGGGCGGTCGAGGGGCTGCACGATATCAAGAAATAAACCGCGCGGATCGATACTCGGGGCTGCTTCAGGGGAGGCGGCCCCGTCCTGCTGTCATGCCTGTCCAAAATCATTGAATGATCGTTCCGCCGCGCTGATGATCCTTGAAGCTGCGCGCAGGTGTCAGGGCTTTGAAAGCCAAGGCATTTTTCCAATGATGACAATTGTATTCATATTTTCGTAATATATTTGACACATTTAGCCGGTTTTGGTAAAATATCGCCATACAGCGAAAGCTGTGAAGGAAAAAAGGAGGAAGTCAACATGAAATCCATGATGAAAAGACTGGCTGTTCTTCTGTCCGTGCTGATGCTGGCGCTGGCGCTGACCGGCTGCACCCAGGAATCCAAGCAGCCCGAGGCGCCCGTCGCCGAAGTTACCGAAAGCGAAGCCCCGGCGGCTGAGGCACCCGCAGGCAATCCCTGATTCACCGACCGGGCAGTAGGAAACCCGCCGGAGCCGGATCGCGCTGAGCAAGCCGGCATAGGCGAAGAAAAGCGATCCATTGGCATAAGCTAAAAACAAAGGGGCTCACAGGCACGCACCCTGCCTGTGAGCCTCTTTCCTGTATTCGATCAACAACGCTTGCATGGCGCACCGTGCCAGTCGCCGCTAAAGCTCTGGGGGGCCTCTGGGCTTCTTTCAAAAAGGCCCCAAAGCCCCGTCCGTCCATCTATCCCTTCACCCTTTCAGCCTCAGCGTTCTCATGGCGTTGAGCACGGCCAGCACGGTCACGCCCACGTCGGCGAAAACGGCGTACCAGAGGGTGCCGATGCCCAGCAGGCTGAGCGCCATCACCAGCAGCTTGACCGCGATGGCGAAGAAGGCGTTCTGCCGGGCGATGCGGACCGTCTTGCGCGCGATGCGCACGGCCAGCGCGAGCCTGAGGGGGTTATCGTCCATCAGCACCACGTCGGCGGCCTCGATGGCGGCGTCCGCGCCCAGCGCGCCCATGGCCACGCCCACGTCCGCGCGGGCCAGCGAGGGCGCGTCGTTGATGCCGTCGCCCACAAAGGCAAGGCGGCCCCGGGAGGATTCCAGCAGACGGTCCAGCAGCGCCACCTTGTCCTGCGGCAGCAGGCCGCTGTGCACCTCTTCGATGCCAAGCTGCTCGGCCGTGCCGCGGGCGGAGGCCTCGCTGTCGCCCGAAAGCATCACCAGGCGGGCCGCGCCGAGGGCCCTGAGCTGGCGGACGGCCTGCTCCGATTCCGGCTTCAGGCTGTCGGATATCAGGATGCTGCCGGCGGGCGCGTCGTCCGACGCCACGCAGATGAGCGCGCCGGGCTGATCGGCGCCGGGGAAGGCCTCGGGGTCCAGGCCCTTGTCGCGCATCCACTGAAGGCTGCCCACCAGCACGCTCCTGCCCGCCACGGTGGCGGAAAGGCCGCGGCCCGCGGTCTCTCGCACGGAGCTCACGATGGAAAGGTCGGGCGCGCTGCCCAGCGCCGCGCGCAGCGACTGGGCGATGGGGTGGGAGGAATGGGCCTCGGCATGGGCGGCCAGGCGCAGCAGCTCCTCCTCGCTCATGCCCAGGGGCATTACGCGCGATACGCGGAAGCTGCCCCGGGTGAGGGTGCCGGTCTTGTCAAAGACGAAGGTATCGGCCGCGGCCAGCGCCTCCAGATAGTTGCCGCCCTTCACCAGGATGCCCTGCCGGGACGCGCCGCCCAGGCCGCCGAAAAAGCTGAGCGGGATGGAGACCACCAGCGCGCAGGGACAGCTCACCACGAGGAACTGCAGGGCCTTGTAGAGCCAGAGATCGAGATCCTGCCCGAAAAAGAGCGGGGGCACCGCGGCCAGCAGCGCCGCCGCCGCCACCACGGCGGGGGTGTAGATCAGGCTGAAGCGGGTGATGAAGTTTTCCTGGCGCGATTTGCGGCTGCCCGCGTTTTCCACCAGATCGAGTATNNCAGGTTGACGCTGCCGCTGTACACGCTGTCGCCCACGCCCGCGTCGCGGGGGAGGGATTCGCCCGTCAGCATGGCGGTGCCCAGGGAGGAGCTGCCCTCCGCCACGCGGCCGTCCAGCGGCACCCTGGCCCCGGGCCGGACGAGGATCAGATCGCCCACCTTCACCTGCTCGGGTGGCACGCTGCGAGGCACGCCGTTTTCAAGCAGCAGGGCCTCGTCGGGCCTCAGGTCCATCAGATCGGCGATGGAGCGGCGCGATTTGTCCACCGCGTAGCTCTGGAACAGCTCGCCGATCTGGTAGAACAGCATCACGGCCACGGCCTCCGGGTATTCGCCCACGAAGACGGCGCCCACGGTGGCCAGCGACATCAGGAAGTTTTCATCGAACACCTGGCCGCCGGTGAGGCCCCGCAGGGCGTTCCAAAGCACGTCCCAGCCCACCAGCAGGTAGGCGGACAGCAGCAGCGCGGCGGAAACCGTGCGGCCGAAGGGCAGCGCGAGCCCCAGCGCGAAGAGCAGGGCGCTGACCAGGATGCGGATCAGCCTGCTTTTCATAGCCTGATGGAGGCCTGCGGCTCGATGCGGCGCACGATCTGCGCGGCCTCGCGCATGATCTCGTCATGCCGGGCCTCGTCGCACTCGATGCTCAGCTTGCCCGTCATGAAGTTGACGGCGCAGGCTGATACGCCGGGCAGGCCGGCGATCTTCTTTTCCATTTTGGCGGCGCAGGACGCGCAGCCCACGCTGATGGGGTAGCTTTTCCTGATCATGGCCCCAGCCTCCTGTCATGCTTGTCGGAAACAATTGAACGTATGTTCAACCGTGCTGATTATAGTTGAACATACGCGCAACTGTCAAGCGAAATTGACAGGAAAATGCCGATCCTGTCCGACTGTGCCGCGATGGACCGCGCGGCAAAAAAGGGCGGGGCTATTCCCTTATTTCCTCCTCCTCCTCCTCCTTCTCCTTCAGGCCAGATCCTTTTCAGCGTACCACCTGACGGACAGGCGCAGGGAGAGGGCAAGCAGGGCCAGCAGCAGCAGGACGGCGAGGGCCAGCAGCAGGACGGGCGGGAAGGTGAAGCCGGGCAGGGATTTGGTCAGCGAGGAGAGGGCGAAGATGAGCGCGAAGACGCCGAACATGGTAAGGCCCGAGACGGCCTTGGATTTGGCGTAGCCGTAGCGGAACAGGAAGGGGAACTGCAGGCTGCTGAGCAGCAGGCCGCCCAGCGCGGCGCCAAGGGCGACGGGCAGCAGGGGGGCCGGTTCGTAGCCTGGCAGGATCAGCGAGAGCGGCAGGGCCAGGCACAGCGCGACGCAGGCCCCGCCCAGGTGGAGCAGCAGAGCGTACAGATAGCGGCCCAGCACCACCTGCGGGGCGCGGATGCCCGCCAGGCGGTAAAGGGCGTCGATGCCGCTGCGGTCGCCCACCAGAAAGGGGTAGGCGCTGAACATGACCAGAAACCACAGGCTGACGCCGAACACGGCGGCGGCGTCTTTGATAAAGTAGGCATACCAGCCCTGCAGGGCGAGGAAGATCAGCAGGTTTTTGACCGTCAGATAGGGCCGCAGGGACAGGAAATCCAGCCGGACGATCTTGAAGATGGGGGACTGAGTGTTCATGCTTTCCTCCCGTAGAGCGTCATGATCTTTTCGATGGACGGTGCTTCGGCAAGGATATCGGCCCCGGGCGGGGGCGGCGTGCCCTGGCGCACCAGCGCTTCCGTGCCCACGGCGGTGGATTTGACGCCCAGCAGGATATCGGGCGAAAGCCGCCCGGCCAGCTCGGGCCCGCCGCGCCAGAGGCGGTAGCGCTCCATGAACTCATCCTTGGGGCAGCTGTCCACAAGACATCCCTGATCGATGAAGACGATGTAATCGGCCACGGCCTCCAGATCCTGCGTGATGTGGGTGGAAAACAGCACGGTGTTGCGCTCATCCTCCACAAACTCCTTGAGGATATCGACGAATTCGTCCCGCATCATGGGGTCGAGGCCGCTGGTGGGCTCATCCAGCACCAGCAGATCCGCCCCGTGGGAGAGCGCGCAGGCCAGCATCAGCTTGATGCGCATGCCGCGGGACAGCTCCTTGACCCTGAGGGCGGGGGCGATGCCAAAGCGCTCGAGCCGGGCAAAGAAGGCCTGAGCATCCCAGCGCTCATAGGCGATGGCCATGGCCGCGTTCACGGCCTGCATAGCCCACTCGCCGGCCAGAAAGGGTTCGTCCATCACCGCGCCCACCCGCTGCAGGTAGTCGGGGCCGGAGACCGGACGGCCGTCGACCAGCAAGCGGCCTTCAAAGCCGATCAGCGACAGCAGGGCGCGGATGGCGGTGGTCTTGCCCGCGCCGTTGCGGCCGATCAGGCCCGTGATGTAGCCCCGCGGCACCGAAAAAGACAGCTCTCCCAGCGTAAAGGCCTTGTAGCGCTTGCGCAGATTTTCAAACTCGATCCTGTTGTCCATGCTCTCCGTCCTCATACAGATAGTCGGTCAGGCTGAGCAGCTCCTGCCTGGAAAGCCCCGCCTCTTTGGACAGGCGAATGGCCTCAAGCAGGCGCTCTTCCAGCTTCTTTTGCTTTTCCTCCAGCACCAGGGCGGCGTTATCGCCGCGCACAAAGCTGCCAAGGCCCTGCCGCGTGGTGATGAAGCCCTCCTGCTCCAGCTCGTCATAGGCCTTTTTCACCGTCAGGATGCTCACCTTCAGGTCCCTGGACAGCTCGCGCACGGAGGGCAGCTGCCCGCCCGCCGGCAGCGCCCCGCCCAGTATGTTCTCGCGGATGGCGTCCTTGATCTGCTCAAACAAGGGCACGCCGCTGCCGCCGATCAGCACGATCCTCAAAACGCTCCTCCTCTCATGACTATAACAGTATATAACAGCATAAAACACCTGTCAAGCCGAAGCCGACAGGTGCAAACGGTGGCGGAAAAGGGAGGCGGCGGTCAGTCTTTTCGCGCCGCCGCCAGCAGCATCATGGGGCGGCGCAGCTCATCCGCCATGCCGGGCAGGCCCAGCATGGCTTCGGGCGGCTGCGCTTCCTCCACCGCCGTCAGGGCAAAGCCCAGGCGGGGAAGCGGGCCCAGGATCTGCGTGAGCGTGTGGTGGTATTTGACGACGCGCTGCCCGAGAAACTCCGTCTCCCGCGGGCCGGGGAAAAAGTAGCGGTCGATGGGCCAGTGAAGCGGCCTTCCCTCGGCGTCCGTCACCCAGCGCTGCAGGGGGGCCGCGGTAAAGCAGGGATGCTCGATGCTGAACACAAACAGGCCGCCCGCCTTCAGCGCGGCGAAGACCCGGCGATAGACGCCCTCCAGGTCCTCCACGTAGTGGAGGGCGAGGTTCGACAGCGCCAGATCAAAGCTCCCATCCGCCGCCTCAAAGCGCTCCAGGCTGCCGAGGAGATAGCTGACGCGGGGATCCTCCGTCATGGCGCGGGCCCTTGCGAGCATGCGCTCGCTGCTGTCAAGGCCGATCACCTCCTGAGCGCCGCGCTCGGCCGCCCACCTGCAGTGCCAGCCGAAGCCGCAGCCCAGATCGAGCACCCTTTTGCCCTCCGGGGATGGCAGCAGCCTTTGAAACTGCGGCCATTCCCCCGCCGCGGCCAGGCCCTCCCGGCTGCGGGCCATCCCGCTGTAAGCCTCGAAAAAATCCTGGTGATCGTAAAGACTGTCCATACCTTCGCCCGCTTCCTTTCCTATTCCGGCCGGCTTGAGGCCGCGCCCCTGCAGAGGGCGGCCTTACAGCTGCTCCACTTCCGCTTCGCCTGAGTCATCCCAGTGGATACATACCTCCGAAAACGCGCCGGGGCGGTGGAACAGGGGCGAGAGGGCGTAGTGGGGCGAGGAGAATTTCTCGTGGGGGGCGGCCAGCAGCGCTTCCTTTTTCATCCAGAACTGCGTGCCCTCGTCGGTGCTTTCGATCAGCTCGCCCTCAAAGCGGTCCGTGCGGTACATGAAGCAGAGGTAGCGCTCATCGGTGCGGCGGTTGATCCAGTGCACCAGGCCGCAATAGCGCAGGCCCAGCGCGGTGAGCCCGGTTTCCTCCTTCAGCTCGCGCAGGGCGCAGGCCATGATGCTTTCGCCCTCTTCCACATGCCCGCCGGGAAAGGACCAGCCGGGGAAGCGCTTCTTGCGGTCCTGCACCAGCACCTCGCCCGTGCCGGGCTTTTCCACCATCACGCAGGTCACCAGTTCGCTTGTCATATGACCTCCTTGTTTTCCCATCTAAGGTTCCTGATCGTATCAAAGCTCGTGTCAGCAAGCATTTCTATTGAATGGCGTCAATGATGGCCAATTTCAGTTCTTCATCCGAATCATAGGTCCCGTCCATCACGCCTACCATGATGCGGTGAAGAAGGGTCTTGTCTATTTTCCCCGCGGCTACATGATAGCTGATATTTTCCATGACGGTGAAGAAACTTTTGGCAACGGCCATATAGCCATTAAGCAACAGAAACTGAGCGCCAAGGGTGATGGCGAGACGTTTGTTCCCGTCTGCAAAACAGTGAAACTCACAGGTGCAAAAAAATAAATGAGTGATCTTGTCTTCGAACGTGGGATAGTACACATCGTTTTGAATGTTCTGTAAGACGCTGTCGAGGCGACCGAGGTCAAAGTGCTCTACGGCCCCTCCGCCGCTGTACTGGATGGTTTTGCGATGAACTTCTTTCGCCTGTTCCAGCGTGATGTAAACAAGGCCTTCCACGTTCAGTCACGCTCCTTCAGCCGCTTTAGGACCTCCTGATTTTCGACCATCAGGCGCTCCAGTTCATCACCCGCTGCGCCCAGAAACTTCTGGTATTCATCCCGATCCAGTGGCTGAATATATTCCGCAAGCTGATAATGGAAAGCATCCCGCAAAGCCATATCCCGGCTCGCCATTTTGGTGCGCCCTCTTTGGATCAGCGGTTTCCACAGTGCCATGGACTCAAAGCTGCGGAAAAGCTCTTCAGTTTCGGCAATGCTCAAAACACGACCTGCTTTTTCGGATTCTGTTTTTATCGCATCGGCCAGACCGCTCTCATAAGCGGCGATGATATCAAGAATCTCGCTGTAGAAAGTATCCCGTACCTTGTCGCTGGCCTTCAGATCCAGTATCTTCTTATATTGGCTTGCTTTTTCTTTGAAGATACTTATATAGATCATATCTGTGAAGTGTGCGTATTTGTAGCGATCTTCTGCGACATAGCGCTTCAAGGAATCTGTAAAGTTTCTTCTATAGTTTTCTTCCTGCAGAGAAGCGCCGATAAAGTCTTTATCGCGTTGGTTGATATACTTTGTTCCGCCGCCTGTACGCCGGTTAATCAAGTCAATGACGATATCCAGCATGAGCTGGCGCAAAGCTCGGGCCCGATCACTTTCGGACAAAAGCATCGCCATGTTCAGGAATGCGCGAAAGTCAAACACACTCATGGAGCGGATTTTGCGACCGACATTTATGTCGGTCGCAAATACTGTGTTATAGGATTGTATAAAAGCATCAAGCCGTCCGCCCTTCAGCAGTTCATAGCCATTGTCCGAAAGCTCTTGGGCATTGGAGCTGATGTAACGCTCGATAGTCCGGATATCCACGCCAAAGTAGGCAGCCACCATTTCTTTGGTCAAAAAATACTTGTCACCCAGAGGGATCGCCTGTACCTGAATTGTATCCTGTATTTCCGCGATGGCCGGCTCGTTGTTCAGTATGTTCTGACGGTCGATGCGGCTAACTGTCAAATCCCGGTTCACTGATATACCTCCAAAGGCGTGCCCGGAGATCATCTCTCTCTTGAGCATCCGTCAGATGAATTGCTTTTCGTATCCCCGCCAAACAGCCTGTCCAGCTCGGTTTCCAAAGTTCCTGCCTTGGCGGCGGGCAGAGCATCGAATTTACGCAGATTGTTTTTTTCGATTTTCAGGTCTTCGGCGAAGCCCAGCACGTAGGCCAGCGCGATGCGGTAGATGATCTCCGTGGGGGCCAGGCCGTATACCTGCTTTTCAAAGATGTGCTTCAGCCGCCGCGCGTCATCCGGGTAGAGGGTCTGCATCCGGCTGCTGCGGAACAGGCGCTTGACGATCTCGGCGATGTACATGCCCGATTTCATATTGCGCCCGGTGGTCTTATCGCGCAGCAGCAGAGGCAACGCTTTGCGGATGACGGGGTGGTTGAAATCAATCAGGCTGCCCAAGGGCAAAATCACATCCTTTTAGGTGAATCGCCTTGCGGCAGAGCCGGGCACGGGCGCGACTGTTGTTTGATTATAGCCTGAAACACAGCGGGCGGCAAGGCGGAGACGGGCGCGGCGGGGAGGGGCGGGCGGGAATTTTTCAAAAAATGTCAGCCGATGTCAGTTGATGTCAGTATGGGTCAGTGTGCTATGCTGTGGGCGCGGGAAAAGAGAACAAATGTTCTCAATATCTTCCCGGAGAGGAGGGATCGCTTGATCACGAGAGACCGAAAATACCTTGGAAAGGGGGGAGAGGGCGCGGCGGAGCTGCTGCGCGGGGCGGTCGAGGAGTTTGAGAGCGGGCTGCCGCGGCTGGAGAGGCTGTGGCGCTACCGGCAGGGGCGGGGCGACATCATGGCGCGCGAGCGGGCGGAGGGGCTCAACAACGCCCGCATCGCCCACGGCTTCGCCAGGTACATCACGCAGGTGTCGGCGGGCTACCTGCTGTCGGAGCCGGTGCGTTACAGCGATGAGAGGCGGCCGCAGGGCGTGCGCGCGCTGGAGGCCCTGTACAAAAGGGCCGGGGCGCAGCAGGCGGATACCGAGCTGGTGATGCAGCAGGCGGGCTTCGGCCGCGGGGTGTCGCTGTTTTACGAAGGAGAGGGCGGGCTGTGCCTGAGCGCGCTGGACCCGCGCAGCGCCTTCGTGGTGTATGACGACACGGTGGAGCACCGGCCCCTGATGGGCGTGCTGCTGTCGCAGGAGCGGGACGCGCGGGGCAGGCCCGCGGGCGGGACCGTGACTGCCTATCTGCCGGGCAGAACGCTGCACTTCCGCCGCCGGGGCGGGGAGATGTCGGAAGCCGGGGAGGCGGAAAGCCCCTTTGAGCGCGTGCCGATGGTGGAGTACCGCAACAACGAGGAGGAGCGCTGCGATTTTGAGGAGGTGCTGGGCCTGATCGACGCCTACGACCTGCTTTGCAGCGACCGGATGAACGACAGGATGCAGTTTGCCGACGCCCTGCTGGTGCTGACCGGCGTGGCGGGCATCGGCACCACGGAGGACATCTACGACTTCAGGGGCGGGCTGAGGCGGCTGCGCGAGGACAAGACGCTCAGCCTGCCCGACAGCGACGCCCGGGCGGAGTGGCTGGTGAAAAACCCGGTGGAAAAAGATATCGATGTGCTGCGCCGCGCGCTGGCCGAGGACATCCACAAATTTTCCATGACGCCGGATTTTTCGGACGAGCGCTTCGCGGGCAACGTGTCCGGCGTG
>DBQV01000048.1 GCA_002305755.1 Christensenella sp. UBA1385 | reverse complement strand
GTACAAAGATTGGGGGCAGACCAGGAAGGAAGCGGCCAGATCGCAGTACTGCTCACCGGTGATCGTATTGATCTCCCACAGACAGGAATACAGTACCTGATGCAGGCCGTTGTCCAGCGCGGTGCCGGGCATGTAAGGGTTGCACTGGAAGGGGTTTCCGGTCTTGCCGGCGAGCGGGTCGACCACCAGCGTTTGGGAACGAGGCGTTCCTGCGATCGTCATCGTTTCGCCGCTTGCCATCATGGGCATCAGTCCGAGCAGCATTACGGCGACCAGCAACAGAGACAATTGTTTTTTCACCAGAATCAACTCCTTTATTATTTACACCGGGTTTACTCCCGGTATAGTTCATCGGTTCCATCGGATTCCGTTCAGGCAGACAAATTTCCGTCAGAAAACAGATCATTCATCCGGGGCAGATGTCCTTTGTTTCATGTACGCTATATTACGTTATTATTGTATGTTATACTGTCAGTGTCGGCCACCCGATTTTTTGTCAAAACCGATGCGAAAATTTGTTGTATTTGGTTGATTTAGGTCATTTGACTGCAAACAGATCACAGCGCAGCGTCTGCCTGCGGTCTACCGTGATAGGAGGTGGTGGAAAGAATGCCCAACATCCATCTGTCTGATTTTTCCGGGCCCCTGCTTCAGATCATACGCAACCCCGTCCTTCGCTGCGTGGGGCGCTGCAAGGACATGAAGGGTTACAGCATTTCCGGGCACCTGCACCCGGACGCCACCGAAATACTCTATATCGTCAGAGGCGATGGCTCCACGCGGGTCGGCGCCGTGGATTATCCGCTGACCCCCGGCACCATTGCGGTCTACAACCCCGGCGTGGAGCACGCCGAGACCTTTGACCCCCATTCGCCGGTCCCCTATTTCTACCACCTGAAGTTCAACGAGTTCGTCATTTCCGGCCTTCAGCCCTCCTGCCTGCTGCCCGGCGGGCTCCCGCCCACCTTTGCCGCGGGGGAGGAGGGGGCGCACATCGAGACGCTGATGAAGCTGCTCTTTGCGGAGGTGGAAAAGCAAAGGCTGGGCTTTGACCAGATCGCCCAAAGCCTGCTGCTGTCCATCATGCTGATGATCCTGCGCATCCTGGACGCCGAGCACGCCCACATCGAAAAGGCGGAATCCGAAACGCTGATCGTACAGATCCAGCAGTATCTGGAACGCCACTACACGGAAGAACTGTCGATGAAGGAGGTGGCCGATCACTTCCACATCAATTATTACTATCTGTCGCACCTGTTCAAGAACGAGATCGGCATCTCCCCCGCCAGCTATGTCAACGCGCTGCGCATCAACGAAGCCTGCCGGCTGCTGTGCGTCTCCAGGCTGCCCATCTATCGGGTGGCCGAAATGGTGGGCTATGGCAATCAGTCCACCTTCCAGATGCAGTTCAGGCAGCGCAAGGGCGTATCCCCCATGCAGTACCGCGCCTACTACGATCACAACGACCTCATGATCCCCGGCACGGACTATCTGCCCCCGGCGAAAACGCCGTCAGACGAAGGCGGCCAAAAGAAAAAGCCCTGAGGCCTGGCAGCAGGGTCCGGCTGCGGTCCGCCAAGACAAGCGCCCTCCCCCGGCAAGCCGGAGAAGGGCGCCTGTTGATCGGATGGCTATGCGTCCCTGTGCGTGAGTTCGTAGAACAGCGCGCCGCCGGGATAGACCTGCACCCGCTCAAAGCCGTGATGGCGCAGCATCTGCGCGGCGGTGTGGGCGCGGACGCCCGCGGCGCAGAACACGATGATCGCGCGCTGCCTGTCCAGCTCGTCCAGCCGCCCGCGCAGCTGCCCCAGGGAAATGTGCCGCGCGCCGGGGATGGCATAATCGGCTACCTCCCAATCCTCCCGCACGTCCAGGATCTGGGCCTGTCCGCCCGCCTCCAGCGCGTCCCAGGGGGCAAAGTCGGTGATGCCCGAGAGCACGTTCTCCGCCACGAAGCCCGCCATGTTGACCGGGTCCTTGGCGGAGGAGAAGGGCGGCGCGTAGGCCAGCTCCAGCTCCGCCAGATCTCGCGGCGAAGCGCCCAATCGCATGGCGGTAGCGATGGTGTCGATGCGCTTGTCCACGCCGCTGCCCCCCACGATCTGCGCGCCCAGTATGTGGTTCCCGTCCTGCGTGAACAGCAGCTTCAGATACAGGCCCTCCGCACCGGGATAGTAGCCGGCGTGGCTGTTCTGGCGGATGAGCAGGCGCAGATAATCGCGCCCGTACACAAGGCCCCGGGAAATCAGCTGCTTTTCATTGGCCCCGACCGCCGCCGCGGTGAGGTCAAACAGCCTGACCACCGCCGTGCCCAGTGAGCCCCTGTACTCTTCATGCCCGCCCAGCAGATTGGCCGCCGCGATGCGCCCCTGTTTGTTGGCCGGGCCCGCCAGCGGGATCATGGTCTGGTCGCCCAGGACAAGGTCTTTCACCTCCACAGCGTCGCCCACCGCAAAGATATCCGGATCCTCCGTGCGCATCTCACGGTCCACCACGATGCCGCCCCGCTTGTTGACGGCAAGGCCCGCCTGCCGCGCCAGCTCGCCGTTGGGCCGCACGCCGATGGAGAGGATCACCAGATCGGCTTTGACCTCCCCGCCGCCCGCAAGGCGCACGGAAACGCCGTCTTCCCCCTCATGAAAGCTCTCCACAGCGTCGCCCAGATGCAGCCGGATGCCGTTTTCGCGCAGGACAGCGTGCAAGAGCAGCGCCATCTCATGATCGAGCGGGGCCATCACATGGCTCTGCGCCTCGATCAGGGAAACCTCAAGCCCCAGACGGCGCAGATTTTCCGCCATCTCAAGGCCGATGAAGCCGCCGCCGATCACCGCGGCCCGTCGCGCGCCGCCCGCCTTCACCGCCGCCTTGATGCGGTCGGTATCGTTCACCGTCCACAGGCTCATCACCCGGGGCGAATCGATGCCCGGGATGGGCGGGCGCAGCGGCGAAGAGCCTGTGGCGATCAGCAGCCTGTCGTAGCTTTCCGCATACTGCCTGCCGTCCCGCTCCTTCACCGTCACGCTCTTCGCCGCGCGGTCGATGGCGGTCACCTCGCTTTTCACCCGCACGTCAATGTTAAAGCGCTCGCGCATCAGCTCGGGTGTCATCAGCAGCAGCTCGTCCCTGCTCTCGATCTCGCCGCCCACAAAATACGGCAGCCCGCAGTTGGCGTAGGAGATATAATCCCCCCGTTCAAAAATAATGATCTCCGCCTCTTCATCCAGCCTTCTCAGCCGGGCCGCGGCGCTGGCGCCGCCCGCCACGCCGCCGATGATCACAAACTTCATCACACTCAGCCTCCTGTCTCGATACAAAAATATACCCCTAACAGGTATATGTAAACACGGCGTGTTCAAAAGAGAGAGGCGCTTGATGCGGGCATGGGACGGCCAAGCCCGGCAAATGGAGACGGATGCGCCTTGCCCGGCAAATTGGAATTTATCTAACTGTTTTTAATTTCATTTTCTATAAAATAATTTGCAATTTCAAAAGCCTTTACACGCCTTTGGGCTAATGTGATCTGTGACTTATATCTTTCCGGATTGGCCTTTGCTTCCAAAGTTTTGACCGTTTCTCTTAATTTATGTAGCGTTGAGTCGATCTGCCGTTTTGCCTCAATTAGCTCTTCTTTTATATACTCCATTTTTACATCCTTCAAATTCCAGTTTGTCATTCAACAATAATCTTAACAGACGTGCATTTCCCGCCGTTGCATTTGCTTTCGGAAACGCTGCAAGCAGCAACACCCAGCGTTATATCCATCAACGCGGTCAGAACGATTTTATCCCCCGCTTTGGAGAGCGGGGTTTCGACGGATATACTGCCGTTTTTATTCATTTTCGTGTACATAAACAGATTGATCGGCGTGATGATCGGACGCTGTTCGCACAGCGCGGCGTTGATATTCTCAAGGCAATTCGGATGTCCGGCGCCGTTGTGATAGAAAAAGTCGTACATTTCCGGCCGACAGCACGGATGCAGCAAATCATGCGCTCCGACATCGTCCGCGATCACCTTCATCATCGGACGATACTTATTCGTATAGATCGTATCGCCAATATTCAGGCGCAGGGACTCGTTGCAGTCGATCGTCACGCCTGTTGATAGAAACTCAGTCGGATCGCCCGAAACCTCGGAGAAAAAATCCACGACTTGTCCGCCCTCTAAATCTACGACCGTAATCGTTTGCCCGTTTTTTACAGGGATCTTTTTCCCCGAGCAAGCAGAAATGATGTAATCCAAACTATTTCCCCCGCAAGTTCAAATTGTTCGATAAAATATCCAAATAAAGTTCTTTGGGGGTTGGGGGATTTCTTTCAAGAAATCCCCCAAAGTCTCCGTCCCCCCCATCGTCCCCTTCCCGGCTAGCTTACGGGCGCTGCCGGGCCAGCTTCAGCCTGCCCTGAAAGAAGCCGCGCGCCTCGGCCCGGCCCTCAAGGCCCCTCTCGGATGGGCTGAGCCGGATATCCAGCGCGAATGGCGCGCCGGGGAAGATCACGCGGGTGCGGAAGGTATCGCCCCGCATGCCGAAAGCCCCGAGATAATCGAGGTTCCCCTCCCCGGGCATCGGCGTGGTCACCTGCCCGGCCTCGGGCTCCCCCCTGCCCAGATCAAAGCAGGCGGCCAGCGTTTCCCCGGGCGAGCGATAATAGAGGCGCACATGCCCTTCATCCATCGCCTCAAGCCGCAGGGCGAGGCCTTGGCCGTCCAGATAGCTGCCCTCCAGGGCAGAAAGGCTCCCTCCGTCATCCCGGGGCCAGCGGCGCGCCAGCCGGCGCGCGCGGGCAAGGATCGTCCGCTGCCTGTCCGCGTCCGCGGGCGGCAGGGTGAGCGCCGCGTCCATCAGGGCGTGCAGGGCGTCCATCTCCCTGTCCATGGCGGGGGCCGAAGCCGTGGCCGCGAGGGCGAGGTCATGCTCCTGATCGATCATCATCACCTGGCCGTACATGCCGTCGCCGCGCCAGCGCCCAAAGCGGCAGCGCCAGAACTGGTAGCCGTAGCCCTGCTGCCAGTCATCGGCGGAGGCCGGGTCGCCGTTAGATATCTGCGCCCGCGTGGCCCGCTCCAGGTAGCCTTCGGGCAGCACGCGCTCTCCGCCCTCAAAGCCGTCGTTCAGCAGCAACTGCGCCACCCGGGCAATATCAAGGTTGCTCAGGTGAAAACCGAAGCCCGCCATGTTGTAGCCCATGGGACAGCTGGCCCAGGCGCGGCGCGGAACACCTATCTTGTCAAACAGGCGGGGCGTCAGGTAATCGCGCAGCGACTGCCCGACGGCGTGCTGCACCATGCGCCCGGCCAGATAGCTGCCCATGCTGTTGTAGTGGAACACCTCTCCCGGTTTCGCCGTCAGCTTAAAGCCCATGATCTCCCGCGCGATGTTGTCGCTGCGGCGCACGCCCAGCCCGTCGCTCGCGGGGTCCAGCCCGGAGGACATGCTGAGCAGGTGGTGCAGCGTCACCCCGTCAAGGCCCTTGTCATAGCCCTCCGGCAGGTCATCCTTCAGCACCTCGGTCAGCCTGCTGTCCCACCCGATCAGCCCCTCCGCCACGGCGAAGCCCGCCGCCATGGAGGTGAAGGACTTGGACAGGGAAAACAGCACAAAGGGCCTGTCCTCCTCATAGGGGCTGCTGTTCAGCGTGAAGCGCCTGCCGTCCCGCACCAGCGTGACGGTGGCGAAGCCCCTCTCCTCATACACCTTGATGAATGGCTCAAGCGCGAGGCTGCTCAGCCCCATCTCCTCCAGGCTCCTGGCCCGCCGAAGTTCCATGATGCGTTTTCCTTTCTTGCCTGTCACGGCAAAGCTCGCAGCATTGACTTTTCTGAATATGAAACCGCCGTTCAGCCGATCGCCGATCCGGCCCAGCGCGCCACCTCGTCCGCCAAGCTTCTCCCCTGCTCCAGCAGCCGCCTGCCCTTTTCATCATATTCGCCCGTAAAAGCCGCATCCTCGATGCCGCTCAGGTTGATGCGCACGTTAGCCCAGCCGCCTTCCAGCGCGGTGCGCAGGCTGAGGGCCGCGACGGCCAGATCGCTCGCCGCGTTCACGTTGCATTTGCCGCACATTTCGGCGGCCAGCGTCAGGCCCTCCAGCGCCAGCTCCATGGTGCGCAAGGGACTGAGCGTGCTGTCCTTCAGCGCCTGCTGCATGGCGGCGCGGCGCGCGGCCTTTTCCCCCTCCGTCTCCTTGGGCATGGCAAACACCGCCACCACGCCCTCATAGGCCCTGCTGTCCAGGTCCATGGCCTCCAGCAGAGCGGCCTGCACGCGCATCGCGCCGATCCGCGTCCTGCGGGCCAGCGCGTCGTACTCCTCATACTTCTTGCGCCCGGCGGTCAGAGCGCAGACCATGGCCACCAGCGCCGCGCCCTGCGCGCCCGTCATCGCGGCGGAAGAACCGCCGCCCGGCGTAGGCTCGCCCGAAGCCAGCAGATCCGTAAACTCCCTCAGGGTCTTATCGACCAGTTGATCCATAAAGTCCTCCTCAGATATGATGATAAACAAACCCGCGGCGTCCATATGCCCTGTCTGACGCGATTGTAGCATCCACCCAAAAGCGCTGTCAACGAACCAGAATTCTCTTTCCCCTTTTAATTCGGGCAAAAAGGCATTACAATAGCAGATGAAAAGCCCAATCCATACCAAGAGGGGTGAGCTATGCAAGACTATGTGCTGAGCTGCTGTTCCACCGTTGACCTGACCCGGGAACAGCTTGAGCGCCGCCATGTGCGCTACGTTTGCTTCCATTATTATCTGGACGGAAAGCACTACCGCGACGACCTGGGCCTGTCCATTTCTCCGGAGGAATTCTACGCCGCGATGGCCGCGGGGGCGGATACCCGCACCTCGCAGGTGAATGTGGATGAGTTCATCGAGCACTTCGAGCCCATGCTGCGGGAGGGAAAGGACATCCTGCACGTCACGCTGTCAAGCGGTATCTCCGGCGTGATCAACTCGGCCCAGACGGCCGCCGCCATGCTGAAGGAACAGTACCCGGAGCGCAAGATCTACATCGTGGATTCGCTGGGCGCGTCCTCCGGCTACGGCCTTCTGATGGACACGCTGGCCGACCTGCGGGACAGCGGCATGGACATCGACCGCCTGCGGGACTGGGCTGTTGAAAACAGGCTCTACCTTCACCACTGGTTCTTTTCCACGGACCTCACCTTCTACATCCGGGGCGGGCGCGTCTCGCGCCTGGCGGGCTGGTTCGGCACCGCGCTGCGCATCTGCCCCCTGCTCAACATGGACGACACCGGCCACCTGCACCCGCGCTACAAGATACGGGGCAAGTCGCACGTGATCCGCGAGATCGTCCGCAAGATGGAAAAGCACGCGCAGGGCGGCACGGCCTACTCGGGCAAGTGCTATATCTGCCACTCCGCCTGTCCGGAGGACGCGAAACGCGTCGCCGCCGAGGTGGAGGCCCTTTTCCCCAATCTGAAAGAAAAGCCGCAGATCTACAACATCGGCACCACCATCGGCGCCCACACGGGCCCGGGCACAGTCGCGCTGTTCTTCTTCGGCAGCAAGAGAGAGGAGTAATACACCATGAAAGTCGCCGTCATTGGCTGCGGCACCATCGCCAACGCCGCCCACATCCCCTCCTACATGAAAAACAAGGAGGCGGAGATCAAGTACTTCTGCGATATCATCCCCGAGCGCGCCGAGAAGGCCGTGAAGCAGTACGGCTGCGGCACCGCCGTGACCGATTACCGCGATATCCTGAAGGACCCGGAGGTGGAGGCCGTCTCCGTTTGCGTGCCCAACAACATGCACGCCCCCATCAGCATCGACTGCCTGAGGGCCGGCAAGCACGTGCTGTGCGAGAAGCCCAGCGCCCGCACCTATCAGGAAGCGCTGGACATGCAAAAGGCCCAGCACGAGACGGGCAAAACGCTGAACATCGGCGTGGTCAACCGCTTCAACGACGGCGTGCGCCGCGTGAAAAAGCTGATCGACGAGGGCAGGCTGGGCGAGATCTACCACGTGTACGTCTCCTTCCGCGCGCACCGCAGCATCCCCGGTCTGGGCGGCGCCTTTACCACCAAGGCCATCGCGGGCGGCGGCGCGCTGATCGACTGGGGCGTGCACTACCTGGACATCGTGATGTACTGCTGCGGCGATCCGGCGCCCCTCACCGTGTCCGGCGAGGCCTTCTCCCGCCTGGGCAGGGACATCAAGGGCTATACCTGCACGGACATGTGGGCCGGTCCCCGCGTGGAGAACGGCACCTACGACGTGGATGATTCCGTCACCGCGCTCATCCGCACCAGGGGGCCCGTCATCAGCGTGCACGGCGCCTGGGCGCAGAACATCGGCGAGGAAGAGCGCTACATCGACTTCATGGGCGACAAGGCCGGCATCCGCCTGCAGTACGGCAAGGGCTTCACGCTCTACACGGCGGAGGACGGCGCGCTGGTCACCTACAAGCCCGAGTTCAAGATGAGCGACATGTTCCAAAACGAGATCGACGCCTTCGTGCGCTGCGTGCAGACCGGCGAAAAGCTGCCCAGCCACATCGACACTGTGCTGCCCACCGCGCGCATGATGCAGGCCATCTACGATTCGAGCGAGGCCAAACGCGAAGTGGTGCTGGAGGGCAGATGAGTATGAGCCTGCTGATCAAGAACGCGCTGATCCATGACGCGGTCAGTGAGACTCCCTTCAAGGGCGACATCCTGATCGACAAGGGCAAGATCAAGAAGATCGCGCCCTCCGTGCGCGCCAGGGCCGACGAGGTGTTTGACGCCGAGGGCCTTCACTGCTATCCCGGCTTTGTCGACGCCCACAGCCACCTGGGCATGGACGGCTGGGGCATCGGCTATGAGGGCACCGACTACAACGAGATGAACGACAACTGGACGCCGCAGCTGCGCGCCATCGACGGCTTCAAGCCCATGCAGCCCACGCTGCTGGACGCCGCGCTGGCCGGCGTCACCTGCGTGTGCACCGGCCCCGGCAGCGCCAATGTGATCGGCGGCACCTTCACCGCGGTGAAGACGGTGGGCCACCGGGTGGACGATATGATCGTGAAGCAGGAGGTGGCCATGAAGTGCGCCTTCGGCGAAAACCCCAAGCGCGTCTACCGCGACAAGTCCATCTCCTCGCGCATGAGCACGGCCGCGCGGCTGCGCGAAGCCCTGATGAAGGCACGCGAATACATGCAGAAAAAAGAGGCCGCCGAGGGCGACCCCGCCAGGATGCCCGCCTTTGACATGAAGCTGGAGGCCCTTCTGCCCGTGCTGCGGCGGGAGATCCCGCTCAAGGCTCATGCCCACGCGGCGGAGGATCTCTTCACCGCGCTGCGCATCGCCAAAGAGTTCGGCGTGCGCCTCACGCTGGAGCACGTGACCGAGGGCCACCTGATCGCGGACGACCTGGCCCGTGAAAACGTGCCGCTGGCCGTCGGCCCCACGCTGACCCACGCCACCAAGTTCGAGCTGCGCAACAAGAGCTGGATCACCCCGGGCGTGCTGGACAGGGCGGGCTGCAGCGTGAGCATCATCACCGACGCCCCGGTCATCCCCCAGCAGTACCTGCCGCTGTGCGCCGGCATGGCCGTCAAGGCGGGCATGAACCCTTTCAGTGCCCTGAAGGCCATCACCATCAACCCCGCCCGGCACATCGGCATCGAGCGGCGGGTCGGCTCGCTGGAGGCGGGCAAGGACGCGGACCTGGTGCTGACGGACGGCAGCCCCTTTGAGGTGGGCACGCAGACGCTGCGCGTATACATCGACGGACAGCTTGTTAAAGCCCCTGAACAGAGGGTAGAATAAAAGGGGTCTGAGACGGCTTGACGGGCCCTGATGTCTCATCTATGATAGGATTATCAAAAAGGGGGTAAACAGTTATGAAGTTCTACCAGTGTGCCCATTGCGGCAACATCGTCGCCTACGTGGTCGACAAGGGCGTGAAGGTCGTTTGCTGCGGCGAAGAAATGAAGGAACTGGTTCCCGGCACGGTCGATGCCGCGCGGGAAAAGCATGTCCCCGTTGTTGAGCGCGAAGGGAACGTCGTCACCGTCAAGGTCGGCAGCGTCGCGCACCCCATGCTGCCCGAGCATCATATCGGCTGGGTGGCGCTGGAGACCACGCTGGGCAATCAGCGCAAGGTGCTGAACCCCGGCGACGCGCCGGAAGCCAAATTCGCCCTGCTGGAGGGCGAAGAGGTGGTCGCCGCCTACGAGTGGTGCAACCTCCACGGCCTTTGGAAGGCCTGACCCCATCCCCCGGTTCCCCATTCTAAGCAACAAAGGAGTTAGGATCTATGAAGAAGTACGTATGCAACATCTGCGGCTGGATCTATGACGAGGCCGAGGGCGACGCCGACAACAACATCGCGGCCGGCACCAAGTGGGAAGACCTGCCCGAGGATTTCGAGTGCCCCGTCTGCGGCGCCGATAAGGACAGCTTCAGCGTGGTCGAGGACTGACGCCGCCGTTCTCCCCAGCCATCGCCGCGGCGATGCGCGGATGAGTCGAACCGGTATCGACTTCTAAAACGCCAAAGCGCCTCCCCCTTCTCGCCAGTGAGTGGGGGAGGCGCTTTATTTGTGCGGAAAAGAGCGAGCCTGTCAAAGTACTGAAGTCTGAGCTCAGTAATATTTGTTTTTGTTAATCATAT
>DBQV01000024.1 GCA_002305755.1 Christensenella sp. UBA1385 | reverse complement strand
GGCGGGCGTCCCGGCAGCGGCGGCCTGCCCCGGAGCCGCCTGCGCATCCTCCGGCTCACGCCTCAATAGGCGGGCCATCGGCACGCCCGGCGCGTCCTGCGGCGGGGGAAAGAAGGGCGGGGGTTCAAGCTCCGCCGCGCCCGGGCTGAGCGCGTCCAGCACCAGATCCGTCACCGCGCGGGCCACGGCACGCTCATCCTGGAAGCGCACCTCCCACTTGTTGGGGTGCACGTTCACGTCCACCAGCTCATAGGGCAGCTTCAGGTGCAGCACGCACAGCGGGAAGCGCCCGATCATCACCCGCTGGCGGCAGCCTTCCTCCACCGCCTGGGAGAGAAGGGCGCTCTTCATGGCGCGCCCGTTGATGAAGAAGTACTGCTGGCTGCGGTTGCCGCGCGACAGCTCGCCCACGCCCACATAGCCCGAGAGCAGCAGGCCGCCCTCGGCCCCCTCCACCCGGGTCATCTGCCTGAGCGTGCTCAGGCCGAACACGCTCATCACCGCCGTCTCCTCCCGCCCGTCTCCGGGGCTGAAGAACACGGATTTGCCGTCCGCCGTGAAGCGGAAGGATACCTCCGGGTGGGAGAGGATCAGCCGCTGCATCAGCTCCGCCACCAGCTGCGTCTCCTGCGAGGGCTTTTTCATGAATCTGCGGCGCACGGGCGCGTTGAAGAAAAGATCCTTCACCGTCACGGAGGTGCCCTCGGCGCAGGGGGCGGGGCGGATGTCCAGGATCTGTCCGCCCTCATTGAGCACCTGCATACCGCTCTGGCTGCCGCGCCTGCGGGTGAGCAGCGTCACCCTGGATACCGCCGCGATGGCGCTGAGCGCCTCCCCGCGGAAGCCNNCGTGCGCAGCTTGCTGGTGGCGTGCCGCTCAAAGGCCATGCGCAGCTCGCCCGGCTCGATGCCGCTGCCGTTGTCGCTGACCCGGAGGTATTCAAGACCCCCCTCCCGGATATCCACCGTGACGGCGGTGGCTCCCGCGTCCATGCTGTTTTCCACCAGCTCCTTGACGGCGGCGGCGGGCCGCTCCACCACCTCGCCCGCGGCGATGTGGCCGATGACCTCGGGGCTCAGCTTGATGATCCTGTCCATGTTGTTTCCTTCCGTCACAGCGTCCTCGCTTTCTCGCGCAGCAGGAAGAGCCGGTTGAGCGCGTCCATGGGGCTCATGGAGAGCACGTCCAGAGCGGCCAGCTCCTCCACCAGCTCGGTCTTGCCGGTGTCAAACAGGGCCAGCTGCTGCTTCCTGCCCGCGCGGCCCTTTTCGAGGATGCCCTTGCCGATGGCGTTCTGGTTGAAATTATTGGCTTCGAGCCGGGCCTGGATCTCCATGGCGCGGGCCACCACGGCCCGCGGCACGCCGGCCAGCCGCGCTACGTAGGTGCCGAAGCTCTTGTCCGCCCCGCCGCGCACGATCTTGCGCAGGAAGACCACCTCCTCGCCCAGCTCCTGCACGCTGACGCAGCAGTTGATCACGCCCGGCAGGCTGCCCTCCAGCTCGGACAGCTCGTGATAGTGGGTGGCAAAGAGCGTCTTGGCGCCGCTCTTTTTGGGGTCGGCCAGGTATTCCACCGCCGCCCAGGCGATGGCCAGGCCGTCAAAGGTGCCCGTGCCGCGGCCGATCTCGTCGAGGATCACCAGCGAGCTGGGCGTGGCGCTGCGCAGGATGTAGGCCAGCTCGCTCATCTCCACCATGAAGGTGGATTGGCCGCCCGCCAGGTCGTCCGCCGCGCCGATGCGGGTGTAGATGCAGTCGGTCAGCGGGATGTCCGCCTCCCTGGCGGGCACGAAGCTGCCGATGTGGGCCATCAGCGTGATCAGCGCCGTCTGCCGCATATAGGTGGATTTGCCCGCCATATTGGGCCCGGTGAGGATGAGCACGCGGGCGCTCTCCGGGTCCATCTGCGTATCGTTGGGTACGAAGCTGGTGTCGCTCAGCGTCCTTTCCACCACGGGGTGGCGGCCGTCGATGACGGACAGCCGTCCCTCCTCGTTGAGGCGGGGGCGCACGTAGCCGTTTTCACGCGCCACGCGCGCCAGCGACAGCAGGGCGTCCAGCTGCTTGAAGCCCAGGGCCGTGCTCTGCAGCCTGGGCAGCGCGTCAAAGAGCGCGTCCTTCACGCGGCCGTAGAGCTCGTTTTCAAGGCGCAGGCTCTCGGCCTGCGCGCCCGTGATCTTGCGCTCCAGTGTAAGCAGCTCCTCGGTGACGTAACGCTCGGAGTTGGCCAGCGTCTGCCGCCTGGTGTAGCGGGCCGGCACGGACGCGTAGTTGGACTTGGTCACCTCGATGGCGTAGCCGAACACGCGGTTGTACTGCACCTTGAGGTTCCTGATGCCGGTGGCCTCCCGCTCGCGCGCCTCAAACTCCGACAGCCACACGCGGCCCTGCGTGGCGGCGGCGCGGTATTCGTCCAGCGACGGGTCGAAGCCCTCACGGATCACGCCGCCCTCCGCCAGGTTCAGCGGCGGGTCGGGCGCGATGGCCCGCTCGATGAGGTCCGCCAGCTCGGGCAGGGCGTCCATGCCGGAGAGCGCGCCCTGAAGGCCGGGGCTGTCGGTCCCTGCCAGCAGCGCTTTTACCGGCCCCACCTCCCGCAGCGAGCGCAGCAGGGCCAGGCAGTCCCTCGGGCCGACCGTGCGGTAGGCCACGCGGCTCAGCAGCCGTTCCATGTCGTATACGCGGGTGAGGCAGTCCAGCAGCTGCTCGGACAGAACGGGCTCCCTGTACAGGGCGTCCACCGCGCTAAGGCGGGTCTCGATGGCCTCCCGCTTCAGCAGGGGCTGCTCCACCCAGCTGCGCAGCAGCCGCCCGCCCATGGCGGTGGCCGTCCTGTCCAGCAGCCAGAGCAGCGAGCCCCAGGCCGTGCCGCCGCGCAGGCTCTGCGTCAGCTCCAGGCTGCGCCGGGTATTTGCGTCCAGCGGCATGGTGTCCTGCCGGGAGAGCAGGCGCAGCGTGAGGATGTGCCCCAGCTCGGTCTTCTGCGTTTCCGCCAGGTAGGCAAGCAGCGCGCCCGCGGCCTGGGCCGCGCTCTGCAGGCCCCTGTCCAGGCCCAGCGCGTCCAGACTGGCCACCTGAAAGTGCTTGAGCAGCCTTTCCCTGGCCGAGCCGAAGCTGAAAGCCGCGGCGGAGTAGCCGCCGATGTAGCCTTCCCACAGGCCCCGCAGCGCGTCCGGCGCGTTGGTGATGATCTCGCTGGGGGAGAAGGCGGACAGCGCGCCCGCGAGCTCTCCCTCCGCGTCCTTCAGCGCGCGGGCGTAAAACTCGCCCGTGGTCACGTCGCACAGCGCGAGGCCCGCCTGCCGGCCCGAGAGATAGACCGCGCAGAGGAAGTTATTGGCCTTTTCGCTCAGCGTGGCATAGTCGCTCACCGTGCCGGGGGTGACGACGCGCACCACCTCGCGCCGCACCAGCCCCTTGGCGGCGGCCGGGTCTTCCGTCTGCTCGCAGATGGCCACCTTGTGCCCTCGCGCGATGAGCCGCGCCAGGTAGGTATCCGCCGCGTGATAGGGTACGCCGCACATGGGCGCGCGCTCGGGCAGCCCGCAGTCGCGTCCGGTGAGCGTCAGCTCCAGCTCGCGGCTGACCAGCAGCGCGTCGTCAAAAAACATCTCGTAAAAATCGCCGAGACGATAAAACAGGATCGCGTCGGGATACTGCTGCTTGACCTGCATGTACTGCTGCATCATGGGTGTAAGCTGGGCCATGGGATACTCCTGCCGTTTACTGACTGGGGCCGCGCCCCGTATCTATCATTATACCACGGCGCGGGCCGCGCCAAAAACAAAGAGGGCCGCAAAACGGCCCTCACCTGTTCCTGCCCGGCGCTTCAGGCGCCGCAGCCGTGGCATCCCGCGCAGCTGCCGCCGCAGCCGCCGAAGGCCTCTTCCTCCTCGTCGTGAGGGTTCAGAATGCTCTCCAGCACGCCGTTCACCTGCTGCATCAGGCGCTCAAACCCGTTGCGCGAGGCGGTCAGGGCCTGCAGGGTCCTGTCCTCGCCCAGCTCGCCCTCCAGGCGGGAGACCTCGCTGCGCAGGCTGTCCACCGCCGTCTCATCCGGCTGGGGCTGCATCTGCGCCTCCTGCAGGTTCTGGCGGGCCAGCGCGTATTCGCGGTAGAGGCCCTGCAGATCGTTGTCCAGCAGGGCGTCCACTTCCTTCTGCTGCATGGCGGTAAATTCTTCGCTCTCGCGAAGCAGATTGCCCAGGTTCTGGGCGGCCTGTAAGATGGCGTCGTTCATGTGTGCTGCTCCTTTGCGTATTCGCCGCGCAGCGTGTTGCTGCCGGCCCCTGTGATGATGACGGGCACGATGCGGCCGACCAGGCCTTCGTCCCCGCCCGAGAAATTGACGGAGATGTTCCGCCCGCACTTGCCGGTCAGCTGGCTTTCCCGGCGGGTGGAAACACCTTCTACCAGTATACCCATCGTATGTCCCTTCAAAGAGGCCAGCACCTCCTGCGTGATGCCCTCCTGCAGGGCGATCAGCCGCTCGATGCGCTCCGTGGCCACGGCCTTGTCCACCTCGCCCGTCATCTGGGCGGCGCGGGTGCCCGCGCGCTTTGAATAGATGAAGGTAAAGGCGCTGTCGTAGCGCATCTCGCTGACCAGGGCCAGGGTCTGTTCGAAATCCTGCTCCGTTTCGCCGGGAAAGGCCACGATCAGGTCCGTGGTCAGGCCGATGTCGGGGCGGGCGGCGCGCAGCGCGCGGGCCTTTTTCAGGTATTCCTCCACGGTATAGCCCCGGTTCATGGCGGCCAGCACCCTGTCGCTGCCCGACTGGATGGGCAGGTGCAGGTGCGGCGCCAGCGATTTAAGGCCGGCATAGGCCTCGATCAGGCCCTCGGACAGGTCCTTGGGGTGGGAGGTCATGAAGCGCAGGCGCTCGATGCCGGTGGCATCCAGCCTCCGCAGCAGCTCGGGGAAGCTCATCTCGCCCGTGTCGTTGCCGTAGCTGTTCACGTTTTGCCCAAGCAGCGTGATCTCCTTCACGCCGTCCTCGACCAGCAGCTCGGCCTCCCGCAGGATGTCGTCCGCCCTGCGGCTGCGCTCGCGCCCGCGCACATAGGGCACGATGCAGTAGCTGCAGAAGTTGTTGCAGCCGTACATGATGTTGATGTAGGCCTTAAAGGGGCTGTCGCGCAGCGTGCGCAGGCCCTCGGCCAGCGTGGACTCCTCGCGGCTCACGTCGATCACGCGGCGCTTTTCATCCACCAGCCGGTAGAGGTATTCGGGCAGGCGGTACAGGGAGCCCGTGCCGAAGGCCAGGTCCACAAAGGGGTACTTTTTCAGCACCGTCTCCGCCATGCCCTGCTGCTGCATCATGCAGCCGCAGATGCCGATCAGCATACCGGGGCGGCGCTTCTTGACCTCCTTCAGCCAGGTGATGTTGCCCAGGGCCTTGCGCTCCGCGTTGTCGCGGATGCAGCAGGTGTTGAACAGCACCAGGTCGGCCTGCGCCCTGTCCTCGGCCTGGCGCAGGCCCATGTGGTGCAGGGTGCCGGCCAGCGTTTCCGAGTCGTGGCTGTTCATCTGGCAGCCGAAGGTGACGATGTGGTAGGTCCTGGGCCTGTCCGGGTGCTCGCGCACGATGTCGGCAAACTTTTCCTGCGCCGCGATCGCGGCTTCGTCTATGTGAACGATGGGTTCACGCTTCATCTTCATTCTCCTCAAGGCTGATCGTGCCCCGGCCATGGCACAGGGGGCAGGGGAGCAGGCTTTCGCCCGTCAGCGGGGCTTCCTCCTTTTTGCGCGTCAGCTGCATCAGGCCCAGGCTGGTGAAGCCGTGCACGGAGCAGCGCACCGGGTCCTGTGCCAGGGCCTCCCGCAGCGCCTGCGCCACCTGCTCGCGTTCCGCGTTTGACCCAAGATCGATAAAGTCGATCAGGATCATGCCGCTCATGCGCCGCAGACGCATCAGGCGGGCGATCTCCCGCGCGGCCTCCAGGTTGGTGTCCAGCAGGGTCTTCTCCCTGTCCCTGCCTGCGATGTTGGCGGCCGTGTTCACATCGATGGCCCACAGCGCCTCGCAGCGGTCGATCACCAGGGTCGCCCCGCTTTTGAGCGACTGCCTGCGCATCAGGCCGCGGCGCAGCTTGTGGTCCACCTCGTACAGCTGCATCGGATCGCGCGCCTGGGTGACGGGGAGGCCGAAATCGGCAAGCAGCTCCGGCCTGTCGCAGACGATCCGCTCGGGCGGCTCGGGCAGGGCGCGCAGCAGCGCGGCCACGGTGTCCTCCGCCCCCTCGATCAGGGCGGGCGCGACGGCGGACGAGGCCGCCTGCGACAGCCGCTGCCAGCGCTCGGCCAGGGCCGTGATCTCCGCCCGCAGCAGCTCCCTGTCCGTGGCGAGGGCGGCTTCCCCCATCAAAAGGCCCAGGCCCGCGGGGCGCAGCGCGTCCGCCAGGCGGTAGAGGGCCTTTCGCTTCTCCCCGTCCTTCACGCGGGAGGAGATCCGGCTGACTTCCTCGCGGCACAGCAGCGAGAAGCAGCTGCCCCGGAGCACGATCTTGCCCGTCAGGTAGGCGGCCTTGTGATCGAGCGGGGGCTTTTTCACCTGCACCGGCAGGCTGTCGCCCGGCAGGGGCTGGCCCCCGGGCGTCTCGTCGAAGGGCAGGAAGCCGTCCGTCTGCCCCGGGAGCCGCACGAAGGAGGCCCCCAGGTTCTTCATCACGCGGCTGACCTTGCCCAGGTAGATCTCGCCCGCACTGATCCCGCCCGTGCCGCTGCTCTCGCGGTATTCGTACAGTCTGCCGTCGATCAGCAGGGCCGCCCGGCGCTTTTCGCCGCCGGTCGCCACCGCCAGAACGCCGCTCACGCTTCCTCCAGTGGGGCGAAGGACGCCGTGTACAGCGCCTCGCGCACGCAGCGGAAGGGCGCCGGGGCCTCGAGCCCCGCCTGCTCGGAAAGCGCCTTCATGAACAGCTCCGGCTTACAGGTGCCGGCCTCCGCCAGCGCCAGCAGGGCCTTGAGGGAACCGTCCCTGACAAAGGCGTTGTAGATCAGCGGGCGCAGGTCCACCTCCACCATGCCCCGCTTGCTCTTTTTAAGGGCGGGCAGGCTGTCCCGAGAAAGCATGGCGGGCAGGGCTTCAAACAGCTGCCCCGCGCTCTCCTGCGGCTCGACGCGGTAGACCGCCGCGCCAAGCAGCGCCATGGGCGCGGGATGGCTGTCATCCACCGCGCGGGCGCCCAGGCAGCGGATCAGCGGCGGCAGCGCGGCGTTGAGCCGCGCGACGAACTCGCTTTCGGAGACGCTTCCTTCAAAGGGCACCTCCATCACCTCGCGCAGACCCTCCATGCCTACCGGCAGGGGGGCGGCCAGGCTGAGCAGAATATGGGGGTTGTAGCCCTGGCTGTAGCGGACGGGCAGCCCGCTGCGCCGCAGCGCGCGCTGCATGGCGCGCATCAGATCCAGATGGCCGATGTAGCGCAGCCTGCCTGTGACGGAATACACGACAAACATCTTCATGCCAGTGCGCAAGCCCCCGGAAAACGCTTCAGCCCGCAGCCTTCGCAGCCGCCGCGGCAGTCGGGCGTGGTCTCGCCGCGCAGCGCGCGCTCCCGCTCGCGCCACAGATAGGCCTTGGTGACCCCGCAGTCGATAAAATCCCAGGGCATCAGCTCATCCCTGTCCCGCTCGCGCGAGGCGTAAAAATCCGGGTCCAGCCCACACTCCTCAAAGGCCTGCATCCACAGGTCGTAGCGGAAGTGCTCGCGCCAGCCGTCCATGCGGCAGCCCAGCTGCCAGGCGCGCAGGATCACCTGCGCCAGCCGCCGGTCGCCGCGCGACACGCAGGCCTCCATGCGGCTCAGCTCCGCATCGTTCCAGCTGAAGGAGACGCCCTTGATGCGCAGTGTTTCCCGCAGCAGGGCGTGCTTGCGGCGGATGGTGTCCATGTCGTCCTGCGCGTCCCACTGGAAGGGCGTGAAGGGCTTGGGCACGAAGGTGGAGCTGGACAGGCTGATGCTGAGCCCCTTGCCGCGCTTTTCCCTGGGCGTCTGCCGGAATCGGTCGATGATCAGCCGGCAGATGTCGCCGAAGGCCTGAAGGTCGACATCCGTCTCGGTGGGCAGGCTGTTCATGAAGTAGAGCTTCACGCTGCTCCAGCCGTTTTCAAAGGCGTCCGACACCGAGCGGGAGATGTCCTGCTCCGTGATGCCCTTGTTGATCACGTCCCGCAGCCGCTGGGTGGCGGCCTCGGGCGCCAGGGTGAGGCCGCTCTTTCGCACCTCGCTCACCTGGGAAAGGGCCTCCTTCACGTCGCTGTCCACCCGCATGGAGGGCAGCGACAGGCTGACCCGGCTTTTCACAAAGCGTTCCATCAGGCCGCTCACCAGCTCCACCAGATGGCCGTAGTCGCCGGTTGAGAGCGAGGAGAGCGACATCTCTTCGTAGCCGGTGGCGGCGATCAGCTTTTCCGCCAGCCGTAAGAGATTCTCAGGGCTGCGCTCGCGCACGGGGCGGTACAGTATGCCCGCCTGGCAGAAGCGGCAGCCGCGGGTGCAGCCGCGCATCACCTCCAGCGCCACGCGGTCGTGCACGATCTCTGTGTAGGGCACGGGGATCTCGTCCGGGTAGGGCAGCGCGTCCAGATCCGGTTCCAGCCGCTTGCGCACGGTGGCGGGCGCGGCGGCGCTCAGCGGTCGGAAGGCGGACAGACGGCCGTCTTCACGGTACTGCGCCTCGTACAGCGAGGGCACGTAGCATCCTTCGATGCCGCACAGCGCCTCCAGGATCTCGCGCCGCGGCCGGCCGGCCAGGCGCATGGACTTGATCAGCCGCGTCATCTCCACGACCGCGGTCTCGCCGTCGCCCAGCAAAAAGCAGTCGATAAAGGGCGCGATGGGCTCCGGGTTGAAGGCGCAGGGCCCGCCCACCAGCACGATCGGGTCTTCCTCCGCGCGCCGGGAGGAGAGCGGCGGCACGCCGCCCAGATCGAGCATCTCCAGGATGTTGGTGAAGCTCATCTCGTATTGCAGCGTGAAGCCCACGATGTCAAAATCCCTCAGCGCCGTGCGCGTCTCCAGCGAAAACAGAGGCACGCCCTCGCGGCGCAGCCCGTCCGCCATGTCCACCCAGGGCATGATCACCCGCTCGCACAGCATATCCGGCTCGCGGTTGATGATATAGTAAAGCAGCTTCATCCCCAGATGGCTCATCGCCACCTCGTAGCTGTCGGGGAAACAGAAAGCAAAAGCCGCGGTTTCCTTCACGCGCGGCTTGATGGCCGTGTTTATTTCCCCGCCGATGTAGCGCGCGGGCTTCTCCACCGCCTCCAGCAGCCTGTCTATGGCCGCCAACTGTCTTTCTTCCAAAAAAGCCTCCGAACCACCGTAGTGCCAGGGGCATCATAGCATAGAGGCAAGGGGCTTGTCTACGAGAGGGAAGCGAGCGGGAGGGCGCTGACGTAATCTGAGCACACGCAGATATATCAATCCCTTTGGCTGCCTATATGCAAAACATGACATTGCTTCCAAAAGACAGACGACGCCCCGGACGCAGTGCCGATCCGTGTTGTCTGAACTGCATCAAGGTAGTAGAATGAATTCGCCCGCGGTGACGGACAGGGGCCGGGCATTGAGATAGGCATCATGAGATTGGAGGCACGGATTTGAGCAGTCAGATTCCCCTTTCGCTCCTGGAGATACAGCAGGTCGAGTACGATATTCTCAAGAATGTCGTCGATCTGCTGGATAATAACGGGCTGGGATACATATTGTGCGGCGGAACCCTGCTTGGCGCGATCAGGCACAAGGGGTTCATCCCGTGGGATGACGATATTGACATACTGATTCCGAGAAATGACTACGAGAAGCTGAAACGAATCATCAAAGACCATCACGGATACATAAACGGTATACATTACAGGCTGCCCGGCGAACAGGACTATTTTTATCCATTCATCAAGGCGGAAAACCCTCGCTACATCTGTCAGGACGATCGGCTGATACCGGATCATCCATTCTTTATCTGGGTTGATATTTTCCCTTTGGATCACTTCCCGGATGATGAAGCCCGGCATCAGAAAGCCGTAAGAGATTTGACTGTGCTCAAAACGGCGCTCTATGCGGGTATTCTTGTGAGGAAGACTTGGGCTGAGGGCAGCCGGAATACTCTCGTTGATCGGATGAGGTACTGCTACTATCGTATGCTGTACTTTATCTGGGGCGGGCATTCGGGCATTTCCAAACGCATTGATCAGTACGCGCTCAACATGAATGCGAGGTACGAAGGTTCTGACCATGTAGGGGACGGAGCCTGGCCGGAAGGTATGAAGGATTATTTCAGAGTGTCGGACACCTATCCGACGATTCTGCATGAGTTTGAAAGCGGAAGCTTTTGTATCCCCGCCAATTACGATGGGTATTTAAGACAGTTTTACGGTGATTATATGACTCCGCCGCCCCCGGAGAAGAGAGTCGGACACCGTATGAAAGCGTACAGAACGGAGGACCGGACTTGAATATCGTACTTGTTATGTCGGGCGGGGTCGGAGCGCGCTTTGGAGCAGTGATCCCTAAGCAATACAATCTGATTGCCGGGCGCCCTGTGATTGATTACGTTCTGGATGCTGTCGAATCCTCAAAGCAAACCGACCGAACGGTGATCGTCATGGATCAGCAGTGGGTCAATTATTCGGGTAAGATCGGCAGCGGAGATTATGACATTGCGCCCAGCGGAGCGACCAGACACGAGTCACTGTATAACGGCCTGCGCCTGATCAAAGAAAACTACGCCTGCAATAAAGTGCTGATCGTCGATGCGGTCGGGCCCTTTCTCTATGCCGATCTGATTGATGATTATTTTGATAAATTGGATCAGTATGATGCGGTCATTACTGCGCAAAAGATCACGGGCGGATTTACGGATGTTCACGACAACAATCTTGACCGTGAACAGTACATCATCACGCAATCGCCCGAAGGTTTCCGATTTGAGCAGCTCTGGAATCACTTCAAGATTGACTTCCCTTATCAGGAAACGGCGGGCATGCTTCCTCAGGGGACGAAACGCTATTATAATTTTGACTTTAAGAACAATCTCAAGCTGACCTACGACTTTGAGCTGGCCTACGCAGAGTTTATGCTGCAGAATCTCGGCAAGGTCAACCGGCAGAACAATATTGCCTTTTTTGACAAGACGATTCTCATCACCGAGGGTTTGAAAGCCTTTTTGCTTCGCAATGAGCGCGAAAAAACTTTGCAGTGGATCGACATGGTCTACACCAACATGCCGCGCCTGATCTCAAAATTTGAGCTCACTTCCTTTCTGCCCAATCAGATTTCCAGATATGGGCTGGTGCTGCAGGCTCGATCGAGAAAATACGGGGATGTCGTTCTAAAGTTTATCCCTGCGTTTGTCGGCAGATATGAGCGTGAACTTGAGGCGATGCGGATTCTGCCCAAATCCTATATGTGCCGATTGATCGATGCCGATGAGAGCTGCAGGTGCATGCTGCTTGAAAAGGTTACGCCAGCGCGGTTTGCGTGTTTTGAGGAAAACATAAAGTTGACAGAGATGTTCAACCATGTGCTTCAGGACGCCGTGCCCTATTCGGAAGATGCGAAACCGATTCATATACCTTTATATTATGATGAACTGCTTGAGAAGCTGGCGCATGTGGATACCATACCGTATGGCCGCGATCTGATAGAGCCTGAGCTTGTTCAGGCGGTGGATTTGTATAATGAAAGGTTTGCACGCTCCAGGTTATACATACTGCATGGAGATCTGCACGAGCAGAACATCCTGGACAACGGCAAGCGCTTTTATGGCATCGATCCCAATGGCATGATCGGCCCGATCGAGCTGGAGTGTGTCAGGTTCATTCGCAACGATGTCAGAAACCATCCCGCGTTCGGATTTGCTCAACGCTTCGCCCTGCTTTTGAGCAGCTTTTCACGGTATGCTGATCTGCATCGTCTGGTTGATATCTTCATTATCGACATGGCTTTTTGCACATTCAACAGTACGTTTGAAAATGAGGACCCGAAAGAGACCTATGATGATCTTGAGCTGATACGCATAGCCAAAGAATGGAAAGAGCAGCATCGGCATGAGGAATAAGATTGGCGTATGAGCCTGGCCGGCGAGGGCAACAAACACGTTTTCGCGGATGGCGAATCATCTGCAGTTACAGAACGCCGGAAAAGTACCATAATACTATATGGTTTGAAGTCTCTTAATTGCAGGGTATTCCTTCAAAGTTTTGCGCGATTGTTGCCTTCAGGTTAGTGCCTTCGTTGATCAGCTCGACTGCCTGGCTGTTGCCATCTACGCCGGTAACAAGCACTTCGCTGCGTCCTGCATCCATCAACGCTTGGGTTGTTCCAATGGCGGGTTCATCCCACGCGCACCATACCGCGGTAACGGAGTCTTTCTCAGAGTTGGCAAGAAGCAGGTTTTCCATAATCGTACGCGCGCTCTCAATTGGCCCGGGGACTTCCACGTGCTGTTCAGTAATAAGCTTGATATCGGGATATTCTTTAATGATGTCATCAAAGGCGTTGCTGCGCTTTACGACACCGGGATGTGGGCGATGCGTAAGAGCGATAACAGTACCCTTGCCACCCATCAGATCATCAAAAAGGTAGCGAGTGATTGTTTCACCCATCTGATAGTTGTCGCTTGTAGCATTCACCATCATGCCCTCAACATAGCCGCTGTCGCATCCGAATACAGGAATGCCGGCTTCGAACGCCGCCTCTAACTGACTTAATACAAGGGTCGGATCTGCGCTGATCAGAACGATGGCATCAACATTTGAACTGACGCTGTCTTCGATACGGCTGGCTAATTGGCCAAAGTCACCTTTAGTGCCCGATTTGTAATATCAAGTGCA
>DBQV01000034.1 GCA_002305755.1 Christensenella sp. UBA1385 | reverse complement strand
CGAAGATCCAGATGGACTTCTTGATCAGCACGTCCTTGCCTGCCAGTACTTCGCGGGCCAGGGTGCAGGCGTCGCAGGTGCAGCCTTCCACAATGCCTTCCTCGCAGGCGGCCACCAGCTTGGCGGATGCGGCCTTGGAAGCGTCGGCGTTGTTGCCGCTCTCCAGCCACGCCTTACCGGCTTCCTTGATCTCGGCGGTGGCATACTCGACCGCGATCAGCTTCTCGACCACCTCAGCCATCTTGGCTCGGCGCTGGTTGTAGGCCAGGTTCATGCCGAAGCCGAACTCGGCGTTGTCCTCAAACAGGCTGTTTGCCCAGGCGGGGCCGTGGCCTTCGTCGTTGGTGGTATAGGGCACCGTGGGGGAGGAGCCGCCGTAGATGGAGCTGCAGCCCGTGGCGTTGGCGATGATCATCCTGTCGCCGAACAGCTGGGTGACCAGCTTCACATAGGGGGTCTCGCCGCAGCCCGCGCAGGCGCCGGAGAACTCAAACAGGGGCTTTAAGAACTGGCTGCCCTTGATGGTGTTCTTGTTGACCTCGCCCTTGAACTCGGGCAGCTTGGCGGCAAACTCGGCATTGGCCTCCTGGGCGGCCACCTGGCCGTCAAGCGGCTTCATGACGAGCGCCTTCTCCTTGGAGGGGCACACTTCGGCGCAGTTGCCGCAGCCCGTGCAGTCCAGCGGGCTCACCTGGATGCGGAACTCGTAGCCGGCAAATTCCTTGCCCAGCGCCTTCTTGGTGGCGAAGGTCTCGGGCTTCTCGGTGCCCTCCTTGATCAGATAGGGGCGGATGACGGCGTGCGGGCAGACCAGAGAGCACTGGTTGCACTGGATGCAGTTGTCGATCTGCCACTCGGGCACGTTGACGGCGATGCCGCGCTTCTCATACTTGGTGGTGCCGGTGGGCACAGTGCCGTCGGGCGAGAAAGCGGAGACGGGCAGCTTGTCGCCCTCCTGGCCGAGGATGGGACGGACCACCTTGTCAAAGTATTCCGTGGCTTCCACCTTGGGGGCCTCGGCGCCTTCGGTGGCGTTGGCCCAGCGCTCGGGCACCGGGATCTCCTTCAGGCCGGAGATGGCGATGTCGATGGCGTCCCAGTTCTTTTTGACCACTGCGTCGCCCTTGCGGCCGTAGGTCTTCTTGGCGTATTCCTTCATGTAGCGGTCGGCATCCTCATAAGGGATGACCTGGGCCAGCTTGAAGAAGGCGGCCTGCATGATGGTGTTGATGCGGGTGCCCATCTTGACTTCGGCGGCCAGCTTGATGGCGTCGATGTTGTAGAAGCGGGCCTTTTTCCTGGCCAGCTGCTGCTTCATGTGGGCGGGCAGGCGGCTGTCCATCTCCTCAGCCGTCCAGGGGCTGTTGAGCAGGAAGACGCCGCCCTCCTTCAGCGAATCCACCATGTCGTAGGCGGTCACGTAGGCGGGGTTGTGGCAGGCGATAAAGTCCGCAAAGTCGATCTGATAGGTGGACTTGATGGGCTTCTTGCCAAAGCGCAGGTGGGAGACGGTCAGGCCGCCGGACTTCTTGGAGTCGTAGGCGAAATAGCCCTGCGCGTACAGATCGGTATGGTCGCCGATGATCTTGATGGAGTTCTTGTTGGCGCCGACGGTGCCGTCGCTGCCCAGGCCGTAGAACTTGCAGCTCACGGTGCCTTCGGGGGCGGCGTTCAGGCGCGCGCCCAGCTCAAGGCTGGTGTGGGTCAGGTCGTCGTTGATGCCCACGGTGAAGTGGTTCTTGGGCTCTTTGGCGTGCAGGTTGTCAAACACGGCCTTGATCATGGTGGGGGTGAACTCCTTGGAGCCCAGGCCGTAGCGGCCGCCCACGACCATGATGTCCTCGCGGCCCTGCTCACGCAGCACGGTGCAGACATCCTGATACAGGGGTTCGCCCAGGCTGCCGGGTTCCTTGGTGCGGTCCAGCACCGCCACATGCTTCACGCTGGCGGGCAGGGCCTTGAGGAAGTGCTCGGCGCTGAACGGGCGGAACAGGTGCACTTTCAGCACGCCGTACTTGGTGCCTTCGCGTTTGTTGAGGGCGGTGATGGTCTCCTCCACGGCCTCGGTGCCGGAGCCCATCAGGATGATGACATCCTCGGCGTCTTCGGGGCCTTCATAGTTAAACAGGCTGTAATGGCGGCCGGTCAGCTCGCCCACCTGCTCCATCACCTTTTCGACAATGCCCGGCACAGCCAGATAATACTTGTTGGGCGCCTCGCGATTCTGGAAGTACACGTCCGGGTTCTGGGCGGTGCCTGCCTGATGCGGGTGCTCGGGGTTGAGCGCGCGGTCACGGAAGGCCTTCACGGCGTCCCAGTCCACCAGCTTGGCCATCTCTTCGTACTCGATCTCTTCGATCTTTTGAATCTCATGGCTGGTGCGGAAGCCGTCGAAGAAGTGAAGGAAGGGGATGGAGGCCTTCAGCGTGGCCAGATGGGCCACCAGGGCCATATCCTGCGCCTCCTGCACGGAGCCGGACGCCAGCAGGGCAAAGCCGGTCTGACGGCAGGCCATCACGTCGGCGTGGTCGCCGAAGATGCTCAGCGCGTGGGCAGCCAGGGAACGGGCCGAAACGTGGAAAACGCTGGGCAGCAGCTCGCCGGCGATCTTGTACATATTGGGGATCATCAGCAGGAGACCCTGAGAGGCTGTGAAGGTGCTGGTAAGGGCACCCGCGGCCAGCGAGCCGTGTACGGCGCCAGCAGCGCCTGCTTCCGACTGCATTTCTGCGACATGGACAGTCTGCCCGAAGAGATTCTTTCTGCCTTTCGCGGACCACTCGTCCACATACTCCGCCATCGTTGACGACGGGGTGATGGGGTAGATAGCCGCTACGTCGCTGAAAGCATACGCTACGTGGCTTACTGCTCCGTTGCCGTCAATAGTTACATGTTTGGCCATTAGTAACCCTCCTGCGATTTTCGATTATTCTGTGGGGGCTAAGACAGTGAAGGACAGTCCGCCACATATATAAAAGTATATGCTCCGCTTATGTGATTGTCAAGGAAGCGCCATGGGTATACTATTGGTTTTCAGTCCTGTTTTGTATCTGAAATCCGTTGTGCTGCCGAAGCCTGCCGGATATAATGGGGGGCATCGGACCGCGGCTGCGCGGCCTTTCGCCCTCTTGGGGCGGGGAAAGGGGCGGGGGGATGGAAGATGAAAAATTAGCGGTCGCTAACCGGTATGACCTGACGGCTGGAGGCGTGCTGGGCAAACTGGCGCAGGTAGCCCTGCCTCTGATCGGAAGCCAGCTCATTCAGATGGTCTACAATCTGACCGACATGTTCTGGCTGGGGCGCATGGGCCAGGCAGGGGGAGCGGCGGTGGCCGCTTCCGGCTCGGTGGGGCTGTACCTGTGGCTGTCCATGGCCTTTTCCGCCTTCGGAGCCAGGGGCGCGGAGATCGGCGTGGCGCAGGATGTGGGACGGGGCGAACGGGATGCGGCCCGCTCAGCCGCGCAAAGCGCCTACACGCTGGCGGCGTTGCTGGGGCTTGGTTACATGGCCTTCCTGCTGACGCTGAACGGGCCGCTGATCGGTTTTCTCAACCTCCGGCAGGAGGTGGAGGGGGCAGCGCGCGGCTATCTGGTGATCGTGGCCTGCGGCGTCCCCTTCAGCTTTGTCAGTGCCGCGGCCACTGGCATTTTCAGCGGCAGCGGCAATTCGCGCACGCCCTTTCTGATCAACTGTGTTTCGCTGGGCCTCAACATGACGCTGGACCCGCTGCTCATCTTCGGCCTCGGCCTCGGCGTGCATGGGGCGGCCTACGCCACCGCTTTCGCGCAGACCGTTTCGGCCCTGCTGCTCACGAGGGCTCTGATGCGCTCCGCTTCTCGTCCCTTTGAAAGCTTCCGGCCGCTTTCGGCCCCCCGCGGGGATGACCTGCGGCTGATTTTTTCCCGCACGCTGCCCATCGCGCTGGAGAGCCTGCTGTTCACAGGCATGTCCATGCTGCTTACGCGCCTGCTGAATGCTTATGGCACGGACGTTACGGCAGCCATGCGCGTGGGCTCGCAGGCGGAGAGCCTTTCCTGGCTCATCGGCGGCGGTTTTGCCAGCGCCATGACGGCCTTTACGGGGCAGAACTTTGGCGCGCTCAGATGGCGGCGCATCCGGAGAGGCTTCAGGCTGTCCGCCCTGCTGATGGGGGCATGGGGCGTCGCCGTCACGCTCGTGCTCTACTTTGGGGGCGAGCGGATCTTCCGGCTTTTTATGCCGGATAATGACGGCGTGGTGCGCCGCGGCGTGGAGTACCTGAAGATACTGGCTTTCAGCCAATTCTTTCAGTGCCTGGAGGGCATCGCGGCCGGGGCCTTCCGTGGCCTGGGGAGGACGGTGCCGCCCTTCATCACCAGCGCCGTGCCCAACCTGCTGCGGCTGATCGCCGCTATGCTGCTTTCGCGGGGACCGATGGGGCTGATCGGCATCTACTGGGCCGTCGCTGTCGGGGCCGCGCTGCGCGGGCTGTGGATATGTCTGTGGTACCTGCGCGTGCAGCGCCGCCTGCCCACTGAGGATGGGCAGCCCTTGGCGCAGCCTGCCTGATCGGCTTCATATACGGCAATCAAAAACCGCCTGCGAAATGCTCAGGCGGTTTCGTGTACTGTCGGACAGCGTTTTCAGTACTGCTCCAGCGTTTCCCCGAAGCGCTTGCGCAGCAGGCCCACCAGCGGCAGGCCCAGCATGTAGCACACGGCGGCCTCGCCGAGGGCCACGGTGGCGGCCGTGGCCGCGAAAGGCAGCTGATACACCCAGGTCAGCATACCGCCGACGATCAGCCCGTTCATCACCACGGGCATCAGAGCGGCCAGCCAGGGGAAGCGGCGCAGCAGGCGTGTGCCCACGGCCGCCAGCAGCGTGGCCAGGCTGCCGAAGATGACATCCTGCCAGGGCGCGCCGAGGATCAGATTGCTGATGAGGCAGCCCACAAACAGCCCCGGCACGGCGGCAGGGGAAAGAAGCGGCAGCAGCGTCAGCGCTTCGGACACACGGAACTGGACGGCGGAAAAGCTGATCGGCGCAAACAGGGCGGTGAAGGCCGTGTACAGCGCGGCAACCAGGCCGCCCGCCGCGATGGACCTCGCGTTCAGCGATCGGAAAGCCTTCATGCCCTCTTGCCTCCGATCGGGCGCAGCTTCCAGATATCACGGTTATAGTCCGCAATGCTTCGGTCGCTGGAAAAAAGGCCGCTCATGGCCGTGTTGGTGATGGCCTTTCTCAGCCACTGCTCGTTATGTCGATAGTCGCTGTCCACACGGCGCTGCGCCATGGAATAGGAGCCGAAATCCTTCAGCACGAAGTAGGGATCGGCCGGTGCGCCCCAGCTGCCAAAGAGCAGATCGTGGTACAGGCTCTGCAGCAGCGCCGGATTATCGGGGAAGAGCGTGCCGTCGATCATCTGGGTCAGCGCGCGGCGGATCTCCGCGTTCTGCTCGTAGATGCCGATGGGAGAGTAGCTGCCGTCCTGATAGAGGGTGCTGACCTTGTCCGCCCTCATACCGAAGATGTAGATATTGTCCATGCCCACCTGCTCGGAGATCTCCACGTTGGCCCCGTCCAGCGTGCCCATGGTCAGCGCGCCGTTCATCATGAACTTCATATTGCCGGTGCCGCTGGCCTCCTTGCCGGCAGTGGAGAGCTGCTCGGACAGTTCAGCCGCCGGGATCAGCATCTCGGCCGCCGATACATTGTAGTTTTCCACGAACAGTATCTTGAGCAGCTGTCTTGCGCGCGGGTGCCTGTCGATCAGACGGGAGAGGGCCAGTATGTAGCGGATGATCATTTTTGCCTTGGCGTAGCCGGGGCTGGCCTTCGCGCCGAAGACAAAGGTGCGTGGCAGCAGGTCGATGTTCAGGTCGTCCACAATGCGGTTGTACAGCACGTGGATGTGCAGGGCATTGAGCATCTGGCGCTTGTACTCGTGCAGGCGCTTCACCTGCACGTCAAACATGGTGTCGGTATCCAGCGCGATGCCCTGCCGCGCCTTGATCCACTGCGCAAAGTTTTCCTTGTTGTGCTGCTTGACCTTGAGAAATTCGGCCCGGAAAGCCGCGTCGTCCCGGTAGGGCAGCAGGCCTTCCAGCAGCGAGGGATCATGCTGCCAGGCTGTGCCGATGGCACCGCTGATCAGCTCCGCAAGGCCCGGATTGCAGGCCATCAGCCAACGGCGGTGAGAAATGCCGTTGGTCACGTAAGTGAACTTCTGCGGATAGATCAGCGCGTAGTCGTGGAAGGTGTCCTTCTTGAGGATGTCGCCGTGCAGGCGGCTGACGCCGTTGACACAATAGCTCCAGGCCACGCAAAGGTTGGCCATATGCACCTGGTCGTAGGCGAGTATCGCCATGCGGCCGATGCGCTCCCACTGGCCGGGGAACTTGTGCCACAGCATTTCGCACAGGCGGCGGTTCATCTCTTCGAGGATCATGTAGATGCGGGGCAACTGGCGCCGCACCAGCTCCTGCGGCCAGCGCTCCAGCGCCTCCTGCATCACGGTGTGGTTGGTATAGGCCACGCAGCGCATGGTGATCTGCTGCGCTTCGTCCCAGCCGAGGCCCTCCTGATCCATCAGCAGGCGCATCAGCTCCGGGATGGCCAGGGCGGGGTGGGTATCGTTGATATGGAACACCACTTTTTCCGGCAGCAAATGGAACTGATCGCCGAAGCGCCGCTTGAAATCCTTCAGAGCGTACTGCAGCGTGGCGCTGACCAGGAAGTACTGCTGGCACAGCCGCAGCGTCTTGCCCTCATGATGGTTGTCCTCGGGGTAGAGCACCTTGGAAATGATGCTGGCCAGCTCCTGCTCGATGGAGGCGTTGCGGTAATCGCCGCTTGAGAAGGTGCCAAAGTCCATCGCCGTGCGGCTTCTGGCCCGCCACAGGCGCAGGCTGTTCACGGTGTCTGCCTCGTGGCCGACCACGGGCATATCATAGGGCACGGCCTCCACAATTCGGCCGCCCTCCACGGAGAAGACGATGCGGCCGCCCTCCTGCCTGGTGACCACATTGCCCTCAAAGCACACGTCCACGCTTTCATCGGCGGCGGGCATCTCCCACACGTTGCCGTTGGAGAGCCAGTCATCCGGCAGCTCCACCTGCTGGCCGTCCGTCAGCTTCTGGCGGAAGAGCCCGTACTCATAGCGGATGGTGCTGCCCATAGCGGGCAGGTTGAGGGTAGCCAGGCTGTCCATAAAACAGGCGGCGAGGCGGCCCAGGCCGCCGTTGCCAAGGCCGGGCTCGGGTTCCGAGGGGATGATCTCCTCCCAGGAGATCCCCAGCTCTGTCAGCGCCTGCGTGTATTCCCTGGTGGCGCAGAGATTGAGGACGTTGTTGTAGAGGCTGCGGCCGATCAGAAATTCGATGCTCAGGTAGTACAGCCGCTTGCCTTTGTCATCGCGGTCGCTCTCGCGGTACTTGACCCAGCGCTGCATAATCTGGTCGCGCACCGTGGAGGCAACGGCGTTGTAGATCTGCTGATTGTTGGCTTCCTCCAGCGTCTTGCCGTTGTAGCGCTGCAGCTTGCCGAGTATGGACTGTTTGATGGATTCCTTGTCAAAAGACTTGCTGGTCACTGTTTCCTCCGGATGGATGAAATTGGCTGAGACAGTATAGCATTTTGGGCAAAGCTGTGGCAAATAGGATTCTTCCGCCGGCTCCGCTTCCGAGGATCGGTGGGTATAATCAGAAAGGTCTTGCAGGACTGCGAAGATCGATGCGGTCCGGACACCGCATCTGCAATTTGTGAGGACAGAGTATGAGTACGGAAGAAATGGTCGTGAAGGCACGGGAGCTGTGCCGCCTGATGCATGAAGGGCAGCCTGACACGCTGGGGCGCAGCCGCTACGCCTATTTGGATGAATTGGCGGGCGAGTGCTACTTTGACGAGATGAAGACGGTGGCCTACCTCCAGAGCGGGCCGGAGCAGCGGCCGGACCTCGTGAGCGTGGAGGAAATCAGGCAGCGCTTTGACGATGAGATCGGCGACGCGGTGGATGCCATGACGCGGCGGCCGCTGGAGTCAGTCGAGGACTATTATGCCCGGCTGAAACAAAACCCGCTGGCACTGGGCGTAAAAATGAAGGACCTGCGCAGACGCATCAGGGAGATCGAAACGGAAAAAGGAGAGGACGCAGGCAGCAGCTACAGGCTGAGCGCCTGCCGTGCCTTGCTTGCGTATTTTGCCGGCTGACGCCTTGTTTCCAAGTTCCATGCCGCTACAGGGGCATGAGGCAGACCCTTGTTGATTTTTCGGCGATTTAGACCGCTCAAGGCGTTGCGGGATTATCTTTCAACGCGGAAAAACGCTCTCGTCAAAGGAATCGTAATTGATAAGCAGACGAAGAAACAGAACGGTTTTCCCGTGGGACATTCGGCAGGGACATCGGAAGGGCGCCGGGCGGCAGTTGTTCCTTTCAAAGTCTGTGAGAATCAGCATGGAGAAAATGAGAGGATAAACTCATTATATTTGTTCGAACGAATAATGAAGAAGCGCCGACGATGCGCCAGGCCCAAAGCCTGCTGCCCGGCGGCGGGGAGCGGGGATGCTTTCACCATGGGTGTTCGTCGGAGAAACTGGTCCCTTCCTCATGGGAAAAGAGCGTGGTGTGATCCCCGTGATGGTCATCGACGGGAGGGAAGGGCGCGTCGGATAAAAGGCTCCCCCGCCGGATCATCGTCGGGCCATAGCGCTGACGTATGCGGTCCACCGTGTTTGCCAGACACAGCTCTTTTTCTCTGCGGCGGGCTTCGCCAAACAGGTCCAGCTGCTCGGGGGCATGGATGGCGCAGAGAGCCTCCACGCTGACGCCGACGGACCGAAGGGGGAGGAACCTTTCGTAGCCGTGCCGGGAAAAAAGCTCCATGGCCGAACGGATGATCTCGCCGCAGAGGGCCGTGGCGTGATCGATGGTTTTTTGACAGCTCCTCACGTATAATTTGCTGTCCCGGATGGACAGACCGATGCACTTGCCGGCCAGTCCCCCTTTCCTCAGGCGCGTGGAGACGGATTCGCTCAGGATGGTCAGCACGCGGCGGACTTCTTCCGGGGTTTTCATGTCTTCCGGTGTTGTGGTGCTGTTGCCGACGGATTTTACAGCCGTCTCAGCCGCGATGCTGGTCACCGTGCTGTTATCTTTCCCCCAGGCATGCTGACGGTGAAGCACGCCGGATTTTCCCAGCATGGTCTGCATGAGGCCGGGGGGAGAGAGCGCGATATCGCCGATGGTGAAGATGCCGCACTCGGCGAGCCTGGACACTGTCTGCGGCCCTATAAAGAGGAGGGCGGATACAGGAAGTGGCCAGACAAGGCTTTGATAATTGTCCGGGCTGATGAGCGTAACGGCATCGGGCTTTTTCATGTCGCTGCCAAGTTTGGCGAATACCTTGTTCCAGGAAACACCGACAGAAACTGTGAGCCCCAGCTCGCGCTTGACTCTTTCTCTGAGCTGATTGGCGGTATCGACGCCTCCCTCCAGCGTCAGATCCGGGGCGCTCAGATCGATCCAGCACTCATCCAGACCAAAGGACTCTACCAAGGGGCTCTGCCCGGCGCATATCGCGCGAAACCGTTTTGAAAAATCGGCATAGCGGTCAAAATGGGCAGGGAGAGTGACCAAATGCGGGCAGAGCCGGGCGGCCTGCCAGAGGGCCATGCCTGTTTTGACGCCAAAAGCTCTTGCCTCCTGCGTGGCGGACAGCACAATACCGCGGCGCTGGCGGATATCGCCGCCTACAGCCACGGGCTGCCCGCGCAGCCGGGGATCACAGACCAGTTCACAGCTGGCGTAAAAGCTGTTCATATCGCAATGAAGGATGACCCGCTGCATTTTCCACCTCCATAATAGGAACTTATGTTCTTATTATAGGAGCGGAGCGAAGGTTTGGCAAGCGGCTCGCTGCCAAAATGCCAGAAACGGCATCGCTTTGCGCGGTGGGTAGAATACAGGAGGTTGTCTTTTTGAGACTGCCTTGTTAAATGCGAACAAACGTGCTACTATTTGCTGGGCGCTGCCCGGAGGGATTTATGCAGGATAATATCGTCATTAAAGGGGCGCGGGAGCACAACCTGAAGAATGTTTCACTGACGCTGCCAAGAGAAAAACTGGTGGTGTTCACGGGCTTGTCGGGTTCCGGCAAGTCTTCTCTGGCCTTCGACACCATCTACGCCGAGGGACAGAGGCGCTATGTGGAGAGCATGTCGGCCTATGCCCGGCAGTTTTTGGGGCAGATGGAAAAGCCGGATGTGGATTCCATCGAAGGGCTCTCGCCTGCCATTTCCATCGACCAGAAGTCAACGGGGCACAATCCGCGCTCGACCGTGGGCACGGTGACGGAGATCTACGACTATCTGCGCCTGCTGTACGCGCGGGTGGGCATCCCGCATTGCCCCAACTGCGGCAAGGAGATCAAAAAGCAGACGGTCGACCAGATGACGGACGCGCTGCTGGCCCTGCCCGAGGGGACCCGCCTGCAGATACTGGCCCCGGTGGTGCGCGGGCGCAAGGGAGAACACGCCAAGGTGCTGGAGGACGCGCGCAAGGCGGGCTTTGTGCGCGTGCGCATAGACGGCGAGCAGTATGAGCTGGACGACGTGCCCACGCTCGATAAGAAAAAGAAGCATGAGATCGACATCGTCGTGGACCGCGTGGTGATCCGCGAAGGGCTGACGCAGCGCCTGGCCGATTCCATCGAGACAGCCCTGAGACAGTCCGGCGGGCTGATGGCCAGCCAGATCGTACCCGACGGGCCGGAAACGCTGTATTCGCAGAATTATGCCTGCCCGGACTGCGGCATCAGTCTGGAAGAGCTGACCCCGCGTATGTTCTCCTTCAACAATCCCTATGGGGCCTGCCCCACCTGCTCTGGGCTGGGGAGCCTGATCAAGATCAGCCCCGACCTGCTGATCCCCGATCCCACCCTATCCCTCAATCAGGGCGCGATCAGCGTGCCCGGCTTTCAGGCCTCGGGCGATGAGAGCAGCATGTCGCACATGCTGCTGGAGGCGCTGAGCAGGCATTACGGCTTCAGCCTCGATACCCCCGTGAAGGAGCTGCCGGCGGAAGTGATGGACGTGCTCCTTCACGGCAGCAAGGGGGAAAAGATCCCCGTCAGCTATTCTTCCGGCGCGGGCAGCAGCACCTGGAACGTGGCCTTTGAGGGGCTGATCCCCATCGTGGAGCGCAGGTACAGGGAGACCTCCAGCGAAAGCGCCAAGGCCTCCTATGAAGAACTGATGCGGGAAGAGGTCTGCCCCGCCTGCCACGGCAACAGGCTGAAACCGGAATCGCTGGCCGTCACGGTGGGCGGCAAGAACATCATGGAGCTGACGCAGCTCAACCTGAGCAGCGCAGGGGCCTTTCTTTCCGGGCTGTCCCTCAGCCCCACGGAGCACATGATCGCTGATCAGATCGTGAAGGAGGCCAAGGACAGGATACGTTTCCTGTGCAACGTGGGGCTCAGCTATCTCACGCTGTCGCGCGGCGCGGCCACGCTGTCGGGCGGTGAGTCGCAGCGCATCAGGCTGGCCTCGCAGATCGGCTCGCGGCTGGTGGGCGTGCTGTATATCCTGGATGAGCCCTCCATCGGTCTGCACCAAAGAGACAACGCCAAGCTGCTGGCCACGCTGCAGGATCTGCGGGATCTGGGCAACACGCTGATCGTGGTGGAACATGATGAGGACACCCTGCGCGCGGCCGATTACCTGGTGGACATCGGCCCCGGCGCAGGGGAGCACGGCGGCCATATCGTGGCGCAGGGCACGGTGGAAGAGGTGATGAACACGCCGGGCTCCATCACCGGCGCGTACCTGAGCGGGCTCACCCGCATCGCCGTGCCGCAGACCCGGCGCAGCCCCGCGGGCTGGCTGACGGTGCGAGGGGCGAGCGAGCACAACCTGAAGAACATCACGGTCAGGTTTCCGCTGGGTGTATTCTGCTGTGTAGCGGGCGTGAGTGGCTCGGGCAAATCCAGCCTGGTGAACGAGATCGTCTACAAGGCGCTGGCGCGCGATCTGAATCGCGCCCGCACCCGGCCCGGCGCTTATGAGCGCATCGAAGGGCTGGAGCAGCTGGACAAGATCATCAGCATCGACCAGAGCCCCATCGGGCGAACGCCCCGCAGCAACCCGGCCACCTACACGGGCCTGTTTGATCTGATCCGCCAGGTTTTCGCCCAGACGGCGGAGGCAAAGGCAAGGGGATACAAGGAGGGGCGCTTCTCTTTCAATGTGCGCGGAGGGCGCTGCGAAAACTGCAACGGAGACGGCCTGATCAAGATCGAGATGCACTTCATGGCCGACATCTATGTGCCCTGCGAGGTGTGCAAGGCCAAGCGCTATAACAGGGAGACGCTGGAGGTGCGCTTCCGCGGCAAGAACATCGCCGACGTGCTGGACATGACGGTGGAAGAGGCGCTGCACTTTTTCGATAACCACGCCCGCATCCGCGCCAAGCTGCAGACCCTGTTTGACGTGGGCCTTGGCTATATGCGGCTGGGACAGCCCAGCACCACGTTGTCGGGCGGTGAGGCGCAGCGCGTGAAGCTGGCCACGGAGCTGAGCCGCCGCGCCACGGGCCGCACGCTGATCCTGCTGGATGAACCGACCACCGGCCTTCACATGGACGACGTGGGGCGACTGATCCGCGTGCTGCAGCAGCTGACTGACGCGGGCAACAGCGTGCTGGTGATCGAACACAACCTGGACGTGCTGAAGACAGCGGATTATATCATCGACCTGGGGCCCGAGGGCGGGGACGGCGGCGGCACGCTGGTGGCCGAGGGCACGCCCGAGCAGGTGGCGGAGAACGGCCGCAGCTACACCGGACAATACCTGAAACGCTTGCTTGGCTGAGCAGGACCTCGTATAATGGCAGGGCTTTTATTCATGGAGGCTCTGCCATGTTTTTATGGACGCGTACTGCAACAAGAAGGCTGCTGGCGGTTCTGCTGCTGTTGGCTTTGCTGCCCGCACCCGCGATGGCGGAGGAACGGGGGGAAGAGATCACGGCGCTTTGCACCGTGAGCACCCCGGGCTTTCGAAGCGAATGGCGCAAGGCGCTGGACAGGAATTACCGATCCTTCTTCGCCAGGTATGACGACCGGGAGATCACGGTCGATATCGGCCTGCCCCCGGGGACGGAAACGGGCGGGCTTTACCTTTGCTTTTTCATGGAGCCTGCGGAGATCAAAGTATACGGCGGTCAGGAGAGCGAGCCCTTTTATACGACGCGGGCCCCTGTTCTGCCGCATCTTTATATCCCTTTTGAAGGGCAGAACAGACTGCGGCTGGCCCTGCGCGGCGCAAAGGGCACAGGCTTTGGCCTGAGCGAGTTTTTTGTGACGCGGGGCAGGATACCGCCGGACTTCGTGCAGCGGTGGGAGCCGCCGCTGGAGCGTGCGGATCTGCTGGTGCTGGTGGCGCATCCGGACGACGAACTGCTGTGGATGGGCGGCGCGCTGCCCTATTATGCGCTGGAGCGCGGCAAGGATGTGGCGGTGGCTTATATGACCTGCTCCAACCCGCTGCGCCGCAGCGAGCTGCTCAACGGCCTGTGGACGGCGGGCATCCGCCACTATCCCTATATCGGGTCCTTCCGCGATAAGCGCAAACAGCATATGAGCGACAACTATAGGGTCTGGGGCGGTCAGGAAAAGGTGGAGAGCCACATCGTGTCGCTGTACCGCAGGCTGAAGCCTCAGGTGGTGCTCAGCCACGATCTGAAAGGGGAATACGGGCACCCGGCCCATATCATCACGGCGCGGGCCGCAGTGGCCGCGCTGGAATTAGCCGCGGACGCAGCGGCCTTTCAGGACAGCGCGGAGGCCTTTGGCACCTGGGACGTGCCCAAGCTGTACCTGCACCTCTATCAGGAGAATCCGATCGTGATGGACTGGGAAACTGAGCTCGACAGCCTGGGTGGGCAGACGGCCATCGAGCGGACACGCGAGGCCTTCTCCATGCACCGCTCACAGCGCGCCAAGTTCAGCGTGGAGCTGGAGGGGCCTTACAGCGCCGCCCGCTTCGGGCTGGTGCGCTCGCTGGTGGGGGAGGACAGCGCGAAAGATGACTTTTTTGAGAATCTTCCATGAAACAGGTGCGTGGAGACGGGTGGTGTTGAGGTCAAGAATCGGAGAAAAATAGGCGCGAAAGCTCAGTAATACTGTGTTCTCTGGCATCCGGACAGATTCGATATTGGGCAGAACAAAACTCTCTGGGGTAACTTATTGAGTTATATGTCGCACGAAACATGAAAAGATATTCAATAGAGTTAACTGGGGGTTCGCTCAGGACAAAGGACACTACCTATTTAATACATTGAATGGTGAGAAGCATCGAAAATTTGCTCTTAGACCAGATTTTGTTGTTACCAGAGACGATGGAAGTGTTGTTATTTTGGATACCAAATGGAAAAGCCTCATCAATGACAAAGGGGCCAACTTTGGCATATCGCAGGCAGACATGTATCAGATGTATGCGTATTCCAAGAAATACAACACGTCAGAAATCTGGCTTCTTTATCCTATCAACCATGCCATGAAAGATGGAGAAAGTGTTACGTTTGATAGCGGAGATGGCATGACGGTTTCGTTGTTCTTTGTTGATGTGGCTAACATAGAGAAGAGCATGGAAGAGCTCTTAGACATATTGTCGCAATATAGTGGCAGTAGCTGCAGAATAATAGATGGAGGTTAAAGCTTGTGTTTGATCCAGGACTAAAAATAGGTGAAACATTTAGAAATAGTGATATTGTTGATAGATTTAAATGCGGAAACATGGGTGGAATGCGTCGTTCAAAGGTGACAAATACTCTTGTTATCGTTTCAGATTATACGAAGGGAATCTATCATGATAAATGGATAGGAGGAGTTCTTCATTATACGGGGATGGGTAAATCTGGTGACCAGAATATCGATTGGGCGCAGAATGCTACACTTGCTGCATGCGGTCATAACGATGTCGATGTTCATTTGTTTGAGGTGATAGATGCGGGAGAGTATGTTTATTGTGGCAGAATCGAACTTGTAGATGAACCTTATATGGAAACGCAGCCTGGAGAAGATGGAATCGACAGAAAGGTATGGATGTTTCCGATTCGGCCTGTACCAGATAACAATGTCAAAAAGCCTGCTATGTTTGTTTTTACAGATTTAGAGGATTATAAAACACGAGGAAAGAATGTTGATGCTGAGTACGCAAAGGTACTTGCAGATAAAAAGAAGCATGGCAATAAGCTCATCACGACGACACCCACTGCTCCTGTCATTAAAAAGCCGGAATCAAAGCCTCCTGTTGTTATTCCACCAGAGATTGTTGGAAAGCGAGTAAAGCATAAAGCATTCGGGGTAGGAACCATAACAGAGATTAACGGTACTTCTATCGATGTCAATTTTGAACGAGTAGGATTGAAAAAGATGGGATATGAATTCTGCATGAATAATAACATGTTCGAATTTATATAGGTTTCATTATGAAAACAGTTAAAGTTGTTACAGCAGTTATATGTGATTTGCTGCAGGAGAAGAAATCAATATTTGCTATAGCCAAAGTTTATAGAAAGTTTAAGGGTTAGTGGGAGTTTCCAGGTAGCAAGATTAAGGAAGGCGAAACGCCTCAGCAGGCGCTTGTAAGAGAAATAGAGGCAGAGCTGGTACGCAGATTACAGTAGGAGATCTGATTGGAATTATTGAATGTGACTATCCGGCCTTTCACCTTTCGATGGACTGTTTCTGGTGTGAGGTAGTCGACGGAGAGCTAAAACTCTTGGAAGCAGAGAACGCCAGATGGTTGTCAAAGGATAACCTATACCATAGACGTGTTCCGGGGCACGTGGAGACGGTATGCTTACTCTCGCGTAAAGCCCAAGTTTAAGCGGGTTTGCGGGCTTTTGTGCCAGATATGAACCTGTGTTTTGAAAAGGAAAATATCAACACGATGGATGCCAAGGGCGAAGTACTGCTTACCATTATGGCGAGCCTTGCATAGCAGGAAAGCCAGTCATTGTCACAGAATGTAAAGTTGGGATTTCAGTATCGTTATCAGCAGGGACAGATTACTGTGAACCATAACCGTTTTCTTGGATATACCAAGGATGAAAAAGGACAGTTGATTATTGACCCTGATGGAGCGGAAGTGGTCAAACGAATTTACAGAGAATACCTGGAAGGAGCAAGTTTGCAGCAGATAGGCAGAGGCTTGGAGGCTGACGGTATTCTGACAGGCGCCGGGAAGAAAAAATGGCGACCGGAAACCTTGCAGAAAATCCTCAAGAACGAAAAGTATATCGGAGATGCCCTTCTGCAAAAGACCTATACGGTGGATTTCTTGGAGAAAAAGCGTGTTCCGAATAACGGCTTGGTTCCGCAGTATTATGTGGAAAACAGCCATGAAGCCATTATTCCCCGCGACCTTTATATGCAGGTGCAAGAGGAAATGGTCAGACGAGCCAACCTTCATAGCAGACAGAACCGAAAGAAACGTGTTTATAGCAGTAAGTACGCATTATCCAGTATCGTGTACTGTTCCAAATGTGGTGACATCTACCGTAGGGTTGTATGGAATAATCATGGTAAGCAATCCGTTGTGTGGCGTTGCTGCACCAGGGTGGAACACGGTCCGGGAGCCTGCGATGCTGACGCTATCCACGAATCAGAATTACAAAATCTTGTAGTTCGAGCCATTAACATGGCACTTGGCAAAAAAGATACGATAAGTGAAACTTTGCAGAGAAATGTGGAGGCGGTGCTTACCGGAACAGATGGTGTTCCCCTTGCTGAGATTGATGCCCGACTGGAAGAATTGCAGAAGGAACTTCTGAAGGTAGCAAACGCAAAAGGAAACTACGACAGCATTGTGGACGAGATTTATAGCCTTCGTGAGGCAAAGCAGAATGCCCAAGTGGATAATGCGGAGCGTGAAGGTATGAAACAGCGAATCAGCGAAATGCAGCAGTTCCTTGCAGAGCAGACGCAGAACATTACCGAATACGATGAGCAGTTGGTTCGCAGGCTGATTGAGAAAATAACGGTCTACGGAGAAAGGGTTACTGTAGAATTTAAGTCCGGCACAAGCGTGGATGTGAGAAGATAATATTTGTATGGAATGCACCTTGCAGCAATGCAGGGTGTTTTTCTGTTGCTTTTCTGTAACATTTCATGGGGAGGGATTGTATTTCGTAGAATTTGGTGGTATAATTAGTTATCTGATATGTGAAATAAGTTGTGAAGAGGTGGGAAGTATGATTAGAAATAATATTGAATTAGATGTAAAGGTGAAATGCATTGAGAACAACACCACTCAAGCACAGATAGCGGAAGATATACAAACTACGAAATCATATGTAAATCGCATCATCAAAAAGCAGGACGGTGTAGTAAACAATACTTTTATAAAGATGATGGAGGCATTAGGATACGATATTGAACTGACCTATGTGAAGCGAGAAAATTTATAGAGTTCAAGCAATATGAAATGCAAGAAAGGGTGAGAATGAAATGTGGTTAGAACTTGATGCCGCTGGGATTGAAATTTAACTACGGATAAATGGCTATGTTCCATCCGCAAAAGAGAATTGGGATAGCCAGTGGTGTTCGTGTGATTTTTTGTTTTCATCTGGAGATTGGTTGAACTATCATAAAGAGAGCGATGAAGTATTACTGTGCTGTGAAGTGGAGGAACTCGAAGAGTGCTTAACTAAGCTTTTGGATAACGAACTTTCAGAGGTGAAGGAGATTGTCTGCATCGAACCGGATTTTATATTTGTGCTGCATCCTCAATCTGATAGAAGGGAAGACCCAAAATTCACCTATGTTCAGCCGGGATATGAGATAGAAGATATTTATGTTGAGTGGAAGATATTCTTCTGGAATGGTGGACTTACGGATAATCACCTTGTAGTTACTTTAGGTAGAGATGAGATAAAAATTATGAGGGATTATTTAT
>DBQV01000072.1 GCA_002305755.1 Christensenella sp. UBA1385 | reverse complement strand
GGGGCGCAGGCCCGCGCGCGCCAGGTACAGCGCGGCGAACAGTCCGCAGGGCCCGAGGCCCACCACCACGGGCGGCAGGGCGGCGCTTTTCTGAGGGGGCGCGAGCGGCTCCGCCGGCCTGACGATGGCGGCGTCCTTCAGGCGCAGGCGCCGGATCAGCGCCTCCTCGTCGCCGCCCGGCTCCGCGTCCACCGCATAGACAAAGCGCAGGCGCGATTTATCCCTCGCGTCCACGCTCTTTTTGGCGATGCGCAGCGGCACCGCGCTGCCCTTTTCAAGGCGCAGCAGGCGCCCCGCGGCCTCCAGGGCCGCCCGGTCCCCGCCGTCCAGCGGGATCAGCAGATTGTTCAGCCGGATCAAATGGCTCCTTTACGGTGAGCGCGTCAGTTGCCGCACTCGATGCTGATGTCGTTGAATTTTTTCAGCAGGGTCTCCATGCGAAGGCTCCGCTTTTCCTCGCCCCGCAGGTCCATCTCGATGCCGCCCTGGTGCATCATGATCAGGCGGCTGCCGTAGCGCAGGGCATAGCGCAGGTTGTGGGTGACCATGATGGCGGTCAGCCCGCCCTCGCGCACCATGCGTTCGGTCAATTCCATGATGAGGTCGGCCGCCTTCGGGTCCAGCGCCGCGGTGTGCTCGTCCAGGATCAGGAAGTCGGCGGGGGAAAGGCGGCTCATGGCCATGGCCAGCGCCTGCCGCTGCCCGCCCGAGAGCGTGCCCGCGCGGGCGTTCATCATGTTTTCAAGCCCCATGCCCAGCTCCGCCAGCATCCCGCGGTAGGCGGGCAGCCGGCTGCGGTCCACGGCGGGGCGCAGGTTCATGCGCTTTTCCTTGCATTCGGCCAGCGCCATGTTCTCGGCGATGCTCATGCCCGAGCAGCTGCCCATGGCCGGGTTCTGGTGGATGCGCGCGATGCGGCGGCAGCGCAGGGATTCCTTCTTCTGGGTGATGTCCTCGCCGTCCAGCAGGATATGCCCGGCATCCGGGGCCATGCTGCCGCAGATCAGGTTGAGCAGCGAGGTCTTGCCCGAGCCGTTGGAGCCTACGATGGAGAGGAACTCGCCCTTTTCCACCTTCAGGTTGAAGCCCTTCAGCAGCGTCAGCTCGCGCACGGTGCCGGGGTTGTAGGTCTTCTGGATGTCGCGCAGCTCAAGCATGCCTTTTCTCCTTCCTGAGGCCGCCGAAGGCCAGTATAGCAAGGAAGAGCGCGGCTGTCACCAGCTTCATGTCCATGGGGGCCAGACCCAGGCTGATGGCCGCGGCCACGCACAGCCGGTAAAGGATGGCCCCCGCGATGGCCGCGGTGGTGCCCTTTACGAATTCGAGCCGCCTGAACAGGTTGGTGCCGATGATCACCGAGGCCAGGCCCATCACCATGGCGCCCGTGCCCATGCTCACCTCGAACATGCGCTGCGCGTGGCAGAGCACGCCGCCCGACAGCGCCACCAGGGCGTTGGCCAGCACCAGGCCGACGATCTTCACATTGCCCTTGTCGCGCGCAAGGCCGGTGACCACGCTCTCGTTGTCGCCCGCGGCGCGCAGCAGAAAACCAGCGCGCGTGTTCAGGAAGGCGTCCAGCAGGCACTTGAGCAGCAGCACCAGCAAACAGGCGATGAAAAGCAGCCGCAGGCCCTCCGGCAGGGCCTCGGCCACGGGATTGGCGCGAAACAGTGTGGCGGAGCCGCGCGGCAGCGTGAGCAGCGCCTGCCCGCCCGTCACCCGCAGGTTGACCGAGTAGAGCGCGGTCATCATGATGATGCCGGAAAACAGGGCGCGCACGCCCAGCTTGACGTGGATGAGGCCCGTGCACAGGCCCGCCAGCGCGCCCGCAAGCAGCGCCCCCGCCAGCGAGGGCAGGGGGCCTGCCCCCGCCCTCAGCAGGGTGAGGGAGACGGCCCCGCCCAGCGGGAAGGAGCCGTCCACCGTCAGATCGGGAAAGTCGAGGATCGAGTAGGTCAGCATCACGCCCAGCGCGAGGATGGCATAGATCAGCCCCTGTTCCAGCGTGCTGGGCAGCGTGGCAAGAAAGCTTGACAGCATCGCGTCCTCCACTTATTGGGCCATGTCGGTGCCGGCGGCCCGCAGTTCTTCCGGCAGGCTGAGGCCTAGGCGGGAGAGCGCCTCGCTGTTGTAGTAGAGCGCGGCGTCTTCGATCGTCTCGAAGGGGATGGCGTCCGCGCTTTCGCCGCGCAGCACGCGCGCGGCCAGCCTGGCCGTCTGCCGGCCCAGGGCCACATAGTCCAGCCCCTGCGCGGCTACGCAGCCGCGGCTCACCTGCTGCACCTCGCTGCCGTAGACGGGGATGCCCGCCGGGTCGGTCTTATCAAGCACGGTGTCCAGATACTGCACCACGGTGTTGTCGGTGAGCATGGTCAGCAGGTCTGCCTTTTCCAGCAGGGCGGGCAGCGCGATGGCGATGTCGCTGCCGGCGGTGATGCCGGAGGCCTCCACGCGGAAGCCGTACTCACCCGCCAGCTCCTCATACTGCCTCAGCTGGGAGACGGAGTTGGTCTCAGACAGGGTATAGAGGATGCCGATCACCTCGGCCTCCGGCTGGATGGCGCGGATGGTCTCCAGCTGCTGCCGCACGGGCAGCTGGTCGCTGGTGCCGGTGGTGTTGCCGATGCCCAGGCCTTGTTCGTCCGCCAGGCCGGATTCCACCGGCGCGGAAACCGCGGTGTAGACGACGGGGATCCTGCCGTCCGCCGTGTTCTGGCAAACCACGGCCATGGGCGTGGCGATGGCCACGATCAGGTCGTAGCCGTTGTCCACAAAGCGGTTGGCGATGTCGGCGGCCAGGCCCATGTCGGCCTGCGCGTTCTGCAGATCGACGGAGAGGTTGACCCCCTCCTCAAAGCCTTCCTCCTTCAGGCCCTCGATCAGGCCCTCGCGGCAGTCGTCCAGCGAGCCGTGCACGGCGAACTGAGCCAGGCCGAGGGTCAGCTTTTCCTCCCCGGCCAGCGCGGCGGGGGCGGACAGCAGCATCAGGACGAGCGCGAGGGACAGGGCGCGGACGGTATAAAAGCGTTTCATGGTGTTTTCTCCTTCTTTTTCATATTGATGATCCGTTTTCGGGCGTCGGGCGGCTGCCCTTCGCCAGAAGCGTGCAAACCCATCAACTTTGCACATCCGATCACCCCCTTTTCGCTCAAATGAAAACGCCCCAAGCTCTCGCTTGAGGCGGTGTAAACATCGCGGTGCCACTCAATTCGGCCAAAGGCCCTCATCTTCCGCATACCATCATATGCGCCGCCGTGATAACGGGCGCGGTTCCCGTCGAGGCCTACTGACAGCGCGTTCGGCCCCGCCCTCGGAAGTCCATTCGCCGGGCGCCCTCAGGCCGCTTTTCACCATCCGCGGCTCTCTTGGCTGACTGCCTCCCGGGTACTTCGCTTCTTCATCGGTTGATGCGGGTATTGTAGGCCGGAGCACCGGGCCTGTCAAGCCCGGGAACAGCAAAAGTGCAATTTTCGCCGCGATTCCTGCAGACAGGGGGAAAAGGCCGCGGGGGATCGCTTGCCAATCCCAGCTTTACCCGATATAATACCTTTAACGCGTCCGAGGGAAACTGTGGCCGCTTTCCCTTTCAGAGAGCCGGGCGGGGGTGAGAGCCCGGCAGGAGCGGCGGCCGTTCCACTTCCCGAGCGGCCGGTGAAAGCCGGAGGGGGCGGGCCCTTTACAGCCCGCGTCAAGGAGGCCGCGGTTTTGCGGCAAATTGGGTGGCAACGCGGTGCTTCCGTCCCATAGCGGGCGGGGGCGTTTATTTTTTTAGGAGGGCGATTTTATGATCGACATCAATCTGATACGCGACAACCCGGAGCTGGTGAAGGAGAACATCCGAAAGAAGTTTCAGGACGGGAAGCTGCCCCTGGTGGACGAGGTGGCGGAGCTTGACCGCCTCAACCGCGAAGCGATCCAGCGGGCCGATTACCTGCGCAGCCAGCGCAACAGCCTGTCCAAGCAGATCGGCGGCATGATGCAGCGCGGCGAGCGGGAGCAGGCCGAGCTGATCAAGCAGCAGGTGAAGGATATGCAGGAGGAACTGGCGCAGCTGGAGGTGAAGGAGGGCGAGTACGCCGAAAAGATCCGCGAGAAGATGATGCAGATCCCCCAGATCATCGACCCCTCCGTGCCCGTGGGCAGGGACGACAGCGAGAACGTGGAGATCGAGCGCTTCGGCGAGCCCCTGACGCCTGATTTTGAGATCCCCTACCATGTGGATATCATGGAAAGGCTCAGCGGCATCGACCTTGACAGCGCGCGCAAGACCAGCGGCAACGGCTTTTACTACCTGAAGGGCGACATCGCCCGCCTCCATTCCGCCATCCTCAGCTACGCGCGCGATTTCATGATCGACCGCGGCTTCACCTACTACATCCCGCCCTTCATGATCCGCAGCGAGGTGGTGACGGGCGTGATGAGCTTTGCCGAGATGGAAAACATGATGTACAAGATCGAGGGGGAGGATCTCTACCTGATCGGCACCAGCGAGCACAGCATGATCGGCAAGTTCATCGATACCATTTTGCCCGAGGAGGAGCTGCCCCAGACGCTGACCAGCTATTCGCCCTGCTTCCGCAAGGAGGTGGGCGCGCACGGCATCGAGGAGCGCGGGGTCTACCGCATCCACCAGTTTGAAAAGNNAAGCAGGAGATGATCGTGGTCTGCAAACCCGAGGAAAGCCCCTTCTGGTACGACCGTCTGTGGCGGAACTCCGTGGATTTCTTCCGCAGCCTGGACATCCCCGTGCGCACGCTGGAGTGCTGCTCGGGCGATCTGGCCGACCTGAAGGTGAAAAGCTGCGATGTGGAGGCCTGGTCGCCAAGGCAGCAGAAGTACTTCGAGGTGGGCAGCTGCTCCAACCTGGGGGACGCGCAGGCCCGCCGCCTGCAGATCCGCGTGAAGGGGGCGGACGGGCGCAAATACATCGCCCACACGCTCAACAACACCGTGGTGGCCCCGCCGCGGATGCTGATCGCCTTCCTTGAAAACAACCTGAACGCTGACGGCAGCGTGAACATCCCCGCCGCGCTGCGCCCCTACATGGGCGGCAAAGAGCGCATCGGCTGATGAAGAGCGTGAAGCGGCCGCGGCAGAGCCCCGTCCCGGTGGAGAGCAAGGATCTGCGGCTCAACATCTCCGAGCCCGAGCGCATCCTGCCCGTGGCCAAGGCGCTGGCCAGCCCCGAGCGGCTGCGCATCCTGCTCTGCCTGGGCCGGCGCAGCATGAACGTGCAGGAGCTGGCGCAGGAATTGGACCTGCCCGTCTCCTCCACGGCGCTGCACATCCGGGTGCTGGAGGAGGCGGGGGTCATCATGTCCGAAAGCCTGCCCGCCTCCCGCGGGGCGATGAAACTGTGCTCGCGGCGGCTGGACAGCTTCAGCTGCAATTTGGTGGAGGGAAAGCGCGCCGAGGGCAGCGAGCTGACCTTGGAGATGCCCGTGGGCGGCTTCAGCCGCATCATCGACGTGGCCCCCACCTGCGGCATGGCCGACAGCCACAGCGCCATCGGCGAGTTTGACAACCCCCAGTGCTTCTACCTGCCGGGCCGCTTCGGGGCGGAGCTGATCTGGTTTCGCCACGGCTATCTGGAGTACCTCTTCGGCGTGATGAACCTGAGCGAGATGGAGATCCTGTGGCTGGAGATCTCCTTCGAGGCCTGCTCGGAGGCCCCCATGTACCGCAACCCCTGGCTGAGCGACATCAGCGTGCTGGTGAACGACCGTCTGCTGGGCGTGTGGACCAGCCCGGCCGATATGGGCGGGCGGCGCGGCCTGCTCAACCCGGACTGGTGGCCGGACGTTTCCACCCAGTACGGGCTGCTCAAGACCTGGCGGGTGGACGCGCAGGGCTGCTATGTGGACGGCGTGCGCGTGTCGGACGTGACGGTCGGGGATCTGGACCTGCCGGGCCGTCAGGCCGTCAACGTGAGGATCGGCGTCAGCCCGGAGGCAGACAACATCGGCGGCATCAACCTCTTCGGGCGTGGCTTTGGCGACTTTCCCCAGGGCGTGGTGCTGAAGCTCGGATATAATATTCCATAAAAATTGTATTAAATAAGGGCGGTATAACGGGTTTTGTAGAGCGCTTCTAAAACCGTTGACAGCGGCCCAGGCCGGTGATACGATTGTTTCGTAAGAAATGGTCGTATTTTTGTTGATTCATACAGGTGAAGCTCCGAGGATTTTTTGAGGACCTGAACAGAACTTCTCGACCAATACAAAATAATTAGAACAAAGAGGGCGCGAGCATGAACACCATCCCCCGGCCGGAATATCCTAGACCCGATTTTCAGCGCGGCAGCTATCTGAACCTGAACGGCGCCTGGGCCTTTGCCTTTGACGATGACAACCGCGGCGAGCGCGAGGGCTGGAACCTGCCCCGGCACCGGCTTTCGGGCAGCATCCTGGTGCCCTTCTGCTACCAGAGCGAAAAAAGCGGCATCGGCGACAAGACCATCCATCCCGTGATGTGGTACAGGCGCGGTTTCACGGTGCCCGCCGACATGAAGGGCCGCCGCGTCTTCCTGCGCTTTGGCGCGGTGGATTTTGAAAGCAGGGTCTATGTGAACGGCCGCCTGGCGGGCACGCACCGGGGCGGCTACACCCCCTTCGGCTTCGACATCACGCACCTGCTCGTCGATGGGGAGAACGACCTGTGCCTGCGGGCGGAGGATCAGCCCGACTGCAGCCAGCCCCGCGGCAAGCAGTACTGGGAGGAGGGCCTGATGGGCTGCTGGTACACGCCCGTCAGCGGCATCTGGCAGAGCGTGTGGCTGGAGGCGGCAGGCGACAACAGCCTGCTGAGCGCGCATGTGACGCCGGACTTCGATCGGGCGAAGGCCGATGTGCGGCTGCGCCTTGAGAAAATGCCCGAGGCGGATACGCGCGTCCTCTATGAACTGAGCCTGGAAGGGAAAAAGCTGCTCTCCGGCGAAGTGAGCGCTCATGACCGCACGCCCGGCTTCTCACTGGACATGCGCTTTGGCAGCCGGGTGGATACGGTGATCGCCTGGACGCCCGAGCATCCCCGCCTGTTTGACCTGAAGCTGAGCCTTGTGACGCCGGAGGGCGAGCAGGACGAGGCGGCCACCTACTTTGGCATGCGCAAGGTGGAGGTGAAAAACGGCCAGGTGCTGCTTAACAACAGCCCCATCTACCAGCGGCTGATCCTTGACCAGGGCTACTGGCCCGATACCCTGCTCACGCCGCCCAGCGACGAGGCCATCCGCGCCGACGTGCAGTGGATCCGCGACTTTGGCTACAACGGCGTGCGCAAGCACCAGAAGATCGAGGACCCGCGCTTCTACTACTGGTGCGACAGGCTGGGCCTGCTGGTCTGGGGCGAGGTGCCCAGCTGCTACGAATACGGCCCGCAGACGGTGCAGAACCTGGCCAATACGCTGGCCGACTTTATCTGCAGAGACTACAACCACCCCAGCATCATCACCTGGGTGCCGCTCAACGAATCCTGGGGCGTGCGCGAGATCTACACCGACAGGCAGCAGCAGGCGGCCGCCCGTATGCTGACCCAGCTGTGCCGCAGCCTGGACCCCATCCGCCTGGTCTCCTCCAACGACGGCTGGGAGCAGACGGAGGCCGATATCTGCGCCCTGCACGACTATGCCGCCGAGGGCGAGGTGATCCACCGCCACTTTGACAGCCGCGAGCGGGTGGAAAAGACGGCCTGCGACCGCCGCATGAGCTACGCCGAGGGCGCGCAATACACCGGCCGCGAGGCCTTCCTGATCACCGAGTACGGCGGCATCGCCATGACCGGCAAGGGCGCGCAGGAGGACATGGGCGGCATGCACACCTGGGGCTATCACGACAAGGTGCAGGATGAGGAGGCCTTCTTCGCGCGCTTCGCCTCCGTGACAGACGCCATCCGCGAGCTTGACTACTGCCAGGGCTACTGCTACACCCAGCTGACCGACGTGATGCAGGAGATCAACGGCCTGCTCACGCCCGACCGCCAGCCCAAGGTGGACGTGGAGCGCTTCCGCTCGCTCAACCAGAACCCCAAGGGCCTGTAAGGGCTCATCCACCGCTTCCCCGCGCCGGACGGCGTGAGAATAGACAGATACAACAAAAGGAGGAAAACCCATGAAAAAGACGCTTGCTTTGGTACTTGGTCTGATGATGGCGCTGGTTTTGGCCGCGCCGGCTCTGGCCGCCCCCGTCGAGATCGAATACTGGTCCGTGTTCACCGGCGCCGACGGCGCCACGATGCAGGGCATGGTCGACGCCTTCAACGCCTCTCAGGATGAGGTGAAGGTGAACCACACCCCCATGACTGCCGACGATCTCTATCAGAAGCTGCCCCTGGCGGTGCAGACCGGCCAGGGCGTGCCGGATGTGGCCATCGTGCACATCGAGCGCATC
>DBQV01000031.1:5168-12752 GCA_002305755.1 Christensenella sp. UBA1385 | reverse complement strand
CGGCGGCAGATCCGCTTTGTGTCGGACGCTTCGCACGAGCTGCGCACCCCTATCTCCGTCATCCGCGGCTACGCCGAGATGCTCGACCGCTGGGGCAAGCAGGATGAGAAGGTTTTGGAGGAGGGCATCACCGCCATCCGGACGGAGACCGACAACATGCAGAGCCTGGTGGAGCAGCTTCTGTTTCTGGCAAGGGGCGACGCGGGCCGCAACCAGCCGCAGATGAAACGGCTGGACCTCGCCGCCCTGATGCAGGGGCTGCATGAGGAATACACCATGATCGATAAAGAGCATGCCTGGCAGCTGCAGCAGGAGGGCCCCGTGCCCGCCACCGCCGATCCCTCCCAGCTGAAGCAGGCGGCGCGCATCCTCTGCGACAACGCCATCAAGTATTCCCCTGCGGGCGAGCCGATTATCCTGAAGGCCTTCCGTGATGAACAGGGCGCGCCCTGCTTCTCTGTGCAGGATAACGGGCAGGGTATCTCCGGCGCCGACGTGCCGCATATTTTCGAGCGCTTCTTCCGCGCCGACCCCGCGCGCGCCCGCAATTCCGGCGGCACGGGGCTGGGCCTTTCCATCGCCAAGTGGATCGTGGACAGGCATGGCGGCTACTTCAAAGTGATTTCGAAAGAAGGGGTCGGCACCCGCATGGTGGTGTGCCTTCCGCCCGTGAAGGAAGAGCCAGATCCGGAAAAAGAAAAAGCCGCCGCGCCGGCGCGGCAGCCAGAAGATCAGCTGGTCGGCTGACCCGCCAATGCGGGTCAGAGCGCGGTAAACACCCAGCAGCCGCCCGGCGCGAGCTGAAGGGAAACCGCGCCGCCTGTCGCCTCGATATCCACACCCTGCATATGCTCATGCAGGGTTTTCGCTTTTTGCATGGCTTCCGGCAGAGGAAGGTTTCGCTCGCCCCGCTCACTGCCCGTGCAGAGCACGCAGAGCGCCGCGCTCTTCCCTTCCTCGCGCAGGTAGGCGTACAGGCCGTCCGCGCCGCACAGGTGGGTGCGGAAAGCGCCGGTACGCAGCACAGGCAGCGAGCGGCGCAGCGCGATCAGCTTTTGATAATAGTTTAGCAGCGCATTTCCCTCCGCCTTCTCCCAGGCCATGGGGCGACGGCACTCCGGATCATCTCCGCCGGTCATGCCCAGCTCGTCTCCATAATACACGATGGGCACGCCCGGCGCGGTCATCTGGAAGAAGGCCGCAAGCCGCTGCGCCCGCCCGTCGCCGTTCGCCCGGCTGAGAAAACGGCAGGTATCGTGGCTGGAAAGGAAGGTCCACTGCGCGTCGTTCAGATAGGATGGATAAATCATCTGCGCGTGGTTGACCGCGGCGTCAAAGTCGTCAAGCGTCATCTGCCCCAGCGCGAAGAAGCGCCAGATGGCGCGGGAGAGCACATAGTGCATGGTGCCGTCGAACATATCGCGGCCGGACACCCACTCGCGGCTCTCATCCCAGCACTCGGCGATCATGACGGCGTCGGGCTTTTCCTGCCGGATAGCCTTGCGGAACTGCCGCCAGAAATCCGGCCAGACCTCGGGCGATACATCCAGCCGCCAGCCGTCGATATCGGCCTGGCGGATCCAGTAACGTGCCACCTGTAAAAAGTAGGCCTGAGCCTCAGGATTTTCGAGGTTCAGCTTGGGCATATAGCGCGCGTAGGCGAAGGAACGATAGCCGTTTTGCGCCTTCTCGTCAAAGAGGAACCAGTCATAGTACTCGCTGTCCTGCCCCCGGCGCTTCGCGTCCACAAAAGGGGCGAAGCGCAGGCCGCAGTGGTTGAAGACCCCGTCCAGTATCAGCCGGATGCCGGCGGCATGCAGCTTTTGGGACAGCTCCTTCAGATCGTCCGCCGTGCCCAGCATGGGGTCGACCTGATAATAGTCAAAGGTATTGTAGCGATGGGCCGTGTCCGAAAGAAAAATGGGCGTCAGGTACACCAGCTCGATGCCCAGCTCCTTCAGGTAGGGGATGGATTCGATGATGCCCCGCAGGTTGCCGCCAAAGAAGCTGCGCTGGTCATAGCGCTGCCCCTCCCATGGCTGGATGCCGCGGGCCGCCTCACCCACGCGGCGGAAGCGGTCGGGAAAGATCTGATATCCCACGCCGCCCCGCGCCCAGGGCGCGAGGGGACGCGGCGGGTACACATAGGCATAAGGGAAAGGCTGCAGCGAAAGCGGCAGGGCAATCTCCTGCTCCGTCTTCACACCGTCCTGATCGAGATAGACGGTATTTTCGCCGTCCTCAATGCGAAAATAGTAGCACTGACGCGGGTCTTTGGGCAGGTAATCCGCCTGAAACCAATCGTGCAGGCGATCCCTGGCCGCCAGCGCCATGGGCGTTTCTTCAAAGATGCGGCGAAAACGTTCCTCTTCATAGATGCCCTGATGCAGCAGGCAGACGCGCCGCACATCCTCCCGCGCGCAGCGCAGGCGGATGCGGAGGCGGCCGTCGGGCAGAGCCTCCCGGTATTCAAGCCAGCCGCCGTGGTGGAGCGCAGCGTAGTTCATATTCCCTCCATCGGCAGGCGCAGCAGCAGGCTGGACAGAGCCGGTACGCTCAGCCCTCCCGCCGCAGACGCCTCATCAGACAGGTTCAGGGCCCCCTCCGGCGCCTCAAAGGCGCGCGCCTCGCTCGTGGGGTTGTGGACGACGAGGATGGTTTCCCCCTCGGCCGTCCTTGTCCAGGCCATCAGGGCGCTGTCAGATGCCTCATAGGGGGCGAAGCTGCCGCGCAGCAGCGCGGGATGCGCCTGCCTCAGCGCGGCCATGCGCCGGTAGACGCTCAGCAGGCTGTCGGCGTCCTCCTGCTGCAGGCTCACGCTCTGGGTACGTTTGTTGTAGCGGGAATCGTGCCAGGTGGTGAGCGCGGAGTCGCCCTCGCCCCAGAGCATGGGCGTACGCAGCTCCTCGTCCGGCTTGGCGCCTGCCATGCCGATCTCCTCGCCATAGTAAACGACGGGGTTTCCAGGCAGCGTCATCAGGACGCGCGCGGCGAGCGCGGCCCTGTCTTTTGAGTAGCCCAGCGCCGCGAACACGCGGGGCTGGTCATGGTTGCTGAGAAAGGGGGCGTCGCCCCGGCCGGGGGCCGCCTGCTCATAGGCACCGTAAACGCGCGCCAGCGCCTGCGTAAAGGCGGCGCCGGAGCCGCCCTGTTTGATCAGCGGGATCAGCTGATCGCCCACGTCAAAGTTGACCACGGCGTCAAAGCCTGTCAGGATGCGCGATCGGATATCCAGCGATTCCCAGGCCTCGGCCAGCAGATAGGCGTCCGGGAAAACCGCCTTGATCTCCCTGTAGAAGCCCTGCCAGAAGGCGGCGGAGGCTTCCACATCCTGGCTCATTCCCTGTTCCGCCCTGGCGAAGATGTGGCTGGCGGCGTCCATGCGGAAACCATCCACCCCGAAGCTCAGCCAGTATTTGGCAATGTCTGTTACCTCGCGCACCACCTCGGGCGAGCTGAAGTTGAGGTCGGGCATGCCGTCCCAGAAAAGCGCGTAGTAATAAGCGTCGCCCAACTGCTTCCAGGGTTTGTTATCCCATACCTTCTGGCCCAGCAGGGCGTCATTCTCCCCCGCCTTCAGCCAGTGATACCAGCTGCGGTAGGGGCTGTCCTCCTTCTGGCTTTCGATAAACCAGGGGTGCTGGCTGGAGGTATGGTTGATGGGCAGGTCGAGCAGCACGCGGATGCCGCGGGCGTGGGCCTCGCTGAGCAGAAGCTCAAAATCCTCCATCGTGCCATATTCCGGATTGATGGAGCGGTAGTCGGTCACATCGTAGCCGTGGTAGCTGGGCGAGGGAAAGACGGGCATCAGCCACAGCGCCTTCGCGCCGAGGCTCTCCACATAGTCCAGCTTGCCCGTCAGCCCCTTCAGATCGCCGATGCCGTCGCCGTCGCTGTCCGCGAAGGCGCGCACGAACACCTCGTAGATCATGCCCTCAAGCGGGCCCTCGGGCGCTGCCTGCACGGGCAGCGCAAACAGCGCAAGCGCCGTCAACAGCGCCGCAAAACGTATGATTTTACGCACAATTACTCCTTCACAGCGCCCGCCGCGAGCACCTGCGTCATATACTGCTGGTTGAGCGCGAAGATAATCATGAAGGGCACAGCCACCAGCACAGCGCCGGCCGCGAACATGGTGAAATTGTTGTTCTCGCGCCCGTTGATCATCTCAAACAGGCCCACCGCCAGCGTCTTGTTGCCGTCCGATTTCAGCAGCAGGCGGGGCAGGATAAAGTCCATCCACGGGCCGGTGAAGCTGGTGATGGCGAGGAAAGTCACCATCGGCCTTGCGATAGGCAGGATGATCTTGAAAAAGCTGATGAAATATCCTGCGCCGTCCACGCGCCCGGCCTCATCCAGGCTCTTGGGGATGGTATCCAGATAGCCTTTGATCAGCCAGGTGTTGTAGGGGATGTTGCCCGCCGCGTAGACCAGAATCAGGCCCAGGTGATTATCCAGCAGCCCCATGCGCCACACCAGGATATACAGCGCGATCATGCCCGCGAAGGAGGGAAACATCTGCAAAATCAGCATGCTCATCAAAAGCGGCTTCTTGGCCCTGAAGCGAAAGCGGGAAAACACATAGGCCGCGACGGTGGTCACGGTGACCGAAATCAGCGAGTTGATGGCCGCAATCTTCAGCGTGTTCAGATACCACTTGACGTAGTTGGTCTTCTGAAACAGGCGGTCAAACTGCCTGAGCGAAAGCTCCTGCTGGAAGGGGTAGACACGAAGCCCCGCCAGCGCGTCGCCCTTGGAAAAGGCGGAGGAGACCGTGAACAGCAGCGGATAGAGCACCAGCAGGGCCACAACCACCAGTATGGTATACAGCAGCGTATAAGTCAGGGCGCGGCTGACAGTCATCTTCGGCCTGCGCATCGTCAAATCCCGGTTTGTCATAGTTCTCCCTCCTTAAACGCCTTGGTGCGCGAGAAGTTGTAAATGGCAAACGGCGCAATCACCGCGAATACCAGGATGGACAGCACGGCCGCGATGTTGTACTGGCGCAGGTCGTAGGTCAGCTTGTACATCCAGCTCATCAGGATATCGGTAGCGCCCGCGCCCGACTGCGTGGTAGCGGCGTCGGTCGGGCCGCCGCCGGTGAGGAAGAACACAGCGCCGAAGTTGTTCAGGTTGTAGGAAAAGCTCATGATGAACAGCGGGATTGTCTGATAGAGCACCATGGGCAGCGTAATGGCGGTAAACTGCTTGCGGGCGTTGGCGCCGTCGATCTGCGCCGCCTCGTACAGGTCAGCCGGCACCGAGGTCATGATGCCGGTGATCAGCATCATGAAATAGGGAAAGCCCAGCCACAGGTTGACCAGTATCACGGACGCGCGGGCCAGAGAAAAATCGCTCAGCCACGGGATGGGCTGCTGCAGCCACCCCCACTCCATCAGCATGCGGTTGATGGGGCCGAACTGCCCGTTGAGCAGGTTGCGCCAGATCATCAGCGACAGCATGGCCGGCACGGCGTAGGGCAGGATATACACCACCCGGAACACCTTGGGAAAGCGGATGCGCTTGTTGAGCAGCGCCAGCGCCAGCAGCATGCCGCCCACATAGCAGGTGGTGGTGGAAAGCGTTGCCCAGGTCACCGTCCACACCGCGGTGCGCGCAAAAGCGCCAGACCACAGTGGCCTGTTGGCCACATCCTTCATATTCTGCAGGCCCACCCAGTCCACCGTGTTGGCGGGCGGGATGTGCTGCGGGGATGAGTAGTTGGTGAAGGCCAGCAGGGCCGAGAAGGCCAACGGCACCGCCACAAAAAAGATGATCAGCAGCATGGCGGGAGAGAGACCGACCACCGCAAAGGAGGTATCCGCCAGCGAACTGAGATAGGCGCGCGTGCCCGGATAGGAGCCTGTGCGCTCATACTCCGCCTGCGTTCTGTGCGCGTCGCGTATATTGTTGAGGTACAGGCCAAGGAAAAGGAGAAGCAGCACCAGAAAGATGATGCCCTCCACCATCATGAAGATGGAATTGTCCCTTTGCCTGAGCGGCAGATCGGGTTTGGGTTCTCCCAAGGTGATCAGCCCCGCGATGCTGCGAACGAAAACGGATGCGTTCAGCAGCACCAGCACCTCTACCAAGGCGTACAGCAGCCCCTTGAGGTACTGCTTCTGCATCGTCATCTGCCCCAGCCCCATGAATGCCGTGGAGGCAACCACGGGCCAGGGATTCTTCAGCCGCACAGGTGCCGCGGCCTTGTTTGCGCTGCTCATGCTCTGCTCCTCTCTCCCTGAATATGGCGGTGCCACCCCGCAGAGGGGTGGCACCAGGGTCAAAAACTCTTACTTACCGATGGCTTCCACAACCAGCGCGGCCGCGTCCAACTCGGTCTTGACATCGCTGCCGTTCCAGATGTTGTTGAAGGCAGGGCCCATGCTGGACCAGTAACCGTCCATCGCGGGGATGAAGGGCATGGGCTTGGCATATTTGGCCTGTTCCATGATGCCGGCGAAATAGGGGTTATCGCTCACCACGTCGGTGCGGGGGCTGATGGTCTGGGTCATGTCGCTGCGCAGCTTCTGCATCTCGGGGGTCAGCAGGAAGCGGGCGAAGGCCTTGGCCTCTTCAGGATGCTCGCTGAAAGCCGAGACGAACATCGCGCGGATGCCGGAGAAGCTGGCCGGGGGCGTATCGGTATCGGGCAGCATGGGGATGGGGGCGATGCCAAAGTTCAGGCCTGCATCCAGAGCGCCCTTGATGCTCCAGGGGCCGGTGATGTACATGGCGGCGGTCTTCAGCTCCATGAAGGCGCCCTGGATGAAGGAGCCGTTGAGGTCTTCAGCCTGGACGGGCAGCAGGCTGTCCTTGAGGGTCTGGAAATACTTCAGCCCCTTGATGGAGGCTTCGGAGTTGATGTCGTGCTTCGCCGCGTCAGTACCGTCCGGCCCAAACAGGTCGGCGCCGTAGGCGCTCATGAAGATGTAGTTGTAGTAAGGCGCGCTCACTTCCCACATCAGGGCATACTTGTTCTCCGCTGCGTTGTTATAGGTTTTGGCGAACTCGATCACTTCCTCGAAGGTCTTGGGGGCTTCGGGGATCAGATCTTTATTGTAGAAAAGCGCGTAGGTCTCAATCGCGGTGGGATAGCCGTAGGCCTTGCCCTCATAGGTGACGGCAGTCTGCGCGGCATCCATATAGTTGCCTTTCAGCTCGGCGGCAGCCTCGTCATCCAGCGGCAGGGCCAGCTGGCCGACCACAATCTGGCCCAGCTTGTCGTGCGGAGCGGCGAACACATCGGCGCCAACGCCCGCGGGGCCGTCCAGCTCCAGCTTCTGCACGGCGTCGGTGTGCGAAACTGCGTTGAACTCAAAGGTCACGTTGGGGTTCTGCTCGGTAAACTTTTCGGCGGCGGCTTTCAGGAATTCGCTCTCCACACCGTCGGCCTCCCAGAGAACCAGCTTGACAGATTCCTGAGCCAGCGCCGGCAGAGCGCCGAACACCAGCATCATCACGAGGGCCAGAGACAAGAGTTTCTTCATTCTTCGTTCCTCCCAGGTTGTTTTTCTATGAAATCGGCGGAGCCGATCGCATCCATCCGGGTGTTCTCCACAAGCGGTCTGAATATGTCGCTTG
>DBQV01000031.1:4485-5130 GCA_002305755.1 Christensenella sp. UBA1385 | reverse complement strand
TGCCGCCGTTTCCTGCGCTCACAGGGAGGCGGCAGAGAGAGGACAGGCTATGCGAACAAGCGGCATCCTTCTGCACATCACCTCGCTCCCCGGGCCGGAGGGCATCGGCACGCTGGGGCGGGAGGCCTACCGGTTTGTAGACTTTCTCAAAGCCTCGGGCATGAGCGTCTGGCAGGTGCTGCCGATCTCGCCTACCGGCTACGGCGAATCGCCCTACCAGAGCTTCTCCACCTACGCGGGCAACCCGCTGCTGATCGATCTGGAAACCCTGTACAAGGAAGGCCTGCTCAAAGAAGCGCCCGCGCAGGCTGAGCCTTGCGCCAAGGTGGATTACCCCGCCATAATGGCGCACAAGCAGGTGCAGCTTGAAAAGGCCTTTGCGAGCGCGGACGAAAAGACGCTGCGGGAGGCGGAGGCCTTCACCCAGGCGAACGCGCACTGGCTGAAGGACTACGCGCTGTTTATGGCCCTCAAAAAGCATTTCGGAGGCGGCTCGTGGATGCAGTGGCCGGATGAGGGCATCCGCCGCAGAAATACGGAGGCGCTGAAGAGATACGGTGAGCTGCTGCAAAAAGAGGCAGCCTTCCACAGCTTCGTGCAGTATCTTTTCTCCAGGCAATGGCAGGCGCTCAGGCGCTACGCCAA
>DBQV01000031.1:2295-4368 GCA_002305755.1 Christensenella sp. UBA1385 | reverse complement strand
CTGCGCGCCATGGGCGGCTATTACGACATGATCCGCGTGGATCACTTTATCGGCTTTGCCAACTATTACGCCGTACCCTGGGGCGCTTCCACCGCGCGCAACGGCTGCTGGCGGCGCGGCCCCGGCAGGCATTTCTTTGAGAAAGTGCGGCGGGAACTGCCCGGCCTCAACATCATTGCGGAGGATCTGGGAGCCGTCAACCACCGCGTGCGGCTGCTGCTGCGCTGCTGCGGCTACCCGGGCATGAAGGTGCTTTGCTTCGGTTTTTCGGGCGGGGATGACAACCCCCATCGGCTGTCCCATGTCAGACGGCACTGCGTGGCCTACACGGGCACGCACGACAACGACACGCTGCTGGGCTGGTGGAACAAGGCGGACAGCGAAGAGAAGGAAAACGCGCGCCGCCTGCTGAACATGAAAAAAGGAGACGACATCACAGACCATCTGATTCGGGCGCTGTACGACAGCCCCGCCATGCTGGCCGTGCTGCCGATGCAGGATATCCTGCGCCTGGACGGCTCCGCCCGCATGAACCTGCCGGGCACGCTGGGCGGCAACTGGGCCTGGCGCATGCTGCCGGACGCGATGAAGGACGAGCTTGCGGAGAACCTCAGCAAACTCAACCGCGAATACAGGAGGGAGAACAAGGCATGAACGCGAATCAGCTGATTGAAAGAGCCGGGGAAAAGGCGGCCCTGCTGTACCAGACAGGCCTTCAGGAGCTGGCCCCCTGGCAGCTGCATGAGGCGCTGGGCGCCGCCCTGATGGAAGATATCGCGCCCGACTGGCAGCAAACGACACGGCGGCGCAGCGGCGGCAAACAGGCCTACTATCTTTCGATGGAATATCTGATTGGCCGCATGGTGTTCAACAATCTGTACTGCGCGGGCCTGCTCAAAGAGGCGGACGCGCTGCTTCGGGAAAAGGGCATCGACCTGCGGCAGCTGGAAGACATTGAGGATTACGCCTTCGGCAACGGAGGGCTGGGCAGGCTGGCCGCCTGCTACCTTGACAGCGCCGCGGCAAAGGATATCCCCCTGATGGGCTACGGCCTGCGCTATAAGTACGGTCTGTTCAAGCAGAGCTTTGAGGGAGGCCGCCAGAAGGAAACGCCGGACGATTGGTCCAGGTTCGGCGACCCCTTCAGCCTGCGCCGCTATGACCTGCGCCTCAACATCGAGATGGGCGACCTGCGCGTCACGGCCGTGCCCTACGATATGCCCGTGATCGGCTACAACAGAAAATCCATCGGCACGCTGCGCCTGTGGCAGGCGGAATCGCCGGAGGAGATCGACTTCCCTCTTTTCAATGCCCAGCGCTATGAGGAAGCCGCCTCCGGGAAGAACAAGGCGGAGGATCTGTGCAAATTTCTCTACCCCAACGATTCGGGCGATGAGGGCAAGCTGATGCGCATCCGGCAGGAATATCTGCTGAGCGCGGCCTCGGTTCGCGATATGCTGCGCCGCTTTGAAGGCGAAGTGGGCGTGCAGTATGACAGGCTGCCCGAGCTGTGCGCCGTGCAGCTCAACGACACGCACCCGGCCATGGCCATCCCCGAGCTGCTGCGCCTGCTGCTGGAGCGCTCCCTTTCCTTTGAACAGGCCTTCTCCATCGTGCAGAAGACCTTCTCCTACACCAATCACACCGTCATGGCGGAAGCGCTTGAAAAGTGGCCCGCAAGGCTGCTTCAGAAGGCCGTGCCGCAGCTGTACCCCGTCATCCGCCGTATCAACCAGCGGCTGCTCAGGGAACAGGCGGGCGAAAAAAGGATGTCGCTCATCCGCAGCCAACGCGTCAGCATGGCCGACCTTTCGATCTACGCCTCCCGGCGTACCAACGGCGTGGCCGAGATCCACAGCCGCATCCTGATCGACAGCGTGTTCAAGGATTGGTACGCGCTCTACCCAGAGCGCTTCTGCAACGTGACCAACGGCATCACCCAGCGGCGCTGGCTGGCTCTGTGCAACCCCGAGCTGACCGCGCTGCTTGAAAAAACGCTGGGCAGCGATGCCTTTATCACAGACCTCGCGGCCCTCTCCGCCGGCAGGGAAAAGATCACGGACGAGCTGGCGC
>DBQV01000031.1:0-2182 GCA_002305755.1 Christensenella sp. UBA1385 | reverse complement strand
GATTTCACCCCGACCGCCTTCATCTTCGGCGCGAAGGCCGCGCCCGGCTACGCGCGCGCCAAGGCCATTATCTATTACATCAATAAACTGGCGGAGCTGATCAACGAAGACCCCAATATGAAGGATCTGCTGCGCGTCGTGTTTGTGCAGAACTACAACTGCTCCTACGCTGAGAAAATCATCCCCGCCGCCGATATCTCCGAGCAGATCTCCCCCGCGGGCACCGAGGCCAGCGGCACGGGCAACATGAAGCTGATGCTGAACGGCGCGGTGACGCTGGGTACCTTTGACGGCGCCAACGTGGAGATCGTGCGGGAAGCGGGCCTTGAAAACAACTATATCTTCGGCGCGACGGTGGAGGAAATCCGCGCGCTCGGCGATACCTATGACCCGAAGGCTATGTATCTTAAAAACGCCGTGCTGCGCCGCGCCGTGGACACGCTTTCGGACGGCACCATCGAAGACCTGCCCGGCGAAGGCGAGGGCACGCTCAAAGAGCTGCACGCAAGCCTGATCACCGGCGCCAGCTGGCACAAGCCCGACCACTATTATATTTTCCTTGATTTTGACGGTTATATGAAAGCAAAGCTCGCGGCCAACCGCGACTGGCGGGACGGCCCGCGCTTTGCCAAAAAGTGCCTTTATAATGTGCTGAGCGCGGGCAAATTCTCTTCCGATCGGTCGGTCGAAGAATACGCGCGCGATATCTGGCAGCTATAACAGGCTTTGGACCGAGCCGCCCTCCAGCCACTCGCTTTTGAGCAGCACATGGCGGCCGGCCACGCCCGAGGTAACGTCGAGCAGCAGATTGACGGTGATGCGGGCAATCTCCTCCGCCGGCTGGCGCATGGTGGCCAGCGTCGGGGTGCAGTAGCGCCCCTGCTCGATGCCGTCAAAGCCCACCACCGACACCTGCCCCGGCACGCTGACGCCCAGATCGTACAGCGCCTTCATGGCCCCCATCGCCACGGTATCCGACATGGCGATGAGCGCCGTAAACGGAAGATTCTTCTTAAGCAGCCCGGCCGTACAGCGCCGGGCTTTTTCCAGCGTAAAATCGCAGTCGGCAAACAGCCGCTCATCGTAGGGGATGCCGTGGTTTTTAAAGCTCTCCAGCACGCCGTAGAGGCGCTGGCCGGTCGAATCCTCCGGGTGGCCGAAATAGCCGACCAGCGCGATGCTGCAGTGCCCAAGCTCGATCAGCCGGTCCGCCGCCGCCCGGCCTGCGCCGAAGTTATCTACGGCCACCGAGGCCACCTTGGAGCTTTTGAGCCGCGAGGCGTCGACGCTGGTGAACACGCAGGGCAGATCAAGGCCCCTGATATCCCCCTCCCGCTCGTGCAGGTTGGCGCCCAGAAAGATGATGCCCTGCAGGTTTCGCTCCAGATACAGCCTTCGCGCGGCCAGAAACTCATCATCCTGCTCGTCAATAAACTCCAGCAGAAAGTGCATGTGCTTCTGTCTGCCCAGCGCCACGATGCGCTCGGCCAGGTCGGTCAGAAACAGATTGCGCCGCCCACGCAGAATGACGGCGACAAAGTCCGTGTGCCGCTGTTTTAAGTTGGAGGCGTTGGCGTTGCGCACATAGTTGAGCCGCTCGATGACCGCGTCCACGCGCTCGCAGGTTATGGGATCCACCTCCTCGCGGTGGTTCAGGACGCGTGAGACCGTGGTGATGCTGACCCCGGCCTCCCGCGCGACATCCCGAATGGTGACGATCTTCATGCGCTGCTCCTTGCCTGTTTACATTCTTTTGCCAGTATAGGGTGGCCTGCGGCGGTATGTCAATCAAGTCCCTGTTTGAAGCGTCCCCCGCCGTATGGTAGAATATGGCAGAATTATCAGGGGAGGTGCGGGATTGCGGCAGTCATCGGCTGAGTGGAATACCCGCCGCATGGGGGCGGGGCTGACCGGCCTTTCGCAGGGCGCGCAGCTGACAGACTATCTGTACTGTCTGCTGGCCTCCACCGTCATTGTGGGGCAGCCGCTGCCGGGCGGCGCCCTGTACATGGCCATGCAGGTCAGCCTGCTGGCCGCCCGCCTGACAAGGCCGGGCGGATGGCGCGCCCTGCCCCGGGCCACGCGCGTAGGGGGCTATCTTCTCAGTGCCCTCTCCGCGCTGATCGCCCTCGCGCTGCTGCTGATCTACCCACGCGCGGTCGATCTGCCGCTGCTCTGGGTG
>DBQV01000026.1 GCA_002305755.1 Christensenella sp. UBA1385 | reverse complement strand
TTAGGAGACGAACGCTCTATCCACTGAGCTACGGGAGCATACGCATCCTGCGGCCCAACCGGCCGGATGCGAGGGATATTTTAGCACAGAGGGCAGGCAGACGCAAGGCGGGCCAAGGCCTGGCGCGAACTCGGTCCGCCCCGCAGGAAGATCGCGCCGGCGCACCCGCCTCAGGACCGCGCGGTTTCGTCCTGCCGCGCGGCCCTGGGCTTGACCAGGCGCACGATCAGGGCGCTCAGCTCATAGAGCAGCAGCAGGGGGATCAGCAGCATCACCTGGCTGACCACGTCCGGCGGGGTGAGGATGGCGGCCACCACGGCGGCGGCCAGCAGGAAGTATTTGCGGCTCCTGTTCATGGCCTTAGCCGTCACCTTGCCGCCGCGTGCCAGCAGAAAGACCACCACCGGCAGCTCAAACATCAGGCCGAAGGGCAGCAGAAAGCCCAGCACAAAGTTGAAGTAATCGTTCACTGACCACATCGAGACGGCCACACCGTGCCCGGCCTCGTAAAACAGGTCGATGGCCAGCGGGAAAACAAAAAGGTAGGCAAACACGATGCCCATCGCAAACAGCAGCAGCATCGACAGGAAGATCAGCCAGAAGCCGCGCCGCTCGCGCGGGTAGAGGGCGGGGGCAGCGAAATCCCAGATCTGGTAGATGATCATGGGCATGGAGCAGATGACGGCCGCCACCAGGCAGGTCTTCATCTGCATCACCAGGGATTCGGACACCTTGGTGGCGATGACGTCGATGCCGCGCTGCACCAGCGGGCGCAGCAAAAAGCCCGCCAGCTGCCCGCTCATCTGATAAAACATCACGGCGAAGGTGATGGCCACCGTGGCCGCGATCGCAATGAGCATGCGGCGCAGGGCATAGATATGCTCGATCAGCGCCTGCTTTTTCAGGCTCTTTTCGTCAAGCGTCTCAGCGTTCGCTTCTGCCATGGGGCTCAGGCCTTATCTTCCCCGTCTTTTTTCTCCGTCTTTTCCTCGGGGGCTACTTCCTTCTTGAATTCGCGGATGCTCTGCCCCAGGGCCTTGCCCACGCCCGCCAGCTTGCCGCCGCCGAACACAACCAGCGCCAGCACCAGGATCAAAAGGATTTCCGTTACACCAATGCGCATGTCATTTCCTCCTTAACAAAGGGCGATCGATTCATTTGCCCTGCGGCGGCTTGCCCCGCACGGATTCCTCCGCCTCGCGCAGCGCCTGCCTGGTCTCGCGCTGCGCCTTGCGCAGCTCCACGCTGGGGTCGGCCTCGCGGATGGTCTTGTCCAGATCGCGCTTGACCTCCATCAGCTCGTCCGCCGTCTCGTCCAGGCCCATCTCGTTTTTGAAATCGCGGTACATCTCCTTGGCCTGCCTTACCCAGCGGCCCAGCGTGCGGGCCACCTTGGGCAGGTCTTTGGGCCCCACGATCACGAAAGCGACCAGGAGGATGACAATCAGCTCCGCAAAACCGATATTGAACAAAGCACGCCCCCTCCTTATACGCGCCGATTATATCAGCGGGGGCCCCGGCTGTAAAGGGAGAACTTGTGATGAACCCCACAAGCGGCGGAAGCCCTTGTGATCCGATTCCTTTATTTCCGCTTAAACGCCTCTCCCGGACGGGTAGGCCCCGGCGGCGCGCTGTGCTATAATCCGCCCATCCATCCATGTGAGGAGGCAGGTACAATGTTCACAAGCGCTCCGCCCGCGGTGGCCTTCAGCGCCTTTTCCGGCACCGGCAAAACCACGCTGATCGAGCGGCTGATCCCCCTGCTGGCGGCAAGGGGGCTCAACATAGGCGTGATGAAGCACGACGCCCACCGCTTTGAGATCGACAGACCCGGCAAGGACAGCTGGCGCTTCAGCCAGGCGGGCGCGCTGATCACGGCCGTCGGCTCGTCCGAGATGACCGCCTTTGTGGAAAGGCGGCCGCTGAGCCCGCAGGAGATCCTCTGCCGGATGCAGGGCGTGGACCTGGTATTGATCGAGGGCTACAGCGCCTATCCCTGCCCCGCCATCGGCATCGAGCGGCAGGCAACGGGCCAGGGGCTGCGCCGCCCGGCGGAGGAGTACGCCGCCATCGTCACAGACGGCGAGCCCTATCCCGGCATCCCCTGCTTTTCCTTCGATCAGCCGGATGCCCTGGCCGATTTCATCCTTCGATTGGCCGGCATCAGTGGTTAGTGATTGCTAATTTTTGGCCTTCCCTCGCCCTTCGGGTAAAAACAAGTGAAAAAAAGGCTAATCTTAATCTTGTCACAAGTTTCACTTCGTGTTATGATAGGCACGATTAGAAGGTCTCCGAGTTCACGTGGCCCACGCGGTCTATGGAACCAATGGGGTGGGAGAGCGATCGCCTGCCCTGCCGTTTGCAAAGGAGATGCGGCTTTGCCTTGTTGCTTTGCTGTATCTTCTTTTCAATTTAGCGCGATGGCGCACAAAACAGGAGGTCGACTCACTATGTCTAAGGGCTTGATGAACCGTGAGTACACCCGGCGTGAATTCATGAAGATGACAGCCAAGGGCCTTGCAGGCGTCAGCCTGTCCGGCTCCATGCTGTCCCTGCTGGGCACCACGCTGGCTCAGGCGGAACAGCTGCAGCTCTATCCCAACGCGGAATATCTGCTGGTGTTCAACCCCGCGCGCTGCACCGGCTGCCAGCGGTGCGAGCTGAACTGCACCCTGGCCAATGACGGGGTAGCGCAACCCTATCTGTCCCGCATCCATGTGCGCGATTATGCGCAGTTCGGCGGCGACGTCACCACCGAATACCTGGATGACAGCGGCTTCTTCGGCAACTTCTCCATCCCGGCGGAAACCTGCCGCCAGTGCAAGGACGCGCCCTGCATGGTCGGCTGCCCGGTGAAGGCCATCAACCCCGACCCGGTGACCGGCGCGCGCGTGGTGGATGAGAATGTCTGCATCGGCTGCGGCGCCTGCGTGAACAACTGCCCCTGGCACATGCCCAGGCTGCGCCCGGATACCGGCAAATCCACCAAGTGCATCAACTGCGGCGCCTGCGTCGCAGGCTGCCCCACCAGCGCGCTGAAAATGATCCAGTGGGAAGACGTCGCGACTGCCATGAACGCGGGCGCATAAGCAAGGAGGCGTAAAACATGAACGGATGGACCGGCAAACTCTTACGCGTTAACCTCACCACCCGCGAGACGGGCGTGGAGAGCAGCGAAAAATATTTCGGCTATGTCGGCGGCAAGGGCATGGCGACCCGTATCCTCTACGATGAAGTGCCCGCCGGCGTAAAGCCCTACGATCCCGAAAGCAAGGTGGTCATGGCGGTCGGCCCCAACTCCGGCTCTTCCGCCCCCTGCTCCGGCAGAACTACGCTGTGCTTCCTGAGCACCTTCACCAAGGGCAACGCGGTGGTCGACGCCCACATCGGCGGCGACGTGGCCACCCAGCTGAAGGCCTGCGGCTACGATGCGCTGATCATTGAGGGCGCCTCCGATGTGCCCGTCTACATCAATGTGAAGGACGACAAGGTCACGGTGGAAGACGCGGCGGCCCTCTGGGGCATGACCACCACCGAGACGACGGCCGCCCTGTGCGACAAAGAGGGCACGGGCACCACGGTGATGTCCATCGGCAAGGCCGGTGAGAACATGATCAACCTCTCCTGCGTGATCACGGGCGTGGCCCACTGCGCGGGCGGCGGCGTGGGCGCGATCTTCGGCTCCAAGAAGCTGAAGGCCATCTGCCTGTACGGCAAGGGCGGCACCCAGGTGGCCGATCCCAAGCGCGTGCTGGCCCTCAACAACTACGTGATGAGCGACCTGATGGGCTCCAACAACAACCATGTGGTGCCCAACACGCCCCAATCCTTCAGCGAGTATGACAGCCCCCGTTCCCGTTGGACGGGCCATCCCGGCCTGACCTGGGGCGCGGCCCCCGGCGGCCCCGTGGACACGGGCGAATCGGCCCCCGGCCAGCCCACGCTGATGGGCTACCGCTGCCAGAAGGCGGTGTTCGACCATGGCATGATCGCCGAGAAGTACACCACCAAGATGATCGGCTGCACCTCCTGCCCCGTGCGCTGCTACGGCGCGGTGAGCCTGCCGCAGCTGAAGAAGTTCGGTCGCAACACCACCCACGCCAACACCTGCCTGGGCAACAACCCCTACGGCGGGCTGATGAAGGCCTACACCGATTTTGAAGAGGAAGGCGACGGCAAGCTGACCGCCTCCGTCTACAGCGCCATCCTGGCGGACGATCTGGGCCTGTGGGATAACTACGGCGAGCTGAAGGCCACCCTGAACTACTTCATGGACAACGGCTACATGGAGAAGATCCTGAAGCCCGAGGAATACGCGGAGATCGACTGGAGCAAGCGCGAGAGCGGCGACATCACCTTCATCGCAGACATCCTCACCCGCGTGTGCGACAAGAACCACACCCTCTCCACCCTGGCGCAGGGCGCCTACTTTGTGGACAAGCAGTATCATGACCTGATCGGCGACGATTACATCAACAGCGCCGCCCTCACGCTGTGGAGCACCATCGGCGCCAAGCGTCACCACGGCAACGAGTGCGCCGCGCAGGTGGGCATGCTGACCAACGTGGTCTACAACCGCGACGGTATGTGCCACACCATCGTCAACATCACCGGCTCCGGCCTGCCCTACCACCTGCAGCGCAACATCGTGGAAGAGCGCTTCGGCAAGGGCTGCCTGGACATGCCCAAGAACTATACGCCCATGAACGAGGCCAAGGCGAGGTTCGCCAAGTTCGGCGTGGTGCGCCAGGCCCTGCACGACAGCTTCACCCTGTGCAACTGGGTGTGGCCGATGACCTTCAGCCCCCGCAAGGAACGCGGCTACAAGGGCGACCTGAGCGTGGAGAGCCAGTACTTCTCCGCCATCACCGGCAAGGAGACCAGCGAGGAAGAGCTCGACTTCATGGCCGAGCGCGGCATCCAGCTGGCCCGCGCCATGACGGTGAAGACCTACGGCACCCGCGACATGCGGCACGAGCATGACGTGATCCCCGAGTACGCTTACAGCACCGAGCCCGACGTACCTGTCTTTACCGAAGGCACCGTCAAGATGGAGAAGGAAGACTGGCAGCTGGCCCTCAGCATGTTCTACAAGGAATTCGGCTGGGATGAGAACGGCGCGCCCACCCGCGAGACGCTTGAGAAGTTCGACCTCAAGGACGTTGCCGACGATCTTGAAGCCTCCGGCCTCCTGTAAAAAAGCCTCCTCAGAAATGATCTGCTGATGCCCTGTGAGCAAGGGGCCTCAGACAGGCGGCCAGGCCCGCTCCGGCGCAGCTGTGCTGTGCCGGAGCATTTTCATGAACCGCGCCGGAAAAAAAGCAGTATAATAAAGACAGACACCGTCCGCGCATCCGAAAAAGGGAGGGAAAAACATGGATAACCCAAACGAAGAAAGGCTCAGCGAAGCCGGGCAGCCCGGAGCGGAGCAGCAGGCCGGGCGCGAGGCCGCGGCGCTGCTGGCCAAAATCATCTACGACCGCACGGCGCAGAACCTGGTCGCCCCGCTCAAATGGCTGCGCCGGCAGGCCGGCCCCGGCATGGACGAAGCCCTGCTTGCCCGCCTGCTGTCGGGCGTGGACGAGGGCAAACCCTGCGAGGAGCTGAAGGACGCCGCCCAGGTCAGGGGCCGAAAGGACGTCTACTATTACAGCGCCTCCATCATGACGGCGCAGTTCGCGCGCGTGCAGGCCCTGATCGAGGATAAGGACATGCTGGCCACCATCGCGGAGGTGACGCGGCGCGACTGCGAGCTCTATCCCCGCCCCGCGCCCTTCTCCAAATTTGCCGGCTACCCCTTCCGCTTCAGCATGGACGAGCTGGAGGGCGCGGCGGCGCGCATGCAGATGAGCGACGCCTACGCGGACATCGGCGTGGTAAGCGCCAGCAACGGCGCAAAGGCCTTCTACTCGTCCAAATTCCTGAGCAAGGCTTACGCGAGAAGCCTGTTTGAAGAGATCGAAGTGGAAAGCAGGGAATGGCAATGAGTGAAAAAAACGATCTTCCCCTGTTTGAGGAGCGCGGCTTTACGCTGCGCGTGAACGGGCAGCCGCTGGAGCTGATGCTTTGCTCCCAGGGGCACTGGCGCGAGCTGGCGGTCGGCTTCCTGCGCTCGCAGGGCCGCGTGGACGGCATGGAGGACATCCTCAGCGTGCGCGAATCGGAGGATGGGCGCGCCGTGGACGTCAGCACAGCCCGTCCCCTGCGCCCCGCCACCATCCTCACCGAGCGGCTGGAGGCGCTCAGGCCCTTTGACCGCCTCGCGGACTCAGACGACGCCCTGATCCGCCGCCTCGGCCAGGCCATCCAGCAGGACGCGCCCTTCGGCCGCCACCGCGCCGTGATCGTCTGCGGAGAAAACGAGGCCATGTTTGACGACGCGGGCCGCCACAACGCCTGCGACAAGGCCATCGGCCACGCCATGATGATGGGCTGGCCCCTGAAGGACTGCCTGCTGGGCACCAGCGGCCGCCTCTCGCTTGAAATGCTGGGCAAGGCCGCGACCAGCGGCATCCCCCTGCTGTTCACCCTCAAATACCCCAGCGACCTGTGCCTCGCCTACGCCAGGCGCCTCAACCTGCGCCTGATCGCCCGCGCGGCCGGCGAGCACCCGGTGAGGATGCAGTAGGCGGGGCGTTCTGGCAAAGCGGCGCATCGGCCCATTGATACGCTCCCCAAAAGCCGGAAGGAAGCCGGCTAAGCCCTCTGTGCTTCATTTGTTCATGAAGGAAGGTCGAGGCTATCCGAAAACGATGTTGCGATCATCAGGCCAGGAAGCAAAATAATCGCCAGAATAATTAGAACAGTTTTTCATGGCGATTTCTCTCCTCATAGTGTCTGCGCCCAACCCGCTAACATCTCAACGAAGCGATACATCCCATTAGCTGCTTGCTGCGGAGCGCCTTTGCAGCTCTTATTCACGTCTATCCAATTGTCATAAACACTAGAAAAATATGAGCTCCATATTCCCCAGGAATCGGACTTGCTTCCAATCAAGTATGCGAACTCTACACATCGGTAAAGCCCATTTACCAGTTGTTGCGGAGCTCCGGAAGCAGAGGAATTTCCTGACTTCCAGGAGTCGATGACTGTGGAGATTCTTTCAGAACTGACGCCTGTTTCATATGCAATGATAGTCAACATGTCTACCATGCGATATGCGCCGTTCACTTCCTGCTGAACAGCACTCTTTGCCGTCTTGTTGTTGGAATTCATGTCATCGAGAACCTGAAGAATAAACTCATGGTAATTTCCTGATGTATCCAGTTCGAGGGCAATAACAGCAAGGAGTTCGACACAACGGTATAGCCCGTTCGCCGTTTGCTGAGGAGCGCCATCAAGGCCCTTATCGTTAGCGTTCAATGTATCGATAGAGCTGGCAATGACATCCGAATAGCCCCCTGAGGAATCAAGTCGATAAGCCATGATAGACAGCATCTCAACTGCACGATAGGCTCCGTTTGCAGTTTGTTGAGGAGCGCCGGAAACTTTCTTGTTGTTTTCTTCCATCGATTCGAGAACCGATGAAACAAGTTCTGAATAACTGGTCGCTGCGTATGATGGAAAACAGGCGATCAAGATTGTAAGAGCGACAATAAACGAAGCGATCCTCTTCATGGCGAATCTCCTACGACGTATTAGTCAAAGGACAGCCCTGCGTACTTGGTCAAAACGACCTTCCCGGTAAACTGTATTTTATCACCGTCAACTAAAGTAATCTTACCAACCGGAGAATCGCGACTGACGACATACATTCCATCATACTCGCCGATCACAACACTAACCAAAATTTCTTCAGTAGTGATGCTGTAGCTTCCCGCCGGAATATCTTCTCCAATAGTGTACTCGCCAGCGGGAACATTTGCGGATTTCATTTCACCTCGATCAATGAGCTCCTGGACGATTGCCAAGCGCAAAGATAACAACTCATCTGTGGATAGTGATTTAACATCCACATCAGCCAGGGCGAAAACGGGAAGCAGAAGGGCGATGGTGAGCAGCAAGCAGGGGATCCGTTTCATGGGGAAACCTCCTTTTTTCATGAAAAAGCATGTACTTTCTAAACCAGTTACGGCATGATCGTGACTACAACGCTCCACTCAGCAGAGTAAACAGAATACCTTCCGCCATGCTCTGTTACATATACTGTTCGACAAACTTTAAGTCCCTTAGTCATGATTTCAGGGGAAGTCTCGATTTTTTCAATAAAACCGTTTGAATCAGGATGGTTATCGTTTTCTGTTATCCAGCAACCTACGGTTATTGAATCCCTCAATTCTCTGCGGTCGCTTTCACGGATCTTCTGATCTCGTCACCGTTCAGATAGAATGCCCTAATCAAGAAATTCCAACATGGTTCTTTGCTATGCATTTCGGCTCTTCTTTTCATCTTCCTCACAATTTAAATGGGTAGAGCATGTAAAAAGAATCCATATTCCGGAGTCATTGTATTCCCAGTCATACCGCGCCCATGAAACCGTAAAGCCTCTTTGAGAAAAATACGCTTCCGTCTCAGCCTGAACGACCTTCAAAACCTCATCTTCCATTTTGGTGTTGGTTTCGGTGTGCAGTTTGCCTCTGCATTGATATCAGCTTTTAAACAGAACGAGGACAACATGATCGCGACTAAGGCCTAAAGCATCTGAGGCTTCTTATTTTCAGACAATTCAGAAATGACCGGCTTGCCTTCCTGCTGGGGCAGCCTGTCGTTTACGAGTAAGGAAAGGGCTGTGCGGTGATCTCTTTTTCCGAACGGTTTCATGGCGATCCCATCGGCGTGCTCGCCGGTTCAGTTACTCTATTTTTATATACAGAATTATACCATTCATGGCTGCGTTTGTCTACCGAAAACAGGCCAGGAGAGCGTTGACGAGTTTCCCTGACAATCAAGAAAGCCGCAGTCTATGGCCTCTGTGGCTTGGAATTACGAGTTAGGAGGTCATCCGCAGCAACTGCTTCAGAGCGACCTTCCGGTCTGTCCTCAGTCTGTGCGCGAACCAGTGTGTTAGGATGCTCTTCACACTTCATTGTCCTGCCTCTGCCACCATACTGGATATCGCTGCACGCCTGCTGCTTCATGGTGAGCACCTTTTTGTTCGTTGTTCTCATTTTACCATGAAATGGTACAAAAGGCCGCCTTTATATGCGCTTCCCTGAATAAGCAAACTACAGCTGCTGACGTATTGATTCAGGGCGCAGGCTGCCTGCGCGCACACAAAACACCCGCAGCGATGCTCCTTCAACGCGCTGCGGGCGCCCGGACCTCTCTCTTTCCACGGCCCTTTCTTTCTATCCTTCTGAAAACAGCTTCGCGGCCTGCTTCATCCTGTCAGAGATGGGCACGGAAAAGGGGCAGCGGGGCTCGCACTGGCGGCAGGCGATGCACTCGTCCGCGCGGTGGGGGAGGGCGCGGTAATGCTCGCGCAATGTGGCAGGCACCCGGGGCTGCATGGCGGCCAGATCGAAGTATTTGTTCACCATGGCGATGTCGATGTGCGCGGGACAGGGCCTGCAGTGGCCGCAGTAGGTGCACTGGCCGCCGGGAAAGGCGTGCAGAGGCGCGCCAGCCAGCACGGCGGCATAGTTCTTCTCTTCATCCGTCGCCGTTTCGTAGGCCACGGCCTCATCCACCTGTGCGGCCGTATCATAGCCCACCAGCACGGAGGCGACGGCGGGACGGGTCAGGCAGTAATGCAGGCACTGCACGGGGGTGAGCGCCACGCCGAAGGGCGAGCGCCGGGCGTCGAACAGGCGGCCGCCCGCGAAGCCCTTCATCACGTTGATGCCCACGTCCTTCTGCTCGCACAGGCTGTACAGGGCCGCGCGCACGGGGTCGATGCCCTTGAGCGCGCCGCTGTACTCCTCCGCGAAGTAATCCTCGATATTGTCCGTGGGGGGCAGCAGATCAAAGGCGGGGTTGACGCTGAAGAGTATCATCTCGATGAAATCCGTCTGCGCGGCCCGCATGGCGATCAGGGGGTTGTGGGTGCTCAGGCCAATGTGGCGGATGACGCCCTCCGCCTTCAGGCGGCGCACATACTCGATGTAGGGGCCGCTCATGGCGCGCTCCCAGTCCCCGTCGTCGTCGATGAAGTGGATCATCCCCAGGTCGATGTAATCGGTGCGCAGCAGGCGCAGCAGATCTTCAAAGGCGGGCGCCACCCTGTCCATATCGCGGGTGCGCACATACTGTCCGCCCTGCCAGGTGGCCCCGACGTGGCCCTGTATGTACCATTTTTCGCGGCTGCCGGCGATGCCAAGGCCGATGTTTTTGCGCACCTCGGGGTTGCTCATCCATACGTCCAGTATGTTGATGCCCAGGCCCTGTGCGTGCGCCAGTACCTCGCGGCACTCCCGCTCGCTGTGGCGCTCCAGCCACTCGCCCCCGAAGCCGATCTCGCTGACCATCAGCCCGGTCCTGCCCAGCCTTCTGTACCTCATGCCATCATCCGCCTCATATCCTCAAGCACAGCCGCACCCAGCGCGCGGGCGCTCTCCATGCTTTCGTCCGACCTTGTGTTCACGTACAGCTTGATCTTGGGCTCAGTGCCGCTGGGGCGCACGCAGCACCAGCCGCCGCCCGAAAGCTCATAAAACAGCACGTCCGAGGCCGGGTAATCGAGCTTTTCGACAACGCCGCCCTCCCGCCGCTCGCCCTTCAGGTAGTCGCGCACGGCCAGCACCCTGAGGCCCGCCGCCTCCTGCGGCGGCCGCTCGCGCAGGCGCCTCATCAGCGCGCGCATGTTTTCAAGGCCCTCCTTGCCCGGCAGGGTGAGGGAGAGCACCTCCTCATGATAGTAGCCATACTCGCGGTAGAGCTGCTGCATGCGCTCGTAGAGCGTGATGCCCTCGGCCATGCAGGCGCAGGCGGCCTCGGCGATCAGCAGGGAGGCGTTCACGCCGTCCTTGTCGCGCACGCTGGTGCCGGAGAGGAAACCGAAGCTCTCTTCAAACCCGAAGAGGAAGCTGTGGCTGCCCGTTTCCTCAAATTGCTGTATCTTTTCGCCGATGTACTTAAAGCCGGTCAGCGTGTCAAACAGCTCCACCCCAAAGCGTTTGCAGATGGCCCGCGCCATGTCGGTGGAAACGATGCTCTTGCACACCGCGCCGTTTGAGGGCAGCGTGCCAAGCCGCTGCCTGCCCGACAGCACGTGGTGCAGCAGCAGGCAGCCGATCTGGTTGCCGCTCAGCGTGCGCCAGACGCCCTCATGGTCCAGCACGCAGACGCCCAGCCGGTCACAGTCCGGGTCCGTGCCGAAGATCACGCTCGCGCCCACCTTCTCCGCCAGCGGGATGGCCAGGGTGAAGGCGTTCGGGTCCTCCGGGTTGGGGGCCTTCACGGTGGAAAAGTTCGGGTCCGGCAGCTCCTGCTCGGGCACCACGGTCACGCTGTCGATGCCCGCCTCAGCCAGCGCGCGGCGCACCGGGATGTTGCCGCTGCCGTGCAGAGGGGTGTAGACGATCTTCAGATCCTTGCCTTTTTCGCGGATGAGGGCCGGGTCGATCAGCAGGTCCAGCACCATGCGGATATAATCGTCGTCCACTTCCCGGTTGCCGACGTAGCGCAGCAGGCCCGCGTCCAGGGCCGCGCTTTCTTCCATGGGCTGGCAGTCCGCGTAGGGCAGGCCGAACACCAGGCGGGAAATGCCCTCCGCCATGTCGGGGCCCACCTGCGCGCCGTCCTCTGCGTAGACCTTGTAGCCGTTGTACTGCGGCGGGTTGTGGCTGGCCGTGATCACCACGCCCGCGATGGTGTGCAGGTGCCGTACCGCGTAGCTGACCACGGGCACGGGCCGCAGGGCGTCAAACAGCAGGGCCTTCACGCCCCGCGCGGCGAAGACCAGCGCGGCCTCCCGCGCGAATTCTTCTGACATCCTGCGGCTGTCGTAGCCGATCACGATGCCGCGCTCCGCCCCGCCGGGCAGGCCCTTCACATAGTCGGCCAGGCCCGCCGAGAGCCTGCGCACGTTGAAGATGTTCATCCGGTTGGTGCCCGCGCCCAGCACGCCGCGCATGCCGGCGGTGCCGAAGCTCAGCTCGGTGTAAAACCTGTCCTCTATTTCCGCGGGCCTGTCCGCGATCTCCCGCAGTTCGCCGATCAGGCCCGGCTCGCCCGCCGCCATCTCCAGCCAGGCGCGATAGTTTTCCATCACCGTCATTGCCCTGCCCTCCCCATATGATATCTTCCGGTCATTTTGCCGATCTATTTAACGCCTCTCATTATAAACGCCCGCCCCCGGACGCGCAAGGGACGGAGCCGAGCGCCGCCTGCGGCG
>DBQV01000059.1 GCA_002305755.1 Christensenella sp. UBA1385 | reverse complement strand
GCGTCAGCGACATCACGCAGGAGGAAAAGAAGGAGCTGCCGCCCCAGCTGTTCGACCTTACCTCTCTGCAGCGCGAGGCCAACAAGCTGCTGGGCTTCACCGCGGACAAGACGCTGAAAACCGCGCAGAGCCTCTATGAGACGCGCAAGGCCATCACCTACCCCCGCACAGACAGCCGCTATCTGCCGCATGACATGGCGGGCCGCGCGAACAAAACCATGGAAAACCTCGCCGAGCCCTATGCCGCGCTGACGCAGGTGATCGAAAGAAAGGAAGGCAGGCTGCCCATGAGCCGCCGCCTGTTTGACGATGCCAAGGTAAGCGACCATCACGCCATCATCCCTACGCCGCAAAAGACGCTGCCCTCTCAGCTCTCACCCGATGAGAAGGCGCTGTTTGATCTGATCGTCCGCCGCTTCATCGCGGCCTTCTGCCCTGCCCATGTGTATGAGCAGACGCGCGTGATCACGCAGGCGGAGGGAGAAAGCTTCAGGACGCTGGGACGCACGGTGCTGGAGGAAGGCTGGAAGAAGGTCTGGGTGCAGGGCCGGGAGAAGGGCGACACGCAAGGGCAGGCCGCGCTGCCGCCGCTCAAGGAGGGGGAGGAGCGCAGTGTGACCTCCGCCAAAACCAAAAAGGAGACCACCAAGCCGCCGCCGCCGCACACGGACGCCAGCCTGCTGGCCTCCATGGAGAACGCGGGGCGCGAGATCGACGACGAAGCCCTGCGGGAGCAGATGAAGGGATCGGGCCTGGGCACGCCCGCTACGCGGGCCGGCATCATCGAGCGGCTGATCCAGGTGGGCTATGCCAAACGGCGCGGCAAGGCGCTGGAGGCGACCGAGAAGGGCGAAAAGCTGATCGAGGTGGCCCCGCCGGAGATCACGTCGCCCGAGACAACGGGCCGGTGGGAGCTGGCGCTGTCCGAGATTGCGGAAAAGAAGCAGGATATCGATCGCTTCATGCAGGGCATCCGCAAGCTGAGCGCCTTCTTGGTGGCCTACGCGCGGGATGAAAAAAAGCCCGTGGTTTTTGAGCGGGAGGTGAAGGGGCGTGGCGGCAGGGTGCGCGCCGCGGCGATCACGATGGAGGGAGTTTCCTGCCCCCTGTGCGGAAAGAGCGTGCAGGAGACGGATAAGGCCTTCGGCTGCAGCGCCTGGCGGGAGGGCTGCCGCTTCACGCTGTGGAAGGACGGCCTAGCGCGGGGCAGCGGGCCCCGCCTGTCCGCCGCTATCGTCAAAAGGCTGCTAGGCGAGGGCCGGGTGGAAGGCAGCACGGGCGTGATCAGCCTGTCCGGCGAGACGGTTTCCTTTACGAAAAATGGGGAAGACCTGCCCTCTGTGACGCTGCCCCTGCGCTACGAAAAGAAATAGCGGGCAGGGCCGGGATACCAAATACTGTGGGCAAATTGCGCGCGGATACCCCGTATGGTATACTCTGCGAAGACTTGTATGCTTGAAGGAGGCGGCTTTTTATGGCAAGGGGAGGACAGTTCGGCGGTTTCGGCGGGGGCAACATGCAGCAGCTCATGCGCCAGGCCCAGAAGATGCAGGAGAACCTGCTGAAGGCGCAGGAGGAGCTGGACGCCAAGGAGTACGAGGCAACATCCGGCGGCGGCATGGTGACCTGCAGGGTATCGGGCAAGCGGGAGCTGATCAGCCTGAGCATCAAACCGGAGGCCGTGGATCCAGAGGACGTGGAGATGCTGGAGGACATGGTGATGGCCGCCGTCAACGAGGCGCTGCGCATGGGCGAGGAAAACCGGGAGAAGGTCATGGGCGCCCTCACCCCCGGCGGGATGGGCGGCCTGCTGTAAATGAGCGAAGGATTGGGGCCGATCAACAACATCGCCGCCGAGCTGGCCAAGCTGCCGTCCATCGGCCGCAAGTCCGCGCAGCGGCTGGCCTATCATATCATTTCCATGCCGGTTGAAAGCGTGCAGGCCCTGTCGGACGCCCTGATCGAGGGCAGGCGGGCGGTGCGCTTTTGCCAGGTATGCGGCAACTACACCGTAGGGGAGCTGTGCAGCGTCTGCGCCGATGAGAAGCGCGACCGGACCAAGATCTGCGTGGTGCGCGATCCGCGAGACGTGGCGGCCATGGAACGCATGCACGATTATCACGGCCTTTACCACGTGCTGCACGGCGTGCTCTCGCCCATGGACGGCGTGGGCCCCGGCGATATCCGCATCCGCGAGCTGCTGACGCGCCTGCATGATCAGGAGGTCACGGAGGTGATCATCGCCACCAATCCCGATATCGAGGGCGAGGCCACCGCGGCCTATCTGGCGCGGCTGATCAAGCCCCTCAACGTGCGCGTTACCCGCATTGCCCACGGCGTGCCCGTCGGCAGCGATCTGGAGTACGCCGACGAGGTCACGCTCTCCAAGGCCATGGAGGGGAGGCGCGAGCTGTAGTGCTGTACTTTTACTACGGCGTGATGGGCTCCAGCAAAACAGCCCAGCTGCTGATGAAACGCTACAATTATCGGCAGCTGGGGCTCAAGGTGGCGCTGGTGAAGCCCGCCGTGGATACCCGCGCCGGCGCCAGGGTGGTCTTTTCGCGCGTGGGGCTGAAGGCGGAGGCCGAGCTGGTGGTCGGGCCCGGCCACAGCATCCGCGAGCAGCTGCTCTGGTTGGCCGCGCAGAACGCGCACAGCGACTATCAGTATGTGTTCATCGACGAGGCCCAGTTTTTGAGCGAGCGGCAGGTGGAGGAGCTGGCCGAGATGTCCGACCGGCTGGACATCTTCTGTTATGGGCTAAAGACCGATTTCCGCGGGCAGTTTTTCCCCGGCTCGACCGCGCTGCTCAGGCTGGCGGAGGTGATCGAGGAGGTGCCGGGCGGGCTCTGCTGGTGCGGCAAGAAGGCCACCATGAATACCCGCGTGGACCAGCAGGGGCGCGTGATCAAGGAGGGCGAGCAGGTGCTGATCGACAATCAGACCGCCATCCGCTATATCGGCCTTTGCTATGAGCACTGGCGCAAGGGCATCAGCCATGGCTGAGCAGGATCGGCTGCTGATCACCGCGGCAGGGATGCTGCTGATCATCCTGCTTTTGATCGTGGTGCTCATCCGTCAGGCGCGGGCCCATAGGCAGGCGCTTTTGCAGGCCGAGCGCCTGTTTCAGCGTTCCCGGCAGGAGGCGCAGCAGCAGGCGGGGCAGGATCTGATGTATGTGCAGGGCCTTCTTCACGATCAGGAGCAGGATACGGCCTCTCGTGTGGACGCGGTGGGCGCGCGGGTGGACGGTATGGCCCGCCTGCAGGAGGAACGCCTGCGCGAGCTAACGCGCGTGATCGACGGGCGGCTGAGCGCCAACGACGAAAAGGTGGAGCGCATGCGCGAGACGCTGCACCGCAGCGTCAGCGAGATGCAGCGGGAAAACGCCCAAAAGCTTGATGAGATGCGCAAAACCGTTGACGAGCACCTGCACGCCACGCTGAACAAACGTCTGGGCGAGAGCTTTCAGCAGGTCAGCGAGCGACTGGAACAGGTTTATCTGGGCCTTGGCGAGATGAAGACGCTGGCAAACGGCGTGGGCGATCTCAAGAGGGTGCTCTCCAATGTGAAGACGCGGGGCGGCTGGGGCGAGGTGCAGCTTGGCGCTCTGCTGGACGATCTGCTGGTCAAGGGCCAGTACGAGGCCAACGTGGCCGTGCGCCCCGGCAGCCAGGAACGGGTGGAGTACGCCATCCTGCTGCCCGGCCGCGAGGGCGACGGGCCGGTTTATCTGGCGGTGGACGCCAAGTTTCCGCTGGAAGCCTATGAACGGCTGCAGCTGGCGCAGGACGAGGGGGAAAAGGAGGGCTATCTGCAGGCGCAGAGCGCTCTGGCGCAGGCCATCCGCGTGGAGGCGGCCCGCATCGCTTCCAAGTACGTCGCGCCGCCCGCCACGGTGGATTTTGCGCTGATGTACCTGCCAAGCGAGGGGCTCTACGCGCAGGTGCTGCAGATACCGGGCCTTGCGGAAGAGCTGCAGCGCAAATACCGCGTGGTGCCTTCCGGCCCCGTTACGCTGACGGCGCTGCTCAATTCGCTGCAGATGGGCTTTCGAACGCTGGCCATCGAGCGGCATTCCGCCGAGGTCTGGCGGCTGCTGAGCGCCGTGAAGGAAGAGTTCGGCCGCTTCGGCGACATCCTGGACAAGACGCAGCAAAGGCTCCGCCAGGCCAGCGAGAGCATCGAAGACGCCACGCGCAGGAGCCGCACCATCGAAAACAAGCTGAAGGACGTGCAGCGGCTGGAGCCCGGCGAAGAGGGAAACCCGCCGCGCGGCGAATATACGAAGAAATAGAGGGGGGCAGAGAAATATGCCGCAGTTTCGCTTTGTGCACAACAACATCAATGTAAAGGATCTGGAAGTCTCTTTAGCTTTCTACCGCGAGGCGCTGGGCCTTTGCGAGGTGCGCCGCAAAGAGAAGGACGATTTCACCATCGTGTTTCTTGGCGACGGTCAGGGCAGCCACCAGCTGGAGCTGACCTGGCTGAAGAACTGGCCCAAGGAGAAGTACGATCTGGGCGACAACGAGTTCCACCTGGCTTTTGAAACGGACGACTACGAAGGGGCCCACGCGCTGCATGAGCGCATGGGCTGCATCTGCTACGAAAACCTGGGCATGGGCCTCTATTTCATCGCGGACCCGGACGGCTACTGGCTGGAGATCATTCCGAAAAAATAAGACGCGGTATGAAAAAGCGTTTTCATCTGCCTGCATTTTTGTTTGCGTACTGTTTTTGTTCGCGGGGATAGTGAATAAATACAACTGAAAACTGCAAGCGACAGATTGATTTATGCTATCCTATGTGTTATGATACCGGCATGGATAACCCTTGAGGGTTTGACAAGATATGAAGGGAGACATACTGGATTATGAAGAAATTACTCTCCATGACCCTGGCTTTGGTTCTCGTGCTTTCCCTGGCAGGCACGGCCATGGCCGCTACCGATCCCGATACCCTCGTGATCGGCACCCCCGCGATGAACGGCGATTTCATTGATGGGTTTGGCAACAGCGCCTATGACGCGTTTATCAAGCGCGTGCTGTTTGCCAACTATTACAGCACCGTCTACCTGACCCCCTCCGACGAAATGGTCATCAACACCCAGGTCGTCAAGGATCATCAGGTAGAGACCAACGAAGCGGGCGACAAGACCTACACCTGGGTGCTGTTTGACGACCTGAAGTGGTCCGACGGCAGCGCCATCACCGCCAAGGATTATGTGTTCGGCACGCTGTACGCTTCCGCTCCCGCCTGGGTAGAGGCCGGCGCCTCCAGCGGCTCGGTCGGTTACGGCCTGGTCGGCTACAATGCGTGGAACTCCGGCGACAGCGATGTGTTCGCCGGCGTCAAGCTGATCGACGACTATACCTTCTCGCTGACGATCGATCATGCCGAGCTGCCCTACTTCTATGAGATCTCCTATGCCAGCGCGGCTCCCGCGCCCATGGCCGTCTATGCCCCCAGCATGGACATCGTGTCTGACGACATGGGGGCCAAGCTGGTCGCCAAGGATGTGGACCAGGCCGGTATCGAGGCCGAGCGCGCGCCCCTGATCGAGGCTGCCGCCGCCGCCAAGGCCGCCGCGGACGAAGCCCAGGCTGCCGCCGACGCGGACGCTGAGAACGAAGAGCTGGCTAAGGCCGCTGAGGAAGCTCAGACCGCTTATAATGCTGTCCGTGTGATCAAGGACGCCAACTACGCGGCCCTGCTGAAGGACCTGCAGAACGTGGCCGCCACCGAGCGCTTTAAGCCCACGGTGTCTTCCGGCCCCTACAAGTTCGTCAGCTTTGAAAACCAGACCGTCACCCTTGAGATCAACGAATACTTCAAGGGCGATATCAACGGCAACAAGCCCAAGATCAAGTACATCGTGCAGAAATCCATCCCGCAGGATACCGACGTGGATCAGGTCATCGCCGGCGAGATCGACGTTGTGACCGGCGTGATCGAAGGCAAGAAGATCGAGGCCGCCAAGGCTTCCACCACCGCCAAGACCCACAGCTACTTCCGCAACGGCTATGGCTACCTGGGTATGCACTGCGACTGGGGCGTGACCAAGGATGTTAACGTTCGCTGGGCAATGGGCTACCTGATCGACCGCAACGCCGTGATCGACCACGTGCTGGGCGGCTACGGCGGCGTTGTGCAGGCCGAATACGGCTTCGCGCAGTGGATGTATGAAGAAGCGGGCGCGGATCTGGAAGCGGAACTCACCCCCTTCAACCTGAACATCGACAAGGCCAACGAGCACCTCGATATGACCGAGTGGAAGTACGAAGCCGACGGCGTGACCCCCTTTGACGCTTCCAAGGCCACTGCTGACGGCAGCTACCTGCGCTACAACGACAAGAAGGAGCCGCTGGTCGTCCGTCACCTCGGTACCACCGACAACAGCGTGACCGACATCATCGAGATCCAGTACACCGCCAATGCGCCCCTGGCCGGCATGAAGTTTGAAGTGACCAAGTCCGACTTCAACGCCCTGCTGAACAACTTCTACTATGGCTATGAGATGGGCGATGAGCGCCAGTACAACACCTTCAACCTGGCCACCAGCTTTGGCCGTCCCTTTGACCCCTACTTCGCCTCCTGGCACTCCGACAAACTGGGTACCTGGGAGAATGCCTGCCAGCTGGGCGACGCCGAGCTGGACAGCCTGATCATGGAAATGCGCTCGCTGGAGCCCGACCAGAAGGATGAGTTCCTCGATGTCTGGCTCAAGTACGAAAAGCGCTGGCAGGAGCTGCTGCCGCAGATCCCGCTGTACTCCAACGAGTATTTCGACATCATGGCCAATAACGTAGAAGGCTTCAATACGACCCCCTTCGCGACCTGGGAATACATCATTTGTGAAGTGACCAAGACCGCCAACTAATCGTTTGGCCAAACGCACAGGGGAGGAAGAGAGCTTCTCTTCCTCCCCTCGTGCGATATCAAGTGGGGGGATCGCCAGATGCTCAAGTATTTTGTCAAGCGCGTACTGATACTGATTCCGGTATTTCTTTGTATTACGGTTATTCTTTTTTCCATCAATAAGATGATGCCGGGCGATCCGGTGAGGGCGATGCTGCCCACCAACTTGAAGCACGATCAATACCAGATGGCCTACGACGCCATGTATAAAAAACTGGGCCTGGACAAATCCATGCCCGAACAGTACTGGACCTGGCTGACCAATATGTTCAAAGGGGAGTTCGGCTGGTCCAGCATGAATAACCGCCCCGTGGCGGATGTGGTTGCGGAGCCGATCCGCAACACCGTGATTTTGAACTTCGGCGTGATCATCATCGAGCTGTTGATATCCATTCCCGTCGGGATATGGTGCGCTGTGAAGCGCAGATCCGCTTTTGATAATTTTTGGCAGGTATTTTCTCTTGTCACCTGGTCGATGCCTTCCTTCTTTATCGCGCTGTGCCTGATCTATATATTCGCGGTGCAGCTGGGCTGGCTGCCCTTCGGCGGAATGCCCAACAGCTCGCTGCTGTCCGGCTGGGCCTATATCGGCTCCTGGCTGCGGCATCTGGTGCTGCCCACGGTGGTGCTGTCGCTGATCTCCATCGCTTCCACCATCCGCATCGTTCGCAACGCCATGATCGACGCGCTCAACCAGGATTATATCCGCACCGCCCGCGCCAAGGGCCTGCAGGAAAAAGTGGTGATCTATTCCCACGCCTTCCGCAACGCCCTGATCCCCGTATCCACCGTGGTGGTCGCCACCTTCTTCTCGCTGTTTGCCGGCTCCACCATTACCGAGACCGTGTTCGCCTGGAACGGTATCGGCAAGGTCATGATCAGCGCCATCAACCAGCGCGATACCATGTTGATCTCAACGATGAACGCTTTCTTCTCCCTGCTGAGCGTTACAGCCGTGTTGATATCGGACATCGTGTACGGGTTCATTGACCCGCGCATCAGACTGAGCTAAAGGAGCGACGGGAATGGAGAAGAAAAATGTGTTCGGGCGGATCGCTTCCTCGTTTGGCAGAATGTTCAAGAGGCTGTTTGTCGCCGAAAAACTGTCGGTCCTTGAGGAAGAAGCCATTCAGACCCCTCTGAAAACCATCATCAAAAACTTTACCCGCAACCGGCTGGGCATGATCGGTCTGGCGTTCTTTATCGCCTTTTTGCTGTTTGCCTTTGTAGGCTCACAGCTCTATCCCATCAATCTGACCTATATTGAGCTGACCAACGGCGATCTGCCCCCCGGACGGGGCTACCTCAATGTACCGGCCTCGCTCAAACCGCAGGATATCAAGAAGATCGTTTCCGGCGTTTCCTTCTCCTACGCGCTGAAAAACGACGGCACGCTGGTCAGGTGGGGCTCTGAGCCCAACCAGAAGCTGGCCAACGTATCCGACTATGTGCTGGAGATCCCGGAGGAGGTCGCCAAGGCCAATATCGTCGATATCGTGGCCGGCGGCAAGCACATGCTGGCGCTGGACGACCAGGGGCACCTGTACGGCTGGGGATACTACGGCCATGGCCAGACCACGGCGCCCGATAACGTGCAGGCTGAGCTTGAAAAAGAGGATGTCAAGGTCGACCAGATGTACGCCAGCACCATGTGGTCGGCGCTGGTGACTTCCGATAAAAGCCTGCACATCTGGGGCAGCTCGCAGGCGACGCTCAACTTTAAACTGACCCGTCAGATTCGTGGCCATGTTGAAAAAGTGGCGGCGGGCGACAACAATATGATCATCCTGCTGGACGATGGCACGGTACGCGTCATCGGCGAAAAATCCTCCGAGTTTTTCACCAATGTGCCTGAGCAACTGACCGACGGCAGCATAAAGGCCGTGGATGTGGCGGCCACCAACCGCAACGCGCTCGTGCTGGACGACGCCGGCAATATCTACACCTGGGGCAGCAACCAGGATCGCCTGACCCGCGTGCCCGCTTTTGAAGGCAAGGTAGCGGCCATTACCGCCGGCTACAAGCACTTTGTGGCTCTGCTGGAAGACGGCAGTGTGGTCACCTGGGGCGCGAATGAACTGAAACAGACCCAGCTGCCTGAGAATATGGGTGCCCTTGACCGGGTCTATGCCGGGTATTTTCAAAACTATGGCATTACGAAGGACGGCACGCTCTACGCCTGGGGCAACAGGGGCTATGCTTTCGGCAGCGATGAATTTGGCCGCGATGTGCTGGGTCGACTTATCCACGGCGGACGCATTTCGCTGACCGTCGGCGCCATAGCCACCATCATTTCCGTCATCATTGCTATCATCGTGGGCCTGTCTGCCGGATATTTCGGCGGCTGGGTAGATCATACGCTGATGCGCCTTGCGGATATTTTCAGCGCCATCCCCTTCTATCCCATCGCGGTCACGCTGTCCTACGCCATCGGCAACAGGATGACGCAGCAGGCCAGGCTGTACCTGATCATGGTGATCCTGGGCGTGCTGGGGTGGATGGGTCTTGCCCGCCTGATCCGTGCGCAGCTGCTGGTGGAGCGCGAGAAGGACTTTGTGCTGGCGGCCAAGGCGCTTGGCATTCGGCAGAACAAGATCATGTGGCGGCACATCCTGCCCAACGTGTTCAACCTGATCATCGTCAACATCACGCTGGGCTATGCTTCCTCCATCCTGACGGAGGCCGGCCTGAGCTTTTTGGGCTTTGGCGTGGCGCAGCCCACGCCCTCGTGGGGCAACATGCTGACCACAGCGCAGCAATCGGTGGTCATCCAGTACTACTGGTGGCGCTGGTTTATTCCCGGCCTGTTTGTGGTGCTGGCCGCTCTGTCGGCCAACCTGGTCGGAGACGCTCTGCGTGAGGCGATCGATCCCCGCGAAAACGAGAGGTAAGCAATATGAAGCTACTTGAGATCAAGGACCTCCACACCTACTTTGATACCCGCAAGGGGCTGGTGAAGGCCGTCAACGGCGTATCCCTCAGCATCGATGTGGGGCGCACGCTGGGCGTGGTGGGGGAAAGCGGCAGCGGCAAGAGCCAGACTGCCATGAGCATCCTGCAGCTGTTTGAAAACAATCAGAAAATATACAGCGGGGAGATCTATTTTGAAGGCCGCGATATCTCCAAACTGACCAGAACCGAGCTGTACAAGATCCGCGGCAACTCCATCTCCATGATCTTCCAGGAGCCCATGACCTCCTTAAACCCCGTGTTCACCGTGCGCCGTCAGATCGCCGAGGTGTTCATGCTGCATCAGGGCATGAGCAAGAAGGAGGCTGATGAGCGGGTGGTGGACATGCTGGCAGCCGTCAAGATACCCAATCCGCAGAACGTGGCCAACCAATACCCCCATCAGCTGTCGGGCGGCATGCGCCAGCGCGTGATGATCGCCATGGCGCTGGTGTGCAAGCCCAAGCTGCTGATCGCGGACGAGCCCACTACGGCGCTGGATGTGACCATACAGGCTCAGATTCTGCGCCTGATGAACGACCTGAAAAAAGAGATCACGACCGCCATCATGTTTATCACCCATGATCTTGGTGTCATCAACCAGATGGCGGACGACGTGGCGGTGATGTACTGCGGGCAGGTGGTCGAGATCGCGCCGGTCGATTATATCTTCAAGCCGGTGACCGATTACTCCCACCCCTACACGGAGGCTCTGCTGCACTCCATCCCGCTGCTCAGCGGCAACCAGGGCAACAGGCTGGAGGCCATCCCCGGTTCCGTGCCGCATCCGCTGGATCTGCCCAAGGGCTGCAAGTTTGCGCCCAGGTGCAAATACGCGACCGACAAATGCCGCAGCGAGGAGCCGCCGATGGTTCAGATCAGCGCCCAGCAGAGCGTCCGGTGCTTCTATCCGCAAAAGGGGGTCCGCAGCAATGGCTGAGCAGAAAAAGGTATTGCTTCAATTAAAAAACGTTAAAATGCATTTCCCGGTCAAGAAAGACCATCTGCTTCAGAAAGAGCAACTGTTTGTGCGCGCGGTAGACGGCATTACGGTGGATATCTATCAGGGCGAAACGCTGGGGCTGGTGGGTGAGTCGGGCTGCGGCAAGTCTACCCTCGGCCGCTGTGTTCTGAACCTCTATACGCCGACCGACGGCAAAATCTTCTACTTTGGCGTCACGCTGGATGATTACGCGCCCCAGTATGTCAGGAAAGCCATCCAGAACATGGCCTCCATCCATGATACCTCTGTCAGCGCGCTTCTTGACAAACACCTGCAGGAAGCGCATATCGCGGGCGGTCTGCTGCTGTGCGGCGATCTGCACAAGCTGAGCCAGATCTTGACACGGCGCTTCAACAGCTGCGCCAGGCTGCACGCTGCCAAGGAAGCGATGGAAATCCACAGGTTTCACATGGCGGGCGGCGCGGGCGGCAGCAAGGATCAGGAAAAGCTGAAAAAGCTGGAAGAGGAAATTGCGTTGTATACCCGCCAGAGGGAGGAGACTGACCCCGCGCTGGAGGAACTGCGCCGCGCGGCGCAGGGAAAGCCCGGCTTTGAGGAGCTGGAGGCCGAGCGCACCCTTGGCATCGACCTGAGCCAGCTGAGGCAGGAGGAAATGCGCAGGCTGCGGCGCTATCTGCAGATCGTTTTCCAGGATCCCTATTCCTCGCTCAACCCCCGCCTGACGGTCGGCAACCTGATCAGCGAGGCGCTGGTAGCGCATGAGCTTTTGCCCAAAGGCAGCGAGGCGCTGGAGAAATACACGCTGAAGGTGATGGATGACAGCGGGCTGCAAAAATACATGCTGCACCGCTATCCGCACCAGTTTTCGGGCGGGCAGAGACAGCGCATCGGCATCGCCCGCGCGCTGGCCCTCAACCCCACCTTTGTGGTCTGCGATGAGGCGGTTTCCGCGCTGGATGTGTCCATCCAGTCGCAGATCATCAACCTGCTGATGGATCTGAAAGAAAAAAATCAGCTCACCTATCTGTTCATCTCCCATGACCTGAGCACGGTGAAGTTTATCAGCGACCGGGTGGGCGTGATGTACCTTGGCAATATCATTGAGCTGGGCAGATCGCAGGATATCTACGACGAGCCCCTGCACCCCTACACCGAGGCCCTGCTGGAGGCGATCCCCACCACGGAAGAAAACTCCAATAAAGAGCTGCAGGTGCTGGAGGGGGATATCCCCAGCCCCATCCGTCCGCCGGCCGGCTGCAAGTTCCACACCCGCTGCCGATACGCGAGCGATAGGTGCAGAAGCGAAGCGCCCGCCTGGCGGGAGCTGAAGCCGGAGCATTACGTGGCCTGTCACTACCCCCTGCTTGACAAACGGGAGAAGCAGGCGTGAGTTTTTTTGACCGGCTGAGGGAACTGTCCGAGTATGGCAGGAAGAACCGGCCTGAGGCAAAACAAGAGCAGCTGGACCTGGAAAAGGGCGATTTTTTCGCTATGCTGATCGCGGCCCTCGGCGCTTTTCTACCGGTGCTGCTGGTGCTGGGGCTGATCACAATGGCGGTGATGTGGCTGTTTAGGGCGATTTGAAGTTCCTTTGCGGAAAGCGATGCCCACTTGCTCTTTGTACCCTTTTGATGATCGAACTGTTCATGCTTTCTTCCGAGGGCATGAACAGTTTTTGGTTTACTTACGGAAAAAGATGATTTGTTTTAGGATTGAAACGCCAAGTGCAACAGTAGAGAGTAAAAAGGAAGATGATCTGTTCCCGGATTGAAACGCCAAGCGC
>DBQV01000045.1:284-11976 GCA_002305755.1 Christensenella sp. UBA1385 | reverse complement strand
GGGCCGCCGCTTATTGTGTTTTGGGGCTTCTTCCCTGACCACAAAATCCTCCCGGGGGACTATGCAGGGCTGTATATTTGTGTTAAGATGAGCAAAACAAATGAATTGTAAGCGTGGGTGACGAATGCGTATTCAAGTATTCAGTGAAATCGGTCCCCTGAAAAAAGTTCTGATCCATCGGCCGGGTCCTGAGCTGGAGCAGCTGACGCCGCCTCACCTGAGCCGTATGCTGTTTGACGATATCCCCTATCTGCAGGGCGCGCAGCGGGAGCATGATACCTTTGCTCAGGTGCTGCGGGAGGAGGGGGCCGAGGTCTGCTACCTGACCAAAATGGTGGCGGAGAGCCTCGCGGAGCCTGACGTGCGAGAGCAGTTTATCCGGCAGGTCGTCGATGAGGCGGGGGATATCGCCCGCTTTGAGGGCGAAGCCCTGCGGGAGGTGCTGCGCGGCATTGAGGATAACGAAAAGCTAGTCGAAAAGACCATGTCCGGCGTGACCTTTGCGGAGGCGGGCGTCTACACGCGCCATCCGCTGACTCACATGGTCAACCAGGATGCGCGCTATCTGATGGATCCCATCCCCAACCTGTACTTTACCCGCGATCCCTTCAGTGTGGTCGGGCACGGCGTGGCCTTCTCCCGCATGTTCGCGGCGGCCCGCAGGCGCGAGACCATTTACGGCCGTTATATCTTCAGCCACCACCCGGAGATGAAGGGGCAGGACAGGGCCTGGTACGGGCCCGAGACCCCCTACAGCCTGGAGGGCGGCGACATACTCAACCTTGGCTCGGGCGTATTGGGCGTGGGCCTTTCTCAGCGCACCAGCCCCGAGGCCATCGAGCATCTGATGATGAACCTTCAAAAGGATGAAGGCAGCGGTATCGACCGCATCCTTGTCTTTGACCTGCCCAGCACGCGCGCTTTCATGCACCTGGACACCGTGTTCACGCAGGTGGACCGGGGGGTGTTCACCATCCATCCCGGTATCATGAGCGTGCTGCGCTGCTTCCGCGTCAGCGTGCGCGAGGGCAGGCTGCGCGCCATCGAGCTGCACGGAGATCTGGATGACATTTTGCGCGAAGAGCTCCGGCAGGACCGCATCACGCTCATTCCCTGCGGCGGAACGGACATGATCGCCTCCGAGCGCGAACAGTGGAACGACGGCAGCAACACGCTGTGCGTTCGTCCGGGCGTGATCGTCGTGTATGACCGCAACACCGTCACCAACCGCATACTGCGCGACCACGGCATCCGCACGCTGGAGATCCCCGGCAGCGAGCTGGGGCGCGGCCGCGGGGGCCCGCGCTGCATGTCCATGCCGCTGGTGCGTGACTTGATCTGAAAAGCGGGCCGCTCCCAAGCGGCTATCCCACACAAGCGTAATAATCGACAGCATAATAAAGGAGGATTTTCCATGCCCATCAACCTCAAAGGCCGAAGCTACCTCACTCTCAAGGATTTCACGCCGCAGGAGATATGCTACCTGCTCGACCTGGCCGCCGACCTCAAGAGCAAGAAGCGCGCGGGCATCCGCGGCGATCTGCTGGCCGGGCGCAACATCGTGCTGCTGTTTGAAAAAACCTCCACCCGCACCCGCTGCGCGTTTGAGACGGCCTGCTGGGACGAGGGCGGCAACGCCACCTTCCTGAGCAACAGCCAGATGGGCAAGAAGGAATCGCTGGAAGACACTGCCAAGGTGCTGGGCCGCTTTTACGACGGCATTGAGTTCCGGGGCTTTTCTCAGAAGACGGTGGAGGATCTGGCGCGCTTCTCCGGCGTGCCGGTCTGGAACGGGCTGACCGATCTGTATCACCCCACCCAGGCTCTGGCTGACGTGATGACGCTGAGGGAGAATACGGCCAAGCCGCTTGGCGAGTGCAAGCTGGTGTTCATGGGCGACGCCCGCAACAATGTGGCCAACAGCCTGATGATCATCAGCGCCAAGCTGGGCATGCGCTACACCGCCATCTCGCCCAGAGAGCTGGCGCCGGACGCCGCGCTGGTAGCCCAGATGCGGGAGGTGGCCAAAGAGACGGGCGCGCAGATCGAACTGACGGATTCCCTTTCCGGCCTTGAGGGCGCGGACGCTGTGTACACCGACGTGTGGGTCTCCATGGGCGAGGAAGCCAAGTTCGCCGAGCGCATCGCGCTGCTGAAGGATTATCAGGTGAACGCGGCCGCCATGGCCAGGACGAACAACCCCCGTGCCATCTTCCTGCACTGTCTGCCCTCCTTCCACGATCTGGAGACGGAGACGGGCAGGATGGTCAAGGAGAAGTTCGGGCTGGATGAGATGGAGGTCTCCGACGAGGTGTTCCGCTCCGCGCAGTCCCGGGTGTTCGATCAGGCGGAGAACCGCCTGCACACCATCAAGGCCGTGATGGTGGCCACCATCGGCCGCCAGTGAGAAGGAGGCAGACATGAGAAAGGTTCGCGTCGTTCAATGGGGCTTTGGCGCTATGGGCCGCGGCATCGCCCGGCTGCTGAGCCGCCGCCTGGGCGTGGAGATCGTGGCCGTCTGCGATACCAACCCCGAGCTGCTTGGGAAGAGCATGGACGAGGTGCTGGAGATCGCTTCCGAAGGCAGGAGCGAGGTGAGGATCACGGACAGCATTGAGGAAGCGCTTGCCAATACCCCCGTGGATATCTGCGTGATCGCTACCGATTCATTTGTCAGGGGCGTCTTCCCCAAGATCAAGGCCGTGGTGGAAAAGGGAGTGAATGTGCTGACCATCGCGGAAGAAATGGCTTTCCCCTGGGCGCAGGAAAAGGAGCTGGCCGACCGTATGGACGCCCTGGCGCGCGGGCACAGGGTGTCGATCCTTGGCACGGGCATCAACCCCGGCCTGATGATGGATCTGCTGGCCGTCTGCCTGTCCGGCGCGATGACCGATGTGCGCCACGTGAAGTGTGAGCGCGTCAACAGCCTGAGCCCCTTTGGCAAAACCGTGATGGAGGAGCAGGGGATCGGCATCACGGTGGAAGATTTTGAAAAGGGCGTGCGCGAGGGGACGCTCGCGGGGCACGTAGGCTTCCGCGAATCCGCCGCCATGATCTCAAAGGCGCTGAACCTGCGCTATGACAGCCTGGACCAGCAGATGCTGCCCATCGTGACGGATGTGGACCGAAGGAGCCCGCACGGCTTCGCGCCAAAGGGCCATGTGGCCGGTGTCAACATGACCGCCCAGGCAAAAGCAGGGGATCGGGAAGTGATCAGTCTCATCCATCCACAGCAGATCGAGCCAGAGCAGGTCGGCGTGAATACGGGCGATTATATCGTGCTCACCGGCGAGCCGCCCATCTCCATGGCCGTTAAGCCGGAGGTGAACGGTGGCCTTGGCACCATCGCCATGGCCTGCAACATGTTGCCCTTTGTGGTGGCGGCGCGGCCGGGACTTCTGACCATGCTGGACCTGCCGGTACCCCGCTGCGTGATGGGTGATTATCGCGAGATCGCCTTCGGGGAGGCCTGACATGGCAAAACAGGGAGATTGGGTGACGGTGAAAAGCGTGATCCTGCAGCCCGGTGAGCGAGCGCCGCAGGTGCCGCAGGATACGGCGGATACGCCGTTGCTGCAGTGGGTCAAGGGCCATCTGCTGCAGGACGCGGAGATCGGCCAGCAGGCGGAGGTCCGCACCCGCACCGGCCGGCTGGCCAGGGGCGAGGTGGTGGAGGAAGCCCCCGGCTATCATCATAGCTTCGGCGGTTTCGTCCCCGAGCTGCAACAGGCGCAGGAGAGCATCCTGCGGGCCATGTGGGGTGAGAGAAAATGAGGGACAACAGCTACAAGGCCGTCATGGCGCGCAGGAACGAGATCATGAAGGCGGCAGTGGGGCTCGACTACTCCGTTTTTGAATCCGGCAGCATCGCCTTTGACTATGAGGGCATGATGGCGGCGCCGGGTCTCGGGATGGATGAAGTAAACAGGGTGATGCGTTCCTTCTCGGTGGGCAACACCCCGCTGATCGAGCTGAAAAACATATCCGCCCTGGCCCGCAAGTACGCGCGGCCCGGCTTTGGCGCGCGCATCGCCGTCAAGGATGAAGCCTGCAATCCCTCCGGCTCCTTCAAGGCCAGACGCGCCGCGCTTTCGGTGTACATGGCAAAGCGCATGGGCTATCAGGGCGTGATCACCGCCACCAGCGGCAACTATGGGGCGGCCGTAGCCTCGTGCTGCGCCAAGGCAGGGCTCAGGTGCATCGTGGTGCAGGAGTGCTTTGACAGCCGCGGACTGGGACAGCCTGAGATCGTAGAAAAGGCGCGCAAGTGCGAGGCGCTGGGGGCCGAGGTGGTGCAGCTGAGCGTGGGTCCGGAGCTGTTCTACGTGTTCCTGCGCCTGCTGGAGGAGACGGGCTATTTCAACGCCTCCCTCTATACTCCCTACGGCATCTTGGGCATCGAGAGCCTGGGCTGGGAGCTGGCGCGGCAATGCCGAGAGCAGTTCTCGCAGGAACCCGCCATGGTTGTAGCCACCAACGCCGGCGGGGGCAACCTGACAGGCACGGCACGCGGCATGGCCAAGGCGGGCTGCGGCGCCCCCATCGCAGCCGCGAGCGTGGACCTGAAGGGCCTGCATATGGCCAGCGACGGGGCATTCAACCGCAAATCCTTCACCACCGGGCATACGGGCTTCGGCATGCCCTTTACCACCTGGCCGGACAGGTCCGACGTGCCCCGCAGCGCCGCAAGGCCGCTTCGCTACATGGACCGCTACGTCACGGTGACGCAGGGCCAGGTGTTTTACACCACGGAGATGCTGGCGGTGCTGGAGGGGATGGAGCGAGGCCCCGCGGGCAACACCAGCCTGACAGCCGCCTTCGCGCTGGCGCAGGAGCTGCCGGAGGACAGCCTGCTGGTGGTGCAGGAGACGGAGTACACAGGCGCCGGCAAGCATCAGAACGCCCAGCTGGATTTCGCCAGGCAAAACGGCATCCGCATCCTGACGGGCGACCCCGCCCTGCAGGTGCCGGGGGAAAACATCGTGCTGCCGGAGCATCCCGGTCAGCTGAGCGTGCGCGAGGTGAGCCTGGACCATCTGCGCCATTCCCTGATCAAGACCTCGATGGGCGGGCGCGATGCGCTGCCCCGCGAGGGCGACCTTGACTTCCTGGCCGAAGAGACGCGCACGAGCAGGGACTACGTGACGGACGCCATCAACCGCTTGTTGGAGGAACGCGATGAAAAGAACGGATGATTTTGAAAGCCGCCGGGAGCACCTGAAGGGTCTAAGCGATGAGCAGCTCAAGGAGCGTTTTTGGGAGCTGGCCCGGCAGCTGACCGACCCGCTGCTGAGCATGGGCAAGGAGTACACCTCCCCCTCCATCGAGCGCAGTGTTCTGCTGCGCATGGGCTTTTCCTCGCTGGAAGCCGCGGCGCTGGTGAAGGGGTGCCTTGAGCAGGGCCTTCTGGGGCACGGCGCCGGGCATGTGGTATATAAAATGAGCCGATCCTGGGGCCTGCCCATTCGCGAGACAGGCCTGAAGCTGCTGGCAGGGGAACACTGGGAGGAGGCCCAGGCGGCCTTTGAAGGGGGGCGGAGCGCGTGAGCCGATACGAACTGAAGCCGGACCAGGCGCTTGATGTACGCGAGATCCTGAAGGACCTGAAGGATTATCGCCCGCGCCGGCGCGGCTGGGTATGGCGCACGCCCGCGCCCGGCCTGCAGATGAGGGATTTTACCTACCGCGAGGCATCGGAGCCCCTCAAGTGCTCCGTGCCGCTGCCGCCCGCCCATCACTTTGGCGGGATCGACCCACAGCCGCTGCCCGTCATCACCACCGAGATCGCCTCCGGCCGCTTTGAGGACGATATCCGCCGCATGCGGATGGCCGCCCACCACGGCGCGGACCACATCATGGTGATCCGAACGGCGGGGCAGAGCCACTTTGACGGCCTGATCGAAGGTACCCCCCAGGGCATCGGCGGCGTGCCCATCACCCGCAAGCAGCTGCGCGCGCAGCGCAAGGCGCTGGACATGATCGAGGACGAGGTGGGCCGCCCGATCAACTACCATTCCTATGTGTCCGGCGTGGCGGGCCCCGAGATCGCCGTGCTGTTTGCCGAGGAGGGCGTCAACGGCGCGCATCAGGACCCGCAGTACAACGTGCTTTACCGCAACATCAACATGGTGCGCTCCTTCGTGGACGCCTGCGAGTCCAAGACCGTGATGGCCTGGTCGCAGACCGCGCAGATCGACGGCGCGCACAACGCCAACGCCACCTCGCGCGATGCCTGGAAGGTGATGCCGGAGCTGATGGTGCAGCACGCCATCAACGCCCAGTTCTCGCTGGGCTGCGGCATGCGGAAGGACCTGATCTGCCTGTCCACCGTGCCGCCGACAGCCACCCCAGCGCCCTGCGTGTTCATGGATCTGCCCTACGCCGTGGCGCTGCGCGAACTGTTCACCGGTTTCCGCATGCGCGCCCAGATGAACACCAAGTACATCGAATCTTCCACCAGGGAAGCCACGGTGACGCACGTGCTCAATATGCTGATCTCCAAACTGACCTCGGCGGACATACAGTCCACCATCACGCCCGACGAAGGGCGCAATGTGCCCTGGCATATCTATAACATCGAAGCCTGCGACACCGCCAAGCAGACGCTGATCGGTCTGGACGGCCTGATGGAGATGGTGGAACTGAAGCGGGACGGCACGCTGCGCGAGAAAGCGCGCGAGCTGAAGGAGCGCGCCGTGCTCTTCATGGAGGAGATGCTTTCGGGCGGCGGATACTTTGAGGCCGTGGAGCAGGGCCAGTTTGTGGATTCTGGCCTCTATCCCGAGCGCAACGGCGACGGTATCGCACGCCAAAAGGAAGGGGGCATCGGCGCGGGCACGCTGGTGAAGCGCGAAAGCGATTACATGGCCCCCGTGACCGCGCACTATGGCCGAAACAACACGGCGCAGTACGGCCTCGCCGCCGGGGCGGACCCGGCCGAGCTGATCGGCGGCTGCACCTTCCAGAAGCCTGAGATGATCCAGTACATCGACGAGCTGGATCAGGAGGATAACGTCTACCGCCGCATGGAGGAGACCGAGGCCCTGCGCCAGCCGGGAAGCCTGTACGTGAAGCCGGAGATGGAGTGGCTGGGCGACGGAACGGTGATGCTGACCTTCTTCTTCCCCGTGGAGGCGAAGATCGCGCAGGCCGCCGCCCTGGAGGCCGCCAGGCGCATGAACCTGACGGAGCCTGAGGTGATCTCCGTGGAGATCATGCACCCGGTGGACGGCACGCGCATCGAGCTCAAGGGCAAGGTGCCTTTCTCGCTTAAACTGGACGAGCTGGAGATACCCAAAGAGCCGGAGACGCTCAGCGATGACGAGATCCGTAAGGCCATCGAGGAGAGGCCCATGAGCGTGGTCTGCGGCACGGTGGGCGAGGATGAACACAGTGTGGGCCTGCGCGAGATCATCGACATCAAGCACGGCGGCATCGAAAAGTACGGCATCAAGGTGCACTATCTGGGCACCTCCGTTCCGCCCGAAAAGATGGTGAACGCCGCCATCGAGCTGGGAGCGGACGCGATCCTCGCGTCGGCTATCATCAGCCATGACAACATCCACTACAAGAACATTGCCCTGATCGACAGACTGGCAAGAGAGATGGGCGTGCGAGACAAACTGGTCTTCCTGGCGGGCGGCACTCAGGTGACGCCGGAGCTGGCACGCGAGGCGGGGGCGGACGAAGGCTTTGGCCGCGGTTCCAAGGGCGTGCATGTGGCGACGGCGCTGGTGAAGCTTCGCAAGTCCTGAAAGCGAAAGGGCAGGGCGGCGCCTGCGCCGCCCTGGCCGTGAAGAATTGAAAAGCATGCAGAAACACCTACATTTTGACGCGCTGGTGGCGGAGATCGGCTCCACCACCACGCTTGTCAGCGCCTTCGACGGGCTGGGCAGCTGCCCCCGCTTCGTGGGGCAGGGCATGGCCCCTACCACTTCCGCGCAGGGGGACGTCACCATCGGGCTTCGGGCGGCGATCGAGAGCCTGAAGGAGACGCTTGATACGGAAGAGATCGGCTGGGAAAAGCTGTACGCCGCCTCCAGCGCGGCAGGCGGCCTTTCGATGTCCGTGCACGGGCTTGTCTATGACATGACTGCCCGCGCGGCGCATTTGGCGGCACTCGGTGCTGGCGCCGTGGTCAGGCAGGTGACCGCCGGCAAAATGGGGCCCTATGAGCAGGAGGCGCTGCGGGCCCTCCGGCCCAACCTGATTCTGCTGGCGGGCGGGACCGATTTTGGCGACAGGGAAACAGCCCTGCACAACGCGCGCCGGATCGCTTCGCTGCGCCTCTCCATCCCCACGCTGTACGCCGGAAACCGCGAGGCCGCTGGGCAGGTGAAGGACATCTTCATGGCGGAGGGGCAGCCGCTGACCGTGATCGACAACGTTTATCCGCGGCTGGACGAGCTGAACACAGAGCCCGCCCGCCGGGCCATCCAGGACCTGTTTGAGGTACACATCACCGGGGCGCCCGGCATGGCGCATATCCGCGAGATGGTGGGCGGAACCATCCTGCCCACGCCTGGCGCGGTGATGGAGGCGCTGCGCCTGCTGCACCCCGTGCTGGGCGATCTGATGGCTGTGGACGTGGGCGGCGCAACCACCGACGTGCATTCAGCCGCACGCGGCAGCGAGGCCATTGAGCGCATACAGACCCAGCCGGAGCCTTATTTCAAGCGGACGGTGGAGGGAGACCTTGGCACCTATCTGAACGCGCGGACCGTCTGTGAGCAGGCTGGACAGGAGAAGATGAGCCGCGAGCTGGGCTTTCCCGTGGAGGAGGCTCTGGAAGGCTGGCCCCCCATCCCGCGGACAGAGAGGCAGTTTATTCTGGCGGACAGGCTGGCGAGGGAGGCCGCGGCCCTGGCCGTCACGCGGCACGCGGGCACCCTGCGGCAGGTGTTCCTGCCGGAGGGGCCGCGCCGCTACGCGCAGGGGAAGGACCTGAGCGAGGTCAAAACGCTGATCGCGACTGGCGGAGCGCTTACCAGGCTGCCGGGGCGAAAAACCGCGCTGAGGAACCTGCGCGATCTGAACGCGAGCGGCAAAATGCTCTATCCCGCGCCTGGGGCCATGCGGGTGCTGTGCGATGCGCGCTATCTGATGGCCCCTCTGGGCGTGTTGAGCCGGGACTGGCCGGAGGCAGCGCTGACGCTGCTGCTGGACAGCCTCAAGGAGGAGGACCTCGATGCTGCCGGTGATTGAGTTCCATGAGGACAGGCTGACCGAAAACCTGCGCCTGATCCGCGCAGCCTGCCAAAGGCGGGGTGTGCGGCTGGCGGCGGTGACCAAGGTGTTTTGCGCCGACCCCCGCATCACGGAGGCGCTGCTGCGCGGCGGGGCGGATATGCTGGCGGATGCCAGAGTACAGAACCTGGCCAGGCTGCCTGACGCTGTACCCCGGCTGTGCCTGCGCATCGCGGATCCCGGACAGGCTGACGAGGTGGTGCGTCTGAGCGAATATAGCCTGCAATCCACGCAGGAAGCCATCAGGGCACTGGGCGTCTCGGCCCGCAGGCAAAACAGGCTGCACAGGGTCATCTTGATGATCGATCTGGGCGACCTGCGCGAGGGCATCTATCACCGTGATGAAGAGTGCATCCTGGAGACAGCGCGGCTGGCGGCGGAGGAGAAGGGGCTGCAGCTGGCCGGCGTCGGCACCAACCTGACCTGTTTTGGCGGCATCCTGCCGGATGAAGCAAACCTCGGGCGCCTGCTTGACGTCGCTGCGCTGATCCGGGAAAGGCTGACGCTTCCGCTGCCGATCGTTTCCGGGGGCAATTCCTCCAGCCTGCACCTCCTGTTTGAAGGCAGGCTGCCTAAGGGCATCAACCACCTGCGCGTGGGCGAAGGCCTGCTGCTGGGCATGGACACGGCCTCCGGCAAGCCCTTCCCGCAATTGAGGCAGGACGTGTTTACGCTGCGCGCACGGCTGGTGGAGGTGTTCACCAAGCCTTCCAAGCCGGAAGGGGCAAGCGGCCCGAACGCTTTTGGCGAGAGAGTGCGCTTTGAAGATTTGGGGCCGATGCGCCGGGGCATATTGGCTGTTGGGCGGCAGGATACCGATCCCGACGGGCTCTGCCCGCAGGATGAGCGCGTTGCTGTGCTGGGCGCAAGCTCCGACCACCTGATCGTGGACCTGAGCCGCGCCCCCGAGTATGCGGTGGGGGATGAGCTAAGCTTCACGCCCGCCTACGGCGCGCTGCTCAAGGCCTATACCAGCGCCTATGTGGCGCGAGAATACCATTGAGATGATCATGTTGGCGAAGGAGAAACGAGTATGAATACCATCGTAGTCGCCCTCGGGGGAAACGCTTTGCAAAGGGCGGGACAGACGGCCAGCGCGGAGAACCAGCTGAAGGTCGTGCGCGAGACCGCCGCCCAGCTGCTGGGGATACTGAAGGCGGGCAAGCAGCTCGTGATCGTGCACGGCAACGGGCCGCAGGTGGGCCGGATCGTGCTGCAAAATGAGGCGGCTGCCGAAATCACTCCGCCCATGCCCTTTGATGTCTGCGGCGCGATGAGCCAGGGCATGATCGGCTACCATATCCAGCAAGCGCTTGGCGCAGAGATGAGAAAAGCGGGCCTTCCCGGCGCGCCCGTGACCGTGGTCACGCAGGTGCGCGTGGATGAGACAGATCCGGCCTTCCTGCACCCCACCAAGCCCATCGGCCCCTTTTACAGCAAGGAGGAGGCAGAGGCGATCGCCGCCGACAAGGGCTTTGTCTTCAGGGAGGACGCGGGGCGCGGCTGGCGGCGCGTGGTGGCTTCGCCGCTCCCGCTTGAGGTGGTGGAACTGGAGCAGGTGAAGGCGCTGCTTACCGCGGGTTTCGTGCCCGTCACGGCAGGGGGCGGAGGCATCCCGGTGGTGAGCAGGGGCGAGGGGCTTGAGGGCATCGCCGCCGTGATCGATAAGGATCTGGCCGCCTGGCGCGTAGCGGAGGGTCTGCAGGCTGAGACGCTTGTGATCCTGACGGAGGTGGAACATGCCTGCCTGAACTATGGCAAGCCGAACCAGCAGGCGCTCGGGCGGGTCGAGGCAGACCGAATGGAACAGTATCTGCGGCAGGGGCATTTTGCCGCTGGCTCCATGGGCCCCAAGGTCGAAGCTGCGCTGCGCTTCGTGCACGGCGGAGCAGGCCGCGTGGCCGTCATCACCAGCCTTGAAAAAGCCCGTCTGGGTGCGCAGGGACAGGCGGGCACGATCATCTATGACTGAGTTTTGACAATTCCACTGTCAGAACAGACGCGACGCGGGTAAAATCATCGTAGCAGGCCGTTTTGCTTCGGCGTGGTCTGTTTGAAAACTGTCAGCAGGCGCTTGCGCCGCAATCAGCATCAGGAGAGGTAAAATATGGCAGCGTATACAGGCATTGATTCCGTAAAAGCACGCGAGATACTTGATTCCCGCGGCAATCCCACCATCGAGGTGGAAGTGACACTGGTTTCGGGTGACGTGGGCGTGGCGGCGGTTCCCTCCGGCGCGTCGACCGGCACCCGTGAGGCCATCGAGCTGCGCGACGGAGATAAGAGCCGTTTCGGCGGCAAGGGCGTGCTGAAGGCCGTTGAGAATGTAAACAAGGTGATCGCGCCAGTCGTGATCGGTATGGACGCGCTTGACCAGCGCAGACTGGATGAAACCATCCTGAAGCTGGATGGCACGCAGAACAAGGCGAAGCTTGGCGCCAACGCG
>DBQV01000045.1:0-133 GCA_002305755.1 Christensenella sp. UBA1385 | reverse complement strand
GCAGGATTTTCATCAGGCGCTGCGTATGGGCGCGGAAGTGTATCAGACGCTCAAGAGCATCCTGAACAAACGCGGCCTTTCGACCGCTGTTGGCGATGAGGGGGGCTTCGCGCCTGATCTGGCCAGCAACGAG
>DBQV01000049.1 GCA_002305755.1 Christensenella sp. UBA1385 | reverse complement strand
TTCCGTTTCATCCCCAGAGCACTTCTCACACTTACTTCCATTGATTTCTCACACTTATTTCCGTTCCCTTTCACGGTGGAAGTTACGATGAGAATTTACGCAGTTTTTTAAGTTCTTTCGGATAACCCTGGATTCTCATAGCCAGTTCCAAAGTTGGACCGGTATGAGAGAGAGCGGGGCCTGGAAATTTTCATGCTCCCGAAAAAAACGCTTGACAGAGGCTAAGCGCTGTGTTATTTTATTCGAGCGTTCCGGCGCATGCGGTCATGGCGGAATTGGCAGACGCGCTAGATTCAGGTTCTAGTGAGCATTACGTTCATGGAGGTTCAAGTCCTCTTGACCGCACCAGATCCCTTGAAAATCAAGGGATTTTTTGTTATCTTAACCTTCCTCCGGGTGCGCCGCAAAGCCTTCTGCATCATCGTCTTCTAAAAGTATCCACCCCCTGCGCGCTTCGCGTTCGGTTGATAAACCTTGCTCCCTGCTGTATACTGAAAGCCGTTAAAACCGATGAGGAGGACGCGCTATGAGCCTTCGGAAATCCACCCCGCATGCCCTTGCCGCGCAGGTCTGCGCGGCGCATGCCGGTTGGTATTTCCTGACAACCCTTGAGCAGCTGATCATCCGCTGCGTCACGCTCGCCCCGCTCATGGTCGCGCTGACAAGGGGGCAGTTCTTCGGCCTGCCGAGGAACCTCTCGCTGGGCGCGTCGCTGCTGTGCAGCCTGCTGCTCTTTCTTCTTCTGGTGCTGCCGGAGCGTTACCGGCTGGGCGAAAAGCTCTGCGGCTGGTTCGACGCGCCCGTGCGGCACGGAGGCTACGGGGCAAGGCTCAGGAAGGGGCTGCTGCGCTTCCTGAAGGTCTGTCCCCTGCTTCTGCCGGCCTTTGTCGCGATCTTTGCTGTTTACTATGTGTTCACCTTCCTCGGCTTCCCTGATTTCTTCAAAATGCTGGAAGCGCCCGGAAAGCTGCTGACCAGTCTTCTGTCCAAAGAGGGACAGGATCTTTCTCTGATCCTCGGCCTCGCCGTGTGGGCCGTGGGGCTGCTGACCCTGATCTGGCTGGCCGCCCGGGGCTGGCGCAGACAGATGTCCCCATCCTTCTATCTGTCTTCGGACCAGTATCCCCCCAAAGCCAGCGTGGCGCTTTCCCGCGCCCGCCGGCTCAACTTTTTGTTGATACTGCCCGCCGCGCTGGCCGTGCTCGCCTTGCTGTGGCTCTCTTTATCACCGAGGCTGAGCGGCAGCGCCATGTTTGACACGTTGACCGTCGTCACGGCGCTGACGCAGTTTGATTTTCCCGCGTCCACGCAGCTGTACTGCGCTCTGGTGCTGCTGATCGCCTACCTTCCCTTTGTGCTCTGGCGCAAGGCCGCGCTGGCGGCCGCGCACCACGCAAGGCCATGAGGCTGGACAGGCTGCTGGCCTCCCTGGGCCTTGGCAGCAGGGCGCAGGTAAAGCAGATGATCCGCGCCGGCCGCGTGACCGTCAGCGGGCGGGCTGCCGTCTCCGCGGACGAAGCCGTACAGGAGGGCGTCGCCGTCTGTCTGGACGGACAGGCCCTGGATACCCGCCTTGACCGCCACCTGATGATGAACAAGCCCGCCGGCGTGCTGACCGCCGCGCGGGACACGTGGCAGGCGACCGTGATGGATCTGCTGGAGAGCGCCCACCGCGCGCTCGGCTGCATGCCGATCGGGCGGCTTGATAAGGATACCGAAGGGCTGCTGCTCTTCACCACGGACGGGCAGGCGGCGCACAGGCTGCTGGCCCCCGGCAAGCGCGTGGGAAAGCGCTATGAGGCGCTGGTGACCGGTTGCCTCGGCGATGAAGAAATACGCCGCTTTCAGGAAGGCATCCGGCTGTCAGATTTCCTTGCTCTGCCCGCGGAGCTCACCGTCAAAGCCGCCGGAAGGGATCAGAGCCTTGCCGAGGTTACGGTGTACGAGGGCAAGTTCCATCAGGTGCGCCGCATGTTTGGCGCCTGCGGGCACGAGGTGCTGCGGCTGAAACGGCTGCAGTTCGGCCCCCTGCTGCTGGACGAGGGCCTTTCCCCCGGCCAGTGGCGCGAGCTGACGGACGCGGAATGGATGAGTCTGATGGAGGCATCCGGCCATGACAGCTGAGGCTCAGCAGTATTTTGACAGAAACCCTTCCAGCGAAAGCCGGGAACAGGCCTTCACCGTCACCTGGCGGGGGCGCGATTATCGCTTTGTCAGCGACAACGGCGTCTTTTCCAAAGGCGAGCTGGATGCCGGCACGGCCCTGCTGCTCTCCGCCCTGCCGGAACACTTTGAGGGCCGGCTGCTTGATCTGGGCTGCGGCTGGGGCCCGGTAGGGGTGCTGGCGGGCAGCCGCTGGCCGCGCGCCAGCGTCACCATGGCGGATGTGAACCCCCGCGCGCTGGCCTTGGCCCTGCGCAATGCCGCGGCCAACGGCGTAAAGGCCGAAGCCGTGCTGAGCGACGGCTTTGACAGCCTTGACGGGCCCTTCGATCTGATCGCCCTCAATCCACCCATCCGCGCGGGCAAAGAGACGGTGTACAGGCTGTTTCGCCAGTGCGCCGCCGGCCTGAGCGCGGAGGGCAGGCTGATGATCGTCATGCGCAAACAGCAGGGCGCGCCCAGCGCGCTGAAATTCCTGCAGACGCTTTTTGGCTTCACCGAAACAGTCGCCCGCAAGGGCGGTTATCATGTATTTGAGTGCAAAGGAAGCAAGACAGATGAGATTTGACAGCGGGTTTTTCGATGTAGGTCTGGACAGGATGGGCACCGCCTCCGTCAAGTGGGGCCTGCCCGGCGTGTTTGAACAGGGGATGATCCCCCTGTGGGTGGCGGATATGGATTTCCGCGGCTGCCCCGCCGTGACCGAGGCGCTGGAAAAACGGGCCAAGCATCCCTGCTACGGCTACACCATGATCACCGGGGAGGACAGGCGGGCATTTTGCTCCTGGTGGCAGTCCCGTCACGGCGTCCTTGTAGAGCCCATGCAGATCGCCTTCCTGCCCAGCGTGGTATCCGGTCTGAGGGTCTGCGTGCAGGAGTATTCAAAGCCCGGCGATGGCGTGATCATCCAAACACCCGTCTACGGCCCCTTCTTTGCTTCCATTGAGGAAGCCGGCCGCAGAGTGCTGGAAGCGCCGCTCACCCGCGGGGCGGACGGACGCTTTGCTATGGATCTCAGCGCCGTGGAAGAGCATCTGAAGGCGGGCGCGCGCCTGATGATCCTGTGCAACCCGCACAACCCCGTAGGCCGCGCGTGGACGAGGGAAGAGCTTGCCGGGCTCACAGCGCTGCTGAGCGCCTATGGATGCGCGCTGGTATCGGATGAAATCCATGCGGACTTTGTCTATGCCCCGGCAGAATTTACCTCAATGCTTGCGATGGATTGGGAGCCTGCCACGGTGCTTACCTCAGCCTCCAAGACCTTCAACCTGGCAGGCCTGCAGCACGCCAACATCGTGTGCCGCGATCCCAAGCGGCTGAACGCGCTGGAGCTCAGGCTGCACCGCGCGGGCGTGGAGTGCGGCAACCTGATGGCGCTGGCGGCCACAAAGGCGGCCTACGAGCAGGGAGCGGACTGGCTGGACGGTCTGCTTGACTATCTGAACCAAAACCGCGCATTCCTGGCCGCGCGGCTGGCCGAGCTTCTGCCCGAGGCCGTGGTGACGCCATCAGAAGCCACCTATCTTGCCTGGGTGGATATCAGCGCACTTGGTTTTTCAAACGCCGAGGCCTACAGGCGCTGCCGGGACGCGGGGGTGATCCCGACAGACGGCACAGCCTTTGGCAAAACCGCGGGAGAAGGCTTCATGCGGCTCAACTACGGCTGCCCGCGCAGCCAGCTGAACGAGGGGCTCAAACGCTTCGCGGCGGCCCTCAAAGGCGAATAATCAAGCGATACGGAAAGGATCAATGATATGAAAGAGCTGGATGCAATACTGGATTCTCTGAAAGAAGATATGATCAGCACGGTGCAGGAGTGGGTGCGGATACCCAGCGTGGCCAGCGCGGACGCGCAGCCCGGCGCGCCATTTGGCTCTGAGGTGCGCCGGATGCTTGACAAGGCGATGGCGGACGCTTCAAAGATGGGCTTCAAGGCCGAGAGCTTTGACGGCTACATCGGCCACGCGGATCTTGGCGAAGGCGATGATGAGGAAGCGCTGGCCATACTGGCGCATCTGGATGTGGTGCCCGTGGGCGACGGCTGGAAGCATGAGCACTTTGGCGCGCAGATCGAAAACGGCAAGATCTACGGCCGCGGCACGAGCGATGACAAGGGCCCCGCGGCGGCCGCCCTCTACGCCATGAAGGCCGTGCAGCTGGCGGGCATCCCGCTGAAGCGCAAGGTGCGGCTGATACTCGGCTGCGATGAAGAGAGCAACTGGAAGGACATCGAGCACTACAACAAGGTGGCGCACATGCCCCGCATGGGCTTCAGCCCGGACGCCAGCTACCCCGTGATCAACATCGAAAAGGGCATGTGCGGACTGAGCCTCAGCGCCAGGCCATCGGAAGAAGGCCTGCAGGTGCTGTCCTTCAATGTGGGCGAGCGGCCCAACGTCATCCCCGGGCAGGCGGTCGCCACCGTGCGCGGCGGCATCGAGCTGGCCGAAAAGGCCGCCCAGATCTCGCGCCAATATGGCTGGCCGCTGTCGGCTGAAGCCAAGGACGGCATCGTCACCCTGACGGCGACCGGCATAGGCGGTCACGCCGCCATGCCCGAGCACGCCCGCAACGCCATCGGCCAGATGCTGATCGCCCTGCGGGATCTGGGCGCGAAGGGCCCAATCAAAACGCTGGCAGATGCCATCGGCACCGAGTTTTACGGCGAGAGCCTGGGCGTAAAGGTCGAAGACAAGATGTCCGGCCCTCTCACCTGCAACATGGGCATCATCCGCGTGGACAGCGAAAAAGTGTACGCGCGGCTGGATATCCGCTTCCCCCTGCTGGCCAACCCCGACATGATCGCCCATGTGATCCGCCAGCATCTGCCCGGCATCACCGTGGAAGCAGCCCGTGCCAAAACGCCGCACTATGTGCCCGAAAACAGCGAGCTGGTGCAGGCGCTGCTCGACGCCTATCATGAGGTGAGCGGGCTGGAAAAGAAGACGCTCGCCACCGGCGGCGGCACCTACGCAAGGTCCCTGCGCGAGGGCGTGGCCTTCGGCGCCTCCTTCCCCGATGATGAGGATGTGGCTCACCAGGCGGATGAGTATGTCAGCATCGACAGTCTGACCAGGAGCATGAGGATCATCGCCTACGCCATTGTGAAGCTGGCCGGCGCGCAAGACTGAGGAGGATACAGAGCATGTCCGAGATCACCGAAAAACTGATCACCTGCATCAACTGCCCCGTGGGCTGCCGTATGACTGTGCGCCTGCAGGACGGGCAGGTGCTCTCCGTTACCGATAACCAGTGCAAGCGGGGCGACGTCTACGCCCGCCAGGAATCCGTGCTGCCCATGCGCATGGTGACGGCCGTAGCGCTGGTGGAGGGCAGCGAGACCCCCATCAGCCTGAAGACGGCTACCCCTGTGCCCAAGGAAAAGATCGGCGAGGTCATGGAGGCCATCCGAGGCCTCCGGCTGCGCCTGCCCATTCAGATCGGAGACGTGCTGCTGCGCGACGTGGCCGGTACGGGTGTCGATTTGGTCGCCACCCGTATGCTGCCCTGAGAAAGTGAGGCGGTTATGCCCCTCCCCCCCATCCTGATGTACCCCAGCTTCCGCAGCGGCAAAGCCACCCCTTGGGGAGGCGCGCGGCTGCGCGAGCTGTTTGGCAAAGAAACGCCCGATGCCCGTACCGGCGAGAGCCTGGAGGTGAGCGTGATCCCCGGTCTCAACAGCCGGGACGCGGAAGGCACCCAGCTCAGCCGCCTGATCGAGCGCTACGGCAAGGCCCTGACCGGCACCGAGGTAAAGGGGGACTTTCCCCTTCTGCTGAAGCTGATCGACGCGCGGGAGGCTCTGAGCGTGCAGGTGCACCCGGGAGACGCCTACGCGATGAAAAACGAAAACAAGCTGGGAAAGACCGAGGCCTGGATTGTTTTGGATGCGAAACCCGGTGCGAAGCTGATCTACGGCATCCGGGAAGGCGTTACGGCGGAACAGCTGGCCGCCGCAGCTGAAAACGGACGCGCGCTGGAAGGCCTGCTGCGGCAGGTCGACGTGAAGCGCGGCGACGTGTTTTATATCCCGGCAGGCACGGTGCACGCCATCGGCGAAGGCATCGTGCTGTATGAGATCCAGCAGTCCAGCGACGTGACCTACCGTTTCTACGATTGGGAGCGGCGGGATGAACACGGCAACAAGCGCACGCTGCACACCAGGCAGGCCCTCGACGTCACCGCGCTGGGCGCGCCGCCCGCCAGGGCCGTGCCAGAAGCGCTGCCTCTGGAAGGCGCGGGCAGGCTGGAGCGCCTGCTGCTGACCCCCTATTTCACGGTGCTGCGCTACACGCGCTGCGAAAACGCCCTGCTGCCTGCCGACCGCAGGCGCTTCGGTATGCTGACGGCGCTTTCTCCCGCCCGGCTGTATTTTGCCGACCGCAGCATGGATCTGCCCGCCGGGCAGACCGTTCTGCTGCCTGCCAGCGGAGAGGATCTGAGGCTGTGGGGCGAGGAGTTCCTGTTCAGCTGCCCGACGGTGAAATAAAAATTTCAGCCAGCAAAAAAGAGCCCTGAGGCTCTTTTTTGTTGATGTTTTTTGATGGCTTACTCAGCAGCCACCTCAAAGGTTGGGATGACGCCGCCCTTGAAATCCTCATAGTTCAGGATGAAATCCTTGATCTTCTGGGTGTAGAGCACCTTGCGCAGGGCTTCCACGAAATCGGCCTCGGCATCCTCGGCGCGCACGACCACGTAGTTGGTGTAGGTCACGCCCGCTTCACCGTCGGCGGGCTCCAGGAAGAGCGCATCCTTGGCGGGGCTCAGGCCGGCGCCGATGGCGTAGTTGCCGTTGATGACCGCGTAGGCCACATCGCCCAGGGACTGCGGGATCAGCTCGGCGTTCAGCTCTTTGATGTCAAGCTTCTTCTCATTCTCCACGATGTCCAGCACGGTCAGGGTGCTGTTGGCGTTGGCCCCTTCGGGCAGCTTGATCAGGCCTGCATCCTGCAGCAGCAGCAGCGCGCGGGTCTCGTTGGAGGGGTCGTTGGTGATGGCGATGGTATCGCCCTCCGCCAGCTCGTCCAGGCTGGACTTGGTGCCGGCATAGAGGCCGTAGGGCTCGTAGTGCACGGGGATCACAGCCACCAGCTTCTCTTCATCGGACACGGCCTCGTTGTAGGCGTTCAGATAGGGCAGGTGCTGGAAGTAGTTGGCATCCAGTTCGCCGGCGGCGGTGGCGGGGTTGGGGATGGGATACTCGGTGAAGGTCTGGATCTCCAGGTCATAGCCCAGGGCTTTCAGGTCTTCCACGACCTGCTCCAGGATGATGACGTGGGGGCTGGGGGTGGCGCCGATGACGATCTTCTGGTTTTCGGCCAGAGCCAGGGAGACGGAGAGGGAAAGAACCAGTACGAGAGCCAGTGCAATCAGCTTTTTCATGGGGATACTCCTTTCAATATACGCTGCTTAGCGTTTGCGGTGGTCGATTCTTCGGGTGGCCCTGTTGCCGGCAATCGTGATGATCTGCACCAGTACGACCAGCGCGATGGAGGCCGCGTACATCACATCCAGTTTGCGGACATTCAGGCCCTTGGTGATGGCGATGGCGCCCAGCCCGCCGCCGCCCGCCGCCGATGCCATGGCCGAATAGCCGAGGACGGTGACGGTGACGATGGCTGCTCCGTTGAGCAGGGAGGGCAGGGCTTCCGGCAGCAGCACCTTGTAGATGATCTGCCAGGTGGTCGATCCCATGGACTGCGCCGCTTCCACAACGCCGCGGTCCACTTCGTTGAGGCTACCTTCTACCATGCGGGCCACAAAGGGAAAGGCGCTGACGAATAGGGGGAAGATCAGGCTCCTTGTTCCGATGCCGCTGCCCATCACGATGCGTGTGACCGGGATCAGCATGGCCAGCAGAATGATAAAAGGGATGGAGCGGAGGAAGTTGATCGCCACGCCCAGGGCGGCGTTCAGCCGTGGCCTTGGCATGATGTGCTCCCTGCCCGTGATGACGAAGAGAATGCCCAGAGGCATACCAACGAGATAGGCCAGCAGGGTCGAAGGGACGGTCATGTAAAGCGTATCCCACAGGCCGCCCAGCAGGAGGCTGGTCCACTGCGCCTGACTCATTTGATATTCACCTCCTTGAATGCGATGTTTTCCTGTCTGAGGAAGCCGGAAAGCTTCTGCCGGGTCTCCTCGTCCTCCGGCAT
>DBQV01000029.1 GCA_002305755.1 Christensenella sp. UBA1385 | reverse complement strand
AAAATCGGGGAAGATGGTCGACGCGCGCGACCAGGTCCTCAAAACGGACTTCTTGCCCGACTTGTTCATATCTTCAACGCGCTTGAGCAGCGCTTCCTGCACATAGGGCCCCTTCTTAACTGAACGGCTCATTGATTCTGGTGCCTCCCTTCTAAGAACTTACTTCGAGTTGACGCGCTTGATGATCAGGCGGTTGGAATACTTCTTGTGCTTGCGGGTCTTGTAGCCAAGAGCGGGCTTGCCCCAAGGAGTAACAGGTGCGGGGAGGCCGACGGGCGATTTGCCCTCGCCGCCGCCGTGCGGGTGATCCACGGGGTTCATCACGACGCCGCGGACGGTGGGACGGACGCCCATGTGGCGCTTGCGGCCGGCTTTGCCGATGCGTACATTCTCATGGTCGGTGTTGCCGACGGTTCCGATGGTCGCGCGAGAGATGATCGGCACCCTGCGCATTTCGCCGGAGGGCATGCGCAGCGTGGCGAAGTCGCCTTCCTTGGCCATCAGCTGGGCGTAGGCCCCCGCAGAGCGGGCGATCTGCCCGCCTGCGCCAGGGCGCAGCTCAATGTTGTGGACCAGGGTGCCGACGGGGATGTTCTGCAGCTGCAGGGAGTTGCCGGGCTTGATGTCCGCAGACTCGCTGGAGAGGATGGTATCGCCCACATTCAGTCCCAGAGGGGCCAGGATGTAGCGCTTTTCGCCGTCCAGATAGTGCAGCAGCGCGATAAAGGCGGAGCGGTTGGGGTCATACTCGATAGCGGCCACCTTTGCGGGCACTTCCAGCTTGTTGCGCTTGAAGTCGATCACGCGGTACTTGGCCTTGGCCCCGCCGCCCTGATGGCGAACGGTGATCTTGCCCTGGGCGTTGCGGCCGGCGTTCTTCTTCTTGGGCTGCAGCAGAGAGCGCTCGGGGGTCTTCTTGGTAATTTCTTCGAAGGTCAGCACCGACATCAGGCGGCGCGCCGGGGAAGTTGGCTTATAGACACGAATCGGCATTTCTTACTCCTCCCTTAGACCATGCCTTCGAAGAACTCGATGGGCTTGGAGTCTTCTGTCAGCTTGACATAGGCCTTTTTCACTTCGGGGGTGCGGCCGCTGGTACGGCCCTGAGTCTTGATCTTGCCCAGCTGGCGCAGGGTGTTGACCTTCTCAACTTTGATGTCCTTAAACACCTTTTCAAGCGCCTTCTTGATTTCCACCTTGTTGGCGTCGACGGCGACTTCAAAAACATACTGCTTGTCGGCGATGCCCTTGTAGCCCTTTTCGGTCAGGACCGGGCGCAGGATGATATCATGAGGATTCTTCATCAGGCGTACACCTCCTCAATGCCTTTCACAGCATCCTGCACCAGGATCAGCTTGCCGGCGCGCAGGATGTCATATACGTTCAGGGTGTTCACGTTGGCGCCGGAAAGAGACTCGATATTGCGGGAGGCGCGGATCAGGGTCTCGTCGGGACCGGCAGTCACCAGCAGGGCCTTCTTTTCGACCCCCAGGTCCTTGAGCATTTTGGCCACCAGGCGGGTCTTGGCCTCATCCAGGCTGATTTTGTCCACCACGATCAGATCGCCCGCGGACAGCTTGCTGGACAGCGCGCTCTTCATCGCCAGGCGGCGGACCTTCTTGGGCACGTTGACCACATAGTCGCGCGGCTGGGGGGCAAACACCACGCCGCCGTGACGGAACTGGGGCGCGCGGTTGGAATGGTGACGCGCGTTACCGGTGCCCTTCTGGCGGTAGATCTTACGGCCGCCGCCGCGGACCTTGCCGCGGGTCAGGGCGCTCTGCGTTCCGCGGCGCTGATTGGCCAGGATGGAACGCACGACCAGATGCATGGCGGCCACGTTGGGCGTGACAGCAAAAATCTCATCAGAGAGATTCATCTCGCCCGCTGCCTTACCCTGCATGTTAAGAACTTGAATGCTAGGCATAAACGTTATCCTCCTTCTTAGGCTTTGCAGGTATTGCGGACAAACAGCAGGCTGCCGGCCCGGCCGGGCACCGCGCCCTTGACGAGCAGCAGGTTGCGCTCAGCATCCACTTCCACCACTTCGAGGTTCTGCACCGTCACACGCTCCACGCCGTAGTGACCGGACATGTGCTTGTTCTTGAACACGCGGCTGGGGTCGGAGTTCGCGCTCATAGAACCGACGCCGCGGTGATACTTGGAGCCGTGGGCCATGGGGCCTCTGGACTGGTTCCAGCGGTAGATCACGCCGGTGAAGCCGTGGCCGCGGCTGGTGCCGCTCACGTCGATCTTGTCCCCCGCCTCAAAAACGGAAACCCCGATCGACTGGCCCACTTCGTACTCGGAGGCGTTGTCCAGACGGAACTCGCGCAGGTAACGCGCGGGCGCGACGTTCGCCTTCTTGAAGTGGCCGGCATCGGGCTTGTTCATCAGCTTCTCGGCGCGCTTTTCACTCAGCGTCTCAAAGCCGACCTGAATGGCCTCGTAGCCATCCTTTTCCACGGTCTTCTTCTGAACCACGGTGCAGGGGCCCGCCAGAATCACGGTCACCGGCACCAGACGGCCGTCGGGCAGGAACTTCTGCGTCATGCCCAACTTCTTGCCTAAAATCGCTTTTTTCATGATGGTTCCTCCTGCCTTACAGTTTGATTTCGATCTCGACGCCGGCGGGAAGATCCAGCTTCATCATGGCGTCCACGGTGCGGGCATTGGGATTATGGATATCGATCAGCCGCTTGTGGGTGCGGCGCTCAAACTGCTCGCGGCTATCCTTATACTTGTGCGGCGCACGGAGAATGGTCACGATCTCCTTCTCGGTGGGCAGCGGGATAGGGCCGGAGACGCGCGCGCCGGTGCGCTTCGCGGTGTCCACGATGCGCTCGGCGGACTGATCGATCAAGTTGTGTTCGTAAGCCTTGAGCTTGATCCGGATTTTCTGATTGGCCATTTGATTTCCTCCTATTAAATCGTTCTCATGGGACCGGCACGTGCGCCTGGCCGACGCAAGATGACCCTGCGCGCCCGTCGGTGATCCCCCGCCGCCTGGTCTTGCGGCAGAGAGCCTGAGTCCGTCGCCCGATTTTCGGGCTGGTCGGCGATAATTACCCGCCCAAGGCCGGGGCGGCAACCTATCGCGTCATCCCTAAACAGACAGCCTTGTTATTATACGCAGGTCTCATGGCAAAAGCAAGTGCTTTTTGCACTGTTTCTCATCTTTTTTTGTTCCGGGCACCGCCTTTTCTCTGATAAACAGCCGCTTTACAGCCCCTGTTCAGAGTGCCTCATGGCCACCTGTCCGTGTGTATCTTCTCCCCCGAAAATCATCCCTCCGCGGTGCGCGGAGGGACGCAGGCCGGCATTCGGTACGGCGCGGCGCAGATCAGGCTGGGCGGAACGGATATCCGCGGACAGCATCGGTTCAGGAGAGGGACAGCATCAGCCGAACACCCGTTTTTTCCATAGATAATAGGGCCGCAGCGCAAGGAAAAACAGAGCGGAGCACAGCAGCGTCATCAGTCTGTGCAGGTACTTCAGGCGCAGCAGCTCCGGCGTGCGCAAAGAGAGCAGCCCGGTCTCCTGCGAGCGGAGCGTCCAGAAGGTCTCGGCGATCTTGCCCGGTTCCACCAGGCGGGCGGGCACCCACTCGGGAAAAATGTAGACGGGCGCGATCAGGGACTGCAGGATCATTGCGATGGCCGCGGCGTTCAGCGCGTACATCAGAGCGATCAGAAGGCCCCGCCCCGCCAGCTCCGGCAGGATGCTGGCAGCATAGCGGCTCTCCAGCCTTCTCCTGCCGCCCGCGTAGATGCTCCTTGTCGCGAGGCCCGCAAGCTTCAGCGTGACCGCGACCAGCATGGCCCCTATGGCACACAGCAACAGGCGCAGCGGCAGACGCACACGGTACTGTTCCTTGGGAAGGCTGTAAAAGTCCCCCCCGCCGTGCCACTGCTGCATGGCCTGGCTCAGCGCCGCGTAAGCGCCCGCGCCGCTCCTGGGCTCCAGCACGACGCTCAGCATCTCGGTCTGCACCCGTGCCTTGTCGAGTGCCAGCAAGGGCACGAGCACGCTGCCGCTGTCCCGGTCACCCACGCTTCTCGCGTTTTTCACCACGCCCACCACGGTAAACTCGACCTCCCCCAGGCGCAGCTTGCGCCCCACGGGGTTGCCGATGCGGTACAGGTTGATGGCCAGCCACTCGTCGATCACGGCGGAGGGGGAGCCTTTGTCGATCTCCTCTTTGTACAGCTGCCTGCCCTCCACCAGCACGCGGTCGGGATGCAGCTTGCCGCCCCAAACGCCCTTCAGCAGGGCCGATTTGGGCTCCTTCTCGCTCTGCGGGTCCGAAAACTGCGCGCCGGGCAGATAGGCCACCGCACCATAAGAGGCGAGCACGCCGTCCAGTTCTTCCGCGCGGGTATCCAGCTCCTTCAGCATGGAGACGAGCGCGCTCGGCTGCTCCGATTTCCCGGCCTGATCCTCAGCGTCGGCCTCTGCTGCGCCGTCCTGCTGGCTTTCCTTTTCCACCTGCGGGGAGAGCAGGTTGTACTCATAGATGCCGGGCGTCTCCTGCGCGGCCATCAGCACCAGCGCGATGCCCAGCGCGCACAGCGCCATCAGGGCGGCCCGCCTAATCGACATATTCCATCACCGCCTGACCGTCCTTCAGCGCTCTGTCCTCCCTGTCGGCCAGCTGCATGTAGCTCATATCGTCCTCCAGGGAAGCCAGCTTGGAGGATTTCTCGATCACGGTCACATCCTGCTTTTTCACCGTGAAGGTGTTGTTGCTCAGCAGACCGCCCCAGTTCTCCTGGATCACATACACGTAGTACTTGCCCTCGGATTCGCTGCGCAGCGCGCTCAGGGGGATCAGCGTGGTGGTGCGCTTGGCTTTATAAACGATGTTCACCTTCTGCGGGCCGCTGATCAGCTTGCTGAGGCCGCCCAGATCGGCGATGGTGCCTGTATCCAGCTCGATCACAGCGTATTTCTTGCCGCCCGCGCCCACGGTCACGTCGCTGATCTTCAGCTCGGTCTCGCTGCCCTCCAGCCGCGCCTTCATGCCCTTGACGATGGTCTTGCTCACATCCGTCACGTCGCAGCGCAGAACGGGCATCTCCCCCTCCAGGCTCAGCGAGTAGGCAGGCTTGCTGCCATCGTACTTGTCGCCCTCCTTGAGGGTGAACTCCGTCATCCAGCCGTCCCGTTCGGCGCGGATAGCGCTGAGCGCCAGCTTTTTCTTCTGCAGCTCCAGCATCTGGGTGAGGTAGTCGTTGATCTCCTCGCTCATTTTGTCGATCTTCTTGATGTAGTCGAACACGCCGTCATAGATGCGGGCGGTTGGCGCGTTCTTTTTCGTATAGATGCGCTGAAGCAGGTCGGTGGCCTCGTCCTTTCTGAGCATGGCCTCATAAGCCTCCTGCATGGCCTGCTTCATGGCCTCCTGCGCCAGCTGCTCCTTGGTCTTCGCTTCCGTCTGCCGCTCAGCCTCGGCGGCGTCCTCCCCGCCGTTCGTCTTTTCATCCGCGTCCGTCTTCGTTTCTTCGGCGGATCCCTTCTCTTCTTCGGCGGCCACGGCGCCATCGGTGACAGGCTCCTGATCGAGTTCAATGGTCTGTCCGCCTGCGCCTGAAGCGTCCACCACGTTCGCTGCCACGCGCTTCACATCCCACAGGCTCATATCGTCAGGCAGCTCCACGCCCGCCTCCAGCGCGGCGGACTTGGCTCTGAACAGTTTATCCCAATAATCGTCCGTCGCTTTGATCATGGCGTTGTAATAATCGTTCTGCTCGCTCGTCTGCCTGATGCGCAGGCTGCCCGCCACAGTCTCGGCGCGCTCACGCACCTTCTTGTCATACTCCGTCTTGATGGCTTCCAGCTTCTCGTCAAACTCCGTCGCCGAGGCCATCGCCAGCAGATCTCCCTTCTTGATCTGGTAGCCGGGCCTGGCCAGCACCCTGTCGATGGTGATGGGCAGTTCGCGCGCCTCCTTCAGCGTGACGGGCTCGCTCTTGGAAAAGCGGATCTCGCCGTCCACCTGGATCACATCCTCCAGCTTACCGCGGGTGGCGCTGATCTTCTGCACCTTGGCCGTGGTGATGGTCTGCACCGTGCGCGCGAAAAACATGCAGGCCAGCAGCACGCAGGTCAGTATCAGCAGGCCCTTCAGGGCCTTTCGTTTTGTGTTCATTCCGCAACCCCCACCCTGTCAAACAGTTTTGTTTTCTCCGTCATACTCATCTGATCAGCACGCGCATCCCCTCGCGCAGCGCCCTGTCCTCCCGCAGGAGCAACTCGATGTCCTTCAGGTCCTCCTCCACGGCCACCGTATCACCCGAGGTGTCCAGCACCGTCACCGCCTGCCGTCTGACGCGCAGCGGGCTCAGGCCGGGGATCAGGCTCCCCTGCCGATCAGCCGTCCAGACAAAATAATTCCCCTGGCTGTCAAGGCGCAGCGCGGCCGCGGGCAGCAGGGCCGTCTCCCGCTCCGACCGGTAATCAAGGAGCAGATCCTGCTTTTCCTCCATCAGCGCCGCCAGCTTCCCCTCCTGCGTCACCAGCGCCCCGTCCGGCGCGAGCAGCAGGTATTTCCTGCCGTCTTCCTTCTCCTCCGTGCCCGTCACCGTGAAGGCTTCCTCTCCGCCCGCCAGACGCGCGCGCGTTCCCGGGGCGATCTCCCGCTCCAGCCCGCCGATCTCGCAGCGCAGCAGCGGCTGCTCTCCCTCCGCGCTCAGCCGCCAGGCCGGCTTGCCGCCGTCGTAAAGCTCTCCTTCCTTGAGATTCAGTTCCGCGATCCAGCCGTCGCGCTCGGCCCGGCCCGTTTTGAGGCCCTGCACCCTGTGCTCAAAATCCATCAGAGCGGCGAGCTGGCGATAGACCCCCTCCTTCAGGGTGTCAAGCTCCCTGATATAGTTGAAATACGCATCGCCGAGCCGGGGCACGGGCACGCCCTTATCGTAGATGCTCTTGAGGGTCGCCGTTGCCTCGTCCATGCGCTGCTTGGCGGCGGCCGCTTCCCGGACAGCGCCGGCAAGTTCTGCCTCTCCCGCGGCGGCGCTCAGCCACGCGGAGGCATCGTCCGGCAGTTCCTGTCCCGCCGCCAGCGCCGCGGCCCTGGCCAGGTAGAGCTTGTCCCAGTATTCCTCCGTGGCCGCCATCATGGCGTTATAGTAATCGTTATGTGGGCTGCTCTGGCCAAAGTGCAGCCCCGCAGCCGACTTCTCTGCGTACTTGCTCACTTCGGCCCGATAAAGCTGATACACCTTCTCCAGCTCCGCCTCGTAGGAGGGCAGAGAGGCTTCGTAGATCACGTCTCCCGCTTTTACATAGCTGCCCGGCTGCACGGCCACGCGCTCCACGTACAGGTTCATGGAGGCGGCGCCTCTGATGTAATGAGGCTCGCTGCCGGCGAAGTACACTTCGCCCTCCAGCGCGATCTCGTCCTCCAGCCTGCCGCGCACGGCGTTCACCGCCTCTGCCCGCGCGGTACGGGCGCCCTCATAGCCCCACAACAGCCCGGCGGCCAGCGCGGCGGCGCCTACCAGCCCCGCCAGACCCCACAGCAGCCTTTTCTTCGTCTTCATCGCGCTCATTTCATATCGCTCAGCTGGATGCCCAGCAGTATGTCCTCCTGAAAGTAGGTGTAGATCAGCAGGGCGGGCATGATGTACAGCGCCGCGCCGGCAAAGGCCACGCCGGGCTCGGACGCCGCCACCCGGTCAAACATCACCGACAGAGGCATGGCGCCCTGATCGTTGCTCAGGTAGATCAGCGGCTGCTCTACCATGTTCCACCCGTCGGCAAAGCTCAGCGCCGCGGCGGCCCCAAGAATGGGCTTTGAGATGGGCATCACCATGTGCGCGAAGCAGCGCCAGGTGCCCGCCCCGTCCATCATGGCCGCCTCGAACATGTCCGTCGGGATGCCCACCATGTACTGCCGGATCAGAAAGACATACAGCGGCGCAAAGACCATCGGCAGGATCACCGCCCAACGTGTGTTCATCAGCCCCAGCGTCCTCATCGTCAGCACGCTGGGGGCCATGGTCACCTGAAAGGGCAGCAGCATCAGCATCAGCACCGCAAAAAACAGCGCGTCCCGCCCGCGAAAACGGAAGCGGCTCAGCGCGTAGGCCAGGGCGGGGATCACCAGCAGCTGGCCCAGCAGGATGCTCAGCGTATAGAGGGCGGAGTTAAAAAACAGCTGCAGGTAAACGGGCTTTTCGATCAGCAGGCTGTAATACTGCCCCAGCGATACGATGGAGGGCGAGAGCAGGATATCCATGTAGTGGTCAGGCTCATAGTTGTTGCGCGTCTCCAGAAAGGCCTTCATCTCGCTCGTCGGGAAAAAGCTGTAAAGGAAGGTGAGCACGATGGGCAGGAGCAGCAGCGCGCAGACGAGGATCAGCACGGCGTAGCTCAGCGCGCGCCCCGGCCGCAGCGGCCTGCGCCTGTGCCGCCTGATGGGGGGATTACCTGCCGTCATTGCCGCGCACCCCCCTGCTCAGATACAGCGCTCCAAACAGCACGAACACGATCAGCGCGAAGCTGTAGGCTGCCGTCGTCACGTTCTGGTAGTCCAGCTTAGCAAACTGGTTATTCATATAATGCTGCAGGGTATACACCGAATCCCTCGGGTATGCCCCGCCGATAAAGTAGACTTCTTTGAAAATCTTAAAGGCGTTCACCCAGGCCATCACGAACACCAAAAAGGCCGTGGGCAGGATCATGGGCAGCGTGATCCGCATCTCCTGTTGCACCGCGTTCGCCCCCTCCAGACGGGCAAACTCATACAGGGCGTCCGGCACAGAGGACAGCGCCGCCGAAAACAGCACGATGGAAAAGCCCAGGTTCTTCCAGACATACAGCAGCACCACCGGCACGCGCAGGGCCTCGGATTCCAGCCACAGCACGCGCTCAAAGCCGAGGGCGGCCACCACGCGGTTCACAGGGCCGCCATAATCAAACAGTATTTGCTGCCACACAATCAGCAGCGCGGCGCTGGGCACCAGATAGGGCATCAGCAAGAGATTGCGGAAGGTGACGGATTTTTCCTTCAGCACCCGCAGCATGACCGCCAGCACGAAGGAAAACACGAAGATCAGCGGCGCGCAGATCAGACTGAGCTCCAATGAGTTTTTGAGCCCCAGACGAAACACCTCGTTGTCCCACACGCGCTTATAGTTATCAAACCAGACGATCTGATTGGAAATGGTGCCGTCGGTCATGCTGTAATAGATGCCGCCCAAAAATGGCACCACATAAAACAGCAAAAGCCCGGTCAGTCCCGGCAGAAGAAAAAGCCACAGGCTCTTCTTTTTCTGAAACATCGCCGCTCCTTCCGCTTGTTTGTTTTCGAGTCCATCTTACTTCATTCCCCATGAGGCTTCAAGCGGACAGCGTGTGCGAATTGTAACAAAGGCCCGTCCAGCAGACGGGTGTTTACAATTGATCTATCTGTTTTTCAGCGTTTGCAGCCGAAGGGTCTGCTCCGCCTCCCGCAAAAAGCCCGCAAGCCCCGGCGTCTCAAACACCTCCCGGTGATACGAAGGCGCCGCGTACCCAAGGCCGATGCGCGCCGGCATGAGAAGTGCTTTTTTCATCCGTTTCGATTTCCTTGTGGAAAGGATATATTGATACGTGTGACGATATAAGCATCATTTGATGCGTAGAAGCCCTTCCCTCTCGCGATAAAGGGCGCGGAACCCGCAGGCCCGCGCCCTTTTTCAAAGGGATGGTTTTATTGGTTTTCCAGCCTCATCAGCCGCAGCTTGCCGTCCGCCTCGGTAACGAACTGATCGACCTTCATCTGGCCCTCATACAGGCGTCTGATCAAGGGGTAAATATCCTTGTTGTTCACCGCCAT
>DBQV01000017.1 GCA_002305755.1 Christensenella sp. UBA1385 | reverse complement strand
AAAACGGCGGTTCGTCACCGCCGTTTTGCCGTATTCTGCCTATCCAGTCAGCCTCAATACCCTGAAGCTTACGCCTTCGCGATCTCCCTGAGCACTTCCTCCATGTCCGGCAGCTCGCTCAGGGCATACTGCTTGGCCCAGACCACCTTGCCCGTTTCGTCGATCAGGATGTTGGCGCGGCCGGAGAATCCGTACTCCTCAAGGAAGATGTCCAGCTCCTTGGCCAGCTTGCCGTGGGGCCAGAAATCGCTCAGCAGCGGGGTCTCCCTGATGCTCAGCACATGCGCCCAGGCGGTCTTGGAGGCCGCGGGGTCCACGCTCAGGCCCAGGGCCACGGTGTTGAGGGCGGTCAGCCGGTCCAGGTTGGCTTCCAGGGCGCGCATCTGGTCGGTGCAGACGCTGGTCCAGGCCAGGGGATGCCAGGAGAGCAGCACCTTGCGGCCCGCGAAATCCTTCAGGCTCACCTTGCCTCCCTTGTTGTCTTCCAGCGTAAAATCGGGTGCCTGCGTGTTGATCTTGATCATGATGATACTCCTTTTTCAATCGTTATCTGTCGGATGGCTCCTGCACAGTCGGGTCGATGGGGTGGTCGAAGTCGACGGTCTCCAGCGACCAGGCCGCGAGCTCGCTCAGCGTCGGGTGGATGACCATCGAGCGCATCAGGGGCAGGATGGTGCCGGCCTCGGCGTCCTTCAGGGGGTCGCCCGCGTTCATCAGGTAGACGAAGGGCTGCACCAGCGTGGCGGCCTGGAAGCCCGCGATGTGCACGCCCAGGATGCGCCTGTCCTCATCCAGCAGCAGCTTCACCAGGCCGTTGTCCCCGTCGTCGTTCTCATAGCCCATGGCCATGCCCACGGCGATGTAGCTGTAGCGGTAGCGGGCCACATGGTATCGGATGCCCCGAGCGCGCACCTGCTCCTCCGTCATGCCCAGATGGCCGATCTGCGGCAGGGTGAAGATGCCCCAGGGGATGGCGCGGTAATCCGCCCTGCGGCGGGGCTCTCCCTCGCGCAGCAGGTTGTGGATCAGGATCTCGGCCTCGTAGTTGGCCTTGTGGCGGAAGAGGTGGCCGCCCAGGATGTCGCCCAGCGCCCAGATATGAGGCTGGCTGGTCTCCAGATACTCGTTCACCTTCACCCAGCCGTTTTCATCGGTCTCCACGCCCGCGGCGGACAGGTTCAGTGCGTCTGCGGCGGATTCCACGCCGGAAGCGATCAGCAGCTCCTCTCCCTCGGCGGTGAGCAGCTCGCCTGTCTGCCTGCTGCGCGCGGTCACGCGCTTGCCGCCCGGGGTCTTTTCCACCGCGATCACCTCGAAGCCCGTGTGCAGATGCACGCCGGACTCTTTCATCTGCCAGCGCAGCAGGTCGGCAATCTCCGGCTCCTCCTGCGGCAGCAGGCGCGGGTTGCGGCCAAATACCGTCACCTCGGTGCCGAAGGCGGAAAAGATATGGGCGAACTCCATCGCGACGGTGCCAGTGCCGGAGATGATCAGGCTCTTCCAGGGCTTTTTGGGGTATTTGTCGCCAAAGAAGCTCTCGCTGGTGATGTAGCCGGCCTCCTCAAGGCCCCGTATGGCGGGCACGCGGGTGCGCGCCCCAGCCGCGATCAGGAAGCGCCGGCCCGAAAGCTCCGCTTCGCCGCCCGCGTTCAGCCGCACGCGCATGACGGCAGGGCCGGTGAAATAGCCCTCCCCCTTGAAGCAGGTAACGTGCGGCATGCTTGAGAAGCTCTCCTCGATCTGGGCGGACACGTTGATGCGGTCCCACACGCGGCGGGAGATCCGCTCAAAATCCACCTCAGGCCGGCCGAAGCGGATGCCTATCTTTTCGGCCCGCTCCGCCTCGCGCAGCAGGTCCGCCGGGTAGACCAGCATCTTGGAGGGGATGCAGCCCCGCGTCAGGCAGGTGCCGCCAAACTTGCCCTTTTCCACCACGGCCACCTCCAGGCCGCGCTTCGCTGCCGCCTCCGCCACCATCAGGCCCGCGCCCGTGCCGATGACCACCAGATCAAACATCATGCTTCCTCCGTCAAAGCGTCGATCAATCGAACGATCAGATTATACCCACCGGGACGCGCGCCCCGCCGCCCCTTGCCGGGCAGGCAAATGAATGATATACTCCCTTGGAAAACAATCCCGGAAGGGGGCCGTGCATGAAGCGGGATCTGTGCGTCATGTGGGAGCTGGACCAGGTCAGCCGCAAGAGGCTGAGCTCTCTGAGCTGTCAGGCCTCGGGCAGCCCCTTTCTGTGCACCAGCTTTCACCCTCACATCACGCTGGGCTGCTACGAGCAGGTGGACGACCGGCGGCTGCTTGAGTACGTGCGCCGCTTCGCGGAAAAGGCTGCGCCCTTCCGGGTGTATTTTGAGGCGATAGGCCTTCTGAACCCCTGCCTGCCCGTCTGCTTTCCGGCCTTCCGCGGCGCCCTGAGGCAGCACTACTTCGCCTTTCACCGCCGCTTTGACAACTATGCCGACCGCTGGACGGCGCTCTCGGGCGGCCTGTACACGCCCCACGTCTCGCTGGACGGCGGCGGCCAGCCGCTGGACGCCGAGGCGCAGCGCCGGCTGGAGGCGGCCTTCAGCCCCTTCCCGGGCCGTGTGGAGGGGCTCAGCCTTTCCTGGATACGCGGCGAATACGATTATCAGGTGATCGCCAGTTTTTCACTGCCGGAGCAGCCGGCGATCGCGGAATAGGAGGACGGCCATGTCATTTGATCGGGTAAAGGCCTATCTGGAAGCGCGCGGGCTGGGCGGCCGGGCCATCGCCTTTGACGTATCCAGCGCCACGGTGCCGCTGGCGGCCAAAGCCCTGGGCGTGGAGGAGGCGCGCATCGCCAAGACCCTCTCGCTGCACGACAAGGACGGCGGCGCGCTGCTGATCGTCACCACGGGCGACACCCGCATCGACAACGCGGCCTTCAAGGCGCGCTTCGGCATGAAGGCCCGTATGCTGTCGGCTGAGGAGGCCATGGAGGCCACGGGCCACGCGGTCGGCGGAGTCTGCCCCTTTGACCTCGGGGAGGGCGTGCGCGTATATCTGGATGAATCGCTGCGCCGCTTCGACACCGTCTACCCCGCCTGCGGCAGCGCCAATAGCGCCGTGCGCCTGAGCCCGCAGGAGCTGGAAAGCGCCAGCGGCGGCGAATGGGTGAGCGTGTGCAGGGCGCGCGGGAAGCAGGGAGAGGGATAAGCCTTCGACCCGGAAACAGCGTCTTAACTTTAAGGATACAGTGCAGTCACGAACAGCAAATGACGCTGAGCCTGATCAGTGACGAGCTGCGGCAGGCAAGCACACGGAAGACAGAATTTCTTGCTGTCATGGATCGTATGCTTCCGTGGTCGGATTGAGTCGCGATGGTCAAGCCGTGTTATTACAAAGGAGAGCGCGGCAATAAGCCCTTCGATCCGGAACTGATGCTCCGAATCCATATGCTGCAGAAGCCTTACAATCCGGCGGACACGGCAGTTATGAATGAAATCATTGAGCCCTGTAAAAAGGCAAGTTGTAAGATGAATTGCCCAGAAAAGAGGTGACCCATTACGAGGTCAAACCAGTTATGCTTAATGTTGAAGACAAAAGCGGCTGGAGAGAATCGTAATGGATCAAGGGAAGCATACCACACACAAGGGAAAATGGAACCAGCTAAGCGAAAAGGAACGCTACAAAATCGAGGCGCTGTATGAGCAAGGGATGAATCCTGCGCAAATTGGCGAGGCACTGACGCCAAAGCGTGACAGAAGGATGTGTAGGAGTGTCAAACATGGAAGCGTAGAGGCGTAACCGATTGACTGATGCATAAAAAGAAGCTATTATGAGAACAGCTTGGAGTGAGTCAGATTTTCCGCAAAGCGACAAAAAGTTTGCAAAACATGCGGGCAAGTATCCTGCTGGTACAACGTTAGAACAGTATGAGGACAGGGCAAGAACATTACTTGCCACTCCGATTGACGCAGATAATCCCGCGATATTCCGTAAAGCTGATAACGTTGTGGAACGGTATTCGTGCCGCGACAATGAGATCGTGATAGCATCTTTGTTTACGAAAGAGATAAAGACATCCTTTATTCCGGGCGACGGCATTACCTACTGGAGGAACGAATATGAGCGAAACTGAAATGACGCATACGGAGCCTTGCCCATGCTGTGGACAGTCAATTGTCGGGCGTTTTGATATGTGCGAGGTTTGCGGTTGGGAAAATGACTACCAGCAACGAGATAATCCTGATATGCGCGGCGGTGCGAACAGTATGAGCCTAAACGAAGCAAAAAAGCGTACGCAGAAGGAAGAACGATAAAGTATTTGCTGAAGAAGTACGCTCCCTGGTCAAAAACGACTATAATTTGCAGGTCGATGCCGCAAAACAGAGCAAGCATGTGGCGGGGACAAAGAATTATGACCCGACGAGGAGTACACTCACGGCAGATGCCCAGTCTCTCATCAATCCGTATGCGGGAAAAAACAGCCCTGTACGCACAAGGGGCGGGGAATGGGCACAACGGAAACGGTTTGAACATTCAGAGCCCATCGGAATCTTCCGCGATACTAACGGGAACGAGTTTTCTACAACCCGTGGGATAATTCACTACTCAAAGAAAAGTGTGACGCACGTTGTGCCTGTGACACCACCCAAAAAGAAGCGAGGATGATGCACAGTGTTTAATATCGGCGGAGTATTTCATCTGATGGATGAACAAGTGAAAGTAACCTGCATTGATGGCGAGACTATTAATGGCGTATGGGAAGGATGGACGAGCGCTCAAGACAATGAGCCAGAGGAAGAAAGCATACTGATAAATCGTCCTCCCGAGCTCATCGAGATATGCGCAAGCGAGATCAAAAGTATTGTGAACGCATGATTCGAAAAAGCCGATTCGGGGCTGTAGCAAAACAGAAATTG